>NZ_JBHEBG010000004.1:0-504633 GCF_046557915.1 Spongiimicrobium sp. 3-5
AACCCGGGGACCATTACACGTACCTATAGCGTAACGGACGAGGCGGGCAACAGCATCACCGTTACCCAGGCCATAACGGTTCAGGGTGTGAATCCCGATATTACCATTGGTGATGCATCGGCCATTGAAGGAACAGATATTAATTTCCCAATAACGCTCAGTAGGGCCAAATGCAACGAAGATTTAACCCTCACCTTGGCATTAACAAATGGAACAGCGGATAATACGGATTACACAACAACGGATGTACAAATAACAATACCAGCAGGTAGTAGCACCGCTACAGTAGCAGTGCCTACAACGAACGATATGATACCAGAACTGACCGAAGATTTCACCATAAGTATAAGCTCAGTGGATTCGGGGACTGCAGGAAATATAACAGATACTGCCATTGGTACAATATTGGACAACGATGGACCAATTGTGGACATAGATGCGGACGATGATGGTATAATTGACAGTTTTGAAGATCTAGATTTGGATTTGGATGCAGATCCTTCGACCAATCCTACGGATTCAGACGGAGATACCTTCCCAGATTACCTAGATATTGATAGTGACAATGATGGTATTCCAGATAATGTTGAGGCACAGACTACTTTGGACTATATTCCAACAAGTAATAACGATACCAATGGAAACGGTTTGGATGACGTCTATGAAAGTGGCGGAGCCTTGGGTCTGTTCCCAATAGATACAGATGGCGATAGTCTCCCAGATTATCTGGATAACGATAGCGATAATGATAATGTACCGGATAATATTGAGGGTAATGATTATGATACCGATGGTTTACCAGACGTAGTCCTGATAGGTTCGGACAAGGACAACGATGGTTTAGATGATGGATACGAAGGCAATACGGCAATCGATATCGATATTAATGATGAAATTAATGATCCATTGAATGATCTGCCAAATACAGATAACGATGATGAATCGGACTATCGAGACACGGATGATGATGATGATGGTATTGAAACTATTGATGAAGATACCAATGGTGATGGCGATTACGCAAATGATGACGTTGATGGCAATGGCATTCCAAACTATCTTGATTCAGATCTAATTGTAAACGAAGAAGAGGTTGAAGTTTTCAATGTGGTTACCCCCAATGGAGATGGAATTCACGATGTGCTTACTATTAGAGGACTAGAGAATTTCCCTAACAATACCATAAAGATTTACAACCGATGGGGTGTACAAGTTTACATAACCAAAGCATACAACACCGAGGGTAATGTATTCGACGGTACTTCAGAAGGGCGTATTACTGTAGATCAAGATAACAAATTGCCGGTAGGTACCTATTTCTACATTTTGGATTATGAGAATGAAGTAGGTGAAATGAAATCACTTTCCGGATACATATATATAAATAGATAAAAGAATAGATGTTAAATCGAAAACCCCATATAGACCAATTTAAAACACTTGCTTTTTTCGCATGTCTTATGTCCATGTTGGTCACGAACCTAATCCATGGCCAACAAGATGCCCAGTATACACAGTATATGTATAATACGGTAAGCGTTAATCCCGGATATGCCGGATCTAGAGGCCATCTTAGCGTAGCCGCGCTTCACAGGTCGCAATGGGTAGGCTTGGATGGGGCACCAAAAACGCAAACCCTAAACGTACATTCACCTATTGGATATAGGGGTGCTGGTGGCGGAATATCTATTGTGAACGATCAAATAGGACCCACTTCCGAGACGTATTTGGATGTGGATATTTCCTATACCATACAGACTTCACTTAACGCTAGATTGAGTTTTGGGTTAAAAGCGAGTGGACACTTATTGGATATCCGTTTTTCAGAATTGAATCAAGATATTACCAACCCAGGAGGTCCGGACCCTACTTTGCAACAAGATGTAGATAATAAATTTTCACCCAATATTGGGGCAGGGGTTTACTATCATACAGATAAATTTTACATTGGCCTATCCGTACCCAGATTTTTGGAGACTACGCATTTTGAGGAATCTTCTTTATCGACAGCGGCGGAACAAATGAATTTTTATTTTATCACCGGGTATGTATTTGAAGTAAATCCGTTTCTAAAATTTAAGCCTACCGTTCTTACCAAATTGGTACAAGGAGCTCCTTTACAGGTTGATGCGTCGGCAAATTTTATGCTTAACGATAAGTTTATCCTAGGAGCGGCCTATAGATGGGATGCAGCCGTAAGTGCCATGGCTGGTTTTCAAATTTCGAACGAGTTTTTAATAGGAATTGCCTATGACCGCGAGACTACGGACCTTGGTAGGGCAGTTTTTAACGATGGTTCTTTTGAGGTGATTCTTAGGTATGATTTTATGAAGACCAAGGGTAATGTAAAATCGCCTCGCTTCTTTTAGCACATCTTCCAAGTTTTCTTTTCGGTTTCATTTTATATCTGGCTTAAACCAAAATATAGGGTTAAAGGTCTTATTTTTGCAATATGCAAGAAGAGAATGTAATATTGGTAAATCAGTTTGATGAACAAATTGGTACTATGCCAAAAATGGAAGCACATGAAAAAGCGGTACTCCACAGGGCCTTTTCAGTGTTTATTATGAATGAGAAAGGCGAAACAATGTTACAACAACGTGCGGCCCATAAGTACCATTCACCTTTGTTATGGACAAACACCTGCTGTAGTCACCAAAGAGTGGGAGAAACCAATATTACGGCCGGAAAAAGAAGGTTGAAGGAGGAAATGGGTTTTGAAACGGAACTTAAAGAACTCTTTTCTTTTATTTATAAAGCGCCCTTTGATAACGGTCTTACCGAACACGAATTGGATCACGTGATGCTTGGGTACTATAATCAGGAACCAACTATAAATAGGGAAGAGGTAATGGACTGGAAGTGGATGAAACCCATGGACATTAAACGGGATATCACAAAAAACCCTGATAGATATACAGCTTGGTTTAAAATTATTTTTGATAAGTTTTACGATCATTTTGAACAAAAAAAATCAATAACATGAAGGTAAAAGTTAGCAGAAGAGCACATTTTAATGCTGCGCATCGACTGTATAGAAAAGACTGGAATGCTGAAAAGAACGAGGCTACTTTTGGTAAATGTAGCAATCCCAATTTCCATGGACATAATTATGAGCTGATTGTAAGTGTCACCGGTGAGATCGATAAAGAGACGGGCTTTGTGATGGATATGAAAGTCTTAAAAGATTTAATCAAAGAAAAAATAGAGGACCTTTTGGATCATAAAAATTTAAATGTTGAAGTTGCGGAATTTAAAACGTTGAATCCCACGGCGGAAAACATAGCTGTAGTAATATGGGATAAACTAAGACCGTACATAGACAAGAAAAAGGATCTGGAGGTAGTACTATATGAGACTCCTAGAAATTTTGTCAGCTACACTGGAAAGTAAAAGCAATAATCTGTAAATAATAAACAAAACAAATATTTATGCATTTATATCCGTTTAAGTTCCAACCGATATTAAAGGAACGCCTTTGGGGAGGGACAAAACTTGGAGATGTACTAGGAAAACCAATTACCAACGATATTACCGGGGAGAGTTGGGAATTGTCTGCGGTAGAAGGAGATGTGTCTGTAGTAGCCAACGGACAAATTGCAGGTGCTTCGCTCCAAGAATTAATAGACAAATACGGTTCGGATCTATTGGGAAAAAGCGTTGCTCAGCGTTTTGGTAGGGAATTCCCCATATTGATCAAGTTTATAGATGCCAAACAAGATTTATCTATACAACTGCATCCAAACGATGCCTTGGCCAAAGAACGGCACAATTCTTTTGGCAAGACCGAAATGTGGTATGTAATGGACGCGGATGAGCAAGCAAACCTTATTGTAGGGTTTAACAAAGAAGTAACACAGGAAGAGTACGCCCGAAGCCTTGAGGACGATACATTACTAGATTTATTGAATTATGAAGCTGTAAAAGAGGGTGACACTTTTTTTATAAATACGGGCAAGATACATGCGATTGGAGCTGGGGTATTGCTTGCCGAGATACAACAAACATCGGATATTACCTATCGTGTATTCGATTTTAATAGAAAGGATAAAAATGGCAATCTAAGGGAATTGCATACCGATTTGGCCCTGGATGCCATAGATTATTCTAAGAAAGATGATTTTAAGGTTCATTATTCGCAAGAGATGGATAAAGTGAACAATATGGTAGATTGCCCTTATTTTAAAACCAATTTCCTTAACCTATCTGCTGATTTAAAACAAGATGTTACCAAAAGGGATTCTTTTACCATTTACATGTGTACCGCCGGTGCCGCAACAATTGAAAATGATAATGGAAGTGTGGTGATAAAAAAAGGAGAAACGGCACTGGTACCTGCCAGCAGCAATACCATTAATATACATACCGATAATGCCAAACTTTTAGAGGTTACTATTTGAAAAAGCGTATTTTTGCAAAAAAATAATTACAATGGCAAGTATTAGGGATTTAAAAAAAGACATTAATTACGTTTTAGGAGATATCATAGAAGCTGTATACCTTGCGGAGGCTACTACGGATAAGCAAAATTCGAAGGAAGGAAGTGCTATAATAGATGGTGCTATCGCTACTTTTGATAGCTTAATTGCACAAGTGAACAAGAAGGATGTTGAAAACAGAAAAAAGCATTTGGCAGGCGTAAGGGCAAACTTGGAAAAAGAAGCTACTGCCTTAGTTGAAAAACTAAATAAGCTGGGATAACATATTGCCTAGATAATATTGAGAGCATCCACAAAGTGGATGCTTTTTTTATTTCGCGGATTTTAGCTCATCAAGATAAGTTCTCAAGGCTTTACCGTACTTAGAATTTGCAACATTTTCCGGTAATGAATTACTAATGGAATCCAAGTATTTTGGATTGGCATCTGCAACTTCGGTCAGTGCTATATACGGAGCTATATAGGAATCCTTGTTGTTTAGTGCAAAGTTTAGGGCATAGAGGTAACCACGTAGTACATTTTTATCACTAAGTTGCTGGATGGAATCCATGGCCAAGGAATCTTTTTGCACTTCTGGATCAAACGCTGTTTGTACAATTTCGAGGTTCTTCGTATTGAATTTGGACATCACCTGCTGATATTCCTCTAATTTTTTATGGCTCTCGGATCCTTCTATTTCCGCATTGACATCAAAGGTATTCCACGCCGTGTTAATGGAAATAATTCCAGGTTCCCCAAAAAAGGTAATACGATCGTTAAGATCGTTGTTATCCTCTTTTTTAAGGTATAAATAAAAAATTTCTGGGCTTTCTAGTTCTGTTTTAAACAAAAATTTTCCATCACCTTCAATTTCCAGAGAGTCTATAATGGTCAACGTAGAGTCTTCAATTTTCTGAAGGTAGAGCGCTCCTTTTTTTAATCCTTTTACCGTGCCCGTTACAGTCATGGTATTTTCCGTATCACCTCCACAAGAAATTATTGCAATACTAAGAACAAGAAGCAGTATAATTTTTTTCATTCTAGAAATTTATCGGCACAAATATCATCAAACTTGGGAAGAAAACTAAACTTTTGAGGCAATTTCCATTAAGTAGGCGCATAACAAAGCGCCACCGGTACCTACTACATAACCAAAAACTGCCAAAAGCACGCCCACCGAGGTTAAGGATGGGTGGAATTCTGCCGCAACCACGGGCGCTGAAGCCGCCCCTCCCACATTGGCCTGACTACCAACCGCTAGGAAAAAATAGGGGGCTTTAATCAATTTTGCTACGATGATAAGGAGACCGGCATGTATTGTAATCCAAATAAGGCCTATGGCGATTAACCCCGGATTTTCCAATACTTTGCCCAAATCCATTTTCATACCAATGGTGGCAACCAGAATGTAAATGAACATGCCGCCTATTTTACTGGCACCGGCGCCCTCATAATTCTTGGCCCTCGTAAACGATAAGAGAATACCTATTAGGGTGGCTATAACTACCATCCAAAAAAAGCCAGAACCAAGAAATGAAAGGAAGCTTTTTTTGTCCTGTACAGCTTCGAAATTATCGGTTAAAAAGCTACTGATATGACCTCCAAACAAATGGGATATGCCAACAGCCGCAAAGGCAAAAAAGAGCATCATCATATAGTCGTTCAGTGTTGGCACTCTTGTGATTCTTTCTGAAAACTCCGTTACTTTTATTTTTAAGGTTTCAATGGCCGTTGTATCGGACTTTAGCCAACGGTCTATACGTTTGGTTTTCCCAACTCCCAAAAGAATAATGGCCATCCATATATTAGCGACTACAATGTCTATGAGAACCATACCTCCATATTTTTCGGGATTGTATTTAAATATTTCGAGCATGGCCGCTTGGTTTGCCCCACCGCCTATCCAACTTCCGGCAATTGTGGACAACCCCCGCCAAATGGCATCAAAATCATTTCCGCCAACGGTTTCCGGAGAAAATATCGATACAATTAAAATGGCCAGTGGGCCTCCTATAATTATGCCCACACTACCTGTTAGAAACATAATCAGAGCCTTGGACCCCAAGTTGGCTATGGCCTTTAAATCAATACTTAATGTCATCAATACCAAGGCGGCGGGTAATAAATACCTACTGGCAACGAAGTACACATTACTGGTTTCATCGGAAATTAATCCCACACTGGCTAAAATAGCGGGTAACAGATAACACATAAGTACCGCTGGCACAATGGAATAAAACTTTTTCCAGAAACCACTTTTTATGGAAGAAGTGTAGAAAATGAAACCGAGGCATAAGGCAAGTAGCCCAAAAACCACAGTATCGTCGGTAAAAACAGGTTGATTCATAGAAGCAAGATTAAGCTCTTGCCAAATATAATCAAATTAGGATATGCTGTTGGATAAAGTAAGCAACTCCGTCTTGCGTATTTTTTAGGGTTGTATGGTCTGCAATGGCCTTAACTTCATCTCGGGCATTACCCACCGCTACGCCGCAACCCGCATATTGCAACATATCTATATCATTATAGTTATCCCCAAAGGCAACAACATCTGCCAAAGACTTATTTTTAAGCAGTGTCTGTATTGCAGAAAGTTTAGAAACCGGTTTGGGGGTAATTTCTATTAAAGTGTTGTTAGAACGATAGAGATGTAAGTAAGCATTAAACTTTTCTAAGAGCCTTGGCATAATGCTGTCAGCGGAAGATTTTGTTGCCATTAGCATTATTTTGTGGGCACCAATACCACTGTCCTCCCATCTCTTAAGTGTTTCCGAAGTATTTTCAAATACGGGCATGGCGTGGGTATATTTAATTTCTTTCCCTACCCGTTCGGAAATCTCTTCCACATACCAATCATCCTTATGGTACAATCCAAGTTTTATACCAAGTTCATCGCACATCCGATGTATATTGGCCAGATGGTTTACTGCAATGGTTGTAGAGGAAATTTCTTGGGAACCATTTAAAATTAGTGCACCATTGTAACAGATTATGGGTTGATCTTCTATCTGCAACCTCTTCTGAAGATAGGTTATGGACTTGGGCATTCTGGCGGAGACCAAAACAATATCTATTTTGTCTTTTATTTTGGAGATTTCCGAAATGGTAAAATCCGAAACATCATCCTTGGATGACAATAAAGTCCCGTCCAAATCGGAACACAATACCGAATATTTCATCTTATATGTTTAGCCAGTAGGTAAATTTAAGGTTTATAGATCTATTTCTGGGCTGAAAACTGTTTACAAAATAATTATCGTTGTAAACAATGAAAAGATCCGATAGTGGGGCAAAACGCCACTGTAGACGGGAATTAAAACCCAGGTTATCTTGCTGGTTACTATATTGAACCAGGGTTGACCAAAAAACAGACTTACTAAATGTAAGATTGATTCTTGGACTTATTAGCCATAGATCTGCGCTGGGGAAGGGATTAGGCAAATTAATGCTATCGTAATTAAGTGCCAGGGAGAGAAAAACTTTTGGTTGTAGCCTAAGGCGCATTTCGGCTTCCATGGAGAATCTTTCCCCATTGTAAAACCTTCCAATATTTGGTTCTAGGGAATATGAAAACACTTTTCTACTGTCCGATTGGTATTCCACTTCAAAGCTGGTATAGTAAAACCCTTCATTGGCCGGTAATGCAATGGCCCCGTCCGTATCGGTAGGATCAAATTCTTCGGTTAAATACGTAAATCTGTTAAACATTTTAACCTCAATTTCGGTTTGGTTCCTAAATTGGGCGCTCCATGAGGAAAAAAGTAGATAATCGGTATTCTTATAGTCCAGCGTTGGCCTCCAAATCGCATTTGGATTAAAGTTGAAACCATGACTGTTTATTTTTCCTTTTTTTGGCCAAAAAGTATATTCTATGAAGGGTCTGGCCGCAATAATGTCGTTTCTTCTAATAAAACCTAGATCGGACCTAAAGTCGTTCCCCACATAATTTCCACGTAGTCCCCAATTTAGTCTTCTAGAGTTGTAAAACAGTTCTAAGCCCGCAGCGCTATCATCATTGCCAATATCATGTGCGAACGACTTATGGCCAAAAAATTTGCCCACCCAGGTATTATCCTTTGATGCCAAGTTATAATCGAGTCCTAGTACTCTGTTGTACCGGTCTTCATCGGCCAAGAAGTCATAGTCTTTAAAAGTTTCCCTGTTTACCAAAATAAAGCTGAGGTTAGATCTTGCAAACATTTTCTTCTGCAGCGCAAAAACAGTATTGTTATTACTGGGAATTTCATTACCGAGATCTTCTTCGGTCTGAATGTTTAAAAATCCTAGACGCCAGTCCTCATTCAACTTTCCACTTAACCTAACACCACCAATGATGCCATTTTCTATGGTCTCATCTTCCAAATTTTCCGCTATACCTATCCTTCTGGAAAAAAAAGGGTTGGAGTCCCGGCTATTTCCAAAGGTGCCAAAGAGATCATTATTATCAATAAAAAATTGTCTTCTTTCTGGTAGGGAAATTTCAAAGCGAGTAAGATTGGTAATGATATTATCTACCTCCACATTAGAAAAATCGGGGTTTACCGTTATATCAAGGTTCATACCATTGCCAATGGCTACTTTTACGTCTCCCCCCACACTAAATTTGTTGGGGCTCTCGTCGGTTTCAAAATCCTTTTGGACACTGGTATTCATATAGGGGATAAGGGCCAAAGGTGTCCTGGATTTACCCAGGGGTTTTTCAAAAACCATATCTCCCATGAAGGCGAGATTAAAAATAAGTTGATTTTGAGGAATTTTGGCCCAAGTACTCCATTCGTTGGTCTTTGTATCAAAACGGTAACTATTAAACCGCCATTTGGTCTCACCTTCCTTAAATTTAAAAGAGGTTAAAGGTATGGCCATTTCAACGATATAATGGTTGTCATATATTTTTGATTCCCCTTTCCATTTAACGTCCCAAGAAGTTGTAAACCCTTCAAAATCTGACCCTCCGTTAAAAATTAAGGCTTCTCTGCGCACGCCATAAGGGTTCATTCCAAAAAGGAAAGCATTGGTTCCGTCATTGAAAGTATCGAAGAGGAAACTAATATTATCTATACCGCCAGCTCTATAATCTCTTTCCAATGAAGAGATTACATAATCATTGCCATCAGTACGGATCGTAGCCCCAATATATAGGGTAGTGGCATCGTATACCATTTTAACGATAGAAGGTTGGGAGGCCAATACGGAATCCGAAGGAAAATACTGTTGAAAATCGTTGGCACTTTCTGCCGTTTCCCATACGGATTCATCCAAAACTCCGTCCAAACTGATGGTTTCGGTGATATATTTTACTGTAAATTGTTTGTTGTTTTGACTATGAAGAAGTACTAACGGAAGAAGAAATGCAAGAGAGCAAAAAAATCGCGTCATTAATTAAGAATTAGCTGGCCATCAAATTTAAACGTTTAAATAGTTAAAAAAATCCCAAAGTTTAGCCAAATAAACTTCAAGTTTTGTTAACGCGAGTTTTTGAATTTTTTCGTTTTCTTCTTTTTTGGATTTTTGAATAAACGCTTAAAAAACCCATCTTTTTTTATTGGTCTACAATCTAATTTTGCAGTTAGGGAGGTGTTTGGTTCTTGAAACTTTGCTTTAGTCAGATAATTGAAAGACCTATCCTGGTTTAGTTGCTGGTACCATAAGGCGAAGATGGGTAAGGCCGCACTGGCACCTTGTCCTAGACTTGTACTTTTAAAACCAATTTCATAATTGTTGAGTCCAACCCAAGTTACATGGATAAGGTTTGGAGTGATGCCAACAAACCAAGCATCTTTATTGTTCTGGGTAGTTCCTGTTTTACCGGCAATATCGTTACCTAGGCCATATTTTGATCGTATTCTTGATGCTGTGCCAGTATCTACTGTTTCCTTTAGCATTTCGAGCATTAGTAGGCCAGTTTCTTCTGAAAATGCAGGTTCGTTCGATAAGGTTGGCTCAAAAGAGGCCAGTGTAGCATTTTTACTATCGGTTATCCCAGTTATTAAAAACGGTTTAACAGGCCTTCCTTTATTGAGATAGCTGGCATAGGCCCCGGCAAGTTCTTCGATTGTTATTTCACCGGTGCCCAGGGCTAGCGAAGGCTTATTTGGTAATGTTGCCGAGATACCCATTTTTTTTGCCTGATCGATCACCACGGGTATACCTGTTTTTTCAAGAACCTTAACCGCTACGGTATTTACGGAATTGCTTAAGGCTTGCTCCATAGAATAGTTTAAGTAGGTCTCGTCCTTATCGCCGGCATTGCTTGGACTCCATCCCTCCATATTTTTATATTCTACCTCTTGCGCTGAAAAGTAGGTACACGGATCAATGCCTTTTTCAATGGCCGCTGTATAAACAATAGGTTTAAAGGTAGATCCAACCTGTCTTTTAGCTTGGGATATATGATCGTATTTAAAATATTTATAATTGATACCTCCGATCCATGTCTTTACTGCCCCAGTCCTGGGCACCATTGCCAAAGAACCCGTATTGAGGAATTTAATATAGTGTTGCAGACTATCTATAGTGCTTGCCGTTACATTTTTATCTCCATTCCAATCGGTAAGTACCATAAGTTTTTTCTGCTGCAAAGAGTCCCAAGCGGCGTCTTCATTTACCCCAAGCCTTATTAGCTGTTTGTAGGGGGCAGATGCCTTTGTCAATTTTTTAATAAATCGCTTATTTGAAATCCATGGCGCGCTTTTACCGTAACTTTTTTCAAAGCTTTTTTGCAGGGAAGCCATATGTTTTGCCATTGCTTTTTCGGCTAACAGTTGCATCTTATAGTCCAAGGTGGTGTAAATTTTTAAACCAGAAGTATAAATGTTATAGGATTTGCCCGCTTTGTTCTGTACTTTAATCCAGTGCTGAATTTGTTTTCGTACTTCTTCCCTAAAATAAGGTGCCAATCCGGTATTATGATCAAATTCCTTATAGTTCAATTCCAGTGGTAGTTTAACAATACTATCTTTTTGAGTTTTGGAAAGATATTCGTTATTGTACATGGACTGCAGTACCAGATTACGTCGTTTAAGGCTTTGTTCGGGAAATATTCTGGGATTATAGCCATAGGTGGCTTTAAGCATACCTACTAGCGTTGCCGCCTCCTGGGTGTTAAGGTGTTTGGCGCGTTTGTTGAAGAATTTTAAGGCCGCACTCTCTATACCAAAAGTGTTGCCCCCAAACGAAACCGTGTTTATATATAGGGTAAGCAATTCTTCTTTGGAATAAATCTTTTCCAATCGAGATGCAATGATAATTTCTTTTATTTTGTTTACGGATAAGGTGGCCTTAATTCTATTTTCCCTGGGATACAGGTTTTTAGCCAACTGTTGGGTCAATGTACTTCCGCCTCCCGCAGACTTGTCTTGAAGCAAAATTGTTTTAAAAGCTACCCGTAGCAAGCTTTTATAGTCTACCCCAGAATGTTCGTAAAAACGTTCGTCCTCAATGGCTATAAGGCCTTCTAACAGGGTTTTTGGTAGATCGTTATAAGCAATAGGCTGTCTGTCGTACAAATAATACTTGCCAATAAGTACACTATCTGCAGTAAATACCTCCGAAGCTCTTTGATATTCAAAATTTGAAAGTTCGGTTTTATTGGGAAGTTTGCCCCAAGCGCCTAAATAGACACTAGCGATAAAAACGAACAAACAGGCCACACCGGTCATCAACCCTATGACCAGATATCTAAGTATCGGGGATTTTATACGTTTAAGTAGCAATACGATGTTTTAAAAGTGCAATATGCGTTTAAATATCTAAAATAGGACAAGTCTTAACAATAGATTAAACTTCATTTTTCTAATTTTGGACAAATCTTATAAAATGAACAGACTTTTCATCCTTATCATGTTTGCTACCCAAATAGCTTTTGGAAATGATATGTTTTGGTCCAAGACGGGACATAGGGTAATTGGGGAAGTGGCCCAGCAGCACCTTAGCGGTAAGGCCAAACGGGCCATTGACAAATTGCTGAAAGGACAGGGTTTGGCTATGGTATCCAATTATGCGGATGAAATTAAGGCCGATAGAAGCTTTTCTAAATTTAGCGCTTGGCATTATGTAAACTTTCCGGCAGATAAGAAGTATACAGATCAGGAGCCCAGTCAATATGGCGATGTTGTTATGGGTATTCAGAAATGCATTGCTATAATAAAGGATGAAAAGAGTTCGGAAGCGGACAAGGTGTTTTACTTAAAGATGCTGGTACATTTGGTAGGTGATTTGCATCAACCCATGCATGTGGGACGCTTGGAGGACAAGGGAGGCAATGATATCCAAATTCAATGGTTTGGAGAAGGAACCAATCTTCATAGGCTTTGGGATCGGGATCTGATAGTAGCATATGGAATGAGCTATTCCGAGCTTGCCGCCAATTTACCCGAGCTTACCAAAAAACAAAAAAAGGCGATACAAGAAGGCGATGTATACAGCTGGGTAGAAGAATCTCAAGAATTGGCAAATGAAGTCTATGATTCTGTGGAAGTAGGAGAGAAAGTCGCCTACAAATACAGTTACAAGTATACCGAAACCGTACATCGGCAACTGCAAAAAGGAGGATTACGTTTGGCGAAAGTACTGAACGACCTGTTTAGATAAGACAGTAACAATCAGTGCCTTCTAACACAACAAATTACTTCAATACAATTTTCAGCTGTTTTCTGTACTCTGATGGATTTTGCCCTGTAAAGGACTTAAACGATTTGTTGAAATGGGAAAAGTTATTAAATCCGCTCTCAAAACAGACCTCGGTGATGCTCATGGGTTTCTCCGCCAATAACTTGGATGCGTGCACAAGGCGATACTCATTCACAAATTTTGTAAACGTTTTATTAGTAATCTTTTTAAAGTAGCGACAGAAAGAGGGTACGGTCATACTTACCATATCTGCCATTTTCTCTAGGCTTATCTCTTCGGTAAAATTGCTTTTCACATAATTGAACACAACATTTATGCGATCATTGTCCTTCACCTCTGCCTCCATAGAAAATCCCTCGGCATTCAATAATTTAAATTCTAAGGAGTTTCCTAATTCGTTGAGGATACTGAGAATGGACAATAACTGCTGAAAATCTGTCTGATGTTCCATAGTTTCTATACTATCCCCAATTTTTCTTTTGGTGTTTCCATGAAAAGCAATACCGCCTTTGGCTGTTTCAAAGAGCGATTGGATTTTTTTCATTTCCGGAATATCGAAAAAGTCGTTCCCCAAAAAATCCTGCTTCATATGCACAACGGTTTCACTTTTATTGCCCGTTAATTTATCCGTAAAACCGCAGTGGGGCAAATTGGACCCAATAAGTATAAGATCCCCATCTGTATAATAGGATACATGACTCCCTATTTGACGTTTACCGGTGCCGCCATTTACAAAAACAAGTTCTATCTCCGGATGATAGTGCCAAGCGTTGTATTTGTAGTCTTTGTAGTCCTTAAACCTCTGGTAGGTAAAAGAGTGTCCAAAATCTGGCGCAATAGCTTCAAAAGCCGGTTTTTGTTTTAGCATTTTTTTCTAATCTATAGTATAAAATTAGACAACCAAACATCTATATATCTCCACAAAATTAACTAAAATATATGGTATATTAACCTATATAAAATTTAACGTTTTGTTTACAGTTAAAATAGCATATAAATTGGAAAAAGGTGCTGTAGTGAACACGTAATTACTTGTCTAAGTTTGTAGTGTAAATTATTTAGTAATCTAAAACCTAAAATGTTATGAAAACAGTTCTAAAATTTACAGTAGTGATTGCCTTATTATTTGTTACGGTAACAGGTATGGCAAATGAACCTAAACTTTATTTAGTAGCTAACGAAGATGCCAAAAGTTTGGTTTTTAAATTGGACAATCAATCCAAAGAAACTTTGCTCAAGTTTATGGATATGGATGATCATCTTATTTATTCAGAGAAAATTTCAGATGAATCGGTTTATTCCAAAAAATTTGATCTAAGCAACCTTAAGGACGGTGTATATTATCTGGAGACAGAGGATCTTCATAAGGTTCTTACCTATACTATCGCTATAGACAAGACATCTATGGAAATAGTGGATAAAAAGGAGAATGTAAAACCCACCTTTCGGAGAAAAGGAAATATGGTTTATGTTAATTTCCTAAACCGAGATCTTAAAGCAGTGGTACTTAAGGTATACGATAGTGAAGATCGCTTAATTTATAAGGAAGTTATGGAAGGTGATTTAGTAGTGGGAAAGGCCTTTAATTTTCAAAAAGCTTTTGAAGACAGCTATACCGTAGTTGTTAAGGACGGCAAGAATACGTATTACGAACAAGTATCAATAGAATAGTTGGTTATTTTATGTTTAGTTAATTATTAATTCATGCAAAAAGGGGCCTGACAAGGCCCCTTTTTATTTTGGAATAATTTATCGAAGCCGAATACTGTTTTTTCTGATATAGAAACTTTCGTACTTCAAATATTGCTATTTAAGCAAGAATTTTGCAAAACGATCCCTCTTATACTGGGGCAAGGCGCTATTGTCAACCGCCAATTGTACCAAATCTGCATCCTTTTTTCTATCATAAAGCAATTTATAAAATTGCGCTATGGAAAGTGTATTCTCAGATTCCGTTTCCAATACCAGTTCATCACCAGCGTTCACCGTCCCCTGCTCCAATATGCGCACGTAGCTTCCAGGACATCCATGGTCTATAAATTGCTTTAAAACTCGCTGATCACCAAAACGTATCCCTAGTTTAAAGCAGGGCTCTCTAGGTTGCGAAATTTGCACCAGGGCAGAACCTATTCTGTATATATTGCCTATTCGAAGCTCAGATTCGTCCAAGCCTTCAACCGTTAAATTTTCTCCGAACATGCCCCAATCCCATTTCAAATTTGGGTACTTGGACTGCCAGTAAGGGTACTGGTCCTTGGAAAACAAATAACATGCCTTATGGACACCACCGTGCACCTTGCGGTTTGCAATGGTATCGTCCATTACTGTTTCCAAATTAAGCGTAATCCCCTTTTTTGTGGGATACTTAAAAATCCCTGTTTGTAACGTTTCACCGTTCCAAACAACGGTGGTAGCTTTTCCAATATTTGTAGCAATTACCTTCATGGTATAAAGATAAAGAACCCTCCTATAGGTTGCCACGCATATAGTTAAAAATATTTATTGGAAATTAAGGAGACTATGGCAAATAATAGAATTAGAAAACTACTATCTTGCTTTGGAGATTGTTTCCGTTTTTTTGATCAATGGCTTAAACTCCATAATATTTATAAAGATTAAGTTTTCCCCAATATTTTCTAGGTCGCTTATATAATTTGTATCCTCGGCCTTAAAAAATTGTGAATCCCCTTTTTTGAGATGGATCATATTAATTTTACCATCCCCTCTTCTGGATATTACCAATCCGTTGGTATGCGATACCCAACAATAGTTTGTGCTCTGTTTTCTAAAAGGGAGACGTTCTTGCGGAAAGAGCACTACTTCCCAAACCAGCATATTTTCATTCTCAAAAAGTAATTTTTGTCCAAGGGATTTACTCACCTGTTGTTCCTTTAATTCTTGTACCTTGGAAGATTCCCAAGGGTCAAAATTCCCTTTGGGATTTAATTCAACACATTTCATACATCATTTTTTATTTCAAAAAAGCTTACAAAATTAGTGTGTAATCATCGGATAATCAGATTTATAAGTGTTAAATAAATCCTATTTATTACAACGATAAAAAGTTTTGATTTTCGCTAAGTTCTAAGTAATACGAGTTGCTATGTCTTACGAATAATGATAGGGATATGGCCAAAATTATTGGTATTCTTCATTTAGGTAACTATTTTTGATTTTATGTCAAACAAAGTATTTTGGAAAAACTAAAGCATAAAATACGGTCATACGCAGAAGTTTCGGACGCCGATTTAAATTACTCGCTGCAGTTCTACCAAAAATTGACTTACAAAAAAGGGGAGGCCTTAATTAGTCCGGGGCAGTACGTAAAATGGTTTTACTATCTGGACAAAGGATGCATTAGCTACTATACCGAGGACGATGACGGTATTAAGGTAATGGAGTTTTTTACCGAGGACGACTTTTTCACCGATTTGTATGCTTACATCGAGGAGATACCCGCCACCACCTATTTGCGCGCAACCGAAAACTGTGTGGTTTATGCAATTTTAAAGGAAGATGTGCAAAAATCCTTTGACCATTCGCACGATTTGGAACGTTTTGGCAGACTCTCCATGCAGGTGTCCTTTGTGGAAATGTTCCGCAGAAATAATCAGCTCAAAAACCTATCCAATCAAAAGCGGTATTTGCGACTTTTAGAAAAGAGACCTTCGCTTTTTCAGCGTGTGCCTCAGTATTTGATAGCTTCTTATTTGGGGCTTACACCGGTAGGGCTTTCCAAGATCAGAAAAAGAATTAAGAGTTCTTAAAGCGCTATTTTCTGTGCCCACACTCAACAAATTGTTTTAGCTGATATCAAATTTATTTATTAAACCTGTTTAACAAGATTGGCCGAATTATACTTTATCTTAGGGTGCTACTTGTTTAATAATCAAAATGTACTTCAATTATGGCACAGCGGTATATTGACCTGGATACCTTAAAATATCTTCTTTATGATGTTCATGACCTTAAAGGACTGTTGTCCTATGAGCGCTTTGAAGACCACGACATCGCTTCTTTAAACCTTTTCTTGGATTCGGTAAAAGAGTTTTCGGATAGAGAGTTGTTCCCTTATTTTCGTGAGATGGACGAAAACCCGGCCTACCACAAAGACGGCACCGTAATGGTGCATAAACAAGTTGAGGTGATGATGAAAAAAGGCGGGGAAATGGGTTTGATTGCCGCCCCTTTTGATTATGAGGTCGGCGGTTTGCAGATACCACTCATTGTACAAACTGCATCTACTTATATCCAAGATGCGGCAAACAATCATATGCCAGGTTATGCTGGCTTAACGCTCGGCGCGGCAGAGCTGATCGTTCATTTCGGAAACGAAGAGTTGAACAAGGCATACGTTCCCAAAATGCTTTCCGGGGATTGGGGAGGTACCATGTGCCTTACGGAACCCCAGGCGGGAAGTTCTTTATCTGATATTACAACAAAGGCAACACCCACAGAAGACGGATACTATAAAATAAGTGGACAAAAAATCTTTATTTCCGGAGGCGACAATCAGTTTGCGGAGAACATTGTACACCTTGTTTTGGCACGTATAGAAGGAGCACCTTCGGGTACTAAGGGAATTTCCCTTTTTGTGGTACCCAAAAATAGACCAAACGAAGACGGCACTTTGGTTAAGAATGATGTAATGACAGTGGCCGATTTTCAAAAAATGGGACAGCGGGGTTATTGCACAACCCATTTGGGATTTGGAGATACGGACAATTGCCGGGGATGGCTTGTAGGAGAGCCCCATTCCGGGCTTAAATATATGTTCCTAATGATGAATGGAGCACGGATAGGCGTGGGCAGGGGCGCTGCAGCAATTGCCATGGCGGCATATATGGCATCTTTGGAGTATGCAAACGAAAGGCCTCAGGGAAGAAAACTTACCAGTACAGGTAAAAAGAATCCCGATGAGGACCAAAGTTTGATTATTGAGCACCCGGACGTGCGTCGTATGTTGTTGTTGCAAAAATCAATCGTAGAGGGTTCCCTTAGTCTTGTACTTTTGGCAGCGAAATATTATGATATTAAGCAATCTACCCAGGACAAGGGAGAAAAACAAAAATACGATTTGCTGCTAGAAATGATAATCCCCATTGTAAAGACATTTCCGTCAGAAGCAGGGGCAGAGGCAGTGAATAACGGGCTACAGGTCTTGGGAGGCTATGGATATTGTTCGGACTTTATTCTTCAGCAGTATTATAGGGATATACGCATATCGGCCATTTATGAAGGTACAACGGGGATACAATCGCAAGATCTTTTGGGAAGAAAAGTACCTTTGGAAAATGGCAAGGCGCTAGCGCTGTTGAGCGAGGAGATAATGAAAACTATCACGGCTGCTCTTAAACACGAAGAATTGGCCTCCCAAGCTTCCAAGTTGGGTGATAAATTAAAACTAACACAACAGGTATTAGGATATTTAGTGCCCTTTGCAAAAAAAGGGGATCATGAACGGTATTTGGCCGATGCCAATTTATTTATGGAATTTTTGAGCATAATCTTGGTAAGTTGGCTGTGGTTAGATATCGCTGTGAACGCAAAAGAGCGCTTGGGAGGCAAAGAAACTTCTTATTCAAAGGAATTTTACGAAAGTAAAATCCATACCATGAAATTCTATTTTAAGTATGAGTTACCTAAGACAATGGGCTTGGCAGAGACCTTGATGGATGGTGATCCATTGACAATAAAAACAGAAACAGAGGTATTCATTTAACCGGGAAAGGAGTAAATCCATATGGGTATGACCAACGTAGAGAAACAATTTAACCTTAAGGGCAAGGTAGTTATCGTTACCGGATCTAGTAAAGGAATCGGTAAGGCAATAGCAAAGGGGCTAGCAGAAAACAGCGCCCATGTAATAGTTAGTAGCAGGGACCAGGAAGTTTGCGAATCCGTGGTTTCAGAATTTAAGGAAGAAGGGTTGAGTGCCACGGCCATATCTTGTCATATAGGCAAAGAAGAACAGCGAAAAGCCCTGGTAGAACAAACCATCAAAGATTTTGGCGGGATTGATGTTTTGGTAAATAATGCAGCCATAAACCCCATATTCGGCCCTTTGGAAGAAGCAGAGGAAGGTATTTTTGATAAGATTATGGATGTAAATGTGAAGGCACCATGGATGCTTTCCAATCTAGTTCTGCCCAGTATGCAGGAGCGCAAAGGCGGAAGCATTATAAATATAGCCTCAGTAGAGGCCCTTACCCCAGGAATGGGACTTGGACTTTACAGTACCAGTAAAGCGGCCCTGTTGATGCTTACGAAAAATCAGGCCAAGGAATGGGGCAAATATGGTATTAGGGCCAATGCGTTGTGCCCGGGACTTATAAAAACAAAATTTAGCGCCGCCTTATGGCAAAATGAGCAACTATTGCAAAAAGTAGAACGGGCCTTACCAAGTGGGAGAATGGGAATGCCCCAAGAAATGGTAGGGATAGCCTGTTTATTGGCCTCCGACGCCGGGGCATATATGACCGGGGGCGTGTATACCGCCGATGGCGGGTATATGATAGCCGGTTAAAGTTTAAGAACTATGAATTTTGAATACACGGACAGATCCAAGGAATTGCAAGAAAAGCTAAACGCTTTCGTAACACAACATATTCTTCCTATAGAACACGAAGTTTATGCCTTTAATCTAAATCCTAAAAATTATTGGAAACGCTGGCCTGGGTTAGATGCTTTAAAAGAAAAGGCAAAAGAGGCCGGTTTGTGGAATATCTTCTTGCCAAAGAATTATGGAGCGCTTAGTCCAGGACTCACCAATTTGGAGTATGCCCCACTTGCAGAAATCATGGGGCGCATTATTTGGTCTTCGGAAGTCTTCAACTGCAGTGCTCCAGATACGGGAAACATGGAAGTTTTGGCCAAATACGGAACGCAAGCACAAAAAGAAACATGGTTGAAACCCTTAATGGAAGGTAAGATAAGGTCGGCATTTTTAATGACAGAGCCACAGGTTGCCTCATCCGATGCTACCAATATAGAAACATCGATTATTGCAGAAGGCGATGCGTATGTCATCAATGGAAGAAAGTGGTGGTCATCGGGAGGTATGGACCCACATTGCAAAATAGCCATTGTTATGGGAAAGACCGACCCAAAAGCGCAGAGACATCAGCAACAGAGCATGGTATTGGTACCTATGGACTCCAAAGGACTAAAAATTAAAAGGCCGCTATCGGTTTTTGGCTACTATGATTCGCCCGAAGGACATGCCGAAATTGTATTGGATAATGTTCGGGTACCCAAGGAGAACCTGATTTTGGGAGAGGGTAGGGGTTTTGAAATTGCCCAGGGCAGATTAGGTCCTGGACGGATACATCATTGTATGCGGTTGATAGGTATGGCGCAGCGTGCTCTGGAATTAATGTCTCAAAGAGCTTCGGAGCGCATCGCTTTTGGAAAAACTTTTAAAGATTACAGTAGTATCCGTCAGGAGATTGCAAAATCGCAATGCGAAATAGAACAAGCCCGATTACTTACACTTTCTGCTGCGGATAAAATGGATAAGGCGGGGAATAAGGAAGCCAAAGATCTTATAGCGATGATAAAGATCGTGGCACCAAAAATGGCCTTAAAGGTAATAGATAGGGCCATCCAGATCCATGGGGGCAAAGGTGTTGGGCCAGATACGCCCCTGGCCCATTATTTTGTAGCGGCCAGAATGTTACGATTGGCCGATGGCCCCGATGAGGTACATATGTATCAGCTTGGAAAAAGTGTAATTGCCAAACATGTAAAAGCACAAAAATAGTTAATGATTAGCGAGCAAATAAAATCAGTGCGTAAGGGAGAAGAATTGGATGGTTCCAAGCTGAAAGCATTCCTTCTAGACCAAGAACTGATTAAAAGTGATGGTTCGGAATTGATAGTAAACCAGTTTACCCACGGATATTCCAATCTAACCTATTTACTACAAATAGAGGACAGGTCATTTGTTTTAAGACGCCCTCCCTTTGGTGCCATAAAACGTGGACACGATATGGGAAGGGAATATAAAGTGCAAAAGGCCTTGGCTACAGGTTTTTCCAAAGTTCCAAAGATGTATGCATTTACTTCGGATGAATCTATTATAGGTTCCTCGTTTTACCTCATGGAACAGGTAAAGGGTATTATTCTGACTTATGGGGAAGCAAAAAGACGTAATATTCCAAAAACGGATTACCCCATTATTGCAGATACATGGTTAAATACTTTTGTGGCCCTGCATCAAGTAGATTACAAAGCCATTGGATTAGACGATCTTGGAAAACCGGAAGGCTACGTTTCGAGGCAGGTTACCAACTGGAGCAAGCAATATATCAAAGCAGCCACCGATGATGTAGCCGTTGCAGGAAAGGTCATGGAGTGGATGGAAGAAAATCAACCTAAAAAATATCAACACAGCCTAATACACAATGATTATAAATACGATAACGTGGTTTTTAAGGATGATTCATGGACCGAAATTGTAGCCGTGCTGGATTGGGAGATGGCCACTTTGGGAGACCCTATGATGGACTTGGGAACCTCCTTGGCCTATTGGACCATGACAGGTGATCAGGATGCAGTAAAGCAAGGGATTCCGTCCCCAACCATTTTTGAGGGTAACCCCAGTAGAACCGAACTTGTAGAAAAGTATACCTTAAAAAGTGATAACAAGGTTGATCATCTTGTTTTTTATTACGCATTCGGGCTCTTTAAAATAGCGGTCATTGCCCAGCAGATCTATTATAGGTTTAAACATGGCTTCACCAAAGACCCTCGTTTTGCTTATTTGAACAAAGCTTCTGAACTCTGTTGTAATTTGGCGTGGAAATCGATTCAAACACAAAAAATTGATTGAAGTGAAAGTGAATGTATTGTAAATAGTTAAGAAAATGCAAGTACAAAATAAAATAGTTATCGTCACGGGAAGCGGTTCGGGCATTGGTGCCGCCGCCGCCAAACATTTTGGACGGCATGGGGCCAAAGTTGTGGTTTCGGACATCAAGGAAGAGAAGGCAAAAGCCGTTTCCGAAGAGATAAAAAATGCAGGTGGGGAGGCTATCGCCATATCTGCGGATGTAGCTGATTATAAAGAGGTAAAATCCTTGATAAAGGATACTGTAGGCCAATTTGGACGGTTGGATGTTATGGTAAACAATGCAGGTATAGGGCCCGAACACCTTTATAAAACCGCGGACCATACACTTTCAGATTGGGATAACGTCATTGCGGTTAACCAAACCGGAGTGTTTTATTGTATGAAATTGGCCCTACGGCAAATGTTGGAACAGGGTAATGGGAATATTGTGAATATAGCTTCACTGGCCGGCCTTAAGGCATCACTTAACAACTTGTCTTACAGTGCAAGCAAGTTTGCCGTGGTTGGAATGACAAAATCGGCGGCGTTGGAATACGCCTCAAAAAATATCCGTATAAATGCCGTTTGTCCGGGCTATACAGAATCTGATCTTTTGAGCAAACTCTTGAACGCAAGACCGGATATGGACGAGATGTTAAAGCGGGTTATACCCATGAACCGATATGGTAACGTGGAAGAAATAGCTGAAGCCATCGTATGGCTGGCATCTGACAACACTAAATTTATTACTGGCCAAACAATTACCTTGGACGGTGGAACTTCATTATAGGACTATGGAAACCATTGAAATAGAAAAAAAAGAAAATTATGCTATTGTAAGATTAAACAGGGGTAAGGTAAACGCCATAAACCATCAAATGGTTACTGAGCTTACCGCAACTTTTAATGATCTTCAACATAATGACACGGTAAAAGGGGTAATCCTTACCGGGATACCCCATTTTTTCTCCGCTGGTCTGGATGTAATCGAACTCTATGGTTATAACGAAAAGGAAATAGCGGCCTTTTTTGCTGATTTTGGCACCCTGCATGTGCAATTGGCTACTTTTCCCAAACCTTTGGTATGTGCAATAACGGGGTACGCACCCGCCGGGGGTTGTGTGCTTGCCGTAGCAGCAGATTACCGTATTATGGCCGCTGGGGATAAATATACCATTGGTCTAAACGAGGTTGCGGTAAACATCCAAATATCCAACAACCTTGTAAATGCATATGCCTTTTGGATCGGGACCGGGCTTGCGCATAAATATGTATTGGAAGGTAAGTTACTACACGTGGAAGAGGCCTTGACATGCGGCTTGGTAGATGCGGTACTTCCTTTGGAAGAGGTGCTTGTTAGAGCAGAGGAAAAAATGCGACATTACTTACAAGCCGATGAAACCATTTTTAAAAACACCAAACAAAAGTTGCGAAACACCTGGTTGTCCAACCTAGAAACAGATGGCGCCAAAGATTTAGGCCAGGCCATAACATTATGGTGGTCTCCCCCAATAAGGGCAAAAATGAAGGCTTTTGTAGATAACCTACAAAAGAAATAACTAAAGCAAAGTATATGAACAAACAACTTATATTCAAAAAAAGACCCGTGGGTATGCCAAAATCGGATACCTGGTCTTTAGAGACACACCCTATCCCAGAACCCAAGGAAGGCGAAGTGGTGGTACAACAGCATTATATATCGTTAGATCCGGCCATGCGCGGCTGGATGAACGATGCCAAGTCCTATATCCCCCCAATTCAGATTGGGGAAGTGATGCGGGCCGGATCGGTAGGTAAAGTAGTTAAAACCAACAATCATCCTAAATTTAATGAAGGCGATTTTGTGAGCGGATGGGGCGGTGTGCAACAGTATGCCGTTACCGATGGGGAAAATTGGTACAAAGTAGACGAAAGAATTGCACCCTTGCCCATGTACATAGGAACATTGGGAATGCCTGGGATGACAGCCTATTTTGGAATCCTTCAGGAAGGTAAGATCAAAGCGGGTGATATTGTGCTGGTTTCAGGAGCGGCAGGAGCCGTGGGAAGCCTCGTGGGACAGATAGCTAAAATAAAGGGCTGCACGGTTATAGGCATAGCCGGTGGGGCCGATAAATGTAAATATATTGTTGATGAGCTTGGTTTTGATGGAGCTATAGACTATAAATCGGAAAATATAGCCACCGCTTTGAAAAGAGAATGCCCAAAAGGAATCGATGTCTATTTTGACAACGTAGGTGGTGAAATTTTGGATGCTGCTTTAACAAAGCTTAGAATGAATGCTAGGGTGATCATTTGTGGCGCCATTTCCCAATATAACAACCGGGAGAATGTAAAAGGGCCAAAAAATTACCTTTCCTTACTCGTCAACAGGGCTAGTATGAAAGGGATGATTGTTTTTGACTATGCCAACGATTATGGCAAAGCTGCCCAGGAAATGGGTACTTGGATCGCTTCGGGAAAGTTAAAGAGCAAGGAAGATATCTATGAAGGAATCGAGAATTTTCCTGAGACTTTTGAACGTTTATTTACCGGCGCCAAATTGGGAAAATTGGTTTTGAAAGTTATTGAAGATTAATTTTAAAAAAGAGGTTTTGAAAGCAATTGTTTGCGAGCAATTTGGTCCGCCATCAAACTTAAAATACAGGGAGATTGGCAATTTAGAACCAAAAGAGAATGAAGTTTTGGTAACGGTTGAAGCCTGTGGGGTCAACTTTCCCGATACTTTGATCATTCAGGGCCTATATCAATTTAAACCAGAGCTACCCTTTATACCCGGTAGTGATGTTGCAGGTGTTGTAAAGGAAGTTGGCGCAGGGGTAACTCATGTACGTCCTGGAGATGCCGTATTTGGTTTTGTGCTTAATGGCGGATTTGCTGAAGAGGTTGTAGTGCCTGCCACAGCCTGTTTTCCAAAACCAGACCAAATGGACTTTTCCATAGCGGCATCGTTTATGATGGCCTACGGTACCTCTTACCATGCACTAAAAGATCGTGGAAACCTTAAAGAGGGAGAAACCCTATTGGTTCTTGGCGCATCTGGAGGCGTAGGGCTGGCCGCCGTTGAATTGGGAAAATTAATGGGTGCCAAAGTTATTGCTGCCGCGTCTTCACCGGAAAAACTAAAACTTTGTGAACAATATGGAGCCGATGAGGTTATCGATTATGTAAACGAAAATCTGAAAGAGCGTATAAAAACACTTACCAACGGATGCGGTGTTGATGTAATCTATGACCCGGTTGGAGGCAATTATACAGAATCTGCCCTGCGTGGTATGGCATGGGGTGGCAAGTATTTGGTGGTTGGTTTTGCCGCGGGTGAGATACCCAAGATTCCATTGAATTTACCGCTTTTGAAGGGATGTGCCATTGTTGGGGTCTTTTGGGGCAATTTTGCCATGAAAATGCCCAAAGAAAACATGCAAAACACCAAAGAGCTGATGCAGTGGTATGCAGAAGGTAAATTAAAACCCCATATTTATGGTGTCTACCCGCTTAAAGAAGCCCCGAGGGCTTTGGAGGAAATGATGCAACGCAAGGTAATGGGAAAAGTAATAATTGGAATTAAAGCAAAATAAAATGAGACTTAAAGACAAAGTGGCCATTGTTACCGGAGGTGCCAGAGGCATAGGAAGGGCGGTGTCCGAACTATTTGCCCAGGAAGGTGCGGTAGTTATTATATGGGACCTTCTCGAAGAGGGCTCTACTACGGCCAACGGCATAAATACCAAGGGAGGTGTGGCTGAATTTCACTCCATATCGGTAACCGATAAGGAGGCTATCCATGCTGCCGTAGGGGATATTCATACCCGCTACGGAAAAATTGATATCCTGATCAATAATGCTGGAATAACGAGGGATAAAACGCTTCAAAAAATGAGTTTGGACGAATGGGATGCGGTTATTGATGTAAACTTAAAAGGTGTTTTCTTGTGTACGCAAGCGGTGGTTCCTTATATGAAAGAGGCCGGTTATGGAAGAATTGTTTCCGCAGCCTCCAATGTGGGATTGCGAGGTAACTTTGGTCAGACCAATTATTCGGCAACCAAGGCCGGCGTCATAGCTATGGCCAAGACCTGGACCATGGAATTGGGTAAATATGGCATTACGGCGAACGCTTTGGCCCCCGGATTTACCTTGACAGAGATGGTAGAGAAAATACCTGTGGAGCATATGGAGACCATAAAAAAACAGATTCCCCTGCAAACAGCGGCGCAGCCGATAGACATTGCCTATGGCTATTTATATCTGGCCTCAGATGAGGCTCGATACGTTTCTGGAATTTGTTTAACCATTGATGGCGGAATTTCAAGATAAAAATATATGGAAAAGTTGATTTGTAAAGATTTAAACGAATTCCGCAGGTACGAAGGCAAAGCACTGCCCAAGGGTGAATGGATCAGCATTACACAGGAGATGATCAATGCATTTGCGGATGCCACATTGGATTATCAATGGATACATGTGGATGTGGAAAAAGCAAAACAATTTTCTCCCTTTAAGACTCCCGTGGCCCATGGTTTTATGTCCGTGTCCCTACTGTCCAAGATGTTGGGCGATATTGTTGAAGTGAAAAGTGTGCAAATGGGTGTTAATTATGGATTGAACAAAGTTCGTTTTCCACATCCGGTTGTGGTGAACAGCAAATTGCGCTTAGCCGGAAGAATAGCCGCTTTGGAGAATTATAGCGATAACGGTCTTAAGATTACCTGGGATTGCACTGTACAAGTTGAGGGATCTGATAAACCCGCGTGTGTGGCCGAATTTGTTTCCCTAATGTTCGAATAAGAATAAAATGTAACACTATGAATATACTGACAACCCCGCCTTCAAATTTTGAAGGTTTAATGGATTATCCTTTTGAACCAAACTATTGCGAAGTAGCCCCTGAATTAAAAATGCATTATGTTGATGAGGGAGCCGGACCATTGATATTACTATTGCATGGCGAACCCAGCTGGTCTTACCTTTATAGAAAAATGATACCAATTTTGACCAAAGCCGGATTCCGTACCATAGCTCCGGATCTGATTGGTTTTGGTAAATCGGATAAACCCGATCAACCGGAAGATTATAGTTTTAAAAAACATTTGGAGTGGTTGTCCGCATTGATTTCAAAACTGCAGTTAACGGATATCCACTTGTTTTGCCAGGATTGGGGCGGGTTAACAGGACTAAGGATCGTTGGTGAACAGCAACATCTCTTCGCCAGTATCACGGCTTCTAACACCATGTTGCCAAGAACAGGTATTTATGCAAACGAAGCCTTTAAACAGTGGCGCGATTTCTCTCAAAAAACACCTCACTTTTCAGCGGGCCGTATTTTACAGTTGGGTACGTTTTCAACCTTGTCCGATGAGGTTATGGCGGCATATGATGCTCCATTTCCGGATGATTCGTATAAGGCCGGAGCTAGGGTGTTTCCTAAATTGGTGCCCTTTGATGGAGAGGATCCCTACAATGAAATCCCAAACTGCGATGCCGCTTGGAAGGTTTTAGAGGCATTCAACAAACCATTTTTGACTTTATTTGGTGACTCGGACCCTATTATGAAAGGTGCAGAACGATTTTTTCAAAAGGTAGTACCGGGCGCTAAAGAACAAAACCATCAAATAATTAAAGATGCCGGCCATTTCATCCAAGAAGAAAAAGGCGAGGAACTTGCGGCCGCATTGGTAAAATTTATAAATTCCTTGTAGGATATATTAGCTCTCAACAAAAAAGGCCACCGCAACTGCGCTGGCCTTTTTGCTATAAAAGAAAACGATCTAAGCCTCTTTGTCCAACTTTTTTGTTAATGTAAAACCTGTCAACAATCCAATTCCGGCCATAAGGAATATGGTTCCAGGATAGGCAACTTCTTCATACAGTCCAAAGTTGTTTACCATTAGGGAAGCCATAAATATTGCCAGTCCAATACCAATCAACAGAAGGGCTAAATTTAGGAGCAAGATCTTCCAAACCGGTGTGGCGTTCGTACGCCTTTCACGCACAAAAATGTTGGCGTCTGCACCTTTTTCAATGAGTGCCAAACGTTCTTTGTTTCTGCTCGAAAAAAAGAGATAGAATATTCCAAAAATGATTATAAATAAACTGATAAATACTGCTCCTACCATATCTGATTTTTAAATGATTAATGAATGTGTTCATAGGGTAAGACCATCCATTTTCTGTTTTGGTTACATCTTTTCGCCTTTTTTTTATAAAAACTGTAACCATAACCCATTTTTAATAGTCTTATACTGCAGATGAGCCTTTATAAAGACCAACACTATATTGATCTAGCCATTAATGGTGACCTCAATGCCTTTGCCACCCTAATGGATCGGTATAAACACATGGTATATACCTTGGCTTTACGGACAGTGAGAAACAAAGAAGAGGCCGAAGAGATTGCCCAGGATACTTTTTTAAAGGTGTATAAAGGTCTGAAGGGTTTTAAAGGAACTTCAAAATTCTCTACGTGGGTTTATAAAATTACGTACAATAAGAGTTTGGATTATATAAAGAAACGCTCTAAGAAGTTGGAAACCTATGCCTTGGATGTTAATGCCGAACAATTTATGGGATCCGTGGAAGACATTACAGAAAGGTTGGGAAGGCAAGATAGAAAGGTGATAATTGGCCAAGCCCTATTGCAACTACCCGAAAAAGATGGGTTTTTAATTACCTTGCATTATTATGAGGAGCTTTCTTTGACAGAAATTGCTTCGGTAATGAACGAAAGTACCAATACGATCAAAGTACGTTTGTTTCGTGCAAGAAATAGATTGGCAAAAATTTTAAGTGAACGATTGGCACCCGAAACGATACATAGTTATGGAAGAAAATAAAGATATAAAGTTCGATGAATTTCTAAAAACTGCGGTTAAGGAGGCAGGGTTGGAACAACCGCCTCAGGAGCTTTCAGCCGCTGTAATGCGCAAGATCATTAAGGCAAACACATCGGCCAGGGTTACGACTTATCGCCCTTTAATTTCAAAAACCTATTGGGCCGTTTTTGCTTTGGCCGTTTTTGGACTCTTTACCTATTTCTTTTTTGGAGATTATAAAAACATTGAAATAGGGAGCCTTTCCCTAGATATTGATAAACTGGTACCTTCACGATTTTTTGAATTAATTGGAACAGTAGAAGTATCAAATACCTTTGTTTATGGGGTGTTGGGTCTTACATTCTTTGTGGGCGTGCAAGTATTGATATTGAAGCGCTATCTGGACAAGCGATTTTTGTCATTTCACTAGTTGGGAAGCTTTAAGCCCTATTTCATTAGCTATCTTGGGAATTTTTCAAGGTTTTTGCAAAATTGAAGGCAGCAAAACGCAAATCTTCGTAACTGCTTTTTTTTATTTCTTCCCAATCTGAAACACCCCTTACCGTAGAAGTAACATAGGTAAGACCTAAGCTTTCCTGTACGCTTTCGGAAATATCTACCGACCCACAAAGGGCAGCGACTGGTATTTTAAATTTTATGGCCGATTTTAAGACTCCTGCCATGGTTTTTCCGGACAAAGTCTGATGGTCCAATTTTCCTTCACCGGTAATTACCCAATCGGTGTCTTGGATAGACTTATCGAATTCTGCCATTTTTTTTATCAATTCAATTCCTGAAGCAAGCGTACCATTCAAAAAAATAAGAGCTCCTGCTCCCATACCACCCGCGGCACCGGCTCCCGCCGTTTTCTGAACATCTACTTTAAATTGTTCCTTGATAATCTGGGCGTAGTTCTTAAGACCTCGGTCCAAAATTTCAATTTCTTTTTGCGAGGCCCCCTTTTGTGGAGCATATATTTTGGCAGCTCCATTTTCTCCGTGGAGCGGATTGGTAACATCGCAAGCAACTTTTACGGTTACGCCTGTCAGTTTCGGGTGTACTTGTGAGGAGTCTATTTTAACGATTTGCCCAAGAGCGGCTCCAATAGGTTTTACGGTTTCCTTGTGTTTATCGAGAAAACTAAACCCTAATGCACTTGCCATGCCTATACCTCCATCATTGGTAGCACTCCCACCAATACCCAACAAGATATTGCGTGCACCTCTATTCATGGCATCTTCAATAAGTTCCCCGGTACCAAAAGAGGTTGTATACATACAGTTTTGTTCGGTTTCCTTCAACAGGTTTAGTCCGGAAGCCTCTGCCATTTCAATGTATGCTGTCTTGTCTTTTTCAGAATACAGATAGGACGCAGCTATTGGCCTAAACAAGGGATCCTTTACGGTAAGTGTAATTTTTTTCGCTTTTAAATAGTGCTTTACAACCTCCATGGTGCCATCACCTCCGTCTGCCAGCGGCATTTTCAGTACTTCCGAATTTTTGAACACCAGTTTAAGCCCCTCTTCAACGGCATTGCAGAATTGGAACCCCGTTAGCGAGCCTTTAAATTTATCTGGAGCTAGTACAAATTTCATGTTTTAAAACAATTAACCAAGCCAATATGGAAGATAGAGACTGAATAATACAATGGCCAAAAAGTATCCGGCCAATGTTAGGACTTCCTTTTTTCCAGAGTAATATACAACTTCTAACCCTTCATTCACCTGTTGTTTAACAATATAACTTGTTCCCAAAGCCACTACAATGGTTACCATACATCCTAAGGCGTTCCACCAAAACCAAAATATTTGTGGTACATAGAGCCATAGGTAAATATTAAAAAATACTCCGGCTATAATACCCAAATTGGCTCCTAATGCATGTGTCTTTTTTGTAAGTATGGCCAGTATGAAAGCAGCCAGAATAGGGCCATAGAAAACCGAACTTATTTTATTGATTACCTCAATTACGGTACCCTCTATATTACCTGCAAAAAAAGCAAAAAACAAACATACCAATCCCCAAAAAATGGACAAAAGCCGTGAATATCTTACGTATTGTTTGTCTGCCATCTTTGGTTTAAAGCGTTTTATAAAATCTTCCATTGTCACCGCGGAAAGCGAATTTACCGTAGAGCTTAAGGACGACATTGCCGCCGACATAATAGCCACAATAAGAATTCCGATGATACCATTGGGCAAATATTTTATTATAAAAACCGGGACCATAAGGTCTGCCTTTTTACCTTCTAGGGAACCGATGTTATTTTGATACACCGTATTCATCAAATCTTGGAATTCGGCGTCTTGAAATAAAAGTGTTCCTAGCACCAATCCCATAATGCAATAGGTCAGGGTAAGCGGAAATCTAATAATTCCGTTTGCCAACAACAGCTTTTTTATGGTAGGCATACTTTTGGCGGATAGTAATCTTTGAGATTGGGTCTGATCTGTACCATAATAAGAAGCGTAGAGAAAAAAACCACCGATGACCATAGGCCAAAAACCAAATTCATCATTGTTGTCCGCATTGTTAAATCCCCATTTATTAAAATCTACTGCGGTAATGCGATCTTTATCTACATGGGTGAGGAAGTTCTCAAAACCTCCCAATTCGCTTATCCCATATGCCAAGCAAATAATAATTCCCAAGAATAAAATGACCATCTGTATTACATCGCCCCAGATAACCGCTTTCATTCCACCTTGGAAAGAATAAATTAGTGTTATTACCCCAATGATCAGCACGGAAATCCAAAAATCTACCTGAATGGTAGCTTGCAGAATTAATGCCATGGTATAGACCATTACTCCGGTGGCCACGGATCTACTTATTTGAAACACCAAACTTATTAATAGTCTTGATGAGGCGTCGAAACGCTTTTCCAAGTATTCGTATACACTTACAATTCCGGATTTATAAAGCGATGGAATTACGGCTATTAGCAAAAAGGCCATTGCTAATGGTACTCCAAATTCATAGGTAAGCCATTGCATGCCCCCACCATCTTTTAAACCTACAAAGGCTGGGGCGGATATAAAACTTATCGCCGATAGTTGGGTGGCCATTGTGGATAGGCTTAATGGTAACCAAGACATACTTCTTCCTCCCAAAAAATAATCTCCTGAACTCTTATTCTCTTTAAAGAAAAAACCGATTCCCAAAAATGCAATTAGGTATACTATGATGATAATGTAGTCTAAGTAGTTCATACCGATTAATTTAAATGTTGGTTTGGTGTTTTATTTTTGTTACTGGCAGTGTTGGTTTCAATTTTATTTTTAAGCCCGGTTTTTGCATGTAGCTGCCAATCACTTTTAAGAATACTCATGAGTACCACATCTATTCTTGCCGTTGTATCCATAGCGGGTAGAAATCCCCTTAGCACTCCCTCTTTTTTACAGCCTACACTTTCCATGGCCGCAATACTGACCTTATTTTCCGCATGTGCCCCAAAGCCTAATCTTTCGGCTCCTATTTTTTCAAATACAAATTGGAACAACAAATATTTGCATCGTTTGTTAAGACCTGTTCCTCTAAAATTATTGCCATACCAGGTATGCCCTAATTTTAGCACATCCAATTCTGGAATAAAATCATAAAAGCGTGTACTTCCGGCATACTGATTGGTTGTTTTGTCAAAAACAATAAAAGGGTATTCTGTGCCTCGTTTTCTTTTATCTATGGTGTCTGCCACATATTTGGTAAGGTTCTGAAGACCATTACCTTTTTCCAGAAAATAGGTCCATAGATTAGGTTCCTCAGAGATTTCTAGCAAAGACGCAATATGTTCCATTCTTAGCGGACTTAGTTTTACAAAGTCATCTTCCAAAACATATTCCTTGTTAAAGTCAAAAATCAACATTTACTTTTTGTTTTTTACATTATCAGTTATTTAAAAGGTCTATCAACAAAGCCGCGCTCCAAGAAAAATCATTGCCTCCATACCCCCCTACATTGGTGTTGTGCTTTTCCTTTCTTGAATCGAAATACTCGTAAAATCCGTGTTGTTGAATCAACGCTATGGAATCTTCCTTTACCCTTTGCGCAATGCTATCGTAGCCATAATTCTTTAAGCCGTAATATAGAAGCCAGTTGAGGTTTATCCAAACCGGTCCGCGCCAATATTTTATAGGATTAAATCTGTCACTGGCCGGGTCAAAGGAGGCACATAGATACCTATTGTCCCCACCAAACTTATCGATCATTGTATTAACTACTTGTTCTGCACGTTCCTTATCGGGTATACAGGCATAAAGTGGAGAAAATGATGAGGAAGACAGCAGTTCTATTTGTTTTTCATTTCTAAGGTCGTAGTGTACGTAAGCGCCCAGTTTTTTATTGAAGAGTTTTTTATTGAAACTCGAAATACTTTTTGCTTGCCATGATTTTAATTGGTCTATTTTACTTTCATTGCCTCCTATAAGTGTGTATAAATCAATTAAGGCCTCATTGGATTTAATTAGCATTGCATTAAACAGGGGATCTTGGACCAAGAAGGGCGATAGTTCGGCAATTTTGGCATCATTGTACTGATTTTCCTTGGCGATATCGATTATATGAAGGTAATAGTCGTATTCTCTCTTGGAAGGTCTTTGGGAAGCATCCACATGCGTGGTATCCCTTCTTTCAAAGGTATATTCTGGTGGGTCTATGGTGGTCCAAATATCGTCCCAAATAGGGGAGTTGTCGGTGCCCGATTCCCAGTTGTGATAAATATACATCAACCCTTCATTGTGCAAATCCCTGTTATTGTAGAAGTAAAGATGATTGTCATAGACCTTATCCAGGTTCCTTGTGATAAACCCAAGCATATCTTGCTTATCCTGGGCAATGCGGTACATTTCGTGCAATACAAAACCCAATACGGGTGGCTGGGTCATCCCGGTTGATCTAAATTTTTTTGAGGCTTTGGGATGCAGATCGGACTTATGAAAATCCGCGCCTGGAAAATAGGAATCGCTCTCGTTGTGGAAAACTATATGTGGAATAAAACCGTTGTCCCATTGGGCGTCTAATAGGGTCTTGATTTCCAATTGTGCGTTTTCCATATTATAATAGGCCAGTCCAATGGCAATAAAACCGGAATCCCAATTCCATTGAAATGGGTAAAGACCTTTACAAGGGATTGTAAATCCCCCATTCTGAAAGTTTGCATCTAGCACTTCCATTGCCTTGTTGATCAATTTTTCTTTCATAAAAACGTAATATAAAAACACATTGGCAAAATGTAACTACCAATGTGTTTTAAAGACTTAAATAAACTAACTTAAACGAACAAAACTTAAACTAAACTATCTTTAAAAACTGAAGGTTGCGTTAAAGAAGACACGTGTGGGCAAAATTGGCCTACCCACAAAGAATTCTTCTTCGGTCTGATTATTACCAAGCCTTGGCGAACCTTCTGTGATTCCATCCGAATTGAACAGGTTGAACACCTGTGTACCTAAACGAAGGGTTTCCCCATCCTCACTAAGGTCAAAAGTGTATCCTACATTCAAATTACCAATACCAATGGCATCTAGCTCAATGGAGTTAGAATCGTTGGAAAACTTTTTACCGGTATAATTGAAGGTGAACCCTGCATCAAATTTAGCATTATCATAGTCTAGGCCAAAGGTGCTCAATAGCTTGGGTTGCCTTCTTAGCTGATTTCCTTCTAAGGTTGGGTCATTTTCGGACTTAGTAATTTCATGCTCCTGATAGGTTAAGGAACCGTTGAAGGCAAAGTCGTCTAAAAACCTCCAGTTCCATGTTCCCTCAAAACCAAAGGTATTGGTACTTTGGGTATCTACTTCTTCTGTAAAACCTCCTCCGGGAGCGTTTACAAAACTTATCGATCTTCTATCGTTTAGTCCAACCGAATAGAGTGCGGCTGTACCCGAAAAATTGTTTTTCCCGTATTTTATCCCTAATTCCCCTTGAAGGATTTTTTCTGTTTCGTAAGACGAAGGATTGCCCAAGGCATCAAATTGAGTGCCTCTTAATTCCGGGAAAAAGTAACCTCTGGAAAAGTTTCCGTAGACACTAAGGTCATCACTAACCTTGTAAAGTGCTGCAAGGGCAACCGCTGCATCTGTTGCGGAGACATGCCCTCTGGTAAAACTACCGTTACCCCATGTAACGTTATCCAAATTTGCTATTCCCGTGTTACTTACAAGGAAAGATTCCGTTCCCTCATTTTCAATATCTCCCGAGGCCCTTTCTACGCGGACACCAAAGTCGAGATTCCATCTGTCCAATTGTATTTCATCGGTTAAGAACACTGCAATTTTGTTACTCGAAATGTTTCTGTTTGTGTAAGCCGTACCTCTGTTGGTAACTCCATTTATGGAATAATCCGACAATTCTACAAGGCGTGGACGATTATTGTATTCGCCCAAATAATTGGTAATTACGTTAAAATCACCTGCTTCCGATCTAGAAATAAAGGTTCCTAAGGTAATATTGTGGGCACCTGCGGTTTTCGTTAGTTTAATGTCTGCAACCAGTTCCCTTAAAGGTCGGTCGCGATCTAAGATGCGATTCTCAAAAAGGAGGGCATCTGCAGCCAGGGCCTCCCCGTTGAGGTATGAAAAATCCCCTCCTGTAAGACCACGGGCATCCAAATATTCTTGTTGGGTTTCTACTGCTTTCGCGCCACTTACACCACTTCCGTCCAAAAAGAGGTTAAATTGATGTTCATATTTTGAATAGCGCAATTTTGCGTTCAATTTTATGTCCTCGGTGAATCTATGTTTAAAGTCCGTCATAAAATAAGTACCCCTTGTAGATACGCCGTCCTCAATGGGAGAACTATAAATTCCGTCAGGAGTGGCATAAGATATGTCAGCGGCTGCTGATGTCTGTAGGGTAAAAATTTCATTTCCATCGTTTCCTGTAGGTCTGTTGCGTGTTCCGCCTTCTAATGGATAGGGCAAGAAAAATTGTACTTGGTCATCTATGACCTGACCATAAAATGTAATAGACCCTTTTTCCGTAAGGTGTTTTATATTGCCCCTGAGCTGAAACCCTTCAGTAGGCAAGCCGGTAATTAGTGGTCCTTGATCGTACCTGTAAAACCCGGAAAGTGCGTAGAAGGTTTTGGAATCTTCCCCACCAAGGGGTCCACTGGTAGCAAAATCGGCCTTGTATCGTGCGTTAGAGGCCACCTCTGTTCGTATTGTCGTTTTTTGTACCTGTGTTCCTGTAATACTGGTATAGTTAATAATACCTGCTACAGAACCAACACCATATAAAATGGACGATCCACCACGTACAAATTCCAAACTTTTTATGCCGATGTCATTTCTGAAGTAAACGTCATGGGCGGAAGAGTTTAGCCCAAAAGTGCTGAGTACCGGCATCCCGTCGATTTGAAGCGGGTTAAATTGGAATTGACCCCCAGAAGGAAGCCCTCTTACAAATACATTGGAAGCTACCTCACCACCACCGCCTTCAGTGGTAATCCCTGGGACACTCCTTAGAATATCTGCCTGGCTACTGGTGTTTACCTTGGCCAATTGTTTTGCGCCAAGGGAGGTAACGGATAGAGGAGTTTCTTTCTGGGATCTGGTAGTGGATGTGGCCGTTAGTAGTACTTCATCCAATTGTTGTCCACTTTCCTCTAGTATGGCATCTATTATTACCGGCGAACCGTCCAAGGTTATATTTTGGTCGAAAGTAGCGTATCCCAGAAAGGAAATACTAATAGTTTGGCTACCTTCCAAGTCCGTAGTAAAGGAGTAGTTACCATCAAAATCTGTGATTGTACCCGAGGTACTTCCAACAATAATTACATTGGCACCCGCAACGGGTACTCCTGATAGGTCTTTTACATTTCCAGAAATATCGGTCTGTGCAAAAACTGAGGTCAGTCCAAAAAAACAAATAATCGCAAAAATAATATTCTTCATTTGAGTTGATTTAATCGTTAACTTTTTAATACTGTTATTGGTTATTTCGTAGTTATTGGCTAATATATATGTATCATATGCAATTATTTACCGTTTTTTTACCAAAAACTTATGCAAACGTTGTCGCAAACGTTTGCGGTATGTGTTGTTTTATTCTCTTATATTTAAACTTGTAAAATGTAATGGGCCGTGCAAAAAAAACCCACAGTAACCTTAAAAGAATTATCCCAGAAGTTGGAATTATCTATTTCAACGGTTTCCAGGGCACTTAATGATCATCCGGACATTAGCAGGTCCACGAAGGATAGGGTTCAAAAACTGGCCAAGGCTTTGGACTATTCTCCCAACCTTTTTGCCAAGGGTTTTAGATCGCATAGTACACATATCCTAGGGGTTATTGTTCCCAACATATCGCATTATTTTACCTCTACAATTTTAAAGGGTATCCTAGATGAGGCAGAAACCAGTGGTTACAGAGTTATTATTTCTGAATCCAAAAACAATGAGACCAAACAAACGGAGATGCTGAAGACCATGACCCAGTTTGGGGTAGATGGAATACTCATTGCCCTTGCAAGAAAAACGTCATCCATAAACGATGTCCTTCAAATACTTAAGCGCCTGCCTTTGGTGATGTTTGATAAGGTTTCTGATAAGATACCGTGCACTCAGGTAATCATAGATGATGAGGAAGCAGCCTTCAACGCCGTTGAGCATCTTATCAATATTGGGAAGAAGCGAATAGCCATCATTAAGGAAACAGAGAATTCCTTTAATTCCGAGAAACGATTTTTAGGATATTTAAGAGCGCTAAAAGAGCACAACATGCCCATTGACGATAAGATAATACTTAGTACCGAAGATATTTCCCTCACTAACGGTAGAAGGCTAACAAACTTGTTATTGAGCATGAAAAAAAGACCCGACGCCATTTTTGCCATCACAGACAATGCAGGAATTGGAGCCATTAAGGCCTTGAATAAGTTTAAAGTAAAAGTTCCGGAAGAAATAGCAGTGGTAGGTTTTAGCAATTCTTTGGGGTCTACAATTATTCAGCCCGCTCTCACTACGGTAGACCAACCAGGCAGTAAGATTGGTAGAACGGCCGTGAAATATTTGATAGAGGAAATTGAGAATCCCAAGAAAGATATTGTTACCAAAACCATTACGGTAAAGACCAACTTAATTGTACGAGATTCATCTTTTAAGGCGTAAAGGATATATCTGGTTATATATTTCTTAAAAACAAAAAGGTCCCCGCCGTAACAGGGACCTTTATATTCGCGAAACGGTTAAAACCTATTACTTTATCATTTCGTAACTTCTTTTGATAAAATTGGTAAGTTCCTCGCCTTTTAACAATCCTTTTGACAAACGTGCCAAATCTAAGGACTGATTAATTAATCTTTCCCGTTTCTTCGCTGTTTTGGTATTCAGGATTTCACTCACCAATTCATGATTGGTGTTTACAATTAGGTTGTACATTTCTGGCATACCGCCCATCCCGAACATGCCACCGCCACCGGTCTGTTGCATTTCCTTCATTCTACGCATAAATTCGGGCTCCGTAATGGTGAAAGGGGAGGCATTGCTATCCATGGCCTCTAACTGTACCGTAAAGCCTTTGTCTTTTATGGCCTCATCTAAATTGGTCTTTAAATTTTCCTTTTCCTCATCGGAGAGTTTGGATATTTGGGTATCCTCTTTTTTAATAAGGTTGTCCAAATGGTCCGCATCTACCCTTGCAAAGGAAAGTTTTTCCTTGGAGGTTTCCAGTTTTTGCATAAGGTGCGATACAATAGGAGAATCCAAGAGGAGTACCTCATAACCCTTGGCCTTGGCCGCTTCAATATAACTATGTTGTGCCTCTTTGTCGGATGCATATAAAACAACCAGCTTATCGTCCTTATCCGTTTGGTTGTCCTTAATTTTCTCATTGAGTTCTTCAAAGGTATAGAAGTTTCCATCTACGGTTGGGTAGAGCGCAAACTTATCTGCTTTTTCGAAGAATTTGTCTTCTGATAGCATTCCGTATTCTATTACGAGTTTGATATCATTCCATTTGGCCTCAAAATCTTCTCGGTTATTTTTGAATAGTGATGACAGTTTATCGGCAACCTTACGGGTTATATAGGAAGAAATTTTCTTTACCGCGCCATCTGCCTGCAAATAAGAACGCGAAACATTCAAAGGAATGTCTGGCGAATCAATTACTCCTCGTAACATGGTAAGAAATTCTGGAACTATCCCTTCTACATTATCCGTAACAAATACTTGGTTCTGATATAGTTGTATGCGATCTTTTTGAATGTTTAGATCGTTGGTCAGTTTTGGGAAATAGAGAATACCGGTTAGGTTAAAAGGGTAGTCTACATTAAGGTGGATGTGAAACAAGGGCTCTTCAAACTGCATTGGATACAATTCCCGATAAAATTCCTTGTAGTTCGTATCTTCAAGATCTGCGGGTTGTTTTGTCCAGGCAGGAGTAGGGTTATTGATGATGTTATCTACTTCTTGTGTTGGTGCCTCATCATCTTCTTTGGCGCCCTCTGGCTTGGGTAGTGTTTCGGTTTTTGTGCCAAATTTAATTGGGATCGGCATAAACTTATTGTACTTCCCAAGTAGATCTCCAATTTTGTTTTCTTCCAAAAATTCAGTGGAGTCCTCGGCTATATGGAGGATTATTTCGGTACCTCTATCTTCTTTCTTTCCCTTTTTTAGGGTAAATTTTGGAGATCCATCGCAAGACCAGTGCACTGAGGGTTCATCCTGATAGCTCTTGGTAATAATCTCTACCTTTTCGGCCACCATAAATGCGGAATAGAAACCAAGACCAAAATGACCAATAATGCCCGTATCCTTGGCTGTATCGTCATATTTGTTAAGAAATTCCTCAGCACCGGAAAAAGCTACTTCATTAATATACTTTTTTACTTCTTCCTCGGTCATTCCAATACCTTGGTCAATAATGTGGATCTTTTTACCCTCTTTATCTACTTTAACTTCAATTATTGGCTCACCATACTCAACCTTGGCCTCACCAATAGCTGTAATGTGTTTTAACTTAAGGGTAGCATCGGTAGCATTGGAAATGAGCTCTCTCAAAAAGATTTCATGATCACTGTACAAGAATTTTTTTATGAGAGGAAAAATATTCTCAACAGAAACGTTGATTTTACCTGTTGCCATATTCTAAATCGTTTTTTGTTGTTTAATACCCTTATTGTCAAAAAAAATACCATAACTCCCATTTATGACAAACTGGCACCTTGCAAAGCACAATTGACATTCTTACATATTTTAACATTATTTTTTGTTTAATATATTTTATTAATTATTAAACATTCGTTATCTTTGTTGTAAGCTTGCGAAAAGAATTGCTGTGAAAAATTAAGTTTTGTAACGAGTTTGTTTATTTATTGGTTAGATTGTTAAAAATGTGCCCATTCCAAGGTGGGCACATTTTTTGTTTCCAGTATATAAAACATTACTTATGTTTGTAAAAGATGTGATAATGATGAACAAAAATTATGTTTGATGTTAATACGGTCAAATGGCAAAAAAAGGAAGGAATTTGCTTTAATAAAGATTTCGGACAAAATAGCTGACAGTCTTCCTACCGGCCATAATATTGGGTTAAAAACATCTAACTATTTTTACCTATATTAGTTTCTTTATAACCAACATTAATACAACTTCCATAGCGCATGTACAATTCAAAAATTAAGGGATTAGGATATTACGTACCCGAAAATGTGGTAACCAATGATGACTTATCCAAGCTTATGGATACAGATGACGCATGGATCCAGGAGCGTACGGGAATTAAGGAGCGTAGACATGTAGTAAAAGGAAGTGGGGAGACCACTACCACAATGGGTGTGAAAGCAGCCAAAATTGCTATTGAACGTGCCGAAATTGATAAAGACGATATAGATTTTATAGTTTTTGCCACCCTGAGTCCGGATTATTATTTTCCAGGCCCCGGCGTTTTGGTGCAAAGGGACCTAGATATAAAGACTGTAGGCGCCCTCGATGTTCGTAACCAATGTTCTGGTTTTGTGTATGGCATTTCCGTTGCAGATCAATACATTAAAAGCGGCATGTACAAAAATATTTTGGTTATAGGCTCCGAGCTGCATTCGCATGGTTTGGACATGACCACCCGCGGTAGGGCGGTGTCGGTAATTTTTGGAGATGGGGCAGGAGCGGCGGTGTTAACCCGGGAAGAGGACAACACCAAGGGAATCTTATCTACACATCTACATTCCGAAGGGCAACATGCCGAAGAACTCTCCTTGATAGCTCCTGGAATGGGAAAGCGTTGGGTAAATGACATTATTGCGGACAATAATCCCGATGATGAGTCTTATTACCCGTATATGAACGGCCAATTTGTGTTTAAGAATGCCGTGGTACGTTTTAGTGAAGTAATCGTGGAAGGGCTGCAAACCAATGGATTATCCGCTACGGATATTGATATGTTGATTCCCCACCAAGCCAATTTGCGCATCTCGCAATTTGTACAACGAAAATTTGGCCTTACCGATGATCAGGTATTCAATAATATTATGAGTTATGGTAACACCACGGCTGCGTCCATTCCCATTGCTTTAACCGAAGCCTGGGAGAAAGAAAAGATAAAGGAAGGGGATTTGGTAGTTTTGGCGGCCTTTGGTAGTGGATTTACCTGGGGTAGTGCCATAATAAGATGGTAAGCAATTAAAAAGAGGTTGGACTATGGGAAAGCGATTAAAAAAAATGTCCCCGTCTATAATTAGATTTATTAAAGAACAAAAGCTATTTTTTGTAGGTACCGCTATGCAGGAAGGTAGGATAAATGTATCCCCTAAAGGCATGGATTCTTTTAGGGTGATCAATGAAAACACAGTACTTTGGCTAAACCTAATAGGCAGCGGTAATGAAACGGCCGCCCATTTACTTCAAAATAATAGGATGACAATAATGTTCTGTGCTTTTGAAGGTAGGCCTATGATACTGCGCTTATATGGTTATGCCAACGCCTATCACCGTAGAGATTCTTTTTGGGAAGAACATATTGACCTATTTCCCAAAATGGAAGGATCAAGACAATTGATAAAAATGGAGGTAGACCTTGTGCAGACTTCCTGTGGAACGGGGGTTCCCCTAATGGATTACAAGCAAGATAGGGAACAACTAAGAGCATGGGCCCGAGATAAGAGTAGCGAGGAACTCATCGATTATATGAAAAATAAAAATGCCGAAAGTCTGGACGGATATCCTACCGGTATTTTAGAATGAACAGATACATAAAATTAAAAACCCGGAGCTATTGCTCCGGGTTTTTTACTGATACACCGTTAAAGAAAACCAACCAACCCTTCTAATAACAGGTATACCAATTTTATAGGGTTATAAAATGCCTCCACTACCTTGTTTGGTGTTGCTATCCCTTCGTTTTCTTTGTGAGGCCCTATTTTTGCCACTTCCAAACCTATAGGACAGACCAGCATATAAATTTTGACTTTCCCAGTTAAACTCTCCTGTTTGTACAAAAGGTTCCTGGCCATCAAAACCAAAACGCATGGTGTTGAACACATCGTTGAAGTTAATACTAAAGGTTGCTTTGCCATCTGCAAAACTGTATCTGGCACCTGTGTTTATGAAATACATAGGCTTTGCCTCAAATTGTATGGTCCTATTGGACCCACGGTAAAATCCGAAAAGTTGTAGTGTCAGCTTTTTTGTAACTGTAAAGCTGTTGTTCATTCTAAGGTTCCAGGCTGTATTGTCAACCTCTACCTTTTCCACAACAATATCGTCTTCAGTAGCGGTAGAATTGCTCGTTAACAAGCGCTCCGTTATCCCACGTTGGGTTTGCGAGAAAAGGTCGAAACTTCCATTTATGCTCCACCATTTGGCAGGTTTATAATTGGTAGATACTTCTATACCGTACGCAGAGGTATTGTCAAAATTATCATACGTAAGTATAAGTTTGTTCAGGTCCAATCGGTCTACGAATACCGCTCTATTAATTTCATCTTTAATAGTTCTATAAAAAACGCCCATTGTTATACTACCCTTCTCAAATCTTCGCGTGTAGTTCGTTTCATAGGAGTTGGTGAACTGGGGAATAAGACTTGGGTTTCCAAAGGAGGAAATTAATGGTGTGGCCCATTCCCGTATGGGGTTAACCTGGTCTAGCCCTGGCCTATCCACACGCCTGCTAAAACTCAACTGAAGCTGGTTTTTATCGGAAGGAGAATACGTAAGGAAGGCAGAAGGATAGATCTGGGTATACTCGTCCGTAAATGCACGCACCCTATTGGTATCGGCCTTCACCTCCACGTCCTCTATCCGCGCACCTACCTGATAAGACCATTTGTCATAGGTCTGCCCAAAAGTTACATAGGCAGAATAAATATCCATATCGTAAATAAAATCTGTGCTGGGTGTTGGAATCAGATTTCCGCCAGAATTGAAGGATAAGCCAGTAGAGGTATAGTCTACATTGGTCTCAAAGATTCTTGCTTCCACCCCAACTTCTAATTTAGTAATGGAATCTAATGGGTTAACGTAGTCCAAATTAGCAATGGTCTGTGTTCTTTCGGTATCCACAAAGTCCATGTAATCGGGAAAGAGAGAGGCGCCAGTGGTTCTAAAATTGGCATCCTCATCGTTCTTAAATCGATTATAGTCTACCTCCAATTCTATATTATGTCCTTCTTTTTTAAAATCGGCCTTATAATCAAAATTATATTGCTCACTACTGTTATCGCCTACATTGTTGAAGAACTGCGTGGTGTTTCTGGCCAAATCATCATTGTAAATAACATCGGTTATACCGCTCGCTTTTTCATCATAAATGTTCTGATTGGTAAAAAAGGAAATCGTGTTTTTTTCGTTGAGGAAAAAATCGAATCCAACTTTGAACAGATGTGATTTGTTATTGTTGAAGAAATCGAATATTTGTTCTGAATTTTCTTCAACCCTATTGATGAAACCATTGTTTACGTATTTTCCAATGTTATTACCATAGTTGCCATATAAATTAAACTTTCCATTTCTGTAGTTTAAGTCTATGGAGCTATTGAATTTAGCTTCTATGCCAACGGTAAGTCCAAGGTTAACATTACCGTTAAATCCGATATTGGCATTTTTGTGCAATACAATGTTGATGATACCACTCATTCCTTCCGGGTTGTATTTGGCCGAGGGATTGGTAATAAGTTCTATGGATTTAATGGACGTAGAGGGTATTTGTCGTAACAATTGTGCTACAGGTACGTTAGACAACTTGCCATCTACCATAACCCGTACGTTAGAGTTGCCCCTTAGTGTAAGTTCTCCTGTTTGCTGGTCTATGTTTACCGAGGGTATGTTGTTCATTATGTCGGAAGCCGTGGCCCCTGCAGTTGTAAGATCTTTTCCTACGTTGATTACCTTCCTATCTATTCTTTGTTCTATGGTGGTGCGTTCGGCCACCACATCTACCCCGGTAAGTTCTTCAGTTTCCTCGTCCAGGCTAATGGTACCCATATCCAACTTTCGTTTAGATTTAGAAATTGTAATAGGCTGGCTGTATGTTTTGTACCCAATAAATTGTACTTCAAATATAAGATTGCCCTCTGGTAGCCCCTTTACTTCAAAAGTACCATCTTCCTTGGTTATACCTCCGGTAAGCGTACTAGATCCGTCCGCAGGCTTAATTACAATGGCCGCATAGGCAACCGGTTGCCCTAAGGTACGATCAATGACCTTGCCAGTTATAGTTCCAATTTTTAATTCGGGGTTTGTATTGATGTTTCTGGCTGAAATTGCACTACTGAGTAGCAGCGCAAATAGTAAAATTAACTTGTTCATTTGTGTTCGCTTTAACTGATTGATTGATGTTACCTACTAGACGACAAATGGTAGGGAATGTTACCGTTTAACATATTTTTAACATAGATAGCCCTTCGTAAAACCGGCCATAACTTCATTGTCAGGACTTTAGCAGTGATCTTAAATATTTATCTTTGGGTTCAGAAGAAATGTTGGACCAATGATTTAAGGTAAGTTTTTAAGAAAACAAAACCCGGAGCAAAAGCACCGGGTTTCTTTCATTGATATGCTATACTAAACACTAACCATTAACTATAAAAATACAGCGTTATCAATGACTAAGTTTTTAACCTACCAATAGACGAATTTTTTTTATAATAGTTACAATCCTTAACACAGTTTAACACGCAAATTAACATATGACTAAAACACTTGCTTTTGGAGTTTCCTTAAAACCAAATCGATATAGCAACCTTGCTGTTAAAAAACTTGTGGCCAATAAAATTGAAACCGTAGCTTTTGGTCTTAAAGAAGGAGAAGTGGCCGGAGTAACGGTAGTAACAGACCCCAAGAATTTTACGGACATCCATACTATTACCCTTTATATTAACGCCTCCAGGCAAAAGGAATATTACCAAACCATTATAGCCCTAAATCCACAACGCGTTATTTTTAATCCCGGAACTGAAAATCCGGAGTTTTACAAATTGTTGCAAGATGCAGGAATTGAAGTAGAAGCGGCCTGTACCTTGGTTTTACTCTCTACCAACCAATACTGAAATTAAAATGTATAACATAACCCACGGATACATTGTAGTTTTATGCTTTTGCCAACTGACCTTTGGGCAAAGCCCGGAAGAGCTGTCCGTAATCATGGACATTAAAGATTACGTGCAAACGATTGACTCCCTTAAAAGTTGGGATAACCTAAAGGAAATTAAGGTTACCAACTTTACCGTAAAGGAAGCACTACTTTCCTTTTATCTTAAGGATAACAAACCGATTAAAATAACATTGGCAGGCCAAAATACCAACACCGAAATTGTAAATAGTTTTTATATTAGGAATGAAAAACTTATTTATAACTCCGAACAGCTTAAGTACTATAAGGAAGAGCTTTCCCAGCACATGATTGTGGCGCAAGAAACCTCTGAGAGTTTTTTCCAAGGAGAAAAGCTACTGCTGCAAAAAGACAATTATGGAGAAGTGCAAACAGTTTCGCAAACCTATCTTGATGCTGCCGGGATTTCTATTTTGGATGAGTACAAAGTGCTAAGAGAATTGCTCCAAGACGTAGAGTAGCGCTAATCTTTCTTCCGTATTAGGAAAAGCCCAATAAAGGTAAGCATTCCGTTGATCGGCAGTAGTTCATAACCAACCGTATACCCACCTAGATTTTCGGAAGGAATGTTGGCCAGACCCACTATAAGTAAGACAGACACTAAAGCAACTACCCAAGCATAGCGGTCCTTAATCCGATATTGCGTAAATATACCAAAGGCAAATAACCCCAAAAGTGGTCCATAAGTATAAGTAGCCACGGTAAGCAGACCATCTATTACATTTCTGTCCAAAACATATTTAAACAGTATTATTACAACAATAAGAAGTAGACTCATCGCTATGTGGATCTGTTTTCTCAGTCTTTTTTGGTCGGTTTTTGGTCTTTTTTCAATGCGAAGAAAATCTACACAAAAAGAAGTGGTCAACGAGGTAAGGGCACTATCCGCGCTGCTGTAGGCCGCAGCAATAAGTCCCAATAAAAAAGTAACTAAAACGGTAATTCCCAGGCCACTATTGAGGGCAATTTCCGGAAAGAGCAGATCAGATTTTGGTGTGCCGTCCATTAATGGTTTGGCAATATCAAAAGTGTTGGCATAAATGAATAAAAGTGCACCGAGCAACAAAAATGCAAAATTTACCACCACCAAAACTAAGCTAAAGGAAACCATATTTTTCTGGGCATCCTTTAGTGTTTTGCAGGTGAGGTTTTTTTGCATCATATCCTGATCGAGGCCGGTCATACAAATGGTAATGAACATTCCGCCCAAGAACGACTTAATAAAATGATCACGTGCAAAAAAATTATCCGTAAATAAAATCTGGTTATATGCTTTTAACTCATCGGAAGCCAAAAATTGCGCAAAATCCCAGTCTAACTTTTGATTTATAAAATAGATAGACAAGCCCACGGATAATAGCATAAACAAGGTCTGTAGGGTATCTGTCCATACAATGGTCTTTATACCGCCCCTAAAAGTATATATCCAAATAAGTAATATGGAAAGGAAGACCGTAAGTTCAAAAGGAACGTTCCAAGCATCAAAAACAAACTTTTGTAATACAATGGCCACTAAGAACAAGCGGAACGATGCTCCCAACACTCTGGAGATGAAAAAGAAAAAAGCCCCGGTCTTATAACTTACCGTTCCAAACCGTTGTTCCAAATATTCGTAGATAGAAGTTACGTTTAACCTATAATAAATGGGGAGCAATACATAGGCAATTACGAAGTACCCGGCCAAATAGCCAAAAACCACTTGCATATACCCAAACTCCGAAGCTTCTACCCAACCTGGTACGGAAATAAAGGTTACTCCGGATAGGGAGGTGCCTATCATTCCAAACGCAACCAGATACCAGGGCGATTGTTTTCCCGCTTTAAAAAAGTCGTTGTTGGAGTCGTTTTTTCCGGTGAGATAAGAAATTAGTAACAGGACTAAAAAATAGCCGCCGATAAGCAGCAGAATATGTGAAGCACTCATAGAAATTATTTCAATTGCAAAGTACAAAAACTTAAAACATTATGTAATTTTGTCGTTATGGAATTTTCTTCTAAGCTTTTGGAAAATGCGGTGTACGAGATGTCCCAGTTACCGGGTATAGGGAAACGTACTGCCCTTCGGTTGGTTTTGCACTTGCTAAGGCAGCCACAAGAGCAGACATCCAATCTTTCCCAAGCGCTGTTTAAACTTCGGCAAGAGATTAAGTTTTGCACCAGTTGTCATAGTATTTCCGATGTAGCGGTCTGTGAAATCTGCTCAAACCCCAAAAGGGATGAGAGCTTGGTTTGTGTTGTAGAAGATATAAGAGATGTAATGGCAATTGAAAATACAGGCCAGTACAAGGGCCTATACCACGTTTTGGGCGGCAAAATTTCTCCTATGGAAGGTATTGGCCCCCAAGATTTGACCATTACATCCTTGGTAACAAAGGTAAAACAAGGAAAGATCGCGGAGCTTATATTTGCCCTAAGCTCAACTATGGAAGGCGATACTACCAATTTTTATATTTACAAACAGCTCGAAGGATCGGCTGTTAAGACCTCCACCATAGCAAGGGGTATAGCCGTGGGAGACGAATTGGAATATGCTGATGAGGTTACCTTGGGAAGAAGTATCTTAAATAGGATTCCATTCGAAAATTCCATAAAAGCATCTTAGAGTCGGAAGGAAAAAGATGCATTAAACATAATTATAAGGCCTTTTTTTTAGTATTTTTGCAAAAAAATATTCGAAAATCGCACATTAGATAACAATATGTCAAAGTTTGAATTAAAATTACCGCAGATGGGAGAGAGTGTTGCCGAAGCAACCCTCACTTCATGGTTAAAGGAAGTTGGAGACACTATTGAGATGGATGAAGCCGTTTTTGAGATTGCAACGGATAAGGTAGATTCAGAAGTACCCAGTGAAGTGGAAGGAGTCTTGGTAGAACGTCTTTTTGATGTGGACGATGTGATAACTGTTGGCCAGACCGTTGCCGTCATAGAACTCAACGGAACTTTGGAGAATACTTCCGAGAGTAACGGAGAGGTAACGGAGCATACCGAAGTGGTCCCGGAAGAAACCGTAACGGCCCTGGAAGACAATGTCGTAATTGCCAAAGAGACCATAACAGCACCAAGCCCGGATTATACAGGTTCAGAACGCTTTTATTCGCCCCTTGTAAAGAACATTGCCAAAAAAGAGGGCATCTCAATAGAAGAACTAGAGGGCATAGCAGGTACCGGAAAAGAAGGAAGGGTTACCAAGAATGATATATTGGATTACCTGCAAACAAGGTCGGACGGTGCATCTGAAGCCGCCGCTGAGGAACCAAAACAACAAGCGGTGGATACACCGGTACCACAAAAGCAACAAAAAGCTGTTGTGGAAACACCACAACCGGCAACCGTTACTTCGCACGGCGATAACGAAACGATACCCATGACAAGAATGGGCAAACTTATTGCCCAGCACATGGTAGCCAGTGTTTCTACATCTGCCCACGTACAAAGCTTTATAGAGGTTGATGTTACCAAGGTGGTAAAATGGAGAGATAAGGTAAAAAAAGCATTTGAAGCTCGCGAAGGAGAAAAACTGACGTTTACACCAATATTTATGGAAGCTGTGGCCAAGGCCCTTAAAAACTTCCCAATGATAAATATTTCGGTGGAAGGCGATAATGTGATTAAGAAAAAGAACATCAATATAGGAATGGCCGCGGCGTTGCCCGACGGTAATTTAATTGTACCCGTTATAAAGAATGCCGACCAACTAAACTTGGTAGGTATGGCCAAGGTGGTCAACGATTTGGCAAGTAGGGCAAGGACCAATGCCTTAAAACCCGATGAAGTAAAAGACGGTACGTACACGGTAACCAATGTAGGCTCGTTTGGCAGTGTTTTTGGCACTCCCATTATTAACCAGCCCCAAGTGGGTATATTGGCCCTTGGTGCAATACGAAAACTGCCGTCTGTAATAGAGACCGATGAAGGCGATTTTATAGGAATACGAAGCAAAATGTTCCTCTCCCATAGTTATGACCATAGGGTAGTTAACGGTGCTTTGGGCGGTATGTTCGCCAAAGCGGTCGCAGATTATCTAGAGGCATGGGATATAGATAGGGAGATATAAAAACCAATTTAACGAAAAAGCCCCATTCTTCTTGGGGCTTTTTTTATCTTTAAGATTTTACACAAAAGTTTTATCATGAGAACTACCATACTTTTGGGATTCCTTATCTTTTCGGGTTCAATTTCCCAACTACATGCCCAAGACCTTGCGGCCTACGAAAAACGGGTTTTTAAGCAAGGGAAATATACCATGCCATACCGTATTTTGTTTCCCGATAACTACGATCAGGACAAAACCTACCCCTTGTTATTGTTTTTACATGGATCGGGAGAACGCGGACAAGATAACGAAGCACAACTAATCCATGGGGCCAAGCTATTTCCCCAAAAAGAAGTAAGAGAAAAGTTTCCTGCCATTGTAGTTTTCCCCCAATGTCCCAAAGAAAGTTTCTGGAGTAATCAAGACAGGGCTGGGGACAAGATATACAGGTTTAATTTTCATAAAAAGGGGAAACCCACGTTGGCTATGGCCACGGTTCAAAAATTGCTTAAAAACCTAAGGCGGACCCTAAGCGTGGATAAAGACCGTATTTATGTCGGCGGACTCTCCATGGGAGGTATGGGTACCTTTGAAATTGTAAGGAGGAATCCTAAGACTTTTGCAGCCGCCTTTCCCATCTGCGGTGGAGCAAACCCAGAGATCGCCCCAATGCTAACTAAGGTAAATTGGTGGGTGTTTCATGGAGAAGCGGATAACACGGTAAATTATAGCTATTCCCAAAAAATGGTCGATGCCCTTAAAGATGAAGGGGGTAAGGTTAAATTTTCCTTATACCCTGGAGTTGGCCATAACAGTTGGGACAATGCGTTTGCAGAACCAGAATTGCTACCGTGGTTATTTGCAAATGTCAAAAAATAATGCGGCGGTTCCGTTTTTGCATAGCTATCTAAGAGCTATCTTTGTATAAATTACTACACGCATGCAGTTAAAGCTAACTAAACCCATTTGCTTTTTTGATTTAGAAACGACCGGAGTCAATGTGGCCAAGGATAGAATCGTGGAAATTTCCATTTTAAAGATTTTCCCAAATGGAAACAAAGAGAGTAAAACTTGGTTGGTAAACCCGGAAATGAACATACCGGAGGAGGTTGTTGCCGTACACGGAATTTCTAACGAAAAAGTAGCTAATGAACCCACTTTCAAAGAACTTTCCAAAGAGATTTACAGCATGATCAAAGACAGTGATCTGGCCGGGTTTAATTCTGACCGTTTCGATATTCCCTTGCTAGCGGAAGAAATGCTACGTGCAGATGTAGATTTTGATCTTAAAAATATGATTTCCGTAGATGTACAGACCATTTTTCATAAAATGGAAAAACGAACCCTGGGGGCCGCATATAAATTCTACTGCAATAAGGACCTTACAGATGCCCATAGTGCAGAGGCAGATACCCAGGCAACCTATGAGGTGTTATTGTCCCAATTGGAGCGTTACCCAGAGTTGGAAAATAATGTTAAAAAATTATCGGAATTCTCCACAAGAAGGCAGTCGGTAGATTTTGCAGGTTTTATAATATTGGATGAGAACGGGGAGGCCATTTTTTCCTTCGGAAAACACAAGGGTAAAAAAGTGCACGAAGTATTGGAAAAAGAACCGGGCTATTTTGGATGGATATTAAATGCCGATTTTCCCCTGTACACCAAAAAAGTGCTTACACAAATTAAACTTAGCAAACTGAACAATAAATTAGGCTAGTTGCTTAAAACCAAAAGCCCGCCATCGGTAAATAGGTTGTGGCGAACAAAAAAGATGTAATATGAAGATAATCTGCATTGGGCGCAATTATACCGAACATATTAAAGAGTTGGCCAATGAAAGACCAATAGACCCTGTGGTCTTTATAAAACCAGATTCTGCCGTACTTCCGAAAGAACAAGATTTTTATATTCCCGAATTTTCGCAAGATGTACACTATGAGGTAGAAGTACTGGTAAAAATTAAAAAAGTAGGCAAGCATATTGAAAAGAAGTTTGCGTCCAACTATTATGATGAGGTAGGCTTGGGTATAGATTTTACGGCTAGGGATGTACAATCACAACTAAAGCAAAAGGGGCTGCCATGGGAAAAAGCTAAGGGTTTCGACGGAGCTGCCGTAATAGGTGAGTGGGTGCCTAAATCTGACTTTCGAGATATTAATGATTTAAACTTTTCGCTAATAAAGAATGGTGAAATTGTTCAGCAAGGAAATACCGGACATATGCTTTGGAAGATAGATGAACTTATTTCTTATGTGTCCAAATATTTTATGTTGAAAAAAGGCGACATTATTTTTACGGGTACGCCGGCCGGGGTTGGTAAAATAACAACAAATGATTATCTTTCGGGCGTTCTTGAAGGTAAAGAACTATTTTCTCTAAACATAAAATAATGATCTATAATCTAGATAAAATTAATGAAATGGCAGAGGGTGATGAGGATTTTATCAACTCGGTCATTTCGGTCTTTTTAGAAGAAGTACCCCATGATTTGGAAGCACTGGAAACGGCCATTTCTGGAAAAGACTTCGAAAGCGTATACAAGCTAGCCCATAAGATTAAACCAAACGTGGATTTATTGGGGATGGAACAGTCTAGGGCTACTGCCTTGGAAATAGAAACTTTAGGTAAAAGTCCGGGCAATGGCGCGGAAATAGAACTTAAATTTCCCCTTCTTAAAAAGGATATCCATCAGGTAATAGCAGAACTAAAAAAGGATTTTAAACTTTAATGTTTGCAGAAATCATCACTATTGGGGATGAAATCCTGATAGGACAGATCGTAGACACAAACTCGGTCTTCATTGCCAAAGAGCTTAATAAAATTGGCATATCGGTCTATCAAATTACCTCTGTCCAAGACGAAAAAGTGCATATTCTCCAAGCCTTGGAAGAAGCAAGGTCCAGAGCCCAAATTGTAATAATGACTGGCGGTTTGGGTCCTACCAAAGACGATATCACCAAACGTACCTTATGCGAATATTTTAACGATACCATGGTAGAGAGCAAGGAGGTGTTGCATAACGTGGAAAAACTTTTTAAGCAATACATTTCCACTCCCATTTCAGAGGTTAACCGCAGACAGGCGTTGGTACCCTCAAAAGCTACTGTACTGCACAATGCCTACGGTACCGCACCGGGCATGTGGATATTGGAAGCAGGCACAGCTTATGTTTCCATGCCAGGAGTACCTTTTGAGATGAGGAATTTGATGATCAATGCGGTAATACCGAAGATTGCCGAGACTTTTAAGAGGCCATACATACTGCACAAGACCTTTATTACCTATGGTGTAGGTGAAAGTGCCATAGCTGCTAAAATAGCGGATTGGGAAGACGGCCTGCCACCATTTGTAAAATTGGCCTACTTGCCAAATCTGGGTAAGGTAAGATTGCGATTGAGTGCCAAGGGTGAAGACAAGGATTTGCTAGCCAAAACAGTAGAGGAAGAGTCCAAAAAACTTTATGCAATTATTGGCGACATTATACATGGTTTGGAGGACGATCAGGCGATTGAAAATGTAGTGGCCAAATTGTTTACTGCAAAAAAACTGACCTTAAGTACCGCCGAAAGCTTCACGGGAGGTAAAATTGCCCAGCAGATAACAGCTATTCCCGGGGCTTCCGTTTACTTCAAGGGAAGTGTGGTAAGCTATGCCACAGAAGCCAAGATTGAAGTGCTCGGGGTTCCCAAAGACTTGGTCGATGCCCATTCTGTAGTAAGTTCAGAGGTGGCAGTTTCCATGGCAAAAAATGTGCGAAAGCTTATGAAAACTGATTTTGGGATTGCCACCACCGGAAATGCCGGCCCTACAAAAGGAGATTCCGATGCCGAGGTTGGAACGGTATATATTGCCATAGCTACCCCAAATGATGTGATTGTAGCACAATTTATGATGGGAAATCATCGGGAAAAAATTGTGCAAAAGGCCACCAACAAAGCGTTTGAACTTTTGCAAAAAGAAATTTTAAAATTCTGAAGAAGAATTTTGTCCGTCCCACAAAAATGATATAAATTTGCACCCTGTTTAAAATCACACAAAAAGTAGCGGAATGTCAAAAGTTTGTGAACTTACTGGAAAGAGAGCGATGTTTGGAAATAATGTATCATTTTCCATCAATAAGACCAGAAGAAGGTTTGATGTAAATCTTTCTAAAAAACGCTTCTATATACCCGAAGAAGACCGTTGGATTACCCTAAAGGTATCTACAAGGGCCTTAAAGAGTATTAACAAGAAAGGAATTTCTGCCGTTTTAAAAGAGGCAAGGGCAAAGGGATTGATTAAGTAATCCTGAAAAATTAAATAACGATGGCAAAAAAAGGTAACAGAGTTCAGGTTATTTTGGAATGTACAGAGCATAAGGATTCAGGTAAGCCAGGTACATCAAGATATATTACTACAAAGAACAAAAAGAACACTCCGGATAGGATGGAGATTAAGAAATTTAATCCGATCCTAAAAAGAATGACAGTCCATAAAGAAATAAAATAATACGTCATGGCAAAAAAGACCGTTGCATCATTGCAAACAAGTTCAAAAAGATTGACCAAAGCCATAAAAATGGTAAAGTCGCCTAAATCCGGTGCTTATACCTTTGTGGAGTCGGTTATGCCACCAGAAATGGTTAATGAGTGGTTGGCAAAGAAATAAGACTAACAAACTCACCAAAATAGTTTTAAGGCCACTTTCTTCAGAAAGTGGCCTTTTTATTTAACGTTGTATAACCCCTTGGTAGGTAGCTGTTACAAGGCTTATAAATAGCATGGTGGAATAGGTATTACTTTCATATCTTTGAAGTAAGCATTTTTTAGAGCAAATGAGTTTATTCAAAAAAATATTTTCTCCACAGAAAAAGGAGGCATTGGACAAAGGATTGGAGAAGACAAAAACAAGTTTTTTTTCCAAATTGGGCAAGGCCGTGGCCGGAAAGTCCAAGGTAGATGATGATGTACTCGATAATTTGGAAGAAGTATTGGTTACGTCCGATGTTGGTGTTTCTACCACTTTAAAGGTCATAGAACGTATAGAAGCACGGGTAGCCAAGGACAAGTATGTAGGTATGGAAGAGTTAAATTCCCTTTTAAGGGACGAAATCGCCGGATTATTGGCGGAGACCCATATCGAAGAAGAACAAGAGTTCACTGTGCCCAAGGATAAAAAACCCTATGTAATTATGGTAGTGGGTGTAAATGGCGTAGGAAAGACCACTACAATAGGTAAACTGGCCTATCAGTTTAAAAAACAAGGGTTAAAAGTTGTTTTAGGGGCCGCGGATACGTTTAGGGCGGCTGCTATTGACCAATTGCAGGTTTGGGCAGACAGAGTGGATGTTCCTATAATTAAACAAGACATGGGCAGCGATCCGGCTTCCGTGGCTTTTGATACACTAAGTTCTGCGCGTTCACAAGACGCCGATGTGGTGATCATAGATACTGCGGGCAGGTTACACAACAAAATTAATCTCATGAACGAGCTCACCAAGATAAAAAGGGTAATGCAAAAAGTGGTAGAAGATACGCCGCATGAGGTGCTCTTAGTGCTTGATGGGTCCACGGGTCAAAATGCCTTTGAACAAGCCAAAGAATTTACCAAAGCAACAGAAGTTACCGCTTTGGCGGTAACCAAATTGGATGGTACAGCAAAAGGAGGCGTGGTTATTGGTATATCCGATCAGTTTCAGATTCCGGTTAAATATATAGGTGTAGGTGAAGGCATAGAGGATTTACAAGCCTTTGATAAAATTGCATTTGTAGACTCCTTTTTTAACCTTGGCGATTGAAAAAACAATTCTACATAATAATATTGTTCTTAGGGCCATTGGTCAATGCGCAATTAAATCATCCCAAAGCCAGCCCTTTTACAAAGATTGAACAAGAGGTGGGGCTTTCAAAAATTACGGTCAAATATTCCCGGCCGGCAGTTAGGGGGCGTACAATCTTTGGGGATTTAGTGCCCTATGGACGCATTTGGCGGGTAGGGGCCAATGCCTCCACAAAAATTACGGTAGACACCGATGTTACCATACTTGGCAATAACTTACCTAAAGGTACGTATGCCCTTTACGCCTTTCCAAAAGAGACATCATGGGAGGTAGTTTTTCATGGTAATACTGAACACTGGGGAGATGGAAGAAAAGCCTATAGCCCGGAAGAAGACATTTTTAGAGTTACCATAATACCTCAAAAAATAGAACACTTCCAAGAAAATTTCCTGATTACCTTCGATGCTATTACCCACAACGAGGCAACGATGCAGTGGATATGGGAGAATACCAAAATTGCTATACCCATTACGGTTCCCACAGATGACTTAATGCTTCGGGAAATTAACACTGCATTAAAGAATAACCCAACCGCCCAGACTTATTACGAGGCGGCTCGCTATTTTCAAGAACAGGGAATAGAGCCTAAAAAAGCACTTGGATATTTAAACAAAGCCATAACCCTTGGCGGTGATACTTACTATTTCCATAGGGTTAAATCTTTGGTGGAAGCCGATATGCAAGATTACCATAGCGCGATAAAATCTGCACAACATTCCCTAGAACTTGCACAAAAACAAGGAAAGGACGAATTTGTGAGAATGAACGCCAAGAACATTAATCATTGGACCAAGGAGCTACAAGAGTCTAAACACTAACCTGCCGAACGCTTGCTAAAGAAGAGTTTCTGGTCTTAAAAACGAAAACTTTCCTTTCCAAGCCACCTTAAAGTGGAAGAAATCTTGTCAAAACCATCTTGTTAGGTGCCCAAGTTGTATTTTTGCACTCCATAAATAAAAGCATGCGGACAAAATCGATCAAAAAAAATAAAATCAATGTGGTAACCTTGGGTTGTTCCAAGAATGTGTACGATTCCGAGGTACTCATGGGACAGCTACGCGCCAATGACAAGGACGTAGTGCATGAGGAGGAGGGGAATGTGGTAGTAATCAATACATGCGGTTTTATAGCAAATGCCAAAGAAGAGAGTGTAAATACCATTTTAGAATATGTACAAAAGAAGGAAGCAGGTGTTGTGGACAAGGTTTTTGTAACCGGTTGTCTTAGTGAGCGATACAAACCAGATTTGCAAAAAGAAATTCCAGATGTGGACGCCTATTTCGGTACTAGTGAGTTGCCTAACCTTTTAAAGGCTTTAGGGGCCGATTATAAACACGAATTGATAGGTGAGCGTTTAACCACTACACCTAAAAATTATGCCTATCTAAAAATAGCAGAAGGATGCGATAGACCATGTTCGTTTTGTGCTATTCCCCTAATGCGAGGTAAACACAAGAGCAAACCCATTGAGGAGTTGGTTACGGAAGCCAACAAATTGGCTGCTAAGGGGGTAAAAGAATTAATTCTTATTGCCCAAGACCTTACCTATTACGGATTGGACCTGTATAAAAAGAGAAACCTTGCCGAATTGCTGTCGGCCCTTGTAGTGGTAGAGGGTATTGAATGGATTAGACTTCACTATGCCTTTCCCACGGGTTTTCCGATGGATGTGCTTCAGTTAATGAATACAGAGCCCAAGATTTGTAATTATATAGATATTCCATTACAACACATCTCGGACTCAGTACTAAAGAGTATGCGTAGGGGAACCACAGAGCTCAAGACCACAAAATTATTGCAAGATTTTAGGAAGATGGTTCCAGGAATTACGATACGGACTACACTTATTGTTGGATATCCGGGAGAAACGGAAGAGGACTTCCAAACCTTAAAAAATTGGGTAGCGCAAATGCGCTTTGAAAGATTGGGATGTTTTACCTATAGTCATGAAGAAAATACCCATGCTTTTAATTTGGAAGATGATGTGCCCGAAATTGTAAAACAACAAAGGGCCAATGAGATTATGGAGCTACAATCCCAAATTTCGTGGGAACTTAACCAAGAAAAAATTGGCAAGACCTTTCGATGTATTATAGACCGTAAAGAAGGAAATAATTTTATTGGGCGTACTGAATTTGACTCACCCGATGTAGACAATGAGGTATTGGTAGATGCTAGCGCTCACTACGTAAAACAGGGCGATTTTGTTGACCTAAAAATTACAGGTGCCTCCGATTTTGATCTTTTCGGGACACCCGTATAGGTTAATATTGGTTTAGTAGTACATCGATTACCTGTTGCTCCAGTTTTCGTCTGCTTTTTTAATGCGATTTGGCAGTATTTTAAAAAGTAATTTGGCAATGCCATTAGAGAACAGATAAGTTTTATTATCTATAACGAGACGGTGCTTTCCACCAGGTACATCTGTTTTTCCGGTACTTACGGCGAAGGCACATTGACCTCCATAGGCCGCGTTTGTAGTGCTATTTTCCATCCTAACGTTGGTTTGCTAGTTAATGCCTGCCATACTTTTTACAGGCCTAATCTCTATAATGGCATCCTCTTCCTCAAAAACAGGATTGGCCTTGGCAATCTCCGTGGCTTCCTCAAGATTTTCCGCCAGAATATGAAAATAGCCGGTAATTACTTCCTTGGATTCGTTAAAGGGCCCGTCCTTTACCGCTCCCTTATTTCCTTGTACCCTGGCTCCTCCCAATTCTAAGGGTTGTGCTCCTTTGAGTTTACCTTTTTCCATGAGTCCGCCAATGTAACCACCAATTTTTTTTACGTGGGCTTGCTGTTGTTCCGGGGATAGGGAAGCCAAATGATCCCCATTTGTCCGAATGAATAACATAAATTCTTGCATAACTTTTAGTATTTATAGCTATTGATAAATTGTTTATATCCCTAAGTCAATCTGTAAAAGTAAAAAGTGACATAAATGATGAAAAAAAATACAATGGGAGGGGCTTATTTTTATTAAGTGTTGATAATCAATGAATTACCCTTTGCTATATTCTTCCAATTTGTTCAAAATATGCAACTTTACCTTTTGGTTCTCCGCCAAGCTCAACGCATATTCCAGTAGAAGTACTGCTTTTTTAGGTTCGGAATTCTGGAAATGAAGTTCCGCCTTAACCGTATAGTAGGGTAGGTAAGATTGTAGTGCGGGTATTTCTGATATTAGATCTATTTCTTTAATGGCTTGTTCCGGGTTTGTAAGTTTAGATCGCACTACCGCCCTATTGAGTTGTATTATTGGAGAGGCATCAATTTGTATTAAACTATCGTAAAGTGTTAAAATGCTTTCCCAATCCGTATCCCCAAAAGTTTTAGCGGTACAATGATGCGCTGAGATGGTGGCTAAAATATGATACAGGGATACTTCTTTGTTTCGCGTTGCAAAACTTAGGTAACCAAGTCCTTTCTGAATGAGAGACCTATCCCACAACCTACGGTCTTGGTGCTCTAGATCTAGCATATTATCGGTTTTGTCCATCCTTGCCCGGAATCTGGAGGCGTTCAATGACATTAACGACAAGAGGGCATAGGTATCCGTGGAGGAGTTGGTATGGGGATTGGTACTAATGATTTCAGCAAGTCGTATAGCCTCAGAACATAGTTCAAAACGAATTAGATGGTCGCCCGAAGAAGCGTTGTACCCTTCATTAAACAACAAATACAGGGTTTCTAGAACACTAGACAACCTATTCTTAAGGTTTTCTCCTGAAGGCACCTCAAAGGGAATATCGGCATCCCTTATCATTTTTCTGGCCCTTACCAATCTTTTATTGATGTTTCCTTCTGTGGTTACAAATGCCTTTGCAATTTCTGGTATGCTGAACCCACATAATGTTTTAAGTGTTAGAGCAACTTGTGAGTCTCTGGAAATACTAGGGTGACAGCATGTGAATATCATACGTAACTGGTCGTCCGCAATTTCCTGATCCGAGAAAAGATGGCTTAGTGCAGGCTCTACGGTCCATTCGGACTGTAAATGATGTACTACTTCCGATGCATACTTCCTCTTATGCTTTTCCCTATTAACAAGGTTTACCGCTTTGTATTTGGCAACTTGGTATATCCATCCTACCGAATTGTCCGGAACACCTTTATAGGTCCATTGTTTTAAAGCTTCTAACATGGCTTCTTGCACCACGTCCTCCGCAAGTTGCATATTGTTTGTACCGAAGGTTTTGGTAAGCACAGCAACCAATTTACCATACTCGTATCTGTACAAATGATCTATTTCGGCCGCTATGTCCAATTTCTTTTTTATCACGCTTCAATAATTACACCGCGTACAATGGATTTAGCGTTACATATTTACAAACTCAAAACCGGCCAAAGGAATGTTGCGCAGGTCATATTCGGTCTCGTTCAATAAAATACCGTGTTCCAAATAGGCCTTCAGATTGGCTAACCAAAAGGTCCAGCCGTTGCTGCATCCGTAATGAATGTTCAGTTTGTTCTCTTCATCTGTCGGAATTCCGTACTGACGAAGTGTAACCAGGGTATTGGAGCCGTGTGCCTCTAAATGTACGGTAACCCTACAAGAACCGGCAAAAGAAAACTCAAGGGTGTCATTACCATTGGCCTCCAAAACCTTATTGTGCTCTTTTTCGTCCCAATTGTGCCATTCCCAGGTATAGTCATCCCCAGCTTGTATAGGTTCTTCGGGGTCTCTGACATTTCCTTTTGAGTTATGGTACGTAGCACTTCTTAAAAACCAAGAGGTAATACCCGCAGCGGTGCCCCAGCACCAGTACAATTTTTCTTTAGAAGCCTTTATATAGATTTTTTTGGTAAAGGCATCGAACGTAAGTTTGCTCATGATTCATTTTTTTCGGTTTAATTCAATATCATAAATCTTCCTCCCTAAAGCTGCCAGAAAGGGTATGCCTATATCGTCATATTCATAGGCGTCATCATTAAAGATACCATCTTTGTTTACCAATAGGGTAGCTGTTAACATAAATTCTACATTATTTTTTGAGTCTATAATATAAGCGCAATCCGTAAGGGTTCCGTAAGCGTATCCTACCTTATTATAGATTTTAAAATGTTCCGGTATATCTTCGGTGGTATCTCCGAACATAAAAAATTTTACATAACTATCATAATACCGCTCGGGATCGTAGCCCAGTGTATTGGGTAAGCTGTGCATGGCCTGTAGTAAAAATTGTCGCTGGGCATCGTTAATTTTAAATTGTTGGGATGCTGTAAACTCTTTAGGGAACAGCGTACGTTTAAGTACCCCGTGTTGTGCCGCTATCGGATAATAATTTTTAAGGCTAAAGTCAAAAGGTTCTTCCACCAGTATGTCATCGGAATAGTAGCCCAAACCCTTGGTAACCCCTTTTAAATGTAAGGTTTTAGGAGGTCGGTTTATGCTATGCTCCAAAAGATGCGTAGTACTGTCATTGAGGTATATCACCAGGGGTTTTGTGGTTACATCATCTGCATTTGTGGTAGATAGCCTATGTGAGATGCGCACAGGGGCAATAGCCTTCTCTTCCAATGATTTGTTGATATAATCTTGTCCCAAGAACTCCAAAAGTCTATTATAGGCCTCATTATCACTTACGGCAAAAATCTTTGAGATTTCTTTGGCGAAGGTAGTCTCAACGGAATCTCCTTCCACATAAAACTTGGTATTCATGGTAAGAATATCCAAAGTGTTTAGTTTTTCCAGCGTTAGCACGGCAATAGGAAATTTGACCGTACTTGCCGGATAAAAATAGGCATCCTTGTCTACCTGAAAATCATAGTCCGTGAGTTGGGTGCTATCTGCAGTTCTGTCTATTCTTGTATAACGGATCTGCAATTCGTGTTGTGCCAAGCTATCCATGACACGTTTAATGTTGGGGTCTTGCGATTTTAGCGCTAATAGCAATGGATTGGATGGTGCTTCAGCGGTTTCGCAAGCATTCAACAAGGGAAGTACTGCAAGGAAAAGGAAAAACTTTTTTTTCAAGACGGTTTTGTTTTATCTAAGGTTTGGCGTAAAACTGTCTGGGCTTCATTCTTCAGCGATTTCACCTCTATGAGGTAAAAGGGCATCTCTTACGGAGATCATATAGCTTTCATCTACGGTCATAAAGGCAATACTGTGCAGCTCACTCAATGATTTAAACCCCGTATCGTTACAATCTAGCCCTTCCATCAAAATATATTCCTTCAAATGCTTCTCATGATGTTCAGCTATTTTTAACGAATCTGGACCCCTAAAATCCCAAATCAATTTTATTTTTTTTCCCAATGGTTTATTTTTTGATACTTCCGGAAAATTGGAAGAAAAATTAAAGATTAGTTTTCGCCTACAGAGACCTCGTCCTCTGCAAAGGCCTTAAAATCTTGAAGGTACTTTAGGGACTGTTTTTTAAAGACCCCTGGCATTAAAAACCCCATGGCCTTCATCATAAATCCGGAAAATTGGAATTCTGTCTCCGAGACCCATTTGGTGGTATGGTCGTCCATCTGCTTAAAGTAGTTTTTCTGAATGTTATGTACACCTTTGGTATCGTAGGTGGCATGTAGTTCTTCGGGTAGCGCTCTTTTAATAATGGTCTCAACCAAAGTCATTTTGCGCTTTCCAAATTTATAGTTCAATTCCATTTTTGCCCCTTCCTGGCCAGGCTGTCCGGATAGAAACTCGTAATTTACCAACCCTTGCTGCCAATGCACCATATTATCTGCATTATCCAACTTTTTAATAAATTCTTCTCTTGGTAATTTCACCTCAATTTCTACTGTATATCGCATTTGCCTATGGGATTGTTATACTAATGTAACAAATTATGAGCTTCGATGGCTACTAAAAATGTGTTAATGAACATACATAAATCTTGTCTAAGCTGATGTATTTGCTATTTTTGCTGAATGCGTTTTTTGGATATACAAGATTTAAGGTCTACCGCGCTTATCGGCATTCTATTTCTAATATTGTCGTTAGGATCCTGTAATTCCCTTTTACGTGAAAAAGAGGAGAAGAAACCCCTTGCCAGAGTTGGGGATACTTATTTGTATCGAGAAGACGTGGCCGCACTGTTGAGCAGTTCCATTTCCAAACAAGACAGTGCGTCTTTTGTAACCAACTATATTAACACATGGGCATCCAAGCAGTTATTACTTTCCAAGGCAAAGATAAATCTCCCTGAGGACAAACTGACCGAATTTGAACGGTTGGTAGATAACTATCGTACCGATTTGTATACAAGGGCCTATAAGGAGGCCTTGGTGCAACAAACGCTAGATACCGCTATTAGTACCTCCCAGCTGCAAAGCTTTTACGAACGGGAAAAGGAGAACTTTAAACTTAAGGAAGCGTTGGTGAAAATTAGGTTTATTGAGCTGCCCAAACAATTTTTGAATAAAAAAACGGTGGTCAGCAGCTTAAAACGCTTTAATAAAAAAGATCAGACGTACTTGGACTCTATTGGGGTTCAATTTAGAAAACTAAATTTTAATGACTCCATTTGGGTAAAAGCCTCTAGGGTAATATCGGAAATTCCTCCGTTGACCCACGAAAACCAAGGTAGATACTTAAAAAAATCACAATTTTTTGAAATGGAGGATTCATTAGGGGTATATTTGGCGAAGGTTACCAATCTTTTAGAGGTCAATGATATAGCACCATTGCAATTTATAGAACCTACTATAAAACAAGTACTCTTAAATAGACGAAAGTTAAACTACATAAGAAAATTGGAAACCGAAATTATAGATGAGGCAATTAAAGAAAGAGAATTTGAAGTTTATGGAGAAGATAAGTAAACTGGGCTATACCCTTTGTTTGTTGGTATGCTCTGGTCTAGGTTATGCGCAGGAAGTGGATGCCGTAACAGCTACTCAGACAGCACCGGATGAAGTACTCTTGGAGGCTTCTAACGAAGTACAAAAAGATTCTACAGAAAGTTTTAAAAAAATAAAGCTTGATGGTATTTCCGCTGTGGTAGGGGATTATGTAATCTTGGATTCGGACATTGAAAAGACATTGATAGATCTTAAAAGTCAGGGAGCATCAACAGCCGATATTACCCGTTGTGGACTTTTGGGCAAGTTAATGGAAGATCGCCTATATGCGCATCAGGCCGTACAGGATAGTATTTTGGTCTCGGACGATGAGGTAAATGCCACTAGCGAAAGACAAATACAGTCTCTGGTATCCCAAGTAGGTTCTATGGAGAAGGTATTGAAATTTTATAAAAAAGAGGACGAGGTAAGTTTTAGAGAAGAGCTTTTCGATATAAACAAATTGAGAATGCTCTCCGAAAAAATGCAACAAAAAATAGTTGGAGAGATAGAGATTACACCCGAAGAAGTACGACAGTTCTTCAATAAGATACCCGAGAGCGAAAGACCTGTATTTGGAGCTGAATTGGAGATTGCCCAAATTGTAAAGGAACCGAAGGCCACCGAAGTTGAAAAACAAAAGGTCATAGACAAATTGAATACGATAAAGGCCGATGTAGAGGAAAACGGTGCAAGCTTTAGCGTTAAAGCGATATTGTATTCCCAAGACCCCGGATCTAAATCCAAGGGCGGTTTTTATAGTATGACACGTGAAACGGGTTTTGTAAAAGAATTTAAGGATGTGGCTTTTACGTTGCAAGAGGGTGAAATTTCCGAACCCTTCGAAACGGTATTTGGGTTTCATATCATCTACATTGAAAAAATACGGGGACAAGAACTAGATTTAAGACATATCCTTATTTCACCCGAAATTCCGAAGGAAGCTATTGAGGAAGCACAACGAGAACTAGACAGTATTCGTAAAAAAGTAATTGATGGGCAAATGACTTTTGCGGAAGCAGCATTTAATTTCTCCGATCAAAAAGAAACCAAGTTTGACGGAGGTCTATTGCGTAACCCCACAAATTTTGATTCTCGTTTTGAGTTAACAAAAATGGATCCTACCCTTTACAATCAGGTTAGGGATTTAAAGGACAATGAGATTTCGCGCCCACTTTTGGAAGAAGACCCCAGGGGGGGAGGACCTAAGTACAAAATATTGAAAATCACCAACAGGTTTGATGAACATGTGGCCGATTTTGCAAAAGACTATATAAAAATCCAAGAACTTGCACTAAGGGAAAAGCAATTCAACGCCATTAGGGAATGGATGGATGAACATATTAAAGACACCTACGTAAGTGTTAATGAGGGTAATAGAAGTTGCAATTTTGCAAATGATTGGGTAAAGGAATAATTGCATGTCAGACGTTGTCGCCATTAACGGCCTTGTAGAGAAACATAACGCGTTAAAAAAAGAGATTGCTAAGGTAATCATTGGTCAGGAAAAGGTTATAGACCAAATTCTGATATCTATATATACCGGTGGACATTCTTTGCTTATAGGTGTACCTGGGCTTGCCAAAACCCTAATGGTAAATACAATTGCGCAGACCTTGGGACTAGACTTTAAACGGATACAGTTTACCCCGGATTTAATGCCCAGTGATATTTTGGGGAGCGAAGTTTTAGATCAAAACCGCAATTTTAAGTTCATCAAAGGCCCTGTATTTTCCAATATCATTCTTGCGGACGAAATAAACAGAACACCTCCCAAAACGCAGGCGGCCCTTTTGGAAGCCATGCAAGAAAGGGCGGTGACCATTGCAGGGCAACAACATAAATTGGATTTGCCCTATTTTGTACTTGCAACCCAAAATCCCATAGAACAAGAAGGGACCTATCCTTTGCCCGAAGCGCAATTGGATAGATTTATGTTTGCCATTGAATTAAAATACCCCTCTCTAGAGGAAGAAATGCAAGTGGTAAAAGCTACTACTTCTGATGAATCCATTGAGGTGAACGCATTGTTGAGTGCTGCTGAAATTTTGGAAGTACAACATTTGGTCAGAAGAATACCGGTGCCAGAGAATGTTGTGGAATATGCTGTAAGACTGGTTAACAACACTAGACCCGGATTGGAGTCTAGCTCGGATTTTGTAAAACAATACATTGATTGGGGCGCCGGCCCTAGGGCATCTCAAAATTTAATTTTGGCCGCCAAGGCTCATGCTGCCATAAACGGTAAGTTTTCACCAGACATTGAAGATGTACAGGCGGTAACCAACGGCATCCTAAGACATCGGATCATAAAAAACTACAAAGCAGAGGCCGAAGGGATAAGCGAAGAAGACATTATCTTAAAACTACTGTAAACTTCTGTCCGCTAAACCTACTAATGGTTTAGTAAAGGTAATACTTGCCGGAATAACTGTTTTTTTGCAAGCAAACCCAAGCTTTTTTGTCAATCGACTAAAATTGTGGTAATCGTATATCAAAAATTTTATTTGCGCTACGGATTTCACTAATTTTGAAGAATTGCATAACTGTTAAAAAAAAAGATAATGGCATTTGATATCGACATGATCAAAGAGGTTTACGCCACTATGGCGGAACGGGTTGATAAGGCTCGGGAAATAGTAGGTAAACCTTTAACACTTTCAGAAAAAATTCTTTATTCCCATTTATGGGAGGGAAATCCAACAACCGCTTATGGAAGGGGAAAAGATTATGTAGATTTTGCACCAGATCGTATAGCATGTCAGGATGCCACTGCACAAATGGCGTTACTGCAGTTTATGCAAGCAGGTAAATCTAAAGTGGCCGTGCCCACTACAGTGCATTGCGATCATTTAATACAGGCAAAAAGCGGAGCAGCGGCTGATTTAAAGATGGCAAACAGTACCAGTGCGGAGGTATTTGATTTTCTTGAGTCCGTTTCCAATAAATATGGAATAGGCTTCTGGAAACCCGGAGCGGGAATTATACATCAAGTTGTTTTGGAAAATTACGCTTTTCCCGGAGGAATGATGATCGGAACGGATTCCCATACTGTAAATGCTGGTGGATTGGGGATGTTGGCCATTGGAGTAGGTGGTGCAGATGCAGTAGACGTAATGGCCGGTATGGCCTGGGAGCTAAAATTTCCTAAACTGATAGGTGTTAAACTAACCGGTAATATTTCGGGTTGGACCTCTGCGAAGGATGTTATACTTAAAGTAGCGGGTATCCTAACCGTTAAGGGGGGTACAGGAGCTATTGTAGAGTATTTTGGCGATGGAGCCAAAAACCTATCATGTACAGGAAAAGGCACAATATGTAATATGGGTGCTGAAATTGGGGCTACTACTTCTACTTTTGGCTATGATGCCTCTATGGAACGGTATTTAAGGGGAACGGATAGGAACGATGTGGCCGATGCCGCCAATTCGGTGAAGGACTATTTGACGGCCGACCCAGAAGTCTATGCAAATCCAGCACAGTATTTTGATGAATTGATAGAAATAAATTTGGATGAGCTTAGACCGCATCTTAATGGTCCGTTTACACCAGATTTGGCTACCCCTGTTGGGGAGTTGGGGCCAAAAGCCAAGGAAAATGACTGGCCGGTTAAAGTAGATTGGGGACTTATAGGTTCTTGTACCAATTCTTCCTATGAGGATTTAACACGAGCGGCTTCTATAGCACAACAGGCGGTTGAAAAAAAGATTAGACCCAAATCGGATTTTGGAATTAACCCAGGGTCCGAACAAATTAGATATACTGCCGAGCGCGATGGGCTACTTCAAATATTCGAAAATTTGGGAGCAACCGTATTCACAAATGCATGCGGGCCATGTATAGGTCAGTGGGATAGAAGCGATCTTAAAGGCGAGGAAAAAAATACCATTGTACATTCCTTTAATCGAAATTTTTCCAAAAGAGCCGATGGAAACCCAAATACCCACGCTTTTGTAGGCTCACCAGAGATGGTAGCTGCCATTGCAATTTCCGGGAGGTTGGATTTTGACCCAATGAACGATACCTTACTTAATGAGGAAGGAGAACAAGTAAAATTGGAGGAACCGAGAGGTATAGAACTTCCTCCCTTGGGATTTGAAGTTGAAGATGCCGGTTATTTGGCTCCCATTGAAGATGGGAGTAGTGTTGAGGTAAAGGTTAGCCCAACATCGGAGCGCCTTCAGCTTTTAGAACCTTTTGTTCCAATTACCTCAGAATCCCTACAGGGAATGAAGTTGTTGATCAAAGCTTTTGGCAAATGTACCACCGATCACATTTCCATGGCCGGACCATGGTTGAGGTTTAGGGGGCATTTAGATAATATTGCAAATAACACACTGATTGGAGCTGTTAACGCTTATAACAAAAAAACCAACTTTGTAAAAAATCAGCTTACCAACGAATATGGCGGGGTTCCGGATACACAACGCGCTTACAAAGCGGCTGGGATTAAGACTATAGTGGTAGGGGATCATAACTATGGGGAAGGGTCTTCTCGTGAGCATGCTGCCATGCAACCACGGCATTTAGGCGTTGCCGCAGTATTGGTTAAGTCTTTTGCAAGGATACACGAAACCAACCTTAAAAAACAAGGTATGCTGGGGTTAACTTTCGCCAATGAGAGCGATTATGATCTAATCCAAGAAGATGACACTTTCAACTTTGTGGATATTCAAGATTTTGCACCCAATACACCGTTGACCATAGAATTGGTACATGCGGATGGTAGCAAGGACTTAATAAAAGCAAATCATACATACAATCAATCGCAAATAGAATGGTTTCATAAAGGTTCTGCACTAAATGTGATCAAGGAAGAAAATGCAGTTTAACAATTGCACTGAAATAGTTAATGAAAACTCCCTATATTACTTGGGAGTTTTTAGTTTTGAGAAAGCCAAATCCCTATGAAGATTAGCAAAAAAACAGTCCTTAACCTTTTACTCTTTGCTTTTATAATTTCCTTTTTTGTTACTCCGATGGGATATTATGGTAAGGTAATGCTAAACAAAATATTTTCGTTTAGTCCTTCGCTTACCGAAGAGGATAATAGAACCCGCATCACCGATTACGATTGGACCCTTAAGGATGAGAATTGGGATTTTTTCAGTTTTGAGCAATCTAAGGGAAAGGTGGTGTTTATCAATTTTTGGGCATCTTGGCGTCTACCCTGTAGTGCAGAATTACAGAGTATTCAAAAGTTCTATAATAGATATGGGGACAAGGTAGATTTTTACATTATCACAAATGAAGAGCGGCCTCCTGTGCATACCTTTATGGAGGAAAATAATTTTACCTTCCCGGTTACTTATTTGATCATTGGAGGAAAAGCTCCTGTAGATGTCAGCGAAGTACCCTCTTCTTATTTAATCGATAAGGAGGGTAATATCATAATCCACAAGGAAAAAGGCATAGCGGATTGGGATAATTCTAGTATTTACAGTTTGGTAGATCGCTTATTGGGCCAATAAGTCATGAAAATTACTACTAAAAACCTTGTCAATGCCTTATTTATACTGCTATTGGGGGTAATACTATTTACACCGGTAGGTTTTTACATGAAGGTACAGGTAAATCGCTTGTTGGCCTTTAGTCCGTCAACCTTGGATACCGACCACGTGCTACAGATGCGTAGTTACGATTGGTACTTAGTGGACACAGAAGGAAATAGAACTAATTTTAAAGAAGTAAAGGGTAAGATAGTACTTGTAAGTTTTTGGGCAACGTGGTGTCCACCTTGCGTTGCCGAAATGCCTTCCTTCCAGAAGCTGTATAATAAGTATGGAGAAGAGGTGAAATTTGTTTTTTTGGCAAACGATAAGAAAGAAAAAGTAAACCAATTTTTAGATAAAAAAGGATATACCATTCCGGTATATTATTCGGGTTCCGAAACTCCCGAAGTGTTGGAACATGGGAGTATCCCAACCACATATATCATTGACAAGAACGGTAAAATTGTAGTTAAAGAAGTTGGTGCGGCAGATTGGGCCTCGGAAAAGGTCTTTGCACTTTTGGACCAGCTGATAAAACAATAAACCGTTTATTTCTTAAAATACTTGAATGGTACCACCAACATTCCGAAGCATTCCCCATCTTCCTTACCCAAATGTTTATGATGCATTTTGTGAGCTCTTCGTACTCCGCGGGCATACCAGTTGTTGGCCTTTCGAAAAAATTTGAAACGCTGATGAATAAAGATATCGTGTACGGTAAAGTAGGCTGCGCCATATGCCATAATTCCGAAACCTAGGGGCCAGCCATACCAAAAATTAGTATTGGCCCCTGCATAAAAGAAACTCATACTTACGACGGCATAAAAAATAAAGAAGGCATCATTACGTTCAAACCAAGAACCATGGTCCTTTTTATGATGATCCTTGTGAAGGCTCCAAAGAAACCCATGCATGATATATTTATGGGTAAACCACGCCATGAATTCCATTATGGAAAAAGTAGCTAAAAATATAAGGATCCAAATGAACGTCTTCATGTTATACCAATTGTAATTTATAGTCTACATATGATTTTGCGAGTAGACCAAATTTTTGATAATTGGGAACTCGTATACGGGAGTTCTTTATTTCCAAAGGTGGTGTTTTCTGCAATTTTTGTAGCAGTTTGGAATAATACTTATATGCCGTATATACCCCAAATTTGGCCTCATGGGGTAGTTTTATAATGCCAGAGTAGCCTAGTTTAAAATCGGCCTTAATTTCATTGACTATTCTATTTTTGGAAACTTCGTCCAGCTCGTTAAGGTTTGTGTTGGGAAAATAGGTTCTGTTCAGGTCTTCGTAGTCCGTCTTAAGATCCCTAAGAAAATTCACTTTTTGGAAGGCCGAACCCAAGGCCATGGCACTATCTTTTAGTTCCAAGTATTGTTGATCGTCTCCCTTAACAAATACCCTAAGGCACATAAGGCCAACTACATCGGCAGATCCGTAAATGTACGCTTGGTACTCTTCCTGGGTTAGGTATACCTTTTTTACCAGATCCATGCGCATACTCTCCATAAACGAACTTACTAAATGGTGGGGAATCCCATACTTATGATAAGTATGCTGAAAAGCATTCAATATAGGGTTTAAACTAATTCTGTCTTCCAATGCTTTTTCCAGATCAGTTTCAAACTTATCAAAGAGTTCTTTTTTGTTGTAATCATGAAAAGTATCCACTATTTCGTCGGCAAAGCGTACAAATCCATAAATGTTGTAAATATCTGCCCTAATGGAGGTATCCAACATTTTTGTAGCCAAGGCAAAGGAAGTACTATAGGACTCGGTTACAAGCTTACTACAGTTATATGATACAGTATCAAAAATGGTCTTCATTACTTAATTATTAATGTTTTTAGAAATTAGTTCCGACACTAATTTTCCGGAAATCAATGATGGGGGAACTCCGGGACCAGGTACTGTAAGTTGACCAGTGAAGAAAAGGTTCTTCACTTTTTTACTCATTAATTTGGGCCTAAGAAATGCGGTCTGGGATAACGTATTGGCCATACCATAGGCATTTCCCTTGTAGGAGTTGTACTTTTCAATAAAATCGTTTACGCAAAAGGACTCTTTAAAAATAATATTATTCTCAATATTACAACCGGTCCTTTCGCTAAATCGGGTCATAATAATATCAAAATATTGATTCCGTAACTGCGGGGTATCTTCCAAGCCAGGTGCTATTGGAATTAAAAAAAAGCCGGTCTCACAATCCTTTGGTGCCATGGAAGGATCTGTTACGGAAGGGAAGTTTGCATAAAACAAAGGGTCTTTTGGCCATTTAGGCGTGTCATAAATCTCTTTGGAGTGGTGCTCGAAATCTGTATCGAAAAAAAGATTATGATGCTCCACATTTTCCAATTTTCGATTAAATCCGATATAAAAGAGCAAGGACGAGGGTGCAAAGGTCTTTTTGCCCCAATAGTTTTCTGAGTACTGCCGATCTTCCGGGTTTAAAAGGGTTTCGGAATGATGATAATCTGCGCCACTTAAAACCAAATCGGCGTCAATTTCTTGCCCCTTGCACAAGATCCCTACGGCTTTCCCTTTCTTAACCCTAATGCCATCAACCTGGCTATTGGTGTGGATTTTTACATCTAGTTCCTCGGCAAGGGTTTGCATAGCTCTAATAATCTGATACATTCCTCCTTTGGGATGCCAAGTGCCAAGCCCAAAATCTGCGAAGTTCATAAAACTATAAAAGGCGGGGGTATCACTCGGTTTTGCCCCTAAAAAAAGAACAGGGAATTCTAGAGTCGATATTAATTTTGGGTTTTTGAAACGCTTCCGTACTTCGGAACTAATGGTTTTAAAAAAGTGATCTACCCTTAAAACAGTTTCCTTGGTAACTAATTCCAACGGAGAAAGCCCGGGCCTTAGCACAACTTTGTTGATGGCAATGTCGTAATTTTTCTGGGCGCTGGCTATAAATTTGCGAAGATGTTCGGAACTGCCAGGTTCTATACGTTCAAATTCTGTACAGATCTTGTCCATGGTATCTCCAATGGTAACTACATCGTCCGTAAAAAAGATTTTGTAGGCTGGGCTTAGCTTATCCAAGGAGTAGTAATCCGATGTTTTCTTTCCGAAATCCCCGAAGAACTTATCAAAGATATCGGGCATCCAATACCAACTTGGTCCGGTGTCGAATGTAAATCCGTTCCTGACCAATTGTCCAGCTCGTCCTCCTGTGGCGTTGTTCTTTTCGTATACCTCTACAACAAAACCCTGCTTTGCGAGGTAGCAAGATGCGGAGAGCGAAGAAAAACCAGAGCCAATAACAATAACCTTTTTACTCATATCCTGGTAGATTACTTCCCCAATACATCTTATAATCCGTTGACAAGTTGTTCAATGGAGTTGAACACCTCTATGGACTTGGGCAGATGCTCAGGGGTAATATGTTGCACCTGGTGGCCAAGTATCCAAAGTTTATAATTTCCTTTTTGATTAATTCCTTTACCAAACTGCTGCAGATATTTATTTATTTTGTCTTTGGACGGTTCAACGGTAAAGTAAGACACAAAATTAAGATCGTCGTAATACTTAAGAAGATCTTGCAAGCTGTCTATGGGAACTGTCTGCCCTAGATAGATGGCCTTGTAGCCTCTAAGTACAATTTCATAGTTAATAAATAACAGGCCAATTTCATGAATTTCATTTTCTGGCAAAAACAGCACAAAAGTCTTGTCCCTTTTCGTAGGTGCCAAGATTTGTAGCTTTTCGGTATTGATAATTATCTTCTGCTTTATAAGACTGGTAATAAAATGCTCATGGGCCGGACTTATGGTATCTGTTTGCCATAGTAGCCCCAGTTCGTTCAACAGGGGTATAAAAACCTGTTTAAAAATATCCCGAAAAGAAAACTCCGACAAAAGACCGTTGTAGGTATTGAAAAACAAACTTTGGTCAAAATTGATCATAGAAAGTTTAAAAGCGTTCAGGGCATGATCTTCAACGCTGTTTTTAGAGACAATTTCCCTTACAAGCACAGGAATATCCTTTTCCGGTATGCGGGCAATCTTGGATATCTTATAACCATTACTGTAAAGCATGGTAATGTTCAATAATTTCTGCAGGCTACTTAAACTGTAGGTTCTGATGTTGGTACTGGTGCGTTCCGGTGACAAGAGGTCGTATCTTTTTTCCCAAATTCTAATGGTATGAGCCTTTATGCCCGATAGGTTTTCCAAATCCCGAATGCTAAACGATTTTTTAACGTTGTTCATGTTTTTTATAAAACTGTTAAACAAACCTACAAATAAAACCTGATAAGGTGAAAAACCGAAAGTTAAAGTTTAACAAAATAATCCATAAATGATAATATTTTAATGGCTTAGCCTAAAATTCCGTAGTTATACTATTAATTAATATATTTATGTGTAACACATAAGTGCTACAAGAAAATGTCTAAAAAAGCCATACAAACAAGAAAACAGTTTTTAAAAACCTTAGGGGGCGGATACAGTGGCCATTGCCGGCGCACCCTCCATTATTACGGCTAACTCGGGGCCAAAGGGCATTTACATGCCCAGACCAAAATACACGGCCAACGATATGGTTCAAATAGCATTGATCGGTGCTTGGGGCATGGGCCGTAAAAACATGCTACCACAGGAAGAGATCGTTTATGAAGCGGAAAAAGGGTATAAAGAGGCGCACTATGACCATTTTGCCAATTGGTTTACAGCAATACGGGGTGGAAAAAGTGTGGCGGAAGATGCGGTATTTGGCTATGGGGCCGCTGCACCTGCGTTAGCTTGTAATGATAGTTATTTTGAGGATTCCGCTATAAGGTGGGACCCGGTAAACATGAAAAAAATATAAATTAATGGTTATGCGAAGAATACTAGTGTTGGTTTGTATGTTGTCTATGGTTGTGGCATGCAAACAAAACAAAAAAGAATCACAAGTTGTTGAAAAATCTACGCCCGAAACGATAGAAAATGAATGGATTTCGCTAATGGGCGCAGATCAGTGGCGCGGCTACAATCAAGATTCCCTACCAGGAAACTGGGTGATCAAAGACGATATTATTGAGTGTTTTGGGACAGCAGGGGATGTAGGCGGAGATATCATAAGCACCGAACAATATGATAATTTTGAATTTAGCTTGGAATGGAAAATAAGCAAGGGAGGAAATAGTGGTATTTTTTACCATGTTGTGGAGGATACCATTTACCATTCACCCTATCAGACAGGGCCGGAATATCAGATTTTGGATGATGAGGGTTTTCCGGACCCCTTAGAGGATTGGCAGACGGCAGGATCTAATTATGCCATGCATCCTACCAATTCCAATAAGGTGCTAAAACCTGTTGGCGAATGGAATAGTACCCGGGTAATTTTTAACAAAGGGAAGGTAGAGCATTGGCTAAATGGAGAAAAGGTAGTGGAGTTCGATAAATTTTCGGATGATTGGAAGGCCAAACGCAATAGTGGCAAATGGAACGATTATCCAGATTACGGTAACGTAGAGAACGGGTATCTTGGTCTGCAAGACCATGGTGCTGGTGTATGGTTTAGAAATGTGAAGGTACGGAGGTTATAAATTAAAACTTTCGTTCTGGATGAAACCCGGATATATCCATGGATAGTTTACTATCGGATATAATCTCAGAAATCAATTTTCCAGTGGCGGGCCCCAAACTCCACCCCATCATTGCGTGGCCGGTGGCTATCGTTAAGTTGTCAAATTTCGAAGTTTTTCCAATGTAGGGCAATCCATCTGGTGAAACTGGTCGCAATCCACATTTGGCGGCACTTATTTCAGTTTCTGAAATTTCGAGTCCATTATAATAGCTGCCTGCCGCGTGGGCAATGGCCCTTACCCTGTTGGTCTTTATTTTATGGTTTATCCCTGACAGTTCCATAGTACCTGCAAATCTTGTAAATTCTTTCATGGGGGTTACGGCCACTTTGGCTTCCATTAATATGGCAGGAAGTATAACATCCGTAGGTCTCTTAACATTGATGCGATACCCTTTACCGGCTTGCAAATTAATTTTGAGCCGAAGTTTTTTTGCCAAGTTCTGGCTCCATGAACCAGCGGCGATAATAACATCATCCGCTTCGTAGCTCCCCTTGTTGGTGATCACCTTCGAAATCTTTTTGTTTTGAAAGGTAAAATCGATCGCTTCTTCCCTCAATTTAAAATCTACCCCATTTTCCGAAAGATATCGTTTTAGATTTTGCATAATTTCATTTGGCGAAGTATGCGCATCGCACAGGTAATGTACGGCACCATCTATCTCATCACTTAAGTTAGGCTGCAAGGTATTGAGTTGGTCTTTCGTAAGTTCGCGTACTTCCAAACCTTCGTCCTTAGCGCGTAAGGCTACCTCTTTTTCATGATTTCCCTCCTTGGTCGTTTTGTAAAGCATTAAAAGGCCTTTTTTCTCCAATTGAAAGTTACCCAGATTACCGGAGGCATGCATATCTCCATATAAGTCCATACTAAGGAGGTTTATGTCCTTTATCAATGGAATGGCTTTTTCTACATGTGAAGAAGTAGAGGAGCGACTAAAATACCAGGCCCACTTAAGGAAATCCATATCCAATCGTGGTTGCATATAAAACGGACTGGCACTTTTAAACATCCACTTAATGCCCTTGGCCATCATACCAGGTGATGCTAAAGGGATGATATGACTTGGAGTAAGATAACCTGCGTTAACGTAGGAAGCACCCCCGTCCATTTCAGATTTGTCTATTACGGTTACTTCGTAACCCAGTTCCGATAAATAGTAGGCACAACTTAGACCTACAATTCCTCCGCCGATAATAATAGTTTTTTTACCCATTTATTTCAACTAGCGCCTGTTCTTTTGTTGCAATTAATCATTCGAAGTTAATGATAAAGTAAATATTGGAAAACAAAAAAACCGCTGTTCCTAAAAGTTTAGGTTTTCAGCGGTTTTGTGCCCACTTGCTGCCTTAAGGGAAATCGATTGTTGGCGTAGGTTGGACGGAGATTGTCTTCGTAATCTGGATTTTTATCCGTGACGAATGGTTTGCCAAACATGGGTCAGGGGTCTATATAAATCGACTTGCCCTTGGGCTCGATTCACGCGGCCTTAGACCGTCCGACGATGAGGACGGGTCCGAGAGTTCTCCGCCCATAAGCATGGAAACACATTCGACCTGGAGCCTGTAAACGGTAAGCATAGGGAGTTTTTCGCGTTTGTGCATGACCTTATAAGGCAAGGCAAGCTAAAGAAGATAAACACCTTGGAGGATTTTGAGGATACTTTGACATGGACACATGCGGGGTATATGAACACCGATGAAAGACCATTAATCATTAAACCATGAGCTTTAAAAATTTATCGGAAAATCTAATAATAGTAATCGTTTCCGCATTGGTGGGAGGATTAATAGGCTATATGGCATCAAAGGAGGCGAACAAACAGGTCGTGGCATAGTTGACCCCTACGATCGAAAGGGCCATCGACAAGGAGAGCATCAAAAATGAAATAAAGAACGAGATCCAAATCGATAAGATCAAAAAATCCGATAGTATCACGATCACTTTGGACCCTACCAACAATCAGAAATCCATTAATGCTTTTTCTGGTAAGGACTGCATCCCTTTAAAATTACTTTCCGATAGGGAAAAACGTAAACTTAAAAGGAACGGTTATCTAAGGTAGCTTATTGAGTTATTTTCATCATCTTTTCAACCTTTTGGAAAAATGAAACAAACCTATGGCAAGTAACAAAATTGTCATTAAAACAGGCAATAGATGGTATTCAAATATTAGATATACATCCTTTACATGAAGGTCTATCAAAAAATCACCCTTGAACAATGCAATAGACCAAAGAGCCAAAGAAATTACGGCAATAATCATCATTAACTTTTTTATAGGACAAAATTTGATCATACTTCATTGATTATGCATATGCTTGACTGCTTTTGTAACATTAAATACTAAATATATTCCTGTCATCACCGTTAGCAAAACTATGATGATGTCAATTAAACTAAAAACATAATGATTAGCATGGAATCCAATAGAAAATGACCTATCTCCATATAAAAGGGCAATAAGCAAAACACAAAACAATAAAATGTTGATTTTTAGATTCATAATTAAAATGTTTGACTATTAAAAAGAACGTTGAAATATGTGAATTTACCCATACGAATATCATCAAAGTTAATATCTGGAACCTTTTTCCTGATTAAATCCAATGGCAATTTCTTCAACTCATGCTTATTGGCAATTTTACATATTCCATTAACAAAATCTGCTTGATCAAATTCAACTTTTGAAATCATTAGATACCTATTCGAATTGTCGACTTCTTTGGATTGAAAATATTGTATAGAAAAATATGGAGCAATTATACTTTTATAAAACTTCAAAATTAAAACCTTATCTCCAATATTCTTTATGAACTCAAAAGTAAAGCATCTGTCTTGCCAGTCAAAATATGTGGCATCATTAAAATCAAATTCCTTAGCTCCCAAAAGTTTCAATTCTTCAATCAATCCAACAATGTTCTTGGAATAAGGTTTGTTATGTCTTTCAATTTTGTCTAATAGTTTTCTATGCTGTTTTGATAAGATATAAGAGTCTTTATCGGAAATGCTGTCAACATTTCGTGGGTAATGGTCATAGGCAATCAATATCAGCTCTTTTTCGATCATATAGCTAATAGCAATTATCAGGAATCACACCGTAAGTCCTATATTGTGTCGCTCTTGTTGCCGATGTCATATCATTAAAGTTCACTCTTCCCCCATTTGAAAATTCTCGAAACTCTTTTTTTAACTTTGATTGGAAATCTGAACGAAGAACACTGGTGGAATTTACGACTATATTATGGTATTTTGAAATTACATCATCGATTGCATGGTTTATAGCTTTTGCTCCTATTTCTGCCGCTAAACCGGAAGGAATAGTTGTTCCATTGGCAAATTTTCTTGGCAATCCAAATTTGACAGGCTGAGTGAAGAGAATAGTGTGTTTTTTTCTGACCCGAACACCTCCTATTATCTGTAAAACGAAAATGTTGAATCTAATACCTATTACGGAAGATTCCTGCCAGTTAGCCCCTGTACTTCTAAAATCAAAACTTTTACAGCTAGGCGGAATATCCTTTATCTCATTAATGGGAATACTAACCCATCCCTCTGGACAGACATTTGTCTCTTCTTTCCCAACAATTCCCGTTTTTTGGGTCTGTTTGTTAGAGGTCAATGGTGGCATATGGAATCTCCCGACCCCTGCGGTAACCGATCCCCTAGTTCTAGTTCTACTTACTGATATATGGGGACGTGTCACACTCACCGTTCCAGATGTATTGGAAGACCCGGTAGTTGAGGAACCACCGCTAGACCCGGTAGATGTACCCGAACTATTATTGCCTACAACGGTATTGTTTTTCTTGCCGACATCTTGAAAGCATGCCACGGGATTACCACTTTTTGAATTCAATCCAGTAGCTTGGGAAAACTCCGTAAAGGAATAGATGTTGACCGTACCATCGAACTCTTTGTTATCATCCTCAGCAAAACTTGATATATTTCCATTATTAAAATTATATTCCACGACAAAGGGAACTATAGGATTTCCGTCCGCTCTTTTGGTTACTACAAGATTGTAGAAGGTGGTAGGCGAAGGTTCGTCGGTATGGATGACTATTGTATAACTCTCATTGTTAACGGAATCCCTTAATTTCAACACGTCCTGCTCATCTAACCAAAACTTGGAATCCCCTTTCTTCGAATAGGACCTTGCTATATTCGATTTTCCCGACGCATCACTTAAGACTTGGGACAATTCGGGGACTGCACTAAAATCTACTTGTTCAACAAGAACATTGGATCGTCCCGTCTCCTGAACCTTATCCAATTGCAATGATTCTGTTTCACAAGAAAGAAAGAGTAGAAAAAGAAAAGCTGAAAACGTAAATTTTAGGAAAGACTGTTTTTTCATGATAATGGTTGGAATAAATAGTTAATAAGTAAGTAGATTATTAGTGCCAATAATAAGAACTTTCCCTGAAAGTTAAATATATAAAAACCTCATAATCTTTAAGGTTTTTATGTGTTTCTGCAAAACGTGATCAGCTGATGCAAATTTTTCCTTCGCCAACATTTAAAAAACCACCTTGTCACAGGTGGCCGGACCTTACCGAACAGTGGGACGCGTTTTTGGAACACGGCAAGAAGTTGAGCCACTTCAAGAGTGTCGAATGCTTCTATTCCCTTTATACAATGGAAAATTTCTTTGTGGAGATCATAGAGGAACCCGTTAGCGGGGAGGGCCTTTTTCTCTCACCTTTCGTAACCGGAAAACGGCTTCAAAAGTACCTCGACGATATGGAGGTGAAGTTTTGAATTGACCATAAAAAAGGGAAAGAAAAGGAACAAAATTTCCCCCAATCTTTCCCCCATACCTTGGTAGGGCCTATAAAATCTACCTAGTTGTGCCCACGACTGGAGTCGAACCAGCACGTCCTTGCGAACACTACCCCCTCAAGGTAGCGCGTCTACCAATTCCGCCACGTGGGCATCGGAAAAGCCTTTTTTGCTCGCGAGCGCAAATATAAAGAAGATTTTCAACACATTTTTACTTCACTCCTTTAAAGTTTGTGTTAAGACGCAATAGGAAAGAGAATCCTTCGATGGAGGTTATTTTCTTTGATTCCACTTTTCGAACTTGATTTTGATTTTCTTATCCGTTAATGGATAAAGCCCAATAATCGATTTTCCGTTGCGAACCTGTTCCATCACAAACTGCTCGTAAAGGGTCATTTCCCAACACTCATTGGCCACATCATCGGCGATATTTGCCGGGATTACCATAACGCCGTCATCATCACCTATGATTATATCGTTTGGAAAAACCGATACATCTCCGCAGCCTATAGGATCGTTAATAGCTATTGCCTGATGTAGCGTTAGATTGGTGGGTGAAGCCGCACGTTGATGATAGGCCGGAAAGTCCAATTCCGAGATTTCCCTGCTATCCCGAAAACTCCCGTCCGTTACAATCCCGGCCGCACCACGTGTCATTAATCTAGAAATAAGAATAGCCCCAGCGGAAGCGGCTCTGGCATCCTTTCTGCTGTCTATAACAAGAACGGCACCCTGCGGGCAAGTTTCTATGGCCACACGTTGCAAATGCTTTGGATCTTTAAATACTTCTATGGGATTAAGATCTTCCCTTGCTGGTATATACCTAAGGGTAAAGGCTTTCCCTACCATGGTATATCCCCTTTTTTGCAAACGATGTACATTTTGGATGTACTGGTGCCTAAGACCTCTCTTAAATAAGCAAGTGGCTACTGTAGCCGTACTTATTTGCTTTAGTTTTTCTGTGGTGGAAATTTCCATATTAATGTTTTAAATGAATATTATCTTTTTGCGGATTTATAAGTTTTTGTGTTAAACTTTTGCTGGTTCGACAAATATACATATATTTGGTAAACCAATCTGGTAAACCAATTATATTCATGAAATTTTCATCGATCTTAAACATCTTACTTTTTTTTATCATTTTCAGTTCGTGCACCTCCAAGGAGCAAGCTGAAAATCTTGTCCGCAATGTGGATGAGTTTAATGCTATGGTGGCTAAGGCCGGCCCTGGGGATGTCATTAGGCTCGCCAACGGAGTGTGGCAAGATACCGAGTTGCTCTTTGAAGGAAAAGGCACCGCTGAAATGCCTATTACCCTGAGCGTTGAAGAAAAAGGTAAGGTTAGTTTGGAGGGCCAATCCAATCTGAGGATTGCAGGGGATTTTTTGGTGGTGGAAGGTCTTGTTTTTAAAAATGGATATACTCCTACCACGGAGGTAATCTCCTTTAAGAAAGATAATTCTACCTTGGCAAATAATTCTAGACTTACCGAATGTGTAATTGATAATTACACCAATCCGGAACGGCATGAACCTGATACTTGGGTAGCAATATATGGGAAAAACAATAGGGTAGACCACAATCACCTAGAAGGTAAGCGGAACAGAGGGGTAACCATGATCGTTAGATTAAACTCCTTGGAAAGCCAGGAGAACATGCATCAAATAGATCATAATTATTTTGGCCCACGGCCCAATCTAGGATCTAATGGGGGTGAAACATTAAGGATTGGAACAAGTCATTTTTCGCTAACCAATTCCAGAACCATGGTCGAGGCCAATTATTTTGACCGGTGCAATGGTGAGCACGAAATTATATCGAATAAATCTTGCCAGAATACCTATAAGAATAATGTTTTTTATGAATGTACGGGTACACTAACTATGAGGCATGGAAATGAAACTCTGGTAGACGGCAATGTATTTATTGGAAACAACAAGCCCAGTACTGGTGGAATAAGAGTAATCAATGGCCAACAAACCGTTATCAACAATTACGGCATTGGGCTTACGGGTTATAGGTTTAGAGGAGCTCTTGTAGTAATGAACGGCGTACCAAATTCTCCCATAAACAGATACTTTCAGGTAGAGGATGCCAATATTTCCAACAATACCTTTATAAATTGCGATCATATCCAGTTATGCGCGGGAAGCGATGGAGAACGTAGTGCCACACCTATAAATTCAGTGATTTCGGAGAACATCTTCTATAATGAGAAAAAGGATAATGTTTTTACCGTCTATGATGATATAAAAGGTATAAAGTTCGACGGAAACATTATAGGGCCCAATAGTACCCCTATTTCGGAAACGGGTTTTACCAGGGCAACTTTGGACCTTAAAAAAAACCAGATGGGACTTTTGGTTCCAGATAATATGGAAATTGGCGCCAAATTAAGCAACGATTTGGCTACCAAAGAAAACACGGGTGTTCTCTGGTATCCTAAAGTAGACAGGGAAGCAACTTTGTCTTCGGGAAAGACAATTTCGGTGGTGGCTGGGCTCAATACGTTGTTTGAAGCTGCGGTAAACTCTGAGCCAGGAGATATCATAGAGTTGGTGTCCCCAGGCCCCTATGAGCTTACCAAAACAATTTCAGTAGACCATGCACTTACATTTACCACCAAGCAGACAGAGAAACCTATCGTTTTGTTCGAGAAGAAATCGCTCTTTGAAATTAGGAATGGAGGCAGTTTAGCGCTCAAAGGCCTTAAGTTTGATGGAAAACTATCCCCAGACCGAACAGGGAATTCTGTAATTACAACAAGCAAATATTCTATGATTAACAATTATAAGTTGTTTATAGACAATTGCGATTTTACCAACTTGGATGTCAATCACTCCTATGATGCGATCCGAGTTTATAAAAATACCTTTGCAGATACATTGAGTATAAAGAATTCCAAATTTGAAAACATTACAGGATCTGTTGTTGCCTTGGATCAGGAGACCGATGATATAGGTATTTACAATGCAGAATATGTGTTGCTAAACAATAACAGTTATACCAATATCGAAGGAGCGGCACTGCGATTGTATCGCGGAGGCAAGGATGAAAGTACTTTTGGTCCGTTTTTGCAAATAGATCATTGCGTGTTCAATAATGTGGGACACGGAACCCGAAACAAATACAAGGCTGCCATTTCCTTATACGGAGTTCAGGAAACAAACATTAAGAATAACATTTTTAAGGAAAGCAAGGGTATAAACATGCATTTAGTTGTGGGAGAACCTATAGTGAATGTACTGAATAACAACTTTTTCAATACCGAAAAATTGACTGTCACCGGCGATCAAAAGTACAGAATTGAAAACCTTTGGTCATTAGATCCCGGTTTTTCCGAGGAAAACAACTATGGACTGAAGGGGTCTTCGTCCTTAAAAGGAAAAGGCACTGATGGATTGGATTTGGGACTTCTTAAACAATAGCACAGCATGAATTTACTAAGACATGAGACATTGAGAAGTTTTGTTTTTGGACTATTTCTTATGTATTTGGCATTTATCAATGTATTAGTAGCCCAAGAACACCCAAGTCTTATTCTTACCAAGATCGGTGTAGAAGAGATAAGGGGTCATTTGGGCAATGCACCAGTTTTTGATGCTACCTTATCAGAGGCCAAAAAAGAAATAGATAAGGAAATAGCTATAGGAATCAAGGTACCATTGCCCAAAGATTTTTCTGGAGGGTATACCCATGAAAGGCACAAGAGAAATTTTCTTGTAATGCAAAAAGCAGGAGTATTGTTCCAGATACTGAAGGAGGAAAAATATGCCATTTATATTCGGGATATGCTATTTGCGTATGAAGAAATGTACCTAGACTTGCCGGTTCACCCACAAGAAAGATCCTATGCCAGAGGGAAAATATTTTGGCAATGCCTCAACGATTCCAATTGGCTGGTCTATGTAAGTCAGGCGTATGATTGCATTTATGAATGGCTAGAGCCTGAAGAAAGGCTAAAGCTGGAAGAAAACCTTTTTAGGCCTTTTGCAGATTTTATTTCACGAGGTAATCCACAGTTTTATAATAGGGTACATAACCACAGTACCTGGGGCAATGCCGCTGTGGGTATGATTGCTTTGGCAATGAATGATGATGAACTTTTAGAAAGGGCGTTGAACGGATTAAAAGAAGATAATTTAGCAATAGGGGCAAAGGACGATGACGGTGGGTTTATAAAAGTTGAAGGTCAAAAAACGGGCTTTTTGGCCAATTTGGACGAACCCTTTTCTCCCGATGGTTATTATACGGAAGGGCCTTATTACCAGCGATATGCCATGTATCCATTCTTAATTTTTGCCCAAGCATTGCACAACGTAAAACCGGAACTAAAAATTTTTGAAAGAAAGGATAGCGTATTACTGAGATCGGTTAATACATTACTGAACCTAACAGACGCCGATGGAGAGTTTTTTCCTTTAAATGATGGCCAAAAAGGGATGTCCTATCACGCAAGGGAATTAGTTACCGCGGTAGATATAGCATATCATTTTGGAGGCAACAACCCTCAATTATTGAGCATTGCTGAAAAACAGGATAGAGTTGTTTTAGACGATACGGGGATGTCAGTTGCCCTAGCAATAAGGGATGGAAAGGCACAACCTTTTCAAAAGAAATCGGTTAAGTTTAATGATGGGCCTAAAGGTAAGCAAGGAGGAGTTGGTGTTCTTCGGTATGGAGAAGAGGAACTTACTTTGGTGTTCAAATACGGAGCTCAAGGTTTAAGTCATGGACATTACGACAAACTGTCCTTTTCCCTTTACGAAAAAGGTGAAGAGGTAATCCAAGATTATGGTCTGGCAAGATTTGTCAATATTGAACAAAAGGGTGGAGGCAACTATTTAAAAGAGAATGCCAGTTGGGCAAAGCAAACTATTGCGCACAATACAGTTACACAAAATGAGACATCGCATTTTAAAGGCTCTTATGAAATAGGTAGCAAAAACCATTCGGAACTACTTTTTTTTGACGCCTCCGATAACAAAGTACAATTGGTGAGCGCTAAGGAGACCAATGCATATCCCAATACGGAAATGCACAGAACCATGGCCATGATTAAGGACAAAAGTCTAGAAAAACCATACGTTTTGGATATAATTAGATTGTCATCAAATAAAAAAAACAAGTATGATCTGCCCTTTTATTTTATGGGACAGCTAATGGAAACAAATTTTGAGTATGAGATGCCCCAGGTACTGACCACTTTAGGAGATGACAATGGTTATCAGCATCTTTGGGTTGAAGGCAAGGGAGCCCCAATAATGGAGAATACAAAACTATCATGGCTACATTCCAAAAAGTTCTATACGATAACCACAATTACAGAATTAAGTGATGAGTTGTTTTTCACCAGATTAGGTGCCAACGACCCTGATTTTAATTTACGAAGGGATGCCGCATTAATGCTAAGAAGAAAGGATACACAGAATACCTTGTTTGTAACGGTAATTGAACCACATGGGCATTACAGCCCCGTTTCGGAATTTGCGGTAGGGGCAAATAGTAATGTTGCCAAAGTAGCTGTACTGTATAACGATGCGGATTATACTGCAGTGGTAATAGACCTTCATAACGGAAATTCTAACCTATTGATTGTCTCCAACCAAGAAACGTCAACTTTAAAAGGGCATGTGCTAAACGTAGGTGACAAGGCATACAAATGGGAAGGACCTTATTATTTCAATCAAATTAACTAAACAAAAAATATGGAAAGTTTTGGATCAAGTAAGGAGTTTATTAAAGGCGAAGATATTGCATGGGAAACCGTGGGCCAGGGAGTACAACGTCAAATTATGGGGTACGATGACAAAATTATGTTGGTAAATGTGAAATTTGACAAAGGTGGAATTGGTGAAATGCACAAACATTACCACTCGCAGGTAACCTACGTGGTTAGTGGCGAGTTTGAACTCACCATAGGTGCCGAAACAAGACTTATGAAAGGCGGGGATTCCTTTTACATTCCTCCCCATGTAATGCATGGGGCCATCTGCAAAGAAGCCGGAGTATTGATCGATGTTTTCAGTCCCATTCGGGAGGATTTTATGACTAAATAAGAAACTATGAATTTAAAAGGAAAAGTAGCTATCGTAACAGGTGGAACTAGAGATATAGGAAAAGCCATTTCAATAAAATTGGCCAAAGAAGGGGCCAAGGTTGTGGTCAATTATTACCATAATGAAGCTAATGCCAATGATACCCTGAGTGCCATTAAGGCTTCGGGAGGTGAAGGGATTATTGTTAAAGGCGATATGACACAAAGTGCAGATGTGGCCAAGTTGGTTAAAGAAGCTACAACCGCCTATGGCCAGGCTATTGATATATTGGTTAACAATGCAGGAGGATTGGTTGCCCGAAAAACCATTGCCGAAATGGATGAGACCTTTTTCAACAAGGTGATACAACTTAACTTAAACTCTACTTTTTTGGTTTGTAAAGCGGTATTGCCACATATGAATTCGGGTGCGTCCATAATAAACTTATCTTCTTTGGCCGCACGCGATGGCGGTGGTGGTGGGTCTATAGCTTATGCAACTTCAAAAGGGGCTATTACCACCTTTACCAGAGGTCTTGCAAAAGAAGTAGGACCAAAAAACATTAGGGTAAATTCTTTATGTCCGGGAATGATAGCTACATCTTTTCATGATACGTTCACCACAGATGAAATTCGTGAAAAAGTTGCGGGCATAACACCTTTGCGCCGAGAAGGTACGGCGGAGGAAATTGCGAATGCGGCTGCTTTTTTGGCTTCCTCGGAAACATCTTTCATTACAGGTACTAATATTGATATCAATGGGGGACTGGCATTTTCATAGGACCAACAGCTTTAAATTATGAATTTATTGACCCAAAGGTCCCTTTATAGATAAACTTCTAAAAAACGATATCATAAAATGTCAAATTAATTTTTATTTAACAAAATAATAACATACATTTGGTAAACCAAATTGGTTAACCAATATGGAAAACCAATTAAGAGCAAATAAACTAACGAATACTAACTCAAACAAAAGAACAATGAAACCGTAATATTACCTCATAAAAAAAGGACGGGTGCACGCCCATCCTTTTTAGAACTGATTACTTCATTTCGAAGGGAAGTAATACTCAAACATGTAAATATTACTAATTACACGCTTGCATCAAAAATAAGAAAATTCATTGACTTTAATGTATTGCGTGCTTTAGTAAGTTGAAGATTTTAATGTGGTCATAAAATCACATTCATGCGTTGATTCCAATATGGCATCAACTAATTCAATAGTACTAACTTAATTAAACACAAATGAAATTTAAATTAAAACTTTTTATGATTGCAATGTTGCTTGTCAACGTTCAATTGTTTGCACAAGATGCCTACAACTTATCAGGAACCATAACGGACGAAAACAACCTTCCGGTTCCTGGCGCTACTGTTGTAATTGTCAACAGTACCAAAGGAACGGTTGCGGATTTTGATGGCAACTATTCCATCGAAGTAAGCAATGGTGATGTCTTGGAATTTTCTTCTTTAGGATTTTCTTCACAGTCAATAACGGTTAACGGACAAGAAACCTTAAATGTAACCCTTGTAGAAGACTCTGCGCTATTGGATGAAGTAGTAGTGGTTGGTTATGGTAATCGAAAAAGATCACAACTCACAGGTGCTGTTGCCAAAGTAGGGGGAGCCGAAGTAGCGGCTATACAAGCAGCTCGTGTTGATGATGCACTTGCAGGTAAATTAGCTGGTGTATTGATTCAAAATCAAAGTGGAGAGCCAGGTGCGGATCCAAAGATTCAAATTAGGGCAGCTTCGTCCATTTCAGGTGATTCCAATCCGCTAATTGTTGTGGATGGGTATCCCATTTCTGGTAGTTTGGCAACTGTTAATCCAAATGATATTCAAAGTTTAGAGGTGTTAAAAGATGCTGCTTCAGCCGCTATTTATGGTTCTAGGGGAGCAAACGGTGTTATTTTGGTTACAACCAAAAAAGGAAAACAGGGTAAAGCTAGCTTTAGTTATAATTCGTACGTGAGTATCTCAAATAAGTACCAAAAGGACAATTTACTTTTAAATGCCGGAGAATGGGCCAATACCATAGAAACTAACATAGCCAATGGTAGTTGGGATGTTTCTGAGGTAGACCCGGCCTTATTGGATTATAGGATAAATGCCTATAGAAACTCACCTGGTGCCATAAGTCCGGAAGAATGGCTTTTTCAAACAGGTAATACCATTAACCATGACTTCAGCATGAGCGGAGGTACTGAAAATACAAATTACTTTGCTTCAATTGGATATTTAAAAACCGAGGGTATTGCAATTACCCAAGAGTTTGAAAGAATTAATGCACGTTTGAATATCGACACTAAATTAGGCGACAGGTTCAAGACCGGATTAAGTTTCAATGGATTTACATCCGATAGAGCTATACTTGCCCATGACCAGAGAGATCTCTTGAGAGCATATGGTGTTCACCCTGTTTTCCACACAGAAGAGTCCATAGCATTCGTTCAACAATTGAATTCTGAAGCGCTGGCTTTAGGACTTGCGGCATTTGACGATGGTTACAGGGGCGGTGATGCGCCTTTTAATAATAGTATTTTCACCTTACAACCTGGTGATACGGCACAAGACTGGCATTATGGAAGATCGGGTAATGGTATTGGAGGATCTGGAGACGCTGGTCCTGCAACAAAGCTTAACAACCAAGAACGAACTCAAAAAACATACTTCGCTAACGCTAGTACATATTTACAATTCGGCATCATAGATGGGTTAAATATAAAAACCGTGCTAGGGGCAGATATTTTGGACACCCAAGATTATTATTATCGAGGGCTTGAGTCAGATTCTAGGGCACGGAGTAATCAGACCGATTTGGATCAAACAGATACTAAAATATCTACAGTATTAAGTGAAACTACATTGAATTATGCAAAAGTATTTGGTAAGCATGACATAGCTGCGGTAGCTGGACTTGAATTTCAAAATACCTATATAAGGGCTACCGCTTTACAAGGCACAAATGTACCATTTGGGGATATTATTAATTATAACTTGTTAGACCCCGAAGATATTGCCGTAACGGAAAGAGACGAGACCCGGACTAGAAGGAGTGTTTTTGGAAGAATAAACTATGCGTATGACGACCGTTATTTGCTCTCGGCATCGCTGAGAAGAGACGGTGATTCTCGCTTTGGGGCTAATAATCAGTTCGAAGTATTCCCAGCACTTTCCTTAGGATGGAATGTACATAATGAATCTTGGTACAACTCAGAACTAGTGAGTTTATTAAAACCAAGGTTTAGTACGGGATCTTTAGGAACCACCTCTTTTTTAGGGTCTTACGATGCATTAAGTCTTTTAAACCCAGCGGCAACGGCCTTAGGTACAGGATTTCTAATCCCGGATAACATAGCAAATCCCGATTTAACCTGGCAAACCAATACAGAGACGAACTATGGAATTGATTTAGGTCTGATTAGCAATCGTATTAGATTAAGCGTGGACTACTATACATCGGATATTGAAGACATCTTAATTAATCAAAGCGTATCAGAGGTATTGGGTACTAGTTCCATAGTACTTAATTCCGGTGACGTGAGAAGTTCTGGTTTGGAATTTGAGCTATCCGCAGCTCTTGTACAAAAACAAGACTTCACTTGGAATATTGGTGCCAACTTTTCTACGGTTGATACAGAAATTACGGATTTGGGAGGCTTAGACGAATTGCCCCAAGTAATTTACGGTCAGAGTGGTAGAGGCCCTGTGTTTAGAAACTATGTAGGCGGAGAAATTGGAGAAATGTGGGGATTGGAAAGCGAAGGATTGGTTGAAGAAATACATATAGCAGACCCAACGAGAACGTTGGGTGCGGATAGCGGTGAAGTTTATGTTAAAGACCAAAATGGCGATGGTACAATTGATGCAACCAGAACAGTTGAAGAAGGTGGAGATTTAGTTAAAATAGGACAAAATACACCAGAGTTTTATTGGGGTATGAATAGTCAAATGAGATATAAGGATTTTGACATGTCGTTCCAGTTGCAAGGATCACACGGAGCGGAAGTTTTCAACATTGACCCGCTTTACTGGCAATCCCAATTTGGAGGAAGATTACGCGATAGTTTTGATGCCAATGATGATAACATTGCTGATGGTAGTGGACGTCATTATACGCGGGCAAGAGATCAAACATCCTCTGCGGTACAAGATGCGTCTTACGTAGCGTTGAGAAACCTTACCGTAGGTTATACGATTAATCAGGATTTGACAAGCAAAGTAGGTATAAGTTCTGCAAGGGTATATGTTGCGGCCACTAACTTGTTGTATTTATGGGGAGATGATTACACCTCTTTTAATCCCGAGGGCGTAGAGACTACGAATAGTGGTTATTTAGGGCCTACAACATATGGGGTGCAAGTAGGTGCAAGTCCTATTGTCAGAACCTTTACGCTTGGTTTAAACGTTAATTTTTAAATAGAAAAAAATGAAAAATATATATTTATTATTGGGATCGTTGCTGTTGATAACAGCATGTGATAATGATTTGGACCAAATTCCACCAAATATTGCCAGTACAGATTCTTTAACAGATTTTGATGGGGTTTTAAATGCGGCATATTTCTACCAACTCGGGTCTGTTACGCCAATGGCAGTGATGGGAGACTTTAGGGCAGACAATGCGCTAATGGATGAAGAACCATTTCCTGCGTTTGATAGATTCAATAGTGATTTAACCGATATGGAAGATCAATTCTTCGGACCTTTTTATACGGCTTTATACAAGTCAATATTAAGTGCAAATACCATTATTGAAAATTCTTCAGATGCTACGGATGTTGGTGAAGCTAAGTTTTTAAGAGCTTTGTCTTACTTTAAACTAGTGCAGGTATTTGGTGATGTGGTTATAAATTTATCTGCTGAACCAAGTATTACGGATACATCTATTTTGGTAAGACAACCGGTTGCAGATGTTTATAATAACGTAATTATTCCTGATTTAACAGATGCAGTAGCGGCTTTAGATACTGAAATAGTAAATGGAAAAGCGTCTAGATACGCAGCTCAGGGCTTGTTAGGTAAAGTATACGTTACCAGGGGTGATTTTGGCAGTGCTGAACCACATCTTGCCGCCGTCGTAAACGGAGCTGCAGCAGCAGGGATTAGTTTACAAGCCAACTTTGCCGACATTTTTGGTGAGTTAAATGATCTAAATCCAGAAATCATATTTGCAACCCAAGTATCTAGTTCGGTAGTAGATGAATATGAGTTCTCCGAGTTTTGGTCATGGTCTGGCGGACTCGACACTAAATCTCTGTTGCCGTTAGATGCATCTTTAATTGCTGCTTTTGATGCTAGCGAAGCTGGCGGAGATACCGATTTAAGAAGAGCCGTAACTATAGATGAAACAACTATGTCATCTCCAAAATTTCCTCAAACAGGAGGTCCTGAGCATGATTGGATAGAACTGAGATTAGCAGATGTTATTCTATTATATGCAGAAACATTGAATGAAAATGGTTCATCAGCAACGGAAGCTTTAGGCGTTTTAGACGGTATTAGAACTAGAGCAGGATTACCCGCTTTGAACCCGGCAACTATAAATACGCAGGCTTTGGTAAGACAGGCCATTCAAGATGAAAGAAGACTAGAGTTGGCCTTTGAAGGGCAAAGATGGTTTGATTTGGTTAGAACAGGAACTGCTGACGCTGAACTGGGAGAAACGATTGATCCTAATTATCTTGTGGCTCCAATTCCAATCTCTGAAGTGCTTGCAAGTGATGGAGTTATTACTCAAAACCCGGGGTACTAAATGGGTTTAATTATAAATGCCAGCACTTATTTTGAAGCTAGAGATGAAGGAGCTCTACAAAAGTGAAGTTTTACAGGTTAGAAGTGCACTTGGCATAGTATGTAAAGATGATAATATATTAATATGAGAGTTTTTTGAGTTAGTTTTTTAAAATGGATTTACTGGTCTGTTTTCAGGCCAGTAAATTTTATCAAAGCTCAATAAAAGACAATGAATACGGGGAATTTTAAATTGATGAATACTTTTTTTGGTTGTTATATTTTCATAAATTTAACAAACCAATCTGGTTAACCAATTTTAGATAATGCTATAATAACCTATGAAAATAGAAATTCTTACAAGAACTGAAAATCAAGAAATCCAAAAAGGAATAATATCCAAAATCCGGGATTTAATAAATTATAAGAACCTCGAACCGGGTGACAAACTCCCGTCGGAGAGGATGCTTTCCGAAAAATTTGGAGTTAGTAGAAGTAATGTTCGAGAAGCTTTTCAAAAGTTGGAGTTCTATGGTTTATTGATTTCAAAACCTCAAAGTGGCACTTTTGTCGCCGATATTGGTCAGGTTGCCATGAATGGGATGATTGAGGATATTCTTAGATTGGAGGAGCCCGATTTCAAATCTTTGGTTGAGACTAGAATTTTACTCGAATTAAAAACTGTTCGCCTAGCCGCTCAAAGAAGGACCGAAGACGATTTAATACAGATGAAGATGGCCTTGGATGCTTATAGTAAAAAGGTCAACAACGGAGAAGATGCAGTTCAAGAAGATTTACTATTTCATTTGGCTATAGCAAAGGCAAGCGGTAACAGCACCATGAATACTTTTATGTTGATTATTACGCCCGAGATTATAACCAACTTTGAAAAGTACCATGTTTGTGACAAGGACATGGCGTTTAGAGGAATTAAAGAGCATCGAGATATTTTCGATGCAATCAAGGAACAAAATACAAAGTTGGCAAAGGAAAAAATGAAGATTCATTTCAAAACATTGTACCAGTATTGCTATAATATTTAGAATAAATCGGAAAGATGAAATTGCACGCCTTTGTCTTTCTAATTAAAACATATGAAGGGAACTAATACTTAAGCCTAACTATTCAAATTCCGCAGTAGTTGAACGTCCGTTGCATCTACTTTCAGAAATGTTTTAGCTAAACCATAAGTATTTAAACAGGCATATCGCTTGCTTACCTCATATTGTCAATATTAAACAAGGGAGAAAAAAAATAATAAACAACCAAACAATAAAATAATGAAGGTCAAAGGATTAAGATGGTGGATTATAGGGCTTGTCTGTTTGGCAACAATTATCAATTACATAGATCGCTCCGCGTTGGGTATCATGTGGCCCGAAATGAGCAAGGATTTGGGATTAACGGAAACCGATTATGCTTGGGTTATCAATATCTTTACCATAACCTATGCGGCCGGTAAATTCATTTCAGGAAAGGTCTATGATAAAGTAGGAACAAAAATTGGATTTGTATTGTCCATTTTCTTTTGGTCACTGGCATCAGTGCTTCATTTTTTTGCAAAAGGGGCAGCTTCACTTGGCATATTTAGAGGACTTTTGGGAGTTGCCGAAGCAGGTAATTGGCCAGGGGCAGTAAAGAACAATGCCGAATGGTTTCCAATTCAAGAACGAGCAATGGCCCAAGGTATATTTAATGCCGGGGCAGGAATTGGTTCTATTGTTGCCGCACCAACCGTCGCTGAATTATTTGGCGCTTATGGTTGGAAAGCAACATTCGTTATTATTGGTGTGATGGGATTTCTATGGATTATCCCTTGGTTAATAATGAACAAGAAAAAACCTAAGTTACATCCATGGATTACAAATGAAGAAAAAGAACATATTATTTCCGGTCGGCATGAGAGTCGAAAAGATGACGATTCGGTAAAGGGATTGAGTGTTGGCGAAATATTATCCAAAAAAGAATCTTGGGGAGTAATTGCAGCTCGTTTTTTTATAGAACCCATCTGGTGGCTTTTTGTTTTCTGGATGCCTATTTATCTATTTAAAGAATTCAATTTCAATGTCAAAGAGATAGGTTACTATGCCTGGTTCCCATATGTAGGTGCCATGTTGGGTAGTTTGGCAGGTGGTTGGTATGCACAGAAATTACTTAAAACAAATAGTCTTGATTTTAGCAGAAAAAGAACAATTGCCATTGGTGCAGCTGTTATCGTAGTTTCCATTTTAGGGGCTATCTTCTTTGCCGACACTCCCCTGAAATTTGTGTCCTTCGTTTTCGTTGTACTTTTTGGTTTCCAATTTTCAATTAGTAACATCCAAACCATTCCAAGTGATCTTTTAAGTGGTAAATCTGTCGGCACCCTAGCAGGTCTAGGTGGAAGCATTGGTGCCGTTTCTGTTATTATAATGAACTGGTTGATACCCATAATTACAACGGAGTCTTATGCACCTGCGTTTATCATTCTAGCGATTTTGGCACCGTTGGCGGTGTTATCTATTTATATACTCATTAAAGAAATCAAACCCGTTGACATTTAACAAAAAAGAATAATAAAAAGTAAATTTTATAAAATGAAATTAGAAGGAAAAGTAGCGGTAATTACTGGAGCTACCGGTGGTATCGGTTTTGAAGTAGCAAAAAGATTAGGCCAAGATGGATATACAGTGGTGCTAAACGGCATAGAGGACGACCTAGGGGCCAAGAGAGCAAAAGAGCTTGCTACGGAAGGAATCAACGCTGAGTATTACGGTTTTGACGTTACCAAAGAAGAAGCGGTGACCTCAAATATCAAAGCAATAGGAGATAAGTATGGAAAAATAGACGTTCTTGTAAACAACGCAGGTGGTCTGGGTGGACGCTCTAGGTTTGAAGAGATGACTACGGAATTTTATAGATTCGTAATGGCATTAAACCTAGACTCAACATTTTTCGCTTCAAGAGCGGCTATACCTTTTCTTAAGAAAGCAGAGAATCCTTCCATAATCAATTATACCTCAATTGCGGGATGGAATGCAGGAGGACCAGGTGCCGGAATTTACGGAACATCCAAAGCAGGAGTTCATGCTATTACGAGAGCTTTGGCCAAAGACCTTGCGGAATATGGCATTCGGGTAAATGCGGTATCTCCGGGTACTATTGATACACCTTTTCATGCACAAATCAAATCCACAAAACCAGAAGTATTCGCTTCATGGAAGAACAATATCTTACTAGGTAGGTTAGGGCAACCAGAAGATGTAGCATCCGTCATTTCCTTCTTGGTGAGTGATGACGCTTCTTTTATGACGGCGGAAACTATCCAAATTGGTGGCGGACAAGGTTTAGGAATTTAAAACCAAGTCAACTTTATTTATTAAATCAGTATAAAAATAGATTCCCTTACCTACTCATAGGTAGGTTCAAGAGAATGAAATAAATTAAATAACAATGAAGAAAGTAGTAACCTTTGGAGAAATTATGCTGCGCTTAGCTCCTTCAGGATTTTTGAGATTTTCACAAGCCAATAATTTTGATGTTGTCTATGGCGGTGGTGAATCTAATGTGGCAGTATCGCTGGCAAACTATGGGGTTCCTGTAGATTTTGTGACCCGTTTACCCGATAACGATATAGGACATTGCGCGCTCATGGAAATGCGCAAAAGAGGTGTAGGCACGGATAAGATTGTCTACGGTGGAGACCGACTTGGAATTTATTTCCTTGAAACAGGTGCTGTATCTCGTGGATCGAAGGTAGTGTATGACCGTGCCCATTCTGCAATCGCCGAAATAGAATCGGGTATGATTGATTGGGATACTGTTTTTGAGGGGGTGGAATGGTTTCACTGGACGGGTATTACTCCGGCCATCTCTCAAGGTGCCGCCGATGTTTGTTTGGAAGCCATGAAGGCGGCCGATAAAAAAGGCATAACGATTTCTACAGATTTGAATTACCGATCAAAGCTCTGGAATTATGGCGGTGATCGTGAAGCTATAATGACCGAACTAACCTCGTACTGCGACATAATATTGGGCAATGAAGAGGATGCGGAAAAGCATTTTGGAATCCACCCGGAAGGTTTAGACGTTCATAAAGATGGGCACGATGTAAAGGCGGAAGCTTTTCTTTCGGTTTGTAAACAGATGATGAAAAAATTCCCTAAAGCCAAAAAAGTGATAACTACGTTAAGAGGTTCCATTTCCGCATCCCACAATACTTGGGCAGGAGTGCTATGGGACGGTTCCAGGATGTACGAAACAAGACAATACCAGATAACCGATATTGTAGATCGAGTTGGTGGAGGCGATTCTTTTATGGGAGGTTTAATTTATGGATTACTGAAATATCCTGAAGATGATCAAAATGCACTTGATTTTGCAGTAGCTGCGTCTTGTTTAAAACATACCATAAAAGGCGATGCCAACCTTGTAACCGTGGACGAAGTCCAAAAACTAATGGGAGGAGATGCTTCAGGAAGGGTCTCTAGGTAAAGAAAAAGGGTATGGCAAAATATGCAAGGATAGAAGTGGCTAGGCTTATGGAGACAACAGGCATGGTGCCGTTGTTCTATCATCCAGACATAGTCCTCGGAAAGAAAGTGCTAAAAGCCTGCTATGATGGTGGGGCACGCTTAATGGAGTTTACTGCACGAGGCGATTTTGCTTTTGAAGTTTTCTCCGAGCTTAACAAATATGCGCTGACCGAACTCCCAGGGATGGCAATGGGGGTAGGTTCCATAACCGATGCTGCCGCTGCCTCAATGTATATGTCCCTTGGGGCCAATTTCATTGTTACACCTACCTTGAGAGAGGATATTGCATTGGTCTGTAATCGAAGAAAGGTATTATGGTCGCCAGGTTGTGGTTCGCTCACCGAAATAAATAGGGCGGAGGAGCTTGGTTGCGAAGTGGTAAAACTATTTCCTGGTGCTACTTACGGCCCTGGTTTTGTAAAAGCGATAAAAGGTCCACAACCATGGACCAGCATTATGCCCACTGGAGGTGTAAGTACAGAAGCGGAGAACCTGAAAGCATGGTTTCAGGCAGGGGTTACTTGCGTAGGTATGGGGTCTAAGCTTATTTCCAAGGATATTATGGAAAAGCAAAACTTTAAGCAACTACAAAAAAGTGTGAAGCAGACCTTGGATTTGATAAGTCAACTTCGCAAATGATGCCGTCCAAATCCATATTTAAAAAAATCCTTGCCATAATCTTGGGTTTTGGGCCTGGGATTTTCGCCATAGGTTATACTATCGGTACAGGTAGCGTCACCTCTATGATAGTTGCTGGGAGCACCTACGGAATGCAATTGCTTTGGGTACTGCTATTAAGTTGTATTTTTTCGGGACTTCTTATGTACACCTATGGAAATTATGCCTTGGTATCTGGAGAGACCGCCTTATATGCCTTTAAAAAACATATAAAAGGCGGAAAGTTAATCGCAATCCTGATAATCCTTGGAATTTCATTTGGGCAATGGAATTCGCTTATGGGGATCTTAGGAATATCGGCCAATATTATTTTTGAAATTTTTGTTATTTACTTTCCCCAATTAAAAGAGTTCCAATATGAAACGGTGTTGCTAATCGCCATTGCAGTCATAGTCATTATGTACTGCCTTTTGCTTGTGGGCAAGTATACATTTTTTGAAAAAATTCTAGTAATTTTTGTTACCATAATGGGACTTTCCTTTTTAATTTCCCTTTTTATGGTTTATCCATTACCCATGGAGGTCGTAAAAGGACTTGTACCCAGTATACCTGAGGTAAAAGGAGGTAAAATGATGGTGGCGGCCTTTGTGGGTACTACTATGGCGGCGGCAACCTTTCTATCTAGGCCCCTCTTCGTAAAGGGAAAGGGATGGGATATAAGAAACTTGGGACAGCAACGAAAAGATGCTATAACGGCGGCTATTCTGGTCTTTGTTATCAGTGGGTCCATAATGGCAGTGGCTAGCGGGGCTCTATTTCATCAGGGAAAATCTGTAACCCAAGTGTTGGATATGGTAAACATCTTAGAACCAGTAGCCGGAAAATTTGCGCTTACTCTGTTCTTTTTTGGAACCTTGAGTGCCGGCCTGTCGTCTATATTTCCTTGTTTGCTGATTGCACCTATTCTCTTGTCGGATTATCAATCGGGAAAGCTCGACACCAATTCCCTACAGTTTAGAATTATTACTGCATTTGCCTGTCTTTTTGCACTTATAGTACCCATATTTGGGGCCAATCCCATAGAGATGCAAATATTGTCGCAAGTGCTCAATGTTTTTGTCTTGCCCTTAGTTATTGTTGGTATCATAATTTTGATCAATACTAAAAAAATTATGGGGGAACATCGTGCAGGAATCCTGGTTAATGCGGGGTTATTGGCGTCTCTGTTCTTTTCTTGTTTAATTTCTTACAATGGTGTAGTGGCCATATTGGCTTTTTAGTAAGCTTTTGCACCAACCATACTACTGATAATTATCAGTCTTTTTACATGGGTATTTTGGAGGTTTGTAACTTAAGTTACCGTACAGGTTTTTAAGGTGATATACCTTTAATTATTCTAATAAAAAAGACGATAATGAAAGTAGAACAAATTTATACAGGTTGTTTGGCCCAAGGGGCCTATTATATTGAAAGCAATGGGGAGGCGGCTATCATAGACCCTCTACGAGAGGTATCGCCCTATATCCAAATGGCAAAGGACAGGAATGCCACTATAAAATTTATTTTTGAGACACATTTTCATGCCGATTTTGTTTCCGGACATGTGGACCTGGCCAGGAAGACCGGCGCGGCTATTGTATATGGCCCTACCACAATGAAAACAGGTTTTGATTTTGTTGTAGGCGAAGACGGTCAGGAATTTAAATTGGGGAATGCAGTAATACGGCTTATCCACACCCCCGGACATACCATGGAAAGCAGTTGTTATCTGCTCATTGATGAAAATGGTAAGGAAATCGCGTTGTTTTCAGGAGATACCTTGTTTATTGGCGATGTGGGTCGCCCCGATCTAGCACAAAAGGTAATTGCTGAACTTACCCAAGAGAAACTGGCCGGACATCTCTTTGATTCACTGAGAAACAAAATAATGCCTTTGCACGATGATATTATAGTCTATCCCGGACATGGGGCAGGAAGTGCTTGTGGTAAAATGATGAGCGATGAAACCACGGATACCCTAGGGCATCAAAAAGAGTCTAATTATGCTCTAAGGGCAGACATGGGCAAAGCGGATTTTATAGACGCCATTTTAACCGGATTGACTCCTCCTCCTGGCTATTTTCCACAAAATGTAATGCTAAATATTTCGGGATATGAAAGTATCGATAAAATTGTAGAAAAAGGAACCACGCCTTTAAGTGTGCAGGCCTTCGAGGCGTTGTTAGACGAGCATGGTGCCCTTGTTCTAGATACTAGGGGTGCCCAGAGCTTTGCATGTGGCTTTATCCCAAATGCATACAATATTGGATTGGATGGTAGCTTTGCCAATTGGGTAGGAACAACCGTAGTGGATGTAAAACGACCAATACTTATAGTGGCTGAAGAAGGAAAGGAAGAAGAAGTGGTAACGCGCTTGGCCCGTATCGGTTTCGATAATACCCTGGGGTTTCTAAAAGGTGGTATTGCAGCATGGAAAGCCGCCGGAAGGGAAATAGAGACCATTTCTACAATCACGGCAGACGAAATGGCTCAACTCAAAATTAGGGAAGAACTGAATATTTTGGATGTTCGTAGGGCAAGTGAATATAACAGCGAACATGTGGAAAACGCAATAAATACCCCTCTAGATTATCTGGATGATAGCATAACAAAAGTTGATAAAAACAAGACCTACTATGTGCATTGCAAAAGTGGATATAGATCTATGGTGTTCGTATCAATCTTAAAATCTAAGGGTTACAGAAATTTAATTGATATAAAAGGTGGTTTGGAAGCTATTAAAGAGACGGGGAAATTTAGCATTTCGGAATACGTGGCCCCAACGACCATGCTTTAACCCCATACCAAAAAAACAAGGGTATCTGGTTTGTAAAAGCTTTTTTTCTAAATTGGATACCCTTGTCTTGTTATTTTTGATTCTCGGTATCACTTCGGATTTGGCTAACTTTCTCAACACTTACGGGCGGAGCTTCGTTTCCAAATGTTTTTCGGATATAGGTTAAAATGGAAGATATGGCAAAATCATCCAAATGCCTATTCTGTGGCATTAGACCATTGTAAGACCTTCCGTTTACTTCAATTTCTCCTTGCATTCCATTTAAAACAACATCAATCAACCGATCTTCATCCCCACTTACCCAATCGGAGTCTTCTAGCGGGGGAAAGCGGTTGTTATCTCCTTGGCCATTTCTTTGATGGCATGCAGCGCAGTAGGTGTTGTACAATATTCTTCCACTATAGGTATCGCCTTCTTTTCGGATATCTTCTCCTTCAATAGGCGTTCTTATATAATCTTTGGATTTCCTTTTTTCCATAGATGCCAATTCGGCTTCTCCAAACTTATTTCGATCTCCCTTGTACATAACACGCCAAATTTTTCCTTTGTTTGATTCGCTGATATAAAGTGAACCATCAGTACCGGTAGATAAACCCATGGGCCGGTAAACGGCATCGCTGGTATTTATTACATTATCCACACCTGTAAAGCCATCGGCAAAAACTTCCCATGTTCCCGTGGATTTTCCTTCTTCATCGAAAGGGGCAAAACATACTATAAAACCAGATTGTGGGTAGGGAGGCCGGTCTGTGGAACCATGAAAAGCAACAAAAGCACCATGTTTATAGCGCTCGGGGAATTGATCGCCATGATAAAACAATACATCCATTGGGGCCCAATGCCCTGGAAACCCAATTACGGGATCATCAAATTCGCTGGCCCTTCCTACGATATTGCCATCTCCTCCGTATCCCGGTTGTAAGACATTTTTTTTCTGCAATTGGTCGTAGTAGGCATAGGGCCATCCAAAGTTAGACCCTTCGGTTACTTTCATTAAGGTTTCCGAAGGCAACATAGCCGCCTGCCAGGAAGAATACAGGTCGGGGAATATGGTATGAAAATTATCTATACCGTTTCCTACGGCATATAGGCTTTCGTCCCTAGGATTCCATTCCATACCAACCACACTTCTAATACCGGTCGCAAATTTATCACCATCAGCTTGGGTCAAACCAATTTTGTCGGCATCAAATCGCCAAATTCCTGCTTGTGTTTCTAGTTCCGGACAAGGGTCTAACCCTTTGCCTTCCGGAATTCCTACCGGACCGTATTTTTCCATATCCTGACATGCATCTGAAGGAGCGCCAAAAGGGATATACATATTGCCTTTGTTATCAAAAGCCAGAGGTTTTGTGGTATGCCAATTTGTTTCAATATTTTTTTCCGTATCGGTGAATACCACCTCCGTTTCACTGGTGGGCACCAATTCTCCTGATTTTAGTTTGTTCCTATACACCATTTTTCTAGTGCTGGTGTAGAGATAGCCATTGTGGATGGTTACCCCAGTGGCAGAACGCCCTTTATCGGGGTAATTTCCAAAGCGGACAATACTATCTACCTTACCGTCCATGTCCAAATCGCGCAAAGCAATGGTTCCTTTACCGTCCTTGGTGCGGATTAATTGTGCATAAATATCCCCGTTGTCATTAACGGCAATATGCCTGGTACGTCCAACGCTATCCACAACCACAAGGGCCTCAAAATTTTCTGGAAGGAACAATCCTCCGTTATGCGGATCGCTCGCAGGTAGATTTCTTTCGGTATTGCAGTTGTTTAGGCTTAAGAGAAGGATTACAAGTGCAATTTTTTTTAAAAAACATACCGCGTTTCGTGAACTAATTTTCATAAAAGATCAAATTAATTTTTATGCACTGATTGTGCAGAACCTAAGGACTTCAATTTTAAATTATTACCGTTCGTATGCATTTGCCGAAATACCGTTGAGATCCCATACTACTTTTCCGGCTCTAATGGTGAGTTCCGCTTCAAATTTTTTATCGCCGGTTATTCTATTATTTCGAGCGTCCACAAAACCAAATTTGCCTAATTTTAACCCCAGCACTGCAATATCGGCTTCGGCACCCACGCTTAAATGTCCTAAATCTTCTCGTTTAATAGCTTTAGCTGCGTTCCAACTTCCTCTAAGAAGTACCTCCTTTAAAGGCATACCCATATTTAAGTATTTGGACATTAAGTTCAACATATCTTTCATACCGGCATTCATACTAAACCGATGCAGGTCTGTACCAAAGGTATTGGGCCAAAGACCCTGCTCCATGGCGGGGACCGCCTGATTGAACCAAAACCCTGCACCTCCGTGCCCCACGTCAAACAAAACTCCCCTTTCCTTTGCTTCAAGAACAAAAGGTAAGACCTTTCCTTCCTTGTCTACCACGGGTTCCCTTTCCGTGATATTCTCGAAAGAATGGGTAATAATATCCCCAGGGCGCATACGATCTAATTGATCTTGCAAAGGATACATTGGCAAGTGGCACTCCACAAAAAGAGGCCGTCCGGTGTTTGAGGCAGTTTCCACGGCCCTATCGAACGGGGCCCAACTCTCTCCATCGAAGTGGCCAATTTTGACACCCACAATGATATCGGGGTAGGTTTCGATCATTTCCGTGGTTTTTGAGACATCCATTTCATTGATATCGTGTTTAGCGGCCTCAATTTTGGTAAGGGCAATTTCGGTGCCACTTATCCCATGGGCCGCAATATTCAAAAAGGCCAATATTCGTGTTTTGGAATGGTCGATTACTTGAGTCTTAAACAGCGGAAAATTTTGCCAGCCCGAAGTGCCCGCATCTACCACCGTAGTGATACCTGCTTTAAAACTAAAATCATCGGGAGATAGGCTATTATTACCATTTGCAAACTTATTTGCCCTTGGGCCTACAAAAACATGGGTATGGATGTCAATAAGGCCTGGGGATACATAAAGGCCAGTGGCATCAACAACTTTTTTAGCCTTTTCCGCGCTAATATTGGGAGCCACTGCTAGTATTTTACCATTTCCAACGGAAATGTCCATGATGGTATCAATATTGTTTTTAGGATCAAAAACATGCCCGTTTTTTATTAAAAGATCTATCTCTTGCCCTTGCGCTACGATCATTGCAAAATACAATAGGAAGCTAATCGTATTTTTAATCTTTCTACTTAAAACCATTTGATTGTGTTTAGTACCCAGTAAAAATAACCGGGATAAGTAACTATTTTTTGAAATCCTCAGCCGCTAGGCCATTTAGGTCCCAGACTACTTTTCCGGCCCTAATTGTAAGTTCGGTTTCCAATTTTTTGTTTCCTTTTATTCTTTGACGACGAACATCTAGAAAACCGAAATCACCTTCCCGTAAATTAAAAACAGCAACATCGGCCTCTGCACCTACACTCAGATGTCCCAAATCTGGCCTATTGATTACTTGTGCCGGTGCCCAAGTAGCTCTAGAAATGGCATCTGATAATGAAATGCCCATAGCCATGAATTTTGATAGTACATTGCTTAGGTCCTTCATTCCGGCATTCATACTTTGCGTATGGAGATCGGTACTAACAACATCTGCCTTAAACCCTTGTTCGCTGGCGGGTACCGCTTGTCGCCAAGTAAAGGCACCACCACCATGTCCCAGATCAAAAATAATACCCCGTTGCTGTGCCTTAAATACAAAGGGTTTTACCTTTCCTTCCTCGTCAACAATGGTTTCTCTTTGGGTGGGACCATGAGAATAGGTATGCGTAAAAATGTCTCCAGGGCGAAGGTGCTCCATAAAAAGGGATTCGATTGAATTTGGAGGGTCGTGCTCCCCAAAATCTACCATTACCGGAACACTAGCCTTCTTACCGGCCTCTACTGCTAAATCTACCTGTGTAAAGTCTCCCCAATAATGTGCGGCCTTAATGCCTACAAGGATATCCGGATACAATTTCTTTATACTGTGGGCGGTCATTACCGGATTCATGTCAGATACATCTTGCTCTTCAAACCTACTCCGCATTCCGGTGCCCACGATATTGAGTAGTGCCAATACTCTGGTTTTGGACTTATCTATCGTCTGTTTTTTGAAAAGAGGGAAATTTCGCCATCCCGAAGAACCGGCATCCACAACGGTGGTAACTCCGGCCCTAAAAGTAAAGCCGTCTGGCATAACACTGGTTGCTCCATTGGCAATATAAACATCGGGTTCATTTCCCATGAACACGTGTACATGCATATCCACAAGGCCCGGTGTAACATATAATCCTGTAACATTAATGACTTTCTCGGCCCTTTCTTCCGAAATATTCTCTGATACTTCGGCTATTTTGCCATCTAGGATGCCAATATCCATAGGGGCATCAATATTGTTTTTTGAATCGATGAGGTGCCCCCCTTTAAGCAGTATATCCAGTTTTTGTGCTTGCAGATTCAGCAAAGGGATAAGGAAAAGGAAGATAAGTAACTTTGATTGTAATCCTTTTTGGTTTGGCATGATGTAAATGATTAAAACAAATTTATTTGGTTAGGTAGCCAATGGTGGTCCGCCCGGAATCACAATTCGTTTATGTTCTTCTTTGTATTTTGATCTTTTGGCAGTGAATTTGGCGGTAAGGTATTCCCCAAGAAATACAGAACCGCTAAGAGTATCATCGGAAACCTTCGCTGAAAACCAATAATTGATCGAATCTCCCGGAATTCGGTAATCGCTTCGAAGCTTTAACTCGTCTCCTTCGATCATTCCTGCTATCTCCTGGGTAGAAAAATCACTTTTATGTGTTCCCTTAATCCAATTGCCGTCCTGTTCTAGAAACATAATATGTGTACTCTTACTGGTGAAAAATTCCATTTCCACCTCCCAGTGGCCGCTAACGTTAAATTTGGCGGGAGTCATTTTATCAGAGCTAGGGCTGCGCTTTTGCGAGAAAATCCCATGGAGTCTGTCCGCCACTGTTTTTGCGTTTCCCGGGCGCATTTGGCTGGGGGTAATATTAATGGATGTCATACCATCTTTACTTCTGGCCCCAATGGCTATCCTTGGTTTATTCCTGGCTACTTCCTCCGCGATTTCTTCTCCTGTGATATTCAATTTTTCGGGATCCCATTTTATGACCAGTCGAGGTGCAAGATTGGAAAGCCCCTTTGGCTGTTCTACTTCAGTGGTTATCCCCTTTATTTTAAGTACTTCCACAGAGATTTCATCTAGCCATGACAGCCATGTTTGCCATTCTGCTTCATGATCCCTTGTTGTCCAGGCTTCCACTGCTGCCAACATTCCCAACATTTCTTCCTTACCAACTTTATTGTCCCTGCCTGGGCCATGATGGGGAGAACTTGCCTGCCATGCGGACATAAGGAGATCTTTATCTCCAAGCAGTAGACCTGCGCACTGAGGGCCGCAAATAGCTTTCCCGCCGCTATATGCCACAACTGTGGCTCCTCGTTCCAAGTGCACACATGGAATGGTTAAATTTTCTGCTGCGGCGTCTACCAATATGGGTATATTTTTTGGTTTGGCTATTTTGTGGATCACCTCCAAAGAAAGTGGCTCGCCAGTAGCTGAATGTTTACTAGAGTTAACATAGATCATTGCCGTACGTGGATTTATGGCACGTTCCAGTTCTTCGGCAGAATCAACATCGATCATGGTTACGCCAATATTGCGAATACCGTGGTCGTATACGTTACGGGAATATCGAGGAGATATAACCTCCGTTTTTTCCAATCCTGTTAAATCAGGAATTCTAAGTAGTTTTTCGGGATTTCCACCAGATACACAGGCTGCGGTAACATGTTTTAGTCCTGCCGCACAACCGGCAGATACCATCCCCCATTCCGCCTTTGTCAATTCCGCAAGACGTTGGCCTATTCCGTAGGCCAATTCATCGTATTGTACAAAATACCCAGAAGCAGCTTCAATGGCTTTTAAGACTTCTGGTCTCTCGGTAGATCCGCCAAGGATAGTAAAGGTACCCCTGCAGTTGATGATGGGAACAACTCCAATGGAATCGTAAATGGTTTTATCTCCTGAAAATGGGCCAGGAAAAATAGGAGCAAACTCTTTAAGGGTATTGCCAAATATAGATTCGCTGGCAAGAAGACTTCCGGCTATTGGGAAAACCCCCAGCTGTTTTATTATTTCTCTACGATTCATATCAAAGGATTAGGGTAAGATAAAAGTGTTTTATGGCTTATCTAAATGTAGTGAAATCTTCCAAGGCTTCAAAATTGTTGAAGAGAACACAACATATTCTATGCAAATCGTTGCTCTTTTTTGGTTTTGGTATCATGATGTTAGCAAATGGAACCCTTTTGTTAGTCTACCAAAAGCCATGATTCTAATTTTGGAGTATCTGCAAACAAGATTTTAAAAAGCAATTAACAATATAAAAATAGCGTTATGAGAACGACAGAACTTTTAAAATGTGAAGCACCTTCTGGGGATGCTTATCCTGCAAATGTTAAATCATTTGTATCACTTATCTTATCAATTCTTTTTTTGACCATGCTACACGCTGGCTGTAGCAGTGACGGTCCTGACCAAAATGGCAATCCGGATCTCATAGAAACGGGAAAGGTGCAAGGGACGGTAAAGGATGAAAATGGCAACCCTTATCCAAGTACCTTAATTACCCTTAGTAAGGGTACAGAAAATAATACTAAGGAAACGAACACAGATGGCGTTTTTACTATGAACACAATGGGCTTAGGTTCATACGATGTTGCAATGGAATTGCCTTTGTCCACCGAGCCTATTTCGGTCAATCCGACGACCGTAAATGTAATGTCCAACCAGACAACAATGGTCGATTTTGTAATTAGAGCACAACCTGCGGAAGCGCATTTGAATATTGCAAATGTGGATATTTTTGATGAAATCAGGGGTCAAGATGGGAATGCGCCTCTCAGTTCTAGTGAATTATTATATGCAGCAAACTTCTTTCAACCTCCTATTGGTCTTTTGACAGCGATAAAAGCTCCTGACGGTCACCATGTTAATTTATCCGAGTGGCAAGCCGCCAGAGGAATCTTTACAGTTAACTGCAACGGTGCTTCTTCTACTGTGGAGATTGCATTGGAAGGAATGATCCCTAATGGTACTTATTCTGTTTGGCTGGCGTTTCTCAACAAAACAAAAAAAATTGGTGAACCAATAGTAGGGGCCACCGATTTGGTAAATACGATAAGTCCACCGATAGGAGCTTCCAATGGAGCGGACAATGTGTTGATTGCAGGAGGAGATGGTACCATTAATGCTACCATTTTACACCCTTCGTGCATATTGACCCAAGAGGTAGCTCTTGTGATTCCGGTTGTTTACCATATCAACGGAAATACTTTTGGTGCAGGTGAAATACCCGATGTGGAAGAAGTTAGCCATTTACTGGTATATTTTCAATAAGTAAGGTACTACCCAGTTTAATGGTGAAACCTAAAAATCAAAAAAGCCCATCTCAAAGATGGGCTTTTTGCTTATTCCGTGACCTGGCTGGGGCTCGAACCCAGGACCCTCTCCTTAAAAGGGAGATGCTCTACCAACTGAGCTACCAGGTCAATTTGTCAAATTCAACAGTACTGTTAAAATATACCTAAGGTGTGCCTTAAGAGGGTGCAAATATAATATCAATTATCTATTTTACAAGACGATTTTTAGAGAAATTTGTGTTTTCTTTGTTATCCCCTGAAAATCACTCAACTTTAGATAATTTTTTTGCATATGCAAGTTGTTTTGGTAGGATATATGGGTAGTGGAAAAACTACCGTGGGCCAGCTGTTGGCCAATGAATTGAAGTACACCTTCCTAGATTTGGATTCGTATATGGAGGACGCCATGGGCATGTCCGTTTCCGAGATGTTTGAAACCAAAGGGGAGCTTTTTTTCCGTAAAAAGGAGCATTTTTATTTAAAGGAAGTGCTAACGGAATCCAAGAATTTTGTTTTATCTACTGGCGGGGGTACTCCTTGTTACAGTGGTAATATGGATGCCATTCTGGAAAACACCCCGAACGTGTTTTATTTAAAGGTATCTATTATGGAACTTGTTAAAAGGTTAGGCGCCGAAAAGGATCATAGACCCCTAATAAAAGACATAGGCACTAATGATCTTCCTGAGTTTTTTGGCAAACACTTGTTCGAGAGAAGTCCGTTTTACTCCAAAGCAACAAATGTCATAAGTTCCGACAATAAAACGCCTGAAGATATCGTGGAAGAAATAAAGACCTCCCTAGTCTAGGTATACGGAGTCGTTTCTGGTTTTAAATACAACCTTTACGTTTTCGTGCAGAGAGGTAGATAAGGAAATGCCCTTATAATCTGCCTTTACCGGATATTTTTTGTGGTTCCGATTTACTAAGACCGCAGTCTTAAGACGTTTTAGCGGAGTTTTTAGAAAATGGTGCACCCCATAGATCAGAGTAGTGCCCGAGTTTAGTACATCATCTACCAATACAACTGATTTATTGGTATATCCATCTTCGGCAATTGAGGTAGAAACGCCACTTTTCAGCGGATCTGTTTTGTTCATACTTACCTTACAAAGAACAATATCCGCTTCGGTAATTTTTTTTAAGACAGCACCTATTTTTTTTGCAAATTGCAATCCACCACCATCAATACCGGCTATTATGATCTGCTTCTCTTCAACATTGGCTTCATAAATCTGATAGGCAATACGCCGTATTTTATGTTGTATTTCCTGATGTGAGAGTATTTTATTGTGCATTATAGACCAGATTTCTTGTCAAATATAAAAAACAGTTCCTTACGCTGTCGTTAGTTTTATGGAATTCCGAAAGGTTTCTAGGGCCATTGGCATAAAAATAGATGCTGAATGAAGCATCACTTGTTACGTACGCCACCCAGAAGAGTGTTACTCACTTTCATCATCTAAATAATCATCCATATCCCTGCGGTCTTTTTTTGTAGGTCTCCCGCTACCTTTACTTCGGTAATGGTCCTTGGATAACTTTAAAAGTTCGTTGGCGGCAAAGGCCTCTTTAGGGGTGGTATCTTTTCTATAGATATCGACCAATTTTGCTCCGACCCTGCTTTTTGGAACGTCTAAAACGGTAAACTCATAATTTATCTGGTTCTTTCTAAGCACAATATTGTCCATCGGAAAAACCTCGCGAGACGGTTTAACAGTTTGGCCGTTAACCTTAACATGACCTTTTTTACAGGCCTCCGTGCCCATATTACGGGTCTTAACGTATCGTGTGCTCCACAAGTATTTGTCTATACGCATGTACAATCGAAAATCTTTGTTAACGGCTTATACAAAAATAGGGGAAAATTGTATCTTGCAGCGCTTAAAAGAAAAAGATGAAGAAGAATAAAGTAGTTTTTTTTCTAACTATGATTGTAATATTTGGGTCTTGTAAAAAGGACGATGACCCGGGTATAGAAGTTGTTCCCCCAAGAACATTGGCAGAAGTTGAAGCAGAGGACGCGGCGGAAATAATTGCGTTTTTGGACACCCATTTTTATAATTATGAAGAGTTTGCAAGTCCTCCTGCCGATTTCGATTTTAGAATTAAAATAGATACAATTGCAGGGGATAATGCAGGAAAAATTCCATTACGTCAGCAGGTAGAGGATTTAGAAATTTCCGTATCCTCTAGCGAGTTTGGTTTATCAGAGGAGGAAACCGTAACACATACCATGTATTATTTGGAAGCACGGGAAGGAATCGGAGAAGGCCTTACCGTTGCAGATTCTTCCTTTGTTCGGTATCAAGGAAGTCTTTTAAATGGCAATGTGTTCGATGGATCGTTAAATGTGCCTATTTGGTTCGATTTGGCAACCCTGCAAGGCCCGCTACAGGGAGCTCGCGGTTTTGCCGAGGGTACACATATGTTTAAGGCGGGAGGACCTCCTACCGTAAACCCGGATGGTACATTCAGTGTTGAGGACTATGGGATAGGGATGATGATATTTCCTTCTGGACTAGGCTTTTTCAATTCAAGTGGGTCAGGGTCAATACCTGCTTACAGTCCGATGATTTTTACGGTAGACCTATATACGGTCAATGATACAGATCATGATGGTGATGGAATACCCTCAATTTTGGAGGATTTGGATGGTGATGGTTACCTTTACAATGACAATACGGATATAGACGGTGAAGATTTTCAGCGTTTCCCCAATTTTGGTGACCCGGACGATGATGGTGATGGTACTAGGACTCGTGAGGAAATTATAATAAATGATGACGGTACGCTGACCTTTCCGGATACGGATGGCGATGGTACTCCAGATTATTTGGATCCCGATAATTTTTAAAAGAAGAAGGAATAAGACATAAAAAAAGCCCTAACAACAGTTAGGGCTTTTTAGTTTTCATTTTTTGATAAAGACTTACAGTTTTACGGATAATCCGAAGATAATTTGAGAAGGTCTAGAGTCTACCCTTCCAGCGATATCCGTTACGTTGTTTCCAATAAAATTGGCTTCATTTTCGGAGAATCCTCTTTCATAGCGCACATCAACCCCAATATTGCCTACACTTACGGCAACTCCAACGTTAAGCCCTACAGTAAAATCGTTTTTTACATCATCTACTTCCAATCCATCAAGGTCGTTGTTCAATGTATACTGAAAGGCGGGTCCTGCAAAAATACTTAAGGGCCCAATAATTTTGTAACCTAATAGTACAGGGAGATCTAACTTGGAAATATCGTAGTCATTGGTGGCGCCGTCCACATCATAACTACTTTTGGTCTTGGTGTAGACCAATTCTGGTTTTAGATAGATCTTTGGTAAATCCAGTTTACCAAAGAAACCCACATGAAAACCTACTTTACCATCGGAACCGGCAATTACATCCTCGCCGGCAGTTTGTACCTGCCTAAAGCTTAGATCGCCATTCTGATTGTAGTTAAGTCCGGCTTTAATACCAAATCCCGAATCATTTTGTGCAAAAGTGGCAACGCTTATAAAAGCGCAAACCACCACTAGAAGTGTTTTTTTCATAATAAGTGTCTTGTTTTTTGGTAAGTGAATACCAAATAACGGTATCACTTACTTTCTTGTCAACACTTTCAAAACGGCCTTGGTTATGGCTTTATTGTTTAATCCGTATTTGTCCATCAACTGCTCTGGTGTGCCACTTTCTCCAAAAGTATCTTGGGTAGCAACAAATTCTTGTGGCGTAGGAAGCTGTACCGCAAGGGTTCTGGCTATACTTTCGCCTAAACCTCCAAGATAATTATGTTCCTCTGCGGTAACGATACAGCCGGTTTTTTTAACAGATTTTAACACCGCCTCTTCATCCAAAGGTTTTATGGTATGGATATTAATGACTTCGGCCGAGATTCCCTGACCTTCCAAAGTTTCCGCAGCAATTAGAGCTTCCCATACCAAATGACCAGTGGCTACGATTGTTACATCCGTACCTTCGTTTAACAAGATAGCTTTCCCAATTTCAAATTTCTGATCGGCGGCAGTAAAGTTGGCCACTTTGGGTCTTCCAAATCTTAGATAAACAGGGCCTTCATGATCTGCAATGGCAATGGTTGCAGCTTTGGTCTGGTTATAATCACAGGGGTTAATTACGGTCATTCCCGGTAACATTTTCATTAAACCGATATCTTCCAAAATTTGATGCGTTGCCCCATCTTCCCCTAAGGTAAGTCCGGCGTGCGAAGCACAAATTTTTACATTTTTACCAGAGTATGCTATGGACTGTCTAATCTGATCATAGACCCTTCCGGTAGAAAAGTTGGCAAAAGTACCCGTAAAAGGTATTTTTCCACCAATGGTTAGGCCAGAGGCAATGCCCATCATATTGGCCTCAGCAATTCCTATTTGGAAGAATCGCTCAGGGTTTTCCTCGATAAACTTTTCCATTTTCAGGGAACCTATTAAATCGGCACATAGGGCTACCACATTAGGATTTGATCTTCCCAATTCTGCCAGTCCGGCACCAAAACCACTTCTTGTATCGTTTTTACCCGAGTCTGTATATTTTTTCATGTCTTCTCTTGATTAATAGTCCCCTAAAGTTTCCGGATTTTGTTCCAACGCCACTGCTAACTGTTCGTCATTAGGAGCTTTTCCATGCCAGGCATGGGTATACATCATAAAATCTACACCATGGCCCATTACGGTATGTAATAATACACATACTGGTTTGCCCTTGCCCGTTCTAGATTTGGCTTCCGTCATTCCCTTTATAATGGCATCTAGGTCGTTACCGGCTTTTATTTCCAGTACATCCCATCCAAAGGCTTCAAATTTTGCTTTGAGATCTCCCATGGGTAAAACGGTATCTGTAGAACCGTCGATCTGTTGGCCGTTCAAATCTATGGTAGAAATAAGATTGTCTACCTTGTAGCCGGCAGCATACATGATAGCTTCCCAGTTCTGACCTTCTTGGAGTTCACCGTCACCATGAAGACTATAGATTAAATGTGGGTCGTTATTCAATTTTTTGGCTAAAGCCGCTCCAATGGCAACGGACATGCCTTGTCCCAAAGATCCGGAAGAAGTACGGACACCCGGTAGGCCCTCATGTGTTGTGGGATGTCCTTGAAGACGAGAATCTATCAATCTAAAGGTGTTCATTTCCTCTACGGGAAAATATCCTTTTCGTGCCAAGGTGCTATAGAAAATTGGGGAAATATGCCCATTGGAGAGAAAAAAGAGGTCTTCATCCTTTCCATCCATATCAAACCCATCCTTAAGGTTCATGATTTTGTGATACAGCGCAATAAAAAATTCGGTACAACCTAGAGATCCACCGGGGTGTCCAGAATTTACCTTATGCACCATTCGCAGAATGTCCCTGCGGGTCTGTACAACCAGATCTTGTAATTCTTGCATGTTTCGTCTTTATTTAATTGTCCCCAAAAGTAGTTGCAAACTTTTGGCTATACAAGCTGAGTTATTACATTTTATTAACGGACCCAAAGTTTTACGAACTTTATTTTTTTGTTAAGGAAGTAATGCGGATGAGTTGCTATATTTGCTGCTTTAATAATATTATTTGAAATTCACCTTACAGCATACAGACCCTAAAAGTAAAGCACGTGCAGCGGAGGTTGTAACGGATCACGGAACCATAGAAACGCCCATTTTTATGCCGGTCGGTACAGTAGCTTCCGTCAAAGGAGTGCATCAACGGGAACTTAGGGAAGAAATAGACCCCGATATTATTCTGGGAAACACGTATCACCTGTTCCTTAGGCCCAAAACACATATTTTGGAACAAGCGGGCGGACTTCATAAATTTATGGGTTGGGATCGCAATATTCTTACGGACAGTGGGGGGTATCAGGTATACTCTTTGTCGGACAACAGAAAAATCAAGGAAGAGGGTGTACGGTTTAAATCGCACATAGACGGGTCTTACCATGTGTTTACACCAGAGAATGTCATGGAAATTCAGCGTGTTATAGGTGCCGATATTATAATGGCTTTTGACGAATGCACGCCCTACCCATGCGATTATAATTATGCGAAGCGGTCTATGCATATGACCCATAGATGGTTAGATCGATGCATTTCCCATCTGGAAAAGGTACCTTATAAGTACGGTTATTCTCAGGCCTTTTTCCCTATTGTACAGGGTTCTACCTATACCGATCTTCGTAAGCAATCGGCAGAATACATTGCAAATGCTGGTGCAGAAGGAAATGCCATTGGGGGACTCTCTGTGGGTGAACCGGCGGAGGAAATGTATGCAATGACAGAAGTGGTCTGCGATATACTTCCGGAAGACAAGCCTCGATATTTAATGGGTGTTGGAACACCTATAAATATATTGGAAAATATAGCATTGGGTATAGATATGTTCGATTGTGTAATGCCCACAAGAAACGCCAGAAACGGTATGTTGTTTACTGCCCATGGTACTATCAATATCAAAAACAAGAAATGGGAAGATGATTTTTCGCCTTTGGACGATATGGGAACGACCTTTGTAGACCGGGAATATACCAAGGCATATTTAAGGCATCTCTTTGCTGCAAACGAATATTTGGGCAAACAAATTGCTACGATCCATAACCTTGGGTTCTACATGTGGTTGGTTCGCGAGGCAAGAAAGCATATTTTAGCAGGGGATTTCCGTGCATGGAAAGATACCATGGTAAAACAAATGGATAAAAGGCTGTAATCTTGACCATTCTAGACAAATACATACTAAAACGCTATTTGGCCACTTTTACAGTGATGCTTCTGCTCTTTATACCTATTGGCATTATGGCCAATTTGGCAGAGCAGATAGGAAAAATGATAGATAATGAGGCACCGCTGAATGAAATTCTGTTCTACTACCTTAATTTTACCATTTACATCGGCAGCCTGCTGTTTCCTATTTTTTTGTTCCTTTCCGTAATTTTCTTTACCTCAAAGTTGGCCAACAATACCGAAATTGTGGCAATATTAAGTTCTGGGGTTTCTTACGGAAGATTTTTACGCCCCTATTTAATAGGAGCCTCTATTATTGCGGTAATCATGTTTTTTATGGGGATGTTCATTGTTCCCAATGCCAGCAAAGGATTTAATGAATTTAAATACAAGTACCTCAAAAAAGGTAAACAAGACAGGGTTACCAGTAATATTTTTAACCAGTTGAACGAGAACGATTTTATCTATGTTAGTAGTTTTGATCCGGCTCGGCAGATAGGTTATAACTTTACTTTTGAACATTTTAACGAAGAGAATACCTTGGATTATAAGATATCTGCTGCCAATATTAGATGGCTTCCAAATGATACGATATACCGACTTACTTCTTACGTAAAACGTTCTATCGGCGAAAAGTCCGAAGTGGTGGAAACAAAAAGAAGGTTAGATACTATTTTTACCTTTAAGATTGAAGACCTAACACCGGTATCCTACATTGCGGAAACTAAAAACCTGGTAGAACTTAATTCCTTTATCGAAACCCAAAAAAGAAAAGGAGCATCCAATATCAATACATATATTATGGTGAAGTATAAGCGTTGGGCACTCCCGGTTACGGCTTTTATCCTCACCATAATAGCCGTGGCAGTTTCTTCGGTAAAACGCCGAGGTGGAATGGGCATTAACCTTGCCTTTGGTATTGGGGTTGCATTTATCTATATTTTTTTCGATAAAGTTTTTGGCACACTGGCAGAACAATCTGGCTTTCCACCCCTAATGGCCATCCTCATTCCCAATTTGGCATTTGGTCTTTTGGGGCTTTACCTACTACAACATGCCAAACGCTAGGTTAAAGAGTTATTTACATCTTCACTTCATTGTATTTATTTGGGGCTTTACAGCCATCTTGGGAAAGCTCATTACCATAGAGGCACTTCCACTAGTATGGTATAGAATGCTGATAGCACTAATAATTATTGCTGTTTTTATGGTAGTTAAAAAGTACAAAATTAAGGTGCCACCGAAAACACTTCTTATGTTGCTCATTGCAGGGGTGGTCCTTGCTTTGCATTGGATTACTTTTTTTAGGTCTATAAAAGTTTCCAATGTTTCCATTGCCTTGGCGGCAGTATCTTCGGGCCCTTTTTTTACGGCACTTTTAGAACCACTTTGGTATACCAGAAAGATTATTTGGTACGAAATTGTTTTTGGTTTTTTGGTGGTATTGGGCCTTTATATCATTTTCAATGTAGAAGCCCAATATCTTGAAGGGATAGTTTTAGGAGCCGTATCTGCTCTGTTGGCCTCTATTTTTTCGCTGATTAATGGTAAATTGATAAAATCGGAAAGGCCCTCTTTAATCTCATTTTATGAGATGGGAACAGGTGTACTGCTCATAACCTTGTATTTGGGATTCTTAAATGGGTTTACCCCAGGTTTTTTTCAACTTTCATACAACGATTGGTTTTTCCTATTCTTGTTGGGTTCCATTTGCACGGCTTATGCCTTTATAGTTTCGGTAAAAGTGATGCGATATATAAGTCCGTACACGGTAATGCTTACCACAAGCTTGGAACCCATTTACGGAATTGTATTGGCACTGTTGCTTTTTGGCGATACGGAGCGTATGAATGCCTTGTTTTATTTAGGGGCACTAATCATTTTAGCTACGGTATTGGCAAATGGAGTTTTAAAAAATAGAAGGCGAATTAAAAAATAACGGGACTATTAGGGTTCGTTTAAAAGATTTATATTTGTCCGTTGATATAAACTAAACCTGAACATTCATGGAATATTTGGATTTCGAACTTCCAATAAAAGAACTGGAAGAACAGCTTGATAAATGCATGGTAATTGGCGAAGAGAGCGATGTTGATGTTACCGAGACCTGTAAACAAATAGAAAAAAAGCTGCAAGAGACCCGAAAGGACATTTACAAAAACCTTACTGCATGGCAAAGGGTGCAACTCTCTAGACACCCAAATAGGCCATATACATTAGATTATATAAATGCAATTTGTGGGGACACTTTTTTAGAATTACACGGCGATAGAAACGTAAAGGACGATAAAGCCATGATTGGCGGTTTGGGTAAAATTGGTGATCAAAGTTATATGTTCGTTGGTCAACAAAAAGGGTATAATACTAAAACCAGGCAGTACCGTAATTTTGGTATGGCCAATCCGGAAGGGTACAGAAAGGCATTGCGTTTAATGAAATCTGCTGAGAAGTTTGGGTTACCGGTAGTCTGTTTAATAGACACCCCGGGAGCATACCCGGGAATTGAAGCCGAGGAACGTGGTCAGGGAGAGGCAATTGCCAGAAACATTCTTGAGATGACCCGCTTAAAAGTACCCATCATTGTGGTTATTATAGGTGAAGGTGCGTCTGGTGGCGCTCTGGGTATTGGGGTAGGAGATAAGGTACTTATGTTGGAAAATACGTGGTACTCGGTTATATCCCCCGAGTCTTGCTCTTCAATTTTATGGAGAAGCTGGGAGTACAAGGAACAGGCAGCCGATGCATTGAAGCTTACCGCCACGGACATGAAAAAATTAAAACTTATCGATGAAATTGTTAGGGAACCTGTAGGAGGTGCCCACTCCAATAGAGATAAGACTTTTGAAATTGTAAAGAACAAAATTTCTACCCGATACGAAGAACTAAAAAAGTTATCACCAAAAGATTTAGTAAAATCACGGATGGATAAGTATGCCAATATGGGTGTATTTAACGGGTAGTCCGTGTTTTTCACAACTTTAAAAAAATCCGGGAAATCAACTTACCGGATTTTTTTGGTTATGAACACAATTTCGTAACTTATCAACAAGTAAATTGTTAACCACCGGTTGATATCGTAAGTATTGCCATACATGTTAACTTAAGGTTAATTGCATACTTTAGCACCCATGGAAAAATCTAGCCCAATTGTTGGTCGTAAAATAGACAAATCCACTTTAATTAGCTTGGAACGGGGTAAAATACCCCCTCAATCTGTTGATTTAGAGGAAGTTGTGTTGGGCGCTATGATGATAGATAAAAAAGGAGTGGATGAAGTAATAGATATCCTACATCCAGATGTATTTTATAAAGATGCCCATCGCCATATCTACGAAGCCATCTTTAAACTCTTCGAAACCTCCGAACCAGTGGATTTATTAACCGTTTCTTCCCAATTAAAGCAAGACGGGCGGTTAGAGGCCGTAGGCGGGGATTTTTACTTGATAAAACTTACCCAAAAAGTGGCCTCATCCGCACATATTGAGTTTCATGCTCGTATAATTCTTCAAAAATACATACAGCGAAGTTTGATTAAAATTTCCAACGAAATTATAGAGGATGCCTATGATGATGGTACAGATGTTTTTGATTTATTGGACAATGCCGAATCTAAATTATATGATGTAACACAAGGTAACCTGAAGCGCTCCGCAGAGACGGCCCAAAATCTGGTAATACAGGCAAAGAAGCGTATTGAGGAAATTGCAAATAAAGAAGGTTTAAGTGGCATACCATCTGGTTTTGATAAGGTAGATAAATTAACTTCCGGATGGCAACCCAGTGATTTGGTGATAATTGCTGCCCGTCCTGGTATGGGAAAAACGGCGCTTACCCTTTCCATGGCAAGGAATATGGCGGTAAACTCCGATATTCCTGTAGCTTTCTTTTCCCTGGAAATGTCCTCTGTGCAATTAATTACCCGACTTATCTCTTCTGAAACAGGATTGTCATCGGAAAAGTTGAGAACGGGAAGATTGGAAAAACATGAATGGGAGCAGTTAAACGTTAAGGTAAAAGCGTTGGAAAAAGCTCCCTTATTTATAGATGATACCCCGTCCTTATCTATTTTTGACCTTAGGGCAAAGGCAAGAAGGTTGGCCTCCCAACACGGTATACGATTGGTAGTTATAGATTATTTGCAGTTGATGACCGCCGGTGGTAGCCAAAAAGGCGGAAATCGCGAGCAGGAGATTTCTACAATTTCGAGAAATTTAAAAGCACTGGCTAAGGAACTGAATGTCCCCGTCATAGCACTATCCCAATTATCTAGGGCCGTGGAGACCCGTGGTGGTAGCAAAAGACCCATACTATCGGATTTAAGGGAATCCGGAGCCATTGAGCAAGATGCAGATATCGTATCCTTTATTTATAGACCAGAATACTATAAGATTGACGAGTGGGACGATGAGGAACGTACTCCCACACAAGGGCAAGCAGAGTTTATTGTCGCCAAGCATAGAAATGGCGGTTTAGATAATATTAGGTTAAAGTTCATTGGACAACTAGGTAAATTCGATAATTTAGATGACTTTGATTCTCCATTTGAGTTTCAGTCAAAGATGAATGCCGATGAGGAGAATCCGTTCATAACCAAAAACCTTCCCGATCCGGGACAAGCTTTTGGAAGTTCTATGAACGAAGGCCTAGACCCCAATGATAATAATGACGTACCTTTTTAACTATATAAAAAAATTAAGCCGTGCTACAAGGACTTGTGGCTTTTGCAAGTTTAGCCTAACTTTTCTTTTTCTCTTTGTTAGTGCATACAATATGTATGCATCTAGTATCCTTATTCCCATGGATGACGAAAGTCAGATAAACCATCTTAAGGCTTACGGAATAACGTATTGGGTACTGACCAAACAGCAGAAAGTACAGTGGTTACTTAACTATAGAGGAGGTTCTTTTTTATTGCCCGATGGCGATAACATTAGGAAAGAATGCCAAATAAGAGGGGTATCTTTTGAAATTTTGTCGGATAGTGAGGCCCAAAAGATTTTAGAAACCATTAGCAGTCCTTCTAAAAATCAGGAAGCTGTTGTACTGGAGAAAGCCCCTAAAATAGCCGTTTATTCCCCTAAAGGAAACCAGCCTTGGGATGATGCAGTTACCATGGTACTTTCTTATGCTGAAATTCCGTATGTAACGGTTTACGATGAAGAAGTATTGGACAATAAATTGGCGTTGTACGATTGGTTACATTTACACCACGAAGATTTTACCGGACAGTATGGCAAATTCTATGGTGCCTATAGAGCGGCACCTTGGTATTTGGAGGGGAAACAGCAAGCAGAGGCCTTGGCCTCCAAATTGGGGTTCTCCAAAGTTTCAGAGGAAAAAGGGGCGGTTGCCCAAAAAATACGTAACTACGTCATTGGAGGTGGGTTTATGTTCGCTATGTGTTCTGCAACCGATAGTTTTGATATTGCCCTTGCTGCCGATGGAGTAGATATTTGCGAACCAATGTTCGATGGCGACGCCTCGGACCCCAACTACCAGTCGAGATTGGATTATGACAAAACATTTGCCTTTACCAATTTTATTTTGGAACGTAACCCGTCACGATACGAATTTTCTTCTATCGACATGACCAACAAACGTAGAAACGTACCCAAGGAATCCGACTATTTTTCCCTAATGGATTTTTCCGCAAAGTGGGATCCTGTACCTACTATGCTTTGTCAAAACCACACGGCGCTCGTAAAAGGCTTTATGGGACAGACAACCTCTTTTACAAGAGAGCAAATAAAGCCAACGGTTATGGTGCTAGGCGAAAATAGGATAAACGGTGAGGCCCGCTACATTCATGGGATAAAAGGAAAAGGTTTTTTTACTTTTTACGGGGGCCACGATCCGGAAGATTACCAGCATAGGGTAGGGGATCCAAAGACGGAATTGGAATTGCATCCCACCTCGCCCGGATATCGCCTTATTTTGAATAACGTATTGTTTCCGGCAGCGCGTAAAAAGAAACAGAAGACTTAAGATTTATGGGACAACAGTTGTTCCAATACCTTTTCTACACCAAACTCATCATTACTTAATGTTCTATAGTTGGCAGCCTTCAATACATTTGGGTGGGCATTGGCCATGGCAAAGCTAAAATGTGCCCTGCCCAACATTTCCAAATCGTTGTTGTAATCACCAAATACTAGGGTTTCATTAGGATGTATATTGTTTTCTTCTTGTAGTTTTTTAACCGCAAAGCCTTTATTGGCATTTTTATGTGAAAGATCTACCCAGTTCTCACCAGATACCTTTACTTTAAGTTCATCCTCTAGATGCATCACAGCAGGATAAATGTGTTGCTCAGAATTTATAAAATGATAGACTGCAATTTTCAGAATTTCCCCGTGGTAATCCATAAGATCCTCCACCAAGGTAAATTCGCTGTAGTACTGTTTCAACATTTCTATAAAATGCTCGGAATCACCTTTTAGAAAGGCATCGTTCTTACCACAAAATACGGGGTAAGCGCCCTCAATTTGTGATACGATCTTCAGTAGTTTGGATAAGGTATCGCGATCCAAGGGTGTAGCCAATAATTCCTGTTCTCGCTGCATCATAAAACCACCGTTCTCAGCGATTACCACAATATCGTCCTTAATGGGGTGCAATTTGTTTACAATACTGCTGTGTTGCCTTCCGCTTGCTGCAACAAAAAGAATGTCCCTTTTTCTTAATTCTTCAAAAAGCTCAAAAAAGAGCGGACTTACTTCATGGCTAGAATTTAGAAGCGTACCATCCATATCGGTAACCACCATTTTTATATTTGATAAATCCATCTACGTCGGTTTTAAGATGGCAAAGGTATTTTATATAGGTTGATTTTATAGGGTTGGTGGGTAAACTTTGTATTATTTTAGTGAAATCTATAGGTAAAAAGGGAACATAATGATTTTTTTTCAAGAAGAAGTGCGACTACCCTCTTTTGTGAGGGGGTTTCATTTAATTACGGATACCGTACTTAAGGCAATGCCACAGATAAAACAAGTGTCTACTGGGATGTTAACTGTATTTATAAAGCACACCTCTGCCAGCCTTACCATTAATGAGAATGCAGACCCAACGGTACGAACAGATTTTGAAAGTCACATAAACGTTATGGTGCCGGAAGATGCACCGTATTACATACATACCTATGAGGGTCCAGATGATATGCCGGCCCATATAAAGGCCTCCTTAATGGGTTCCTCAGTTCAGGTACCAGTAACCCAAGGAAGACTAAACTTGGGGACATGGCAAGGTATTTATCTTTGTGAGCACAGAAATAACGCTTCGGGCAGAAGTTTGGTAATCAGCTGTTTTGGACATTAACAAAGACTACAAAAATATTGCTGTAACTTTGTTTTGAACCAATCTAAACCTACAATACCTTGAAAGAAAACTTAAAAGAGTTTCTTAGATTACTATTCGCGGCCATCGTATTTTGGTCTTTCGTCTTCTGTTTTTTTATTCTAATTAGATATTATGCTATAAATCAGGAACAGGGGCTTATCCTCGATCGGGATTTTGATGTTTCCATTACCCAATGGTTAGATTTTGGGGTCTTCCTGGGCATTTTTATAGGTTTCTTCTATGCTCTCATAGAATTCCTATTCGATAAGTACCTCATAAAAAAACTTTATTTGGGGCTTTCCATAATTATTAGAACCATCATTTATTTAATAGTACTCATTGCATCTTTAACCATGATTATGGATGTGGCCGAGGTGCGTATGGACCTAGATTTACCCAATGAAAAGGGATGGTGGCGTACCAATAAGGTCTTTTGGTTAACAGTACTTTATTTTGGAATATTCTCTTTGGTGTTTTCATTTCTAAAAATTGTAAATGAAAAATTTGGCAAAGGTGTTTTCTTTAAATTATTGATTGGACGGTATAGAAAGCCTAGGGAAGAAGATAAGGTATTTATGTTTTTAGATCTGAGATCTTCCACGACCATTGCTGAAACTTTGGGTCATTTTAAATATAGCCAATTGATACAAGACTGTTTTTTGGACCTTAATAGTACTCTGAACCGGCATTTTGCTGAGGTATATCAATATGTAGGGGACGAAGCTGTAGTAAGTTGGGATTTTAAGAAAGCCATAAAAAACAATAATTGCATAGCACTGTTCTTTGCTTTTCAGGATAGAATACAGAAAAGAAGTGGGTATTATCTAAAAAAATACGATACCGTTCCAGAATTTAAGGCAGGGGTTCATGGCGGAAAATTAATTGTGGTTGAAGTGGGTAGCATAAAAAAAGAGTTGGCTTACCATGGAGATGTTATAAATACGGCTGCCCGCATACAGGATCAGTGCAACGTTTACAATGAAAAGTTGCTAGTATCCCAGCAACTTCTTCAAAAACTAAGCCTTTCCCCAAGTTTTACACATAAAATAATTGGTGACTTAATGCTGAAGGGGAAGAGTGTAAGTCTTTCCATTTCCGCTATTAAAAGGGCATAAAAAAATCCCGCCTTTTTGAGGCAGGATTTTTAGGCGAGATAAATCTATTATTATTTTACTTTGTCCACAATGGCCTTAAAAGCCTCTGGGTGGTTCATGGCCAAATCTGCTAAAACCTTTCGGTTAAGCTCTATGTTATTGGCTTTTACCCTCCCCATAAACTGGGAATAGGACATTCCGTGTAATCTGGCACCAGCGTTTATACGCGTAATCCATAGGGCACGAAAACTTCTTTTTTTGTTTCTACGGTCTCTATAAGCATATGTCATTGCTTTTTCAACCGCATTTTTGGCTACTGTCCAAACGTTTTTACGTCTTCCAAAGTAACCTTTGGCTTGCTTCATCACCTTTTTTCTTCGGGCTCTAGAAGCAACTGAATTTACTGATCTTGGCATAATTTTAATTTTTTTTGTAGTAGGCGTCCAAATTAATGGTTCTTTAAAGGCCTAACTCCATGGTTAATAATTACCTGTAAACAATTACTTTAAACGTAATTGTTCTTTAATACTGTTAACATCAGCTTGGTGTACCAAGGTATCGTGTGTTAACTTTAGCTTACGCTTCTTAGATTTCTTCGTAAGAATGTGGCTCTTAAAAGCGTGCTTTCTTTTGATTTTACCGGTACCGGTAAGCTTAAAACGCTTTTTGGCACTGGATTTTGTTTTCATCTTAGGCATTTTCTTCCTAGTTTATGGTTTATCTCGCTTATTTACTTTTTTGTTTTGGGAGCAATGAACATGGTCATTCGCTTGCCTTCAAGCTTGGGCATTTGTTCTACCTTTCCATATTCTTCCAATTCCTGGGCAAGCCTCAGCAATAATATTTCTCCTTGATCTTTGTATACTATAGAACGTCCTTTAAAGAAAACATAGGCTTTTAATTTGGCCCCATCTTTTAAGAACTTCTCTGCATGTTTCTTTTTAAACTCATAATCGTGGTCATCCGTCTGGGGACCAAACCTAATTTCCTTAACGACTACTTTAGAGGCTTTGGCCTTCATGGCTTTTTCTCGCTTCTTTTGTTCGTAAAGGAATTTTTTGTAATCAATAATTTTGCAAACGGGTGGATCTGCCTTTGGTGATATTTCAACCAAGTCAAGTCCTAATTCATCAGATTTTGCTATTGCATCCTGTAAGGAATATACACCCACTTCTACATTATCACCTACCAATCTAACATTGGGAGATGTAATTTTTGCATTGATATTGTGCGGGTTTTTATTTTCCCTTCTAGGTTGGGGCCTAAATCTTCTTCTTATTGCTATGGCTTAATTTTTTTAATTAAAATTATTTTTTAAAACGACTTTAAGGTACTATTTATTTCTTTAGATACCAACTCGGCAAAATCTTTTACTGATATGGAACCCAAATCCTCACCACCGTGTTTTCGGACCGAAATTGTACCGTTTTTTTCCTCATTCTCACCAACGATCAGCATATAGGGTAACTTGTTCATTTCAGCTTCACGTATTTTCTTCCCTACGGTCTCGTTTCTCTTGTCAACGAGGGCGCGAATTTCGTCATTTTCCAGTGAATTTAAAACTTTTTCAGCATATTTTTCATACTTCTCGCTGATTGGTAATAAGATAGCTTGCTCTGGTATGAGCCATAAAGGGAAATTTCCACCGGTATGTTCCAATAAAAGGGCGATAAAACGCTCCATACTTCCAAATGGCGCCCTATGTATCATTATGGGTCTATGTAGCTCATTATCACTACCTTTATAAGTGAGATCAAAGCGTTCGGGCAAGTTATAATCTACCTGAATGGTACCCAATTGCCAGTTTCTTCCCAAGGCATCTTTCACCATAAAATCTAGCTTTGGCCCATAAAATGCAGCTTCACCCGTTTCAATTTTATAATCGAGCCCTTTCTCCGTAGCTGCATTTATAATGGCATTTTCTGCTTTTTCCCAGTTTTCTACCGACCCGAGGTATTTTTCGGGCTTATCCAAATCGCGGATAGAGACTTGTGCGGTAAAGTTTTCGAACCCCAATGAGTTTAAAACATACAACGAAAGGTCTATTACATTTTTAAATTCCTGATCTAGTTGATCCGGGGTACAAAAAATATGGGCATCGTCTTGTGTGAACCCTCTTACCCTTGTTAGACCGTGTAACTCACCACTTTGTTCATAGCGATATACCGTACCGAATTCTGCATAGCGCTTGGGTAGCTCTCTATAGCTAAAAGGCCGAGCGTTGAATATTTCGCAATGATGCGGACAGTTCATCGGTTTAAGTAAAAATTCCTCTTCTGCCTTAGGGGTTTTTATAGGTTGAAAACTATCTTCCCCATATTTTTCATAATGACCAGAGGTAACGTACAATTCCTTTTGCCCGATATGAGGTGTTACCACCATTTCGTAGCCAGCTTTTTTCTGCGCTTTTTTCAGAAACTGCTCTAACCGATCCCTTAAAGCAGCGCCCTTAGGGAGCCATAATGGAAGTCCCAGACCTACTTTTTGGGAGAATGTGAAAAGCCCCAGTTCCTTGCCCAGCTTTCTGTGGTCTCTTTTTTTTGCCTCTTCTAACAGTGCAAGATATTCTGTAAGTTCTTTTTGTTTAGGAAAGGAAATACCATAGATACGGGTAAGTTGTTTATTTTTTTCATCGCCTCGCCAATACGCCCCGGCAACACTCAATATTTTAATGGCCTTCACAATTCCCGTATTGGGTATGTGACCACCTCTACACAAATCGGTAAAGGTATCATGATCGCAGAAGGTAATAGTACCATCCTCTAGGTTCTCTATGAGCTCAATTTTGTATTCATTGCCTTGCTCTTTATAGAATTCCAGTGCATCGGCCTTGGACACGGCGCGCATTTTATAACTATGCTTTCCACGGGCTATTTCCAGGGCTCTTTTCTCTATTTCCGGAAAATCCTTTTCGGAAACGGCATGTTCCCCAAAATCCACATCATAGTAGAAACCGTTTTCAATAGCCGGACCAATAGTTAGTTTTATTCCAGGATACAAATTCTCTAATGCCTGGGCAACGATATGTGATGTAGAATGCCAAAATGCTTTTTTTCCTTCTTCGTTATTCCAAGTATATAAAACTAAACTCCCGTCTTGGGTCAATGGGGTAACGGTCTCAACAACTGTGTCATTGAACATGGCCGAAATAACGTTTCTTGCCAAACCTTCACTAATACTTTGGGCCACATCCATAGGTGTGCTTCCAGCAGCGTACTCCTTTATTGTTCCGTCGGGTAGTGTAATTTTTATCATATGTATCTTAACATCAATAAGCTTGCAAAGATAATACCTTGCGCTGATGCGGGCAATATAATGCGTAAGGATTTTGGATGGATGTTTATTGCGAAGCTTTGCGGTTCTTGTTCTTTTTTCCGAAAATGGCGTCCATCAGAATTTTAATACTATAAAACCCCATTCCCATGGCGGCTATGGCCAATATCAACCCTAGAATAAGTACAGGGATATACAATGGATGCCCCTGATTTTTGAAGGCTTGGTATAGCGCAAATGGGGCCGTAAACATAAGTGCTACCGTATAGGCGATAAATTTTAGTCCTTTTACCAATAAGACTTTGTCTGTTTTCATGAGCTATTGACTATTTTTTGGAACCCTTAGGATATAGAGTCTAGAATTTGTGGGTGCAAATTCCAAAAATAGGAATAATGGCATATATTTATGCAAATCGTATTGGTTAATCTGCAACATAGACCAGAATGCTCTGTTTTGAGTTTTAACCAAAATCACCGCCAACTCAATTTGTACTATGGAAATTTTCCTGATTCTGTTTTTCGTAATTCTGTTTATAATCATTGCAACGGTAAAGTTTAAGGTACATCCTGTATTTTCTTTGGTCATTGCAGCATTGATTACGGGCGGCCTTTTAGGAAAAGAATCTGGTATTATAGTAGGTGCCATTACGGAAGGTTTTGGTAAAACGCTTTCGGCAATTGGTTTGATTATAGCTTTTGGAACGGTTATCGGAGCATTTTTGGAAAGGACAGGAGGCACAAAAGTTATAGCCGATTCCGTATTAAAATGGATTGGCCTTAAGCGCTCGCCCTTGGCCATGAATATTACCGGCTTTGTAATCTCCATACCTGTATTTTGCGATTCGGGCTTCATAATTCTTTCTTCCCTAAACAAGGCACTGAGCAAGAAAACGGGTTTACCTGTGCTTCTTTTTGCGGTTTCTTTGGCCACCGGACTGTATACCGCCCATGTTTTTATTCCCCCAACACCCGGACCTCTGGCAGCTGCTGCTGTTTTGGAGGCAGATTTGGGGTTGGTATTTCTCTTTGGAATGTTAGTCGCCATCCCGGTGTCGCTTGTAGGATATTTGTGGGCACGGTTCGCAGGAAAGTCCATAGCGCATCATATTGAAGAGGATGATTTTGATGAGTTACCGGGTAAGGAAACACCACCACCAAAAACACCAGGCTATAAGGTAACTACCATATCCGCTTTTTTACCCCTTGTGATTCCCATTACCTTTATTGCTCTTAAATCTATTGTTAATTATCCTACCCATCCTTTTGGTGAAGGTACCATCTATAGCATTTTAAACTTTGTGGGCGACCCTACAATTTCCTTGCTAATAGGAGCTTTGCTGGCATTTAATATAGGGAGAAAAGCTTCTTTGGACGAGCGATCCAAATGGGTGATAACGGCTCTTAAGGATGCCGGATCTATTATCTTGATTACCGGTGCCGGCGGTGCTTTCGGTAATGTATTGCGGCAAGCAGATATTGCCGGTTTAATAAACTTGGATGCCCAGATGGTACAGGGCGGAATTTTAGTTGCGTTTGGCATTGCCGCCATACTTAAAACCGCACAAGGATCATCAACGGTATCTATCATTACAACGGCAGCCATTATGGCGCCTCTACTCGTCTCTTTGGGGCTAGACTCTGCAATGGGTAAAACTCTTACGGTATTGGCCATAGGAGCCGGTGCAATGACGGTCTCCCACATAAACGATAGTTATTTTTGGGTGGTAACCCAATTTTCAAAAATGAATGTAAAGACGGCACTTAGGAGTTTTACAACAGCAACCTTTTTGCAGGGAATTACCGCGTTGATCATAATTTTGATCATTCAGGCAATAAGTGGCTGATGATTTGGTCTACGAGTGTGGAATATTACCTTTCTTCAATAGTAATGGTCTGTTTAAATTCTTGAACTACAGCAAAATAACCTAGCGCAAAGTTGTTGGGAAGATCAACATTGTCAAAGAATTCGATATTGTCCAGATCGGTAAAGTTGGAGATATTGCCCCTTACGGTTGCTACAGGGGTTGCAAAAGGGTTAAAATCATCACCACTTTGTTCTATAAGCTGATTCATGTAATTGTAAAATGATAAATCTGCTCCAAGAATGCTGATTTCCACTTCTTGTCCAGGTTGCAGGTCCTGATCATAGAAATAGGAGAACTGAAATTGCTGACCTTGAAAGAAAGTGTCTTCCGTCACCAAAAATTCATCGAAATCAAAATCGAAAATATAAAAATCTTCCCGACTGCCATCATCGGTATAGGTGATAATAATTTCGGTTTCATCATCTTCGAACAAAGTTCCATTGCCTTGTTCCAAATTATCTATCGGAACCGTTTTTACATACCTTGTACTTGCCAAAAATATTTGATCCTCGTAGTCTATCTGCAAAAGAAGTTCTCCATCTTGAAAAAAGTCTATGGTAGTCAGCACTTCATAAATACCCGTACCGGGTTCATTCTCCTCTAGAATGATAAAGTTTGGGTTAGGTGTAGTGGGTAGGGCCAAGTTTGTTATGGAAATTTGCCTAAGGTTGGCTGGTGGAATTGTACCAAAAAAAGGACTGGTAAGGGAAACTTTTATCACTGCATTAACAATAGGCAAACTTTCATCTACCCTAATCAGCGCATCTACAATCAATCTTGGCTCTTCCTCGGGTACGTCTATTTCCACCACATCTTCACATCGTGTAAAAATTAGAATGATAAATACGAGAAATAGTATTTTTTTCATGTTCTTAAAACTTAAAATTATAAGTGACAGCAGGAACTATACCAAAAATGGAGGTCCTTACAGCTTCATTTACGCCAGTGTCCTGATTTCGTCTAAAATTGATTGAGGCCGCATTGCGCCTGTTGTACAAGTTATATACGCTGAATACCCATTCTGATTGCCATTTTCGACCAATATTTTTTTTGGGGACCAGGGTTGCAGATAGATCTATTCTATGATAGTTAGGTAGGCGCTCTATATTTCTTTGTCCAAAGAACGGCACCGTTAACCCTTGAAATTCAAATTGTCCTATGGGAAAGTTGGTAGGCTGACCGGTCTGGAAAACGAAATTGGAGTTGAAACTCCATTTTTTATTGAGTTCGTAACTGGCGAAAACGGAAACATCGTGGGTTTTATCATATGGGGTGTTGTACCATTGTCCAAGATTTATCCCAGTTTCCCTATTAGACCTACCATCGTCTATCACAGGGATTCTTCCGGGTGTTCGTTGTTCGGATTTTGATAAAGTGTATGCCAACCATCCCTTAAATTTACCTTCATTTTTTCGGAGCAGTACTTCCCAACCATAGGCCCGGGCCTCTCCATTTAAAATAACCTGCTCTATGGCGTTATTGGCAATAAGGTTGGCACCGTCTATATAATCTATTCTGTTTTCAATATCCTTATAAAAAACCTCGGTTTCCAGGGAGTATGCGCCCTGTTTAAAATTCCTAAAGTAACCCAGTGCATATTGATCCAATAGTTGGGGTTTAATAAAGGGACCACTAGGGGCCCAAACATCCAAGGGGGTAGGAGAACTTGTATTGGATAACAGGTGAAGATACTGGGCCAATCTGGTATAGCTGGCCTTTACTGAAGTATTTGGGTTTATTTCATAAGCTACCGTAACCCTTGGTTCTAGATTGGAGAAAGAAGCGAGTTTTCCCCCTCGGCCCGGATCTATGGTTTCTAAGGGAGTGGCCTCTTCATAAATCAAAAGAAAAGGGTCGAAGATAACCGGATTATCATTTTCATATACATTTAATTCGTCCTGGCCAAGACGAATAAAATGACTAAATCGCAATCCCAGACCTAGGTTAAGCTTTTCCGTTATTTTTTGTTGTACATCTATGTATGCAGCAAATTCGTTGGCAAATTTTTTGGTCAACTGGTCTTCTACAATACCGGAGTCTTCATTGCTCGGAACTATTTTTCCGGGATTAAACTCGTAATAGATATTGTTTAATCCATAGTTAATCTGTAGCTTATCGTTTATATAATGTTTTAGATCATATTTTGCATTTAAATTTAGAATACCCGAATCCCATTCAAAACCTACAAAATCTAACTCCAATCCATAGAAATAGTCAGAATATATTAAGGATAAGTTGGAAAATAATTTGTCGGAGAAAAGGTGGTTCCATCTAAAATTAACCACCGCATTACCATAAGTGTTCACAAAACTATCGTTGATACTAAACAGGTCACGCCCAAAATAAGCAGACAGAAAGACGTTGTTCCTATCATTTATTTTATAGTTTAATTTAGTGTTTAGATCATAGAAATAAGCCTTATTGTTTACATTAAAAAGAGGGAGGAACAAATGTGCATATGATGCCCTTCCTCCAATTAAGAAGGCCGATTTATCTTTTACGATGGGCCCTTCGGCCAAGAGCCTACTTGCTACTGCACCAATACCACCGTTCATTTTAAATGTTTTACTATTTCCTTCTTTCTGAAATATTTCCAAGACCGATGACAATCGGCCACCATACCGAGAGGGTATTCCTCCCTTAAAGAGTTTAACGTCCTTAATAGCATCTGGGTTAAAGACAGAGAATAGACCAAAGAGGTGCGATGAATTGAAAATGGTAGCCTCGTCCAAAAGAATGAGGTTCTGATCGGCTGCACCGCCTCGGACATTAAAGCCCGAAGCAGCTTCCCCTGCATTGGTTACCCCGGGTAACAGTAATATGGATTTGATAACATCTGCCTCGCCTAGGACAACAGGAATTTTCTTAATTGTACTTGTACCCAGGGTAACCACACTCATTTGCGGGGCTTTAATGTTTACTTTTTCGGCATCCTCCGTAACTACAACTTCCTCTAACTGTTCGGCTTTAGGAAATAGGGAGAGATTATATCTTTCGTTTTTGGTTAGTGATATCTTTTGCGTGATGGTTTGAAAACCTATGTAACTTATTTGGAGGTTGTATTCTCCGGCAGGCAATGTAATGGAATAAAACCCATATTCGTTGGTGGTAACGCCAGTTCGCAATTCAGGAATTGCTATAGTAACACCAATAAGCGTTTCATTACTGGAAGCTTCGGTGATTGTTCCACTAAGTGTATACTTTTGCTGCGAAAAAAGGGTTAGGGAAAAGAAAAGAAAAATGAGCAGTACTGGTTTACCAGATTTTATCATCAAAGCATTTTTTTTTTAAATGTAGACAGAAAGTGTGAGGTTACAAAAGGTCGATTCTATTTATTGTTATTTAAACCCCATTCTGATTGCCCATTATGAATATGATGATGCTAGCGTGTTTTTAGTTTGGTAGGAAATGGCAGTATCAAATTCTGTGACGAAATAGCATAAGGTTTCGCGGGTTTGTCTATAAAAAATACCGAAGGTAAGCACATGTTTTTGGGCTTAACAATTTCGTAATGAAAAAACAGCAACCAAACTTTGAGGGATCGGTTGCTGCAATTAAAGGTAATAGTTTTTGATTGTATGTGTTATAGTCGCTCCAAAATGGCATTGAGCGTCTTGCTTGGCCTCATGGCTTCGGCACGCTTTTCATCATCGGGTTTATAGTAACCCCCAATATCTTGTGGTGAGCCTTGAGCGTTATTAAGCTCTTCAACAATTTTAGATTCGTTTTGGGTCATGGCGGTGGCTATTTCCCCAAAAACAGATTTAAGCTGTTGATCCTTGTCCTGTTCGGCCAAGGCTTGTGCCCAGTATAGGGATAAATAAAAATGACTACCACGGCTATCCAGTTCGTAAACTTTTCGTGATGGGGATTTATCGTTATCCAGAAATTTCTCCGTTGCCATATCCAAGGCGTCTGCCAAAACCATGGCTTTTTGGTTGTTATTTTTTTCGCTGTAGTGTTCCAAAGAGACCCCTAAGGCCATAAACTCCCCTAACGAATCCCAACGTAGATGCCCTTCTTCCAAAAATTGTTCAACATGTTTTGGCGCAGAACCTCCGGCCCCGGTCTCAAAAAGACCACCACCGTTCATTAACGGAACAATGGAAAGCATTTTTGCGCTTGTGCCAACCTCAAGGATGGGGAACAAATCTGTAAGATAATCGCGTAACACATTACCAGATACGGAAATGGTATCTTTTCCGTCCTTTAAGCGCTCCAAGGTAAATAATGTAGCCTCTGCCGGAGATAATGTTCTGATATCCAGGCCTGAGGTATCATTTTGTGGTAAATAGGCATTTACCTTTTTTATCAGTTCGGCGTCATGGGCCCTGTTCTCATCCAACCAAAACACGGCGGGTGTATTGGAAGCCCTAGCTCTGGAAATGGCAAGTTTTACCCAATCTTGTATTGGAGCATCTTTTACCTGGCACATTCTCCAGATATCTCCTTGCGCCACGTCATGCGATATTAGTATATCGCCTGTATTGTTATCCACAACATTTACCTTTCCGTCGCTCTCAATTTCGAAAGTTTTGTCGTGCGAGCCATATTCTTCAGCCTTTTGGGCCATTAGACCCACATTGGGGACTGTACCCATTGTTCTTGGGTCAAAGGCACCGTTCTTTTTGCAGAAGTCAATGGTGGCCTCATATATGCCTGCATAACTACTATCTGGGATAACAGCTTTTGTATCTTGGGATTTGCCCTCGGAATTCCACATCTGACCAGAATTACGGATCATTGCGGGCATAGAGGCATCTATTATGATATCGCTGGGTACATGAAGGTTGGTGATTCCTTTATCGGAATTAACCATTGCAAGATCGGGACCGTTTGCAATGGCGGCCTCAATATCTTTTTCAATTTCTTCTTGTTTGTCTTTGGGGAGTTCTTGCAATTTGTGAAGCATATTTTCCAACCCATCGTTGGCACTTATTCCAAGGGTTTCAAAAACGGCATCATGTTTTTGGAATACATCGGCAAAATATACTTCCAATGCGTGCCCAAAGATGATAGGATCGGATACTTTCATCATTGTTGCCTTCATGTGCAAGGAAAATAGAACACCTTTGGCCTTTGCATCGGCAACCTCTTCCTGTAAGAAGGCCAAAAGGGCCTTTTTACTCATTACCGTGGCATCAATGATTTCGCCTGCCAAAAGCGAAACCTTCGCTTTTAGGGTATTTATGGTTCCGTCGTTTTGCTGTAGTTCAATCCGAACATCGGTTGCATTGCTTACGGTAAGTGATTTTTCGTTCGACTTAAAATCCCCTTGCTCCATGGTAGCCACATGCGTTTTGGAATCTGGACTCCAAGGGCCCATGGTATGAGGGTTCTTTTTAGCGTAGTTCTTTATAGGTTTTGGAGCTCTTCTATCCGAATTTCCTTCACGCAATACCGGATTTACGGCACTCCCTTTAATTTTATCGTATCTAGATTTAATCTCTTTTTCTATATCACTTTTAGGTTCATCCGGATAATCAGGAAGATCATACCCTTTTCCCTGTAATTCACTCAACGCCTCCTTTAGTTGCGGGATAGAGGCACTTATGTTGGGTAATTTGATAATATTGGCCTCCGGTGTCTTGGCAAGTTGCCCTAAAATGGCTAGATCATCTGTTATTTTCTGTTCTTCTTCCAAAAAATCGGGGAAGGCAGAAATGATTCTTCCAGCCAATGAAATGTCCTTGGTTTCAATATCGATTCCGGAAGTTTTTGTAAATGCTTTAACAATTGGTAGGAAAGATTGAGTCGCCAAGGCAGGAGCCTCATCGGTTTTTGTATAAATTATTTTAGGCATGTGAACTAGTGATTTTCTTTAAGAGCAGCAAATATACAACTTTATAGCTGCGAAAGAAGTGGCACTATGTCAAAAATTTCAGAAAGAACATTAGGTGGTGAAGTGTTTGTTTTGGCCTTGTTCCATGGTTTTTGGCCTTTGTGTTTTGGGGCTAAAAGACAAAAGCCATATCATGGTACAAAGTACACTGATATGGCTTTTTAGAAATAGCTTACAAACTTTTTGTCCTGTATCCTTATGGATTGCTCCATATTTCTACAAAACCGCAACCATTGATTGCATTTGCGTCGCTCTTTCAACGTTTAAAACATTTTTCGTCCCTAATTGTTAAACCAAGCAACTACTCTATGCCTCTTCTCGTTGTTTAAACATCTTACCTTTTTACCACAGAACCGAGGTTCTGTCATCAATCCGTAAGCGTCTACATAAGCTTTAAATCGCTAGGCGTTTTAACCTTATGCTTGCTCTTTTAAACCTTTCCTGTATAAATACATTCCTGGTCTTCCAAAACACTACAACAATATAAAGAACGTCAACTTTATAGTAATCTTAAGGTCCTGACCATTGCTGATATTTCCTCTTGACCACGAAATAAAAGTAGCTTTTTTTTAATCATTTGCAAATTTTATAAAGGATTAAAAATCAACATAATATGAACTATGGTTATAAACAATTGTTCATAAATGCATTTGAATGTTGGGTTTGGGTCTTCTGTTATGAACATAAAAAAAATCGGCCTAAAAGCCGATTTTCTTTAAAATATTATTGGCCCTCATTTAGGGAGCCGAAGTACCTCCTTTGGCATTAACCCTTTTTAGTTGGCGCTGTATTTTTTTGATGGCCGATTCTATGGACTTCTCGGGTTCTATAATATTGTATTCTCCCCAGAAATCGGGATCCGAAAAGCCAATGGCAGTGTCACTAAGAATAATGGAAGATTTGATTCTGTCCTTATATTTTGGTGCTTCCTCAGTGAGATTTTTTTCCCAATCGGTTACGGCCATTTCACAGGTCATGCTGTACACGGAATTAAACAGTTTTTTATTCCAGTTTACTTTAAATTCTAACAACACATTACTATATCCGTAGTACCATCTACCATTTTTTTCTCTATAATCTACCCGGTAGGCAACTTCTGTTGGATATACCTTGGCATTTCTTGGCTTTCTACGGACAAACATCTTACTTGCCTTATCTTTATTGGTTATGTTGAGCGAATAAATTGCGCTTGTCAAAATTTTATTTTCCGCGTCTATGTACAATTTTCCGGTATACAACGGATCATCTATATAGGCATGCTGCGTAAAGTTGACTACATATATTAACCTGTCGTTTATTCGCGTAGAGCGATCAAAGCTGAATGTATATTCCGAAATCGATGCGTCAGTGAAAATATATTCGGGGTATTTCATTAAGTCAACAAACAATGCATTGAAAGGGCCTCCCTGTAATTTTAACGCAATGGTATCCAATTTGCTGTAATCCGTACTTTTTCTTGCCTTATACAATTTCACCGCATCCTTTTTAACAGAGGTATAAGGTGTTTTGTAAATGTTTACAACGGCTTCTGAAAGGGATACGTTCCGTCTTCTTTTCTTAATGGTCTCCCTATAAAAGGCCGTCATTAAGGTGGGGTCGTTAAAATAATTCTCCCCTTTCTTTGCCAGCGTTTCCCGCACCAGTTTTTCCGCATTTTTTGGAACGCTCAAATTTACTTCCGCCAACTCGGTGATGGACACGTCCAATAGAATACGGTTCTTATTCTCTTTCATTTGCGCCAAAGGCACCAGTTTGGTCTTATAACCCAGAAACGAAACTAAAATGTTACCAGAGGTGATTGTCTTGGGTATTTTTAGAAGAAATTGTCCTTCGGTATTGGTAACCGTGGAAATGTTGGAATCTTCTAGGGCCAACGAAGCAAAAACCAATGGTTTCTTCGTTTGACTGTCCATTATCTTACCCCTATATTGATTAAAATCTACCGTTTGCTTACTTTCCACTTGGAAGAAGGTAGCCGCCATTAGGGAATCTGGCACTCCTACGAGCAGCAACATTGCAATGGCCGCAATAGAAGATTTTTTTAAAAATTTCACAACAATTTTATTCATGCCTTAAATATTAAAAAGTCTTTGTTTTGGAAAAGAAAATATACTCTAAGATAATGATTTTTAATGATATATGTATGACGAAAATCAGTTTTGTTATTAAATATCGCCCAAGCGTAACCGGGTCTTTTAACCGTCATGGGTTTTGGAGGAAGGAGCCACAAGACGATGGATCTCCTCTAATTCTGCATCGGTGATGTACCTCCATTTACCTACCGAAACATCTAAGTTTATGTTCATTATCCTTACCCGTTTAAGTTTTACCACCCTGTAATCCAAATATTCGCACATCCTACGAATTTGGCGGTTGAGGCCTTGGGTTAATATAATTTTGAACTGGAACTTACTGATTTGCTCCACCTTGCACTTTCTGGTAACCGTATCCAATATAGGTACCCCGTTCGCCATTCTTTTGATGAAAGAACCGGTAATTAGCTTATTGACCGTAACCAAGTATTCTTTTTCATGATGGTTTCTTGCTCTCAAAATCTTGTTCACTATATCTCCATCATTGGTTAGAAAAATGAGTCCCTCGCTGGGTTTGTCCAAGCGACCGATAGGAAAAATACGTTTCGGATAGTTTATGTAGTCTATTATATTGTCCTTTTCTACCCCCGTATCTGTGGTACAAACAATACCTACGGGTTTATTAAAGGCCAAATAAACCGGTTTTTCCTTTGGTTCGGCGATAAGCTCACCATCTACCCTTACCTCATCTTTAGGGGTAATCTTTGTACCCATTTCGGGTACAAGGCCGTTGATGGTAACCCTTCCCTGATCTATAAGTTTGTCCGCCGCCCTTCTAGAGCAATAACCAACTTCGCTAAGGTATTTGTTTATCCGAACGGATGTTTCCTTCATTTTAACGATATCACTTTTATGGAAATACAAAGGTAACCATCATGGCTGTAAAGTTCTTTTACCATAACCAAATAAGTATTCCAAAAATGGTGAGTGCAAGTAAAATGGTTTGATAGATATAGTTTTTGTACCACGGTACATCTTCAAAACTATCCATAATAAGTGCTTTCCTATAAGTAAGTTTTTTTATTTTCTCGGCATCCGGAGCCGGGGTCAGTTTACTTACAACAACGAATATTGCTGTTGATAAAATAACCATTAGACCCACATTCATGGTATAATGAAGGTGCCAAAGATCAAACTGTTCCAACACAAATAATAAGACACCTGCTAGCGTACCTAGGATTAATGTCCAGAAAGCACCATCGCCATTTCCTCTTCTAAAGAATACACCCACAAGAAAAATAACGGCTATGGGGGGCACAATAATGGAGAACATTTGTTGCAAGTAGTCCCACAGACCTGTGAAGTTCTGTATTTGCGGGGCCCACAGTGCGGCAACAATCATTAACACCAAGGTAGTGATCCGCCCATATTTAACAATTTCCTTTTCTGTTATGTTTGGTCTTTTTGGTTTTATAAAATCGATGACCAATAGGGTAGAGGATGAATTTAGGGCAGAATCTACACTAGACATAATCGCCGAAATAACACCAGCCAACACTAGACCTACAAGACCTACGGGGAGAACTTTGGTCACCAAAGTAGGGAATACGGCATCCCCGTTGGCAATATCCGGAAATAGGCTAATGGCCATAGCACCGGGAATAACCATTATAAAAAGTGGAATTATTTTTAGAAAGCCTGCAAAAACAACGCCCCATCTGGCTTGCTTCATATCTTTTGCTCCCAATACCCTTTGAAAAATATATTGGTTGGTAGACCAATACCAAAACCCGAGAAAAGGTACTCCCATAAGCAGTCCTGGCCATGGTAATCCGGGATCATCAATAGGTTGTACTACTGAAAAATGGCCTTCTGGGGCCGATGCAACTACCTTGTCCCAATCATAATCCAATTGTCCAAAAAGTATCCAAGAGATTATACCACACCCTACAATTAGAATTACTGCCTGTATGGCATCGGTATAAACCACTGCCTTAAGTCCGCCACCCGCCGTATAAATACCTGCTACAACGGCCAAAACAAGAGACGTTTGCCACATAATAAGCCCTGGAAAAAAAGTCTGCAACACCAAACTACCAGCATACAGTGCTCCTGCTGTTTCTATCAGAATGGTACTGAAAACGGTTATAGCCGAGAAAAATAACTGTGATCTTCGGTCATATCTCAATTGTAAAAATTCGGGAATGGTCGTTATCTTACTTCGTAAGTAAAGCGGAATAAAAATGAGTGCCGCAATTATCAATGGAAGGCCCGACATCCATTCGTAGACCGAATTTACTATCCCTGTGGTATAGGCTGCCCCGGCAAGGCCTACAATAGTAGAACCAGAGATGTTGGAGGCAAACAATGATAATCCGATAACTCCCCAACCAAAGGTGCGCCCACCAAGGAAAAGATCTTCTCCGGTTTTGGTCTTTCTAGAAATCCAAAGACCAATAAAGAGAACAAGGAGGAAATAGAAAATGACAATACCAATGTCTATATTAGAGATAGAACTTTCCATAATTTTTGGTTGTTTGGTTATGTGGTTTCGATAAAGATATTAAAAGTATAGCTCTTTTCTTTAAGGAGGTATTCGTCTTCGGGAGGCGATAGCCAGGAATCTATTCCGCCCACCCCCATATGTTTATGGTCAATACAAAGATGGATGCCACCCTTTCTAGATAGTTCATGACTCCTACCTGTGTTGCGTTCTTTTCTGGATAACTGTGCCAAACTATAATCTAAAGCACTAAAGGAGAAGGGATCCTTTCCTAAAACTTTTATACCATATTGTCTACTAGTGTCCGATAATTTTATCCAGGCACAGTCTTGTTTAGCACCGTTCTCTTGTAGTGATAAATACGGTACATATTGCTCACTTACTGTGGAAGTGTGTACGTTTATATGTGCCGCAAATTTTCTATCCACATAGTTTTCGTGTGGACCTCTACCAAACCATTGGATATCATGGAGTTCATCTATTAATGTAAGGTGCAGACCCAGTCTGGGCAATGTTGGTAAATTATCTTCTATGGTGAGGGTACCTTGTATCAGTAATTGGTTCTTATCCGTCATTACATAGGTTAAATGCAATTGTGCCCTGTTATTTCCTAAATCGAAAGTACATTGGATCATAGAGGAGTCATGACGCATGGATACCAGCCTAAATTGGTCATGCGCTTTTTTCCAATAATCGTATTTTAAAGGCATTTCCCATCCAAAGTCATTATCCGTAGGTGGTCTCCAGAATATAGGCCTTATGGGAGCTAATAGAAACTCCTTATCGGAAATTGTAAAAGAAGTAATTAATCCGGACGTTACATCTACGGCAACGCCGATATCGGGACCGGATAGTACCAAGTGGTTGTTTAAATCGCTAACCGCATCGGTAAAGTTATCAGGGCTTAACTCCGGAATGGTTTTGGCCTTTTTAAGTAAGAATTGTTCCGTTGCTAAGATATGCCCTTTTTCGGCCCAAGTATTGGCTTCTTTGGCAACCACTTGAAGGTTTAAATAATGGTCAAAAAGACCATCTAATTTAGAAAACGAATATGGAATGGTGATAAGTTCCTCCGAGTTGGATGCGATGGTGAGCGGTAATTCACCATGTTGATCTGTACCCATTTCCGAAATAATGGTCCATTGTAGCAGATAGTTGGTAACCTCCGTAAACAACCATTGGTTTTGCAACCTAAATGATCCTATGGCCGTGTTTACCATATAAAATTGTATAGGCTGGTATACTTTCTTCATTTCCCAAATGGCCGGTTTGGGCTTAGCGTTGGGCCAGAGCAGCCCATTAATGCAAAAGTTACCATCGCTAGGAATACCCGAGGGCCCAAAATCCCCACCAAAGGCCCAGAACTCTTTTTTATTTTTTACGGTGCGTAACCCTTGGTCTAACCAGTCCCAAATAAAACCACCCTGCAGGCAATCATATTGATGGGTTAGATCCCAATAATCCTTAAGACTCCCATTACTATTGCCCATGGCATGGGAGTATTCGCACATGATATACGGACGGTCACCACGTTCTTTGGCATAGGTTTCCACCTGTGCCAGGGTAGGGTACATGGGGCAAATAATATCGGTATGGGCTCGCTCTTCAGCTTGTTCGTATTGTATGGGTCGGGTAGTGTCTTGTTGCTTTAACCATTTGTAGGCAGCTTCAAAATTTATACCGTCCCCGGCTTCGTTACCCATAGACCAAACAATTACAGAGCAGTGGTTTTTACTCCTATGGTACATTCGTTCCACACGATCTAAATGTGCTGCTTGCCAGGTTTCTCTTTTTGCAAGGCTCTCTGTGCCAAAACCCATACCATGACTCTCTATATTGGCCTCATCTACCACATAGAGCCCAAATTCATCACAGAGCCGGTACCATTCCGGTGCGTTTGGATAATGGCAGTTTCTTACGGCGTTAATATTAAAACGCTTCATCATCAAAATATCGTTAACCATACTCTGACGGGTAATTACATGGCCCGTATCCTGGTCGTGCTCATGACGGTTTACACCTTTAATCGTAAGTGGAAGGCCGTTAATATGAAGTTGATTTTTGATAATCTCAATGTTTCTGAACCCCACTTTTGTATGTATCTGATCGACCCGTTTTTCATTTTCAATAAGCGTGATACTTAAATCGTATAAATAGGGGGTTTCACCTGTCCAAGGCTTTACATCCGGCAGATTTAAGGTAATCTCCGATTCTACGGATTTACCCGGATCGCAACCGTAATTGGCCGAAGCCGTTGTTGGTCCGGACCGACCATCTGTAAGTGTTACTTCTATGGTGCCGGTAGCACCACGGATAAATTTGTTGATAATGGATGTTTTTACGGTTAGGACACCGTCTTTATAATTGTTGATCAACGAAGCGGTAAGTTTATGGTCTTGGATATAAACAGGGTTGTGGGCTACTAGGTAAACACTCCTTTCTATACCGCTGAGCCGCCAGAAATCCTGACATTCCAGATAACTGCCATCGCACCATCTAAATGCCTGGATTACAATTTCCACCTCATCTTTGGCGTATGCCGTGATATCTAATACAACCTCGGTTTTACTATCTTGGTTGTAACCCAAAAACGCTCCATTTATCCAAAAGTAAGCCGCAGATTTAATAGCGCCAACAACGAGGAACACTTGTTTACCGTCCCAACTTTCCGGTACCGAAAATCGCTTCTTGTATACTCCCGTAGGGTTGTTTTTGGGTACAAAAGGCGGGTTTTTTGGAAAAGGGTAGCGGTCATTTACATAAATGGGAATACCATAACCGTTAAGTTCCCAATTTGAAGGGACTTGGATGCTTTTCCAGGCAGTGTCCCCGAGATCTAAATTTAAAAAGTCTTTGGGAAGATCCGTAATGTTTTCTCCCCATAAAAAATGCCATTCACCATTTAAAAGCAAGACATTATCCGCTGTTCTCGGTATATGTCTAAAGGCTGCAGGGGATTCTTGACCAATATTGAAAACCGAGGGGTCCGATAACCAAGTATACTTTGGACTTTTTATGGAGATACTTTTATGCATAATCTATATGATGATCAATATACCTTTATTTTTTAGACCAAGAAAGGCCTGCACGGGACACCGATGTCTAGTCCAATAGATATTTAGAGATGTAGAATTTGCCACTTTCCCCAATGCCTCGTGGAATATAAAGGGACTTATGGCTTTGTACATAATCCAAATCCCCAAAGTATGCCTTCCCATCCTTTAAATTGGACATTTGCAAACTACCGTTTAGATGCCAAAGAGCCCTATTGGAAACTGTGGTAAGAAAAAAACCTTGCCCCCCATCGGAACATATGCCATCAAAATCCTCTACTTCCGGTGTTAATTTTACAGTTTTAATTTCTTTTGTTTCAATTACTACGGTACATAGGTTTAGGCCAGCAATCCAGAGCAGACCATCTTTCGCAATTATTCCGTTGGCCCATTGTAGGCTTTCCTCGTCTTTAACAAAAGTTTTCAGTGCGCCATCAACCACTTTAAATACGGCATGAACAAAAGAGGCTGTCACATAAACATCACCTTTTTCGGTAATTGCTACATCGTTTAGACCTGCATTTTCTATTGGAGATTTCATTTTTTTTAGTACGTTGCCAGTTTGGGTATCGATTACCACAAGTTGGTTTACGTCGGCTATATATAACATGTTCTCAAACAGGGCCATCCCGGTTGGCCTATTTAGGTCTACCACCCATTTTAATTGCAAGAGATCTCCATTTGCCGATATTTTTGAAATAAACCCGTCGTTCCCCACTTTATAATCCTTTCCGTTGGAGGCGTAAAGGGCTTTGTTTTGGGTGTCATAAAGAACACTTTCTACCTGTTGAAGGCCCGCTTCCATTAACCAATCGGTAGTGGAAACAATGCTTGGACGCCCTAGCGAATCCCTTTGGTTATGAGGGAGGGATATTTTCTGATCAGCGTTGGCATTGGGTACATTAGACTTCTGGTCCCTGTTTTTACAGGCCATACCAAAAATTAGTGGCGCCAGGATTATAAAATACAGTTTTGCCCTTAACCTTACTACCATAACAATTGTATTTTCTAAATTGGAACCGGGTTAAAAGCTAATTCGCCATAAACAATGCATTGACAAAGAAGAGTTTGCCACTTTCCCAAAAACCTCTGAACAGGGGATTATCTACCATATAGACGAGCTTTCCTTTTCCGTGTTGTTCCATGGCAAAAACCGTTGTGTTCTTTATTCGCTTTTGGGCCTCACTACCAGCAAATCCGGCAACAGGTTCCGTACTATCACCGATATAAGATACGGTACCTTCGTCTATAAAGGCATAGGCACTGTTTCCAAGTTTAAGAGAAAAATAGGTATCCGAATAACCAAAAGCGAGGGGATGTGTATTGTCTACATTGGTTTTAAAAATTGCTCCGGTAATGGAGTTTTTTATTTGTTCCCTCCTTGTTTGGTCATAAATAGATACCTGGGCAGCAGAATCCTTTTCAATTTCCTTGGCTGCCAACCCAAAACCATTTTCTCCTGTAATTCCTTTGATAGCGCCTCCCATTGCTATCAGTTTACCTCCGTTGTTTACCCATACCTTAAGTTTATCCAAATAACGTTCCTTAAACCTATCCCCATAAGTGCCACTTGGTAAGATAAGCACATCATATGTGGAAAGGTCTACTTGCCTTATATAATCGCTATCGATAACAGTAACAGGGTAGTTTAATTGTTGTTCAAAAAAATGCCAAACCTCTCCGAAGCGCAAAGTTGAGGTAGGCTCTCCAGAGAGTACGGCTACCTTGCTATTAGGAACCATCTCTACGTATTGCGACCCAAAGTCTTTTCCTTCGTCTACGAAACCGGTATTGGCAATGGTCAGGCTTTTGTTGTGATCTTCGCTAACTGTTTTAAGAGTTGCCAAGAAATCCTGATGTTTAGCGTTATCGGCTTTGGTAATTATTAAACTACCGCTATCATAACTTTTTCCATCCAGGGTAAAAGGTTTTTTTGCATAACGCACTCGAATGCCTTTTTGAAGCAATCGAGAGAGAAAACGCGCATCTTTCATACTATTCCAATCAGAAATGAAGGCATAGGCATTTTCACTATAAGCTATTTGCTCGGCTGGTGCTTTTCTGTATGCTTCTGTAGATACTAAACTTTCCGATGCAATTGCCTCCAAACCGTAGGCAAAGGGCAAGGACCACGCCGTTATATCATAAGTTATGGAATCGCTGAGTTTGGCGTTTGGCTCAAACAAGACTTTTACGAGTGTAGCTTTGGACTGATTTGTGGAAATTACCAAGTTCTCTTTCGGGATTCTATAACTTCCATTTTTTGCCCTAGAATAGTGATATCCTTTTGCCGTTGAACTGTTGGTAGCGCCATATTGTATTTCGTGCTGATCTAATAAAGTGGTTAAGGCGTCCATATTGTCGGTATTGCCATATAGCACATAACTTTTGTACTTGTAATTTTTGTTCTTATAGAAATTTTTAAATTCCTCGGTTAGTTCAGAGAAGTTTTTAGAGGCAACTTCTACGGTAGACAGCCCAGTTGTGTAATGGTGCGCTATTCTATCTTTAAGGGTAAGGGTATCGCCAAGGTTGTTTATAACAGCCAGTCCGGCATGGCCACTACCTCCTTGCTCATAGGTCATTCCTATTGCCCCATTATAGGAAGGATAGGTATCTCCGTAACTTGGATAGAACAAATCATAAACTTCCTTGGTAAAATAAAACCAGCCCTTGGCATCAAAATAGCGTGCGTGGTTTTTTCCAATGGTGACCTGAAATTTACGTTGAAAATCGGTGATTACCTCATGAAAAGGCTCCGCGGCAGGCGCAAAAAAATAGGGGTCGTCTACACCTTGCTCATGAAAATCGGCATGTACATGTGGTAACCATTGATTATATTTTTTAAGACGTTGTCTGCTCTCTATCTGTGTTAACCAGGCCCAATCTCGGTTAAGGTCGAACATATAATGATTAGAACGTCCGCTCCACCAACCTTCGTGGTGTTCCTTGCTATTTGGATCAACGGTATAGGGTGTATTCTTATATTGATTGTACCAGTTGGAATAACGATCGCGCCCATCCGGATTTATACAAGGATCCATAATTACGATGGTATTTTCCAAATAACTGCTCTTAGCGGTAAGCAATTCGTAAAGAGTAAGCATGGAGGCTTCCGTACTTGCACTTTCGTTGCCATGTACATTATAGCTAAGCCAAACAATTGCCTTGGAGCCATTTACATCACCTAAGGTACTTTTAAGATGCTCTTGTCTTATGTGTTCCAAGTTGCGCATGTTTTCCTCAGAAGAAATGTAGGCCAATATTAAGGGCCGCCTTTCATTGGTTTGGCCATACTCTATTAGTTGTACCCGAGATGGCATAGTCTCCGCAACATGTTTATAATAGGCAACGACCTCATAATGTCTTGTAAATTGTGTTCCCACCGGGTATCCTAAAAAGGCCGATGGAGATTGTAACTTCTGGGCAACTGAAGACATGCTAAGTAGCAGTGCAAGAGCAAAAAGGAAATGCTTCATAAACAATGAATTGGTTTGTAAGGCCCCAAATCTAGCAATAAATATGTAAATTAAGTCTTAGGAATAATAGAATCTCTTTCATTGCTTAAGTTGTTCCCCGTAACCCAGTTTTTCCATTCTTTTGTCGCATGCCCCAACTTCTTAACGTATTTTTAGGAACTGAAAAGCGTTAGAGTTTTATCTTTACCCGTATTTTTTAGGCTTTATATGGACACCGATTGTATACCCTTTAAACAGACTGGTTATTTCTCAAATTTGATATGCGATTATCTTGAAGAAGCCGATACCCTAAAGAATTTCTACCATAGATTTCCCAATTTGGACAACTTTAAGGAACAAATTGAGGAAAAGAGAGCCAATTACCCCAAAACCCATAGAGGGATACTTAACAAGGCACTTAAAAATCAATACGAAGGCGTACAAATACACAAAAAGACCCAGACAAATATAGATAAGTTACAGAAAGACAATACGTTTACCGTTGTTACCGGTCATCAACTCAATCTATTTACGGGCCCGCTCTACTTTCTCTACAAAATTATCTCCACAATTAACCTTACGGAAGAATTGAAGAAAAAATATCCTGATCAGTACTTTGTCCCGGTATATTGGATGGCGACGGAAGATCACGATTTTGAAGAGATCAATTATTTTAATTATGCGGGAAAAAAAATACAGTGGAACAGAGAGGCGTCGGGAGCTGTTGGAAAATTGGATACCGAAGGTTTGGAAGCCGTTTATGAAGTTTTTTCCAATGCCTTGGGTGATAGTAAAAATGCCAATTTTTTAAGGACTTTGTTCTCCAGTGCGTACCTTAAACACAAGAGTTTAACAGAAGCTACCCGATTTTTGGCCAATGAACTTTTTGGGGCCTATGGGCTTGTAATCTTAGATGGGGACGATAAAACACTTAAATCCCTTTTGACACCCTATGTTGAGAAAGAAGTATTGGAAAACGTAAGTTTTGACAAGGTAACGAAGACCGCTACCCAGTTGAGGGCTACCTCCGATACATACAAGATTCAAGTTAATCCTAGGGAAATCAATTATTTTTATTTGGCCGATGGCATTCGGGAAAGGATCATTGAAAAGAAAGGGGTTTTCGTGGTAAACGATACTAAAATTGAATTTACCAAAGAACAGCTGATTACCGAAATAAACCAGTTTCCAGAGCGGTTTTCGCCTAATGTAATTACAAGGCCTTTGTACCAAGAGGTAATTTTGCCCAACCTTTGTTACATTGGGGGGGGAGGAGAGTTGGCCTATTGGTTAGAACTGAAAAGTGCTTTTGAGGCAGTAAAAGTTACTTTTCCAATGCTCTTACTCCGTAATTCGGCACTGCTTATCACAGAAAAACAATATGCAAAAGTGGGGAAGCTTAATTTAGAAGTGGCCGACCTGTTTTTAAAGCAGAATACCTTTATAAATAAAAAGATAAGGGAGATTTCTAATATTGATATTGATTTTACTCCTCAAAAAGAAAGTTTAACCACGCAGTTCCAAGCCTTGTACGAATTGGCCAAACAGACCGACGAATCTTTTATAGGCGCTGTAAAGGCGCAAGAAAAAAAACAACATAAGGGTTTAGATCGTTTGGAAAAACGTTTGTTGAAAGCCCAAAAACGAAAATTGAAAGATCAGGTTATTAGAATGACGGAAATACAGAATATTCTGTTTCCCAATGGATCCTTGCAAGAACGAAACCTTAATTTTTCCGAACTTTATATGGAATGGGGAGAAGATCTTATTCCTATGCTGATAACTGCCTTAAAACCTTTGAAAACAGAATTCTTCGTACTAAGGCACTAAATACTGGCCAATCCACATGCCATCTTCTTTTTGAAACGCTACCCTTAAATGGTGCGGTTCGTTCAGTTTCAAATATTCTACTTTTCTTGCTTCAACATGAATGACGGTAAAAAAGTCCTTGTCTTTTAAATACTCTATGTCATCCGGGTTTTGTATACCACTGCCCGGAGCATCCGTGGTAGTATATGCCTTATGCGATTTTGTAGGCACATCTTTCCAAAGTTCCTGTTTTATTTTTTGGTCTGTATTTATTCTGGCAACCCCTTCTATGGTAAGCTGTAGTAACTTAGTTGGGTCATAAAATAGTAGGCTCACCTGGTTATGGTCCAAAATATGCCCTACTTTTTTAGAGCGCCCATCGGTATAGAAGGTTAAAACTAAGTCGGAAGAAACATTCCTTAAGACCACAGTACGCAATCGGGCATTATTTTCTTCGCCCGTAGTTGCCAGTGTAAAATATTTAAAGGGGTGTCCCTTTGTGGTAAGAGCGGATTGTAGTTCCTTGTTTATTTCCTGAAAAAAAGTATCTATCATGCTTAGGTTTTATGGGCGAAACAAAAAAAGTTACAAATTAAAGTAGGGTATTTTGGGATTACGTTGTTATATATACAAAGATTGCTGTGAAAAAGATTTAGGTATCGTTTTTTTGAGTGCCATCAATACATTCGATACACTTTTTCGAGCTGCAATTTAGAAAAAGAAATAAGTGTCATAAATTCATGTGTTTAGGTTGGTTTTTGATTAAGAAAAGCCCTGACGTCCTTGTCAGGGCTTTTTATTTTTTGGTCATTTTTTTGTAGCTACATAGCCCTGTAATTTTCAATCACCATTTTTTTTAAGGTATGATCATAAATATACTTAAAAGAACCTTTTTCAAACAATTCAAATTACTATTTTTGCCCATGCAACAAAACAACGTCCTTATTTTAGATTTTGGTTCCCAGTATACACAACTCATAGCTCGTAGAGTAAGGGAACTGAATATTTTCTGTGAAATTAAACCGTTTAACCATTTACCAGAGGATTTGTCGTCCTATAAAGCGGTAATCCTATCGGGATCTCCATTCTCCGTTCGCGGTGATGACGTATTACACCCCGACCTATCCCAAATAAAAGGAAAAGTGCCTTTATTGGGTGTTTGTTACGGAGCGCAATATTTGGCACATTTTAACGGTGGTAAGGTAGCTGCGTCCGACACCCGTGAATATGGTAGGGCCAAACTTTCCTATATCAAAAATGAGGAACCTTTTTTTAAAGCACTGTCTACGGGTAGTCAGGTATGGATGAGCCATTCAGATTCTATCAAAGAACTTCCGCCAAATACCATTTGTTTGGCAAGTACACACGATGTTGAAATGGCGGCCTACAAATTTGAAGGTGAAGATACCTATGGAATACAATTTCACCCAGAGGTATATCATACTACAGATGGCAAACAACTGCTGGAAAACTTTTTGGTACATATCGCCGGTATTGCCCAAACCTGGACACCCGATGCCTTTGTAGAAACCACAGTGGCAGAGCTTAAGGAAAAAATAGGGGACGATAAGGTTATATTGGGACTTTCCGGAGGTGTAGATTCTTCGGTTGCGGCTGTATTGTTGCATAGGGCCATTGGAAAACACCTACATTGCATTTTTGTAAACAACGGGCTTTTACGTAAAAATGAGTTTGATGCAGTACTAGACCAATATAAGCATATGGGCCTTAATGTAAAGGGTGTGGACGCTTCGGCACGCTTTTTGGATAATTTGGCTGGGGAGGGTGATCCCGAGAAAAAACGTAAAATAATAGGAAGGGTGTTTATAGAGGTTTTTGATGATGAAGCACATTTGGTAGAAGATGCCAAATGGTTGGCGCAAGGTACCATATACCCCGATGTGATAGAGTCTGTTTCAGTAACGGGAGGTCCATCGGCAACTATAAAAAGTCACCATAACGTAGGTGGTCTACCCGATTTTATGAAACTAAACGTGGTAGAACCTTTAAAGATGCTGTTTAAGGACGAGGTACGTAGGGTAGGTGCAAGTATGGGGATAGATACCAACATTTTAGGAAGACATCCATTTCCCGGCCCTGGACTTGCTATTAGGATCTTGGGAGATATAACGGCCGATAAAGTTTCTATTTTACAAGAAGTAGATGCCATTTTTATTACCGGACTAAAAGAATGGGGTCTATATGATAAGGTTTGGCAGGCCGGAGCCATGCTTTTACCCGTAGATAGTGTAGGCGTAATGGGTGATGAAAGAACGTATGAAAAATGTGTTGCACTACGAGCAGTGGAAAGCACCGATGGGATGACCGCAGATTGGGTAAATCTGCCCTACGAGTTTTTACAAAAAACATCAAATGATATAATAAATAAGGTAAAAGGCGTTAATAGAGTAGTATATGATATCAGTTCAAAGCCACCTGCCACTATAGAATGGGAATAAAAATGAAGATCTTACCTATTAAATACATCGCAACTAGCTTGTTAATAATGCTTTTTAGCCTCAACTTGGCTGCCCAGCAATTTACCACGCATGCTGTTAAAAAAGGTGAGACACTAACCAGTATTGCCAAACAATATAGGGTAACTCCGTTCAATATTCTTAAATACAATAAGGAGATAAAACAAGGAGATGTCTTGCGGCCCAATACAATTTTGGTAATTCCTACCGATTCGAAAACGACTGAAAATAGCAACGTTACGGTTCAAATTACCCAACAAGACGTACAAGAGGTTCCAGAACAAGAAGAACCAATTGGGTTCACCAATCATAGGGTTAAAAGAAAAGAGACTTTATACGGTATCGCTAACCGATATCATATAACGGAAAATGATATAAAACGATACAATCGCGACCTATATTCTGCCCAACTAAAGAAAGGAATGCGGTTAAAAATACCAAAATATAGGAGAGTAAGATTGGAAGAAGTGGTAGTAGACTCTCTAGATTTTGAACAGTATACCGTGCAACCCAAAGAAACCAGATGGAGTATTGCCCACAAGTATGGCATTACCATAGACAGCATGTTAGTACTAAACCCTGAGTTGCCTAAAACAACGAGTTACCTTGCAGAGGGTCAAATATTAAAGCTGCCAAAATTACCCGGTAGCAGTGTAGAAGCACAAGAAGTAGAGCTATATACTTCCTATACCGTACCCCCCAAGCAAACGTTATACAGTTTGGGTAAGGAGTACAATATTAGTTCACAAGAGATCATAGCCCTGAATTCGGAAATATTGGAACGAGGAGGACTCAAAGAGGGAATGCTTATTCGTCTCCCCAAGAAAAATGCGGATAGTGGTGAAGTAAATACCGAGAATTTTATCTTTTATGAAGTAAAACCGGGTCAGAATGTGTTTAGATTAACGCAAAACCTAAAGATATCCTATACCGATTTGGTATCGCTGAACCCTAGCCTTACAGATGGCCTTAAAGCTGGGATGGTACTGAAACTTCCCAAAGACAGGGCAGGCGAGTTTGAGGTTAAGAATGCGCTGATTTTGGATAAAATTAATTTACTGGACAGCATAAGCACTGAAAATAAGCCTAAATTGATTTTTATGCTTCCTTTCCGATTAGATCGGCTTAATCTTAGGAACAGGGAAAGCACTCAAAATACCATCGAAAAAAGAAATGATATAAAATATAGTCTTGGGTTGTATTCGGGTGCATTGGTAGCGTTAGATTCCATTGCTAAACTTGGTATTTCGGCAGATGTCAAAACCTTTGATACCCAGAGAAGTCAGGATAGGGTGAGAGAAGTATTGCAGAAGGAAAATTTACATGATGTAAGTGCCATTATAGGACCTTTGGACCCAAACTTATTGAACGAAGTTGCTGTACAAGCCGCCAACTATAATGTCCCTGTACTTGCGCCGATAGCCGCCAAAAGTGACATTAGCCTCAACAATGTGTTTTTTTCCATACCCTCCGATGAGATTTTAAGGGAACGTATACTTTCTTTCATTGAAGAAAAATATGAAAAGGAAAATATAATTATCATAGCCGATAAAAATCATAAACCCGTAGAAGCACGTATCCTGGAAAAATTTCCCTTGGCCAAAACAGTTGTTATGAAAGAAGAGGAAAAAAATATCGCCATTGATCTAGACGTATTTACTGCTATGCTATCCGAAGAGAACGAGAATTGGGTGTTTGTGGAAACAGATAATTTTAAGATTGTATCTAGTGTAAGTTCAATATTAAACTCGTCCATTACAGAGGATATTAAAATTAAAATGTTCACTACCAATAAAAACAAAGCTTTTGAGAACGACGTTATTTCCAGTTCTCATCTTTCAAAACTTAATTTTTGTTACCCCTCGGTAGATAGGGAAGCAGGGAACGGTAATTTTGTTAAGTTATATCGTAAGCGATTTGGAGCAGTTCCCGATAGATATGCAACCAGAGGGTTTGATATGACCTTTGACCTCTTATTGAAATTGGCCTATAAGGACAATCTCTTTGAGGCATCAAAATTTATTGGTGAAATGGAATATACCGGTAATAAGTTCGACTATAACAAGGACATTACTTCAGGGTACTTCAATACGGCCTCTTATATCATGACCTATAGCGAAATGCAGATCAAGGAAATTAATCCATAACTATTTATATGACTTCAAAAGTTACCTATACCGGATCGTTACGTACAACGAGTGTACATTTAAGGTCTGGTAATAGTTTTATCACCGACGCCCCCATAGACAACAATGGATTGGGCGAGGCATTTTCACCTACAGATACTGTTGCTACCGGATTGGCGAGTTGTATGCTTACCGTTATGGGAATAAAGGCAAGAGGCTTAGAGGTAGATTTAACAAACTCCACAGGGGAGGTTACCAAGCATATGGCATCGGATCCACGAAGAATTTCCAAAATTGAAGTAGTTCTTAGCTTACCTGCCAGGGTAATAGATAAGCATAGGGTAATATTGGAACGTACAGCACATACCTGTCCGGTAAATCAAAGCCTACACCCGGAAATCGAAAGAATAATCGTTTTTAATTGGACGCTATAAGGACCATATTTGTTTTTATACTTCTAGGGGTAAGTCTGGGACATGCTCAAGAGTACGAAACCATTTCATGGCATGCCGACAAAAAATTAAAATGGTCAGATTTTAAGGCCAAGCCCCAACAAAGAGGAAGAATAGCCGCTGTAACCGCAAGTGGCATTACTTATAAGTTTTCGTCGCTTTTAGGTAAGGACAAGGTAGAGATAGATTTCACCGTAAGTACGCATTTTTATCCAAGGAAGTCTTGGTATCATCCAGAACTTTGCGATGCTTTTATTTTGGCCCATGAGCAACATCATTTTGATATTTCCGAACTGTATGCCCGTAAAATGAGACGGATATTAAGGGAAACCAAATTCACTAAAAATGTGAAAGCCGAAGTAGGGGCCATTTATAGAGATATTATTAAGGCATTGGACGCCTATCAAAAAAAATATGATGCAGAAACCAATTTTTCTAGAAACGCCGACCAACAACGTATCTGGAACAAAAGAATAGAAGAGGCACTGGCCCGTTAACGGTACCCGTATTTTCATAAAAAGTAACCAGTAATATTCCTTATTCAGAAGAAAATTGCATCCGAACCGGGAGGTTATTGCTTATAGATAGGATCTTCCAAGGAAATCTGCCCAATTTTTTGTGTCAATTCAACATCTTCGTAAAATACTATTATGGGATCGGCCAAGTGATAAGTATACTTTAGATAGGGAGAGGAAGGTTGTGATGTGTCTAGCTCCTTGTATATAATTTTCACTTTTATGGTGGCGAATAAATTTTTGGATTTTCTATTGATCAGTGCTTCCGCCTCGGAAGGAGCAATTTTCAAGAGCATTTTTGGCCAATAACTGTTTGGATCTTGCATCCTGTTAAAATGCGCGTTCCCATAGGTGGTCTCGGGTAAGAATTCCAAGAAGAAGGCCTCATCCCTTTGGAATTGAAACCCTTTATGATGGTGGTTTCTTCCACTGGGAACTATATCCACCCAAAATCCATTTTTATCAAAATCATAGGATATCACAGGATTGCCGTAGGGATTAAACTCATATTTGTGTACCAAAAAGGCCGTCTCCGAATTGTCCTTGAAAAGTTTTTTGCTCCAAGCCCTTAATTCATCTAGGTTGGCCTTTACATAAGCTGCATAGTTTTCTTGCATCACAAAATCGTCCCTAGAACCTCCCCAGTTTCTTCGAAATCTACAGTTTGGGTCTTTAGGATCGCAAAAATAGTTATGTATCTGATCGTCGGAACTTATGCCATAGGCAAGGGACAAAAACCTTTTCTGTGCCACAAAAGAATGAACGTCTTTCTTGTTGTCCTTATTTTGACGTGTCATTTCGGTGGGATATTCTCGATCCATATCGTCGTAATACGCAGATAGCTGCTTCATTTCTAGTAAGTTGAAATAATTTTGGTAACCTTGGGTCAATAAACTATTCTTGGGTTTGTCCACTCCTATAACCCCGCCCCGTGCGTTTTTGATATGGTACACGTTTTGTGCGCCAAACCTTGGCAATCCTTTGTGGGATTGAAGGTATATGGATTTGAACTTGGGAGAAGGGGATTCAATTACGTAAACGTCGTTCATATCCATACCTTCCGCCTCCGATTGGGCCATTAGGTTATCAAAATAAATAAAGGGTATAACAGCCATTATTAGCAATAGGGCAATGTTTTTTTTATATGACATAATTATTAATTTTGAGGTTTATCAGGGTTAAATCAATATTTGGAAATTAGGTTTTCCACGGAGATTTCCCCTATTTTCTCCTTTAACTTAATGTCCTTATAGATTTCCAAAGTCTGATTTTCCAGTTCATAGGCAAAAGGTACACGAGAGCCGGTTATGGGTATTTTTTTATTTGGGTAAATCTTTGCTTTTGCTACAATAAAAAGAGGCGCTCTATTCTGAAGGGCCAACTTTTTGGCTTGGGCGGGAGCCACGGTAACCAATACCTTACGACCTTGGGTCAAGGTTCTTTCATTCTCATTGTAGGGAACAAATGTTAGATTATTGATCAATTGCGATCTGCCTCCTAATTTAGCACCCAGCCAATATCCCTTCTTCTGAAAATCATAGGGGCCAGTAACGGAGGCCCTAGTTACTACGTATGCTATTTCGGTATCGTTGGTAAAGAAAGTGCTGCTCCAAGATTGCAGGTCTTCTAGATTATCCTTGGTAAATGAAGTATAACTCCTCAGTTGTGCAAATTCGTTGTCACGAGCGTCACCCCAGTAGCCCAAATGCCTTCGTTCTCCGTATTGATCTATAAACTTACAAGGTTGGGTGCCCTTATCGGGGCAAAAATACTTTTTCAATGTCTCCTCCGTACAAACAAGCCCGGCCAATAATTTTAGCTGATGTTGTGCAATCAGGGAATTTTCGGTTTTTTTATCGGTGGGACCGTTATAACTCTTTTTCGAAATTTTGGTCTTATCCATATCCGCATAGGCCTCCGTTAGATATTTCATGTTTACCAATTCATTGAATGCTTGCGTGTTGGTGGGTGGGGTTACACCCCTATGATAATACAGGTCGCCAAAGCGTATCAATCCATTGTGGGACTGCAGGGTTATATCTACGAACTTTTTAGAAGGAGATTTAAAGGTAATTGTGTTTTCTTCCCCAGTTTGTGCCCTAAGCGCAATAGATTGCCAAAGAAGCAGCATGGAAAAGAGGAAGATTGAGGTCGACTTTTTTTTTGAGATCATTTTGTTCCGTTTTTGTTGGGGTTATTTAGTGGTCATGGTTTCTATGGAGATTTCTCCAAATTTATGGGTGAGACTATCATCTTTATATAATTCAATTATGGGACTTTGCAGACTATAAGTGGCATGTACATTCTCATTATTATACTCCATGCCCTTTATTTGGACCTTCACCTTAAATACCAGAAATAGGTTTTTGGTTTCTTCAGTATGTTTTTCTGCTTCCTCGGGGGATATTTTGTAAAGGATTTCCACCCCTTGTGGATGTACCAGTTTTCGTTCGTTGGAATTGGCCGCCTGCAAATCCATGAATCGAAATAATTTCCCATTGTTCCGAAACGTCTGGGATCTAATCCAGTACCCCTTATTCTCAAAATCGTAAATGCCCAAGTGTGCCCCAATAACAAAATAACCCTCTTCCACATCATTGGGAAAAAAATTGGTTTTCCATTCTTGCAATTCTTCAAAATTTTCATTTACATAGGAAGTGAACGCTCCCAGTTGTTTAAATTCACTTGCGCCTTGCCCACCCCAGTATTCTCCGCTGCCCACATTTCGGTGAAAATATAAATCCCTGCCAGGGTCATAAGTACAATCTTTTGCTTTGGGATTACAAAAGAAACGGGGCATATCTTTTGCACTGGTCACCGCACTGGCCAGTCTCAGTAAATTGCTTTGTGCGGTAAAGGAATTTTTTTCTTTTTGGTACATGCTGTTGGAACGTTTGGTAAGCAAGGTTTTGTCCATATCTTCATAAATAGGGGACATATATTTAAATCTTAAAAGTTCTAAGAGAGCGTGGCGCCCCAACGCAATTTCCCAATTCTTTTTATCGGCTTGTTCATAGGCCGTTTTCGATTTGTGATTTACGTAGCTACCATCTGGCAATTTGTAATAATTGTCCTGTTCACCGAACCGCAAAAGCCCCTTATAGGTCTGTAATTTTATCGAAATAAACTTGTCCGATGGTGGCGTAAAGGTCTTAATGGCTTTGTAGCTGTTGGCATTCAAGGTTGTTATATCATCAGTTTGCGCATTAAGGAACCATGACGTAAGAAGAATAACAATAAAAACCAATTTTAGATTTCTAATTTTCAATACCTCGGAATACTTTTCAAAACTCATATGATGTTTTTTATCAATTAGGTGGGATGCTTAGCTGATTCAGGGAAATTTCATCCAATTTCTTGATAAGACCTGCATCTTCATAGATTTCCATGATATTGTTTAGGTGATGGAAATTAAATTTTAATACCGGATCCCTGCCTTGGGTATCTACAATATCCTGGTATATCGTTTTTATTTTTCTTACAACATATACTCTTTTTGTATTCTGTTCCAAAAGTTGCTCGGCCTTGGCTGGAGGAATCTTCAAAAATGCGGACAAGGATTTTACGCTTCCTGGGTGTTTAGTCTTCGTAAGATTCAAGATATTATGTTCAACCGGACTTTTCGCCTCAAGTGTGGCAAAATGTTGAGTACCGAATTTTGGACCCATTGTAGGCTGTATGTTGATCCAATGCCCCTGCTTGTCAAAATCATACGACCCCAAGTGCGTTACAGTAACCAAATAGCCCTCTATACTATTCTCCGTAAAAAAAGTCTTGCTCCAAGTTCTTAGTTGTTGTAGATGTTCCTTCACAAAATTTTGGTAGCCTCTTTGTCGTTCAAATTCATTGGCACCTCCGTAAGCAGCATCGAACACTTCGGTAGAGCACAGTTTGTGGACCAATTTTCTAAGATGGGTTTGTGCTACATATGAACGCATGTCTTTTCCCTCTTTATTTTGATAGTCGGGCTTGCTGATCCGATCTTTGTCCATATCGTCATATAGGGATTTCATATATTTCATTCGGATCAATTCTGTCATGTTTCCATATCCTTTATATAAAAGCTGCACCTTTTTCCTTGTAGCGGGGTCTTGCCTTACTTTTTTTGAATACGGTCTTCTACCATATTTACTTTTTACGGCCGGTGATACTTGTAGATATCTATCAATTTCTCCAAAGCGTGGCAACCCTTTATGACTTTGAATATGGATATCCTCGAAAGATGTGGCTGGGGCTTTGTAGATAATGATATCGCTATTATCCAATTCAATGGGATCTGTACCATCCTGGGCAAAAGCACTGGTGCCAAATAGGAAATGAAGTAGTAGTGCAAATGACACTTTTATGAGTTTGCTGAGCATTGTAATTTGTTTTTTTATAAAAGGGAAGCCTGTTTTGTATAAATTTAATCCGCTAGTTGCGCCGCTGCAAGTTCTAACACCATGCTCTTATCATCTATCTGTAGCATCTTAAAAGCATTTCTAACATTTTTAGGAACCCCATCCCACAGTGTGTCGGCATTTTCTTTGCAGACCACATTGATCGAGGCTTTGCCATTGCTAAAATTTTTCGAGGCTTTTTTTACGCCTTTTGCATTGGAAATATGGGTATAGAGGTTGTTTAAGCGCTCATCGTCATAGGTAACCTCTTTAATGTCTATTTTGATAGCGCCTTTAGATTTTTTATTTGCCTTCCCTTTACCCGACCCAAATAACGAACCTATAGTCTTTAGGGTTTCCTTAGAGTTTTCAACGGTATTTTTAATGGCAGTGTTTGTATTGTTGGTTGTTTCATTGACCTCTTCGGCTTTTTTATCTACTTGGTCTACCTCCTTAATGACTTTTGGCTCTTCCGTTTTTTTTTGCTGTGCATTCACTGTGCAAAAAGTAAGAAGTGTCAAAAGCAAAGTATATTTCCTTAGGGTTTTCATTTTAACTGTTTTAGTACTTATTTTTCTTAAAAAAGAAAGGTAAGTCTAATCATTGGTCCGTACCATGGCTATTTATTGAACGTATTGTTTTTATATTTTCCTGTAGGGTATTGTTACATAAGTGTTTTTAAAAAAGGCTTGATGGTTGTCTTCACATGCTGCTGTTTTTTTTATTTCCTCCATATAATGGGGCATGAGCACTAAAAACTATTAAATTTGAGATTTAATCAGCCCTTTATGCCAAACCAAGCCAAGAACGCCACATTCCTAATTCTTTTCCTATTATCCTCACTAACAGTGTTTTCCCAAGAACGTGTCTTGGATTCGCTTTTAGAGCAGTTAAATGTACATACCAAAAGGGACTCGGTACGGGTGGGCCTTTTGGTCAATACAGCATGGAATATGACCCATACCGACCCAGAGGGAGCTTTTGTATATGTAGATGAGGCCTTGGTTATTTCTTCTGATCTGACCTGGCCCAAGGGAATGGCAAGCGCATTAAGGCAAAAAGGAAATTTACATTACGTAATGGCCAATAACTTGGGCGCCATGGATGCTTTTCAGGAAGGTTTAAAGATAGCACAAGCGGCAGACGAGAAAATACTTGAGGCGAGCCTTTATGGAAATCTGGGCAATATCCATGCGGATATGAAACAAAATGAAAAGGCCCTGGAAAATTATAATGCGTACCTCTCCACTGCTGAAGAATTAGATCAAAAACCCGATCAGGTTAGGGCATTGACCAATATTGGTGTTGTTTACAATGATATGGGCCGATACGACAAAGGAATACTCCACTTGCAGAAAGCCCTGGACATTGCCAAGGAGGAAAAAAACAATTATTTTATAGCGGCCATTATCAACAATATAGGTATCGCATATAAGGACAAAAAGGAATATGAAACTTCCCTATCGTATTATCAGCAGGCGGCCGATCTGGCGAGATCGATTGAAAACAAGTATATAGAAGCTTCGGCCCTGAACAGTATCGGAAAAGTGAACATTTTATTGGAGAATTATGAAGTGGCCCGGGAAAAAGGTAATGAAGCCCTAAAATTGGCAAAGGAAATGGATGCAGTGGAATGGCAGGCAGATGCATGGCAGGTACTAAGTACTTCTAACGAGCAACTTGGCAATACCGATGCGGCCCTTAGGGCATATAAAAATCATATACAATTCAGGGATAGTGTTTTGGGCGAAGAGAAAAAGGCAGCGCTTATCCGTAAGGAAATGCAATTTAAACTAGAGAAACAAGAGACCGAGGCAAATGCAGAGATAAAACAACAACGACTTATTAAAAATGGTGCCATAATTGGCGGTATTGCCTTATTGTTGATTTCTATTGTTGGGTATGTTTTTTACAAAAGACGTAGGGATGCCTTGGATCAAAAAAAGATTGCGGAATTCCATGCCAAAGTAGCGGAAACGGAATTGAAGGCTTTACGATCGCAAATGAATCCACACTTTATTTTTAATGCCCTAAATTCCATTAGTGATTATATGGCCAAAAATGATGTGACCACCGCCAATGCATATTTGCTGAAATTTTCTAAGCTCACCAGGGCCATATTGGAAAATTCGGAGAAGAAGTGGATCAATCTTAAGGAAGATTTGGAATTGACAGAATTGTATATTCAAATCGAGACCCTACGTTTAACCAATAAACTATCGCATACGATTACGGTTGCCAAAGATATCGATGTGGAAAATACTTTGGTACCTCCTATGTTGTTACAGCCATTCATCGAAAATAGTATTTGGCACGGCATTGCCAAAAAGGATAATATGGGGCATATAGATATTACTATTAAAAAAGAAGATGATATGGTGGTATGTACAGTAGATGATGATGGGGTAGGTCGCAAAAGAAAGTTAGACGTTAAACCAAATCATTCCTCAATGGGAATTAAAATCACCGAAAATAGGTTGGATATTATAAACCAGCTAAAAAAGGCAAAGGGAAGTGTAGCCATGTTCGATAAAAAACAGGGATTGCGTGTGGAACTTAAATTACCTTTGGAATTACGCTTTTAAGAAAAAACTATGTTGAAGGCCATTATTGTAGATGATGAACAGCATTGTATAGACCGCATAATGCAATTGCTTAGCGGGTATCAGGAAACTCTTACCCTTGCGGGTAGTGGTAATACGGTGTCCGAAGCCTTGAAGCTTATTAATTCTGAAAGACCCGATGTGGTTTTTCTGGATGTACATTTGAACGATGAGACAGGATTTGATCTACTCCGTAAACTAATAAGCATTGATTTTGAAATTGTATTCACCACGGCCTATGACAAATATGCAGTTGAAGCTTTTCGGTTTTCAGCGCTCGACTACTTGTTAAAACCCGTAGATGCCATAGAATTTGAAGAAACCATAACCCGCATTAGGGAGAAAACAGGGCTAAAGGATACAACAAAAAAAATTGAAGCCCTCTTCCATAATTTTGAACATAAAGTCAAGAGATCAAAGAAAATTATTGTTCCAACCTTGGATGGACTTATACTTCTTACCACTAATGATATAATAAGGTGCCAGTCCGATGGCAATTATACCAATATTTTCCATGTAGGCGATAAAAAAATAACCGCGACCAAAACACTGAAACATTTTGAAGAACTCCTTGGGGAGGATTATTTTTTTAGAATCCATAAATCCCATTTTATCAATATGGCTTTTGTAGAAAAATACCTGAAGGGCAAAGGCGGCTACGTGCTTATGGCCGATGGCTCACATATTGAGGTGGCTGTAAGGCGAAAAGAAGAGTTCCTTAAAAAACTAAAAGAATAGCGGTTAAATCCGATTTACCGCCTATTAGACATCGCAGATCAAAAAGGCTGTTTTTAAGGCTTCAATTTTATCATCCGAAGTAGGAATAAACTCCTGCGCCAAATGTCCTTTAAATCCGGTAGCAATTATGGCTCTTACAATAGCAGGATAACGGAGTTCCTGATCTTCTCCGATTTCGTGCCTGCCAGGCACGCCGGCGGTATGGTAATGCCCAAAATATTGATGATTGTCCCGTATGGTACGGATAATATCGCCCTCCTGTATTTGCATATGGTAAATATCATACAACAGTTTAAAATTCTCGGAGCCAAGTTTTTTGCATAGGTCAACCCCCCAAGCCGAGCTATCGCACATATAATCCGGATGGTCTATTTGGTTAAACAGCTCCATTTGGATTACAACACCATGTTTTTCCGCTAGGGGCATAATCTTTTTTAGTCCAGCCACACAATTGTCTAGTCCTACGGCATCATCCATACCCCTTCGGTTTCCACTAAAACAAATTAGGTTGGTATACCCAGCTTCGGCTACCTGTGGAATTATTTCGGTATAGTTTTTTATCAGAATAGCATGATATTGCGGATCGTTCCAACCCTCTGTTAGGCTAATTTCGGCACCGTTGCACATAGAACAATGAATATCGTATTTCTTTAGCAACGGCCAATCTTTAGGACCAATAAGGTCTATTGCCTTAATACCCAGTTCATTCAACGTATTTAGGAATTGCTCTAACGGAATGTCCGCAAAACACCACTGACAAACGCTGTGTTTGATATTGTTTTTAAGCTTAAACCCCATTTCTTCCTTTTTTTCTGCAGCCATGGCCCTATTGCCTGCCACTACACCCATGGAGGCTGCTACCGAAGTACCTATAAATGTTCTGCGTTTCATCTTTTATCATTTTTATGCCGCTTAAAGATAATTTTTTTTAGATTTAAAAATGGATATAAAACCAGATAACGATAGATTACTAGAATTGGTCCACTACAAAATGCCCTATGGTAAGTTTAAAGGTAAGTATTTGATAGATTTGCCCGAAGCGTATCTGGTTTGGTTTCAACGAAAAGGTTTTCCCCAAGGCAAACTGGGGAATCTCTTAAGAAGTACCCTGGAGATTAAAACGAATGGGTTAGAATCTCTTATTCGCAAAATCCGTAACGATTTTCCACCGGACAGACACTGATTAGTTACACAAAATTTGTAACTTTACGCCCCGTAACACAGAATTCGATCATGTCGCAGACCAAGTATATTTTCGTTACGGGAGGTGTAACTTCTTCCTTAGGAAAAGGAATTATTGCCGCTTCGCTGGCTAAGCTCTTACAAGCCCGCGGTTATAGGACTACCATTCAAAAATTAGACCCCTATATTAACGTAGATCCCGGTACATTAAACCCTTATGAGCACGGGGAATGTTATGTTACCGATGATGGTGCGGAAACCGATTTGGACCTTGGACATTACGAGCGTTTTTTAAACGTACGCACTTCACAGGCGAACAATGTTACCACTGGAAGAATTTACCAAAGCGTTATCGAAAAAGAGCGTAGGGGAGAATTCTTGGGAAAGACCGTACAAGTAGTTCCGCATATAACCAACGAAATTAAGGAGCGCGTTCAGCTTTTGGGCAATAGTGGGGAATATGATATCGTAGTTACGGAAATAGGAGGTACGGTAGGTGATATAGAGTCGCTTCCCTATATTGAAGCTGTGAGGCAATTGCTCTGGGAGCTGGGGGATAACAATGGAATTGTAATCCACCTTACTTTGGTGCCTTATCTATCTGCAGCAGGTGAATTAAAGACCAAACCTACCCAACACTCCGTAAAAACGCTCATGGAAAGCGGTATTAAAGCCGATATCTTAGTGTGCCGAACAGAGCATGATATATCCGATGAAAAGAAACAGAAATTGGCCTTGTTCTGTAATGTAAAAAGGGAAGCGGTAATACAATCCATTGATGCCTCTACTATCTATGACGTTCCCCTAATGATGCAAGAAGAAGGTCTGGACAAAGTGGCGCTTCAAAAATTGGCGCTTCCTGATGATAAGCGACCAGATCTTGAACAGTGGAAGGAATTTTTGGATCGTCATAAACACCCTAAAAATGAGGTAACCATTGGCCTTATTGGCAAATACGTGGAGCTTCAAGATTCTTATAAATCTATTTTGGAGTCTTTTATCCATGCAGGTGCCATGAACGAGGTTAAGGTAAATGTAAGATTTATCCATTCAGAACATATTACTAGAGGCGATTTTGAAAAGAAAATGAAAGGGTTAGACGGTATTCTGGTGGCTCCCGGTTTTGGCAAACGAGGAATAGAAGGTAAGATAAAGGCCGTTAGGTATGCCAGGGAAAACAGAGTTCCTTTTTTGGGCATCTGTCTGGGAATGCAGATGGCTGTTATAGAGTTTGCAAGAAATGTGTTGGGATTGTCCGATGCCAATTCTACCGAGATGAAGGCCAATGCGGCTTCTCCTGTCATTAACCTTATGGAGGAACAGAAATCCATTACCAATAAAGGAGGTACAATGCGATTAGGAGCTTGGGATTGTGAGCTTGTAGATGGTAGTCTTGTTAAAGAAGTATACCGGGGAGAATCCTCAATTTCAGAGAGACATCGCCATCGTTACGAATTTAATAACGACTATAAGGAACAATTTGAGAAAGCTGGGCTCATAGCTTCAGGGATAAATAGGGAGACCGGATTGGTAGAAATTGTGGAAATTCCTTCCCATCCTTGGTTTGTAGGGGTACAATACCACCCCGAATATAAAAGTACCGTGGCCAGCCCGCATCCGGTTTTTGTAGGTTTTGTAAAAGCGGTACTGGCCTATAAAAAACAACAAACTAATGCCAGTTTGGCATAAACTGAGCATTTGGCCATATATTTGCTTGTTTTAAAAATTAAACTACGCTATAGTATATTAACCAGCACATCCTGATGGAAGAAAAGAAACTAGATATAAATTCTATTATTGGCTTTGTGCTGATTTTTGGAATACTGATTTTTATGTTTTATCAAAATCAGCCTACCCCCGAAGAACTAGAAGCACAAAAGGCACAGCAAGAACAGGTTGAAGCCCAAGAGAAAGCGGTAGAACAACAAAATCAGCAAAGCCCCATAGTAGAACAAAAGCCGATAAACCTGCAAGATTCTACTGCGGTGGCCGATTATAAAAGTGCTATTGGAGCTTTTGGTTATACAGCCGCTTCCGATGGACAAACCGTTTTGGAGAACGAGGTGTTATATCTTAAAGTGAGTAACAAAGGTGGGCAGATCGTAGAAGCAAAAATGAAAGACTTTGTTACCTACGATTCCGTTCCGGTGTATTTGGTACACGAGGGAAACGCGTCGTTCGGCCTTAATTTTTCTACTACGGACAATAGAGTACTTAATTCCCAAGATCTGTTTTTTGAACCCTCGTTAACCAACGAAAACGGAAACCAGGTGCTTTCCATGAAAGCTAAGGTATCTCCAAACCAGTTCTTGGAGTATCGATATGAAATGAAGCCCCAGGAGTATCTCGTAGATTTCAACGTGCGTTCTCAGGGCCTAAATGGTGTAATCAATTCCAATGCTCCCACTAATCTGGAATGGAAATTAAGAGGGATCCGTCATAATAAAAGTATCCAATACGAAAATCGGTATACCCGGCTAACGTACAAACATGAGGAAGATAAGATAAGTAAACTCTCTGAGACCAGTGACGATGAGGAAAACGAGGAAGGTGTAAAATGGTTGTCTTATAGGCAACACTTTTTTAGTTCCATATTGGCTACCGAAACGCCGTTTAAGACCGCAGAGCTTGTATCTAAAAATCTAGTGGAAGAAGAAGATAAGGCCGCTGGCTTTACCAAGGAATACAGTTCTGTTGCTCCTTTGGAAATCAACGGTGGAGAATTGTCCTATAATATGCATTGGTACTATGGGCCAACGGATATTAAGGTATTGTCCGAGTACAAAGAAATGGGCCTTGCAGATTCTATCCCATACGGTTGGGGAATCTTTGGATGGATCAACCGATATATTTTTACACCCTTTTACACTTTTTTAAGTTCCTTTCTTCCTTTTGGGATCGCTATTGTTGTAATGACGATATTGGTGCGTTTGGCCATGTCGCCAGTTACCTACAAGTCATACCTCTCGCAGGCAAAAATGAAGGTTCTAAAGCCAGAGATTACGGAACTTGGTGAGAAGTATAAGGACAATGCCATGAAAAAGCAACAAGAGACCATGAAGCTCTATAACAAGGCAGGGGTAAGTCCAATGAGCGGATGTATACCCGCTGTATTGCAGTTGCCCATTTTCTACGCGTTGTTCATGTTTTTCCCTACCTCTTTTGCCTTAAGACAAAAGTCTTTTCTTTGGGCAGAGGATCTATCCTCTTATGATACCATTTTCAATTTGCCCTTCAGTATACCTTTTTATGGTGATCACGTAAGTTTGTTTCCCATATTGGCCTCTGTCGCCATCTTTTTCTATATGATGATGACTACCGGACAGAATATGCAAACGCAGCCGGGAATGCCAAACATGAAATTCATTATGTACCTATCTCCACTATTAATGTTGTTCTTCTTTAACAACTATGCCAGTGGTCTTAGTTTGTATTATTTTGTTTCCAACCTAATTACAATTTTCATTATGCTGGCCATAAAGAAATTTATTCTGGATGAAGATAAAATACATGCGCAGATTCAGGAGAATAAAAAGAAACCTAAAAAGGAAAACAAGTTTCAAAAGAAAATGCGACAGATGATGGAGCAGGCAGAAGAGCAAAAAAAGGCTGGCAAAAGATAATGGGGTCATTCTTTTGGTGGCTCTCTCTGGTAGCAATTCTATGACTATACATTAATATAAAATTTGGGGATTAAACCTTTTCCTCATAAAAATGTCTTAGGGGTAGTAATTTACTAAACCACTACCATGAGACATTTTAAATATTTGATTTTCCTTTTTCTATTCCTATTCCTTTTGCCAAGCTTGCCAGCAGATGCCCAAGTGGTATACAGAAGAGGTGTTAAGGTCATACATGTCAGCAATAAGGACAAGCGTAAGATTCGAAGAAAAAAACGTAGAGTAAGACGAAGAACCCTTAGACGATTGCCTGCCAATACGGGTGCGGTAGTTTTTAGGAAAGTCGCTTATTACCCAATACGAGGCATGTATTTTATTCCTAGAAACGGATTGTACGAAAGAGCTTTTCCGCCTCGTGGTTTCCGCGTAAGGGTTGTTCCCGGAATGTTTACAAGGCTTATGGTGAGGGGTATTGCCTACGCTTACGCCGAGGGTACCTTTTATAAGCAGATCAATGATGAATACGAAGTCGTGGACCCTCCCATAGGGGCCATCATAAAAGAACTTCCCCAAGATGCGGAAGAAATAGACTTCGATGGCATTCCTACCTACGAATTGAACAATGCTTTATATAGGTCAATGGAAGATGGTTATGAAGTAATCAATATTTTGGAAGACTAGTACAACGCTTTTATGATACGTTGTAATTTTTGCTATGGAAAATAAAAAGCTCCCGAGGATTTCTCGGGAGCTTTTAGCAATAGGTGATTTTAGTTTGGTAAGATTTGGGATTTCAAAGATGCCACATAATAGGTAGTAATAAAAAGAATAGTTGCAAAGCAGTGATTTTTGTATGCTAACCGTTTCCTTTGTGATGTCTGCTTTGTTGGAGTACACTAAAAGTAGTCCAATATTGCAAGATTAGCTCTCTGGGATAACATCTAAATGTTAGTAGTTTTAGCGCTTGCCAGTTTTTTTTGAAACTTTTTGTTCTGACCTACTAGTGGGGGCTAAAAATTACCGATTAGAATTGGTTTATTGTGTGTTATAACAAAGAAGGACCTCCCTAGCGGGAAGCCCTTCTCCTTCAACGTGAGATATTGACCAAACCTCTTAATTCATTGTATCGGGTAGGAGTACAGAGTTCAGTACATGGATAACACCATTCCCTGCTTGTACGTCTACAGCTATAATTCCAATACCGGTATTTCCGGCACCATCAGTTACATCGGCAATATTGTCGCCTGTACCGGGGAGATTAATAATTATGTTATCTCCTTCCAAAGTAGCGGGGGAAATGCCGTCTGTTAAATCACCAGAGCGTACATTGGCTCCGGCCAAAACATGGTGCAGTAATACCTGGGTCAAAACCGCTTCCTCAGGAATTGCCGCCAAGGCTGCAAAGGCATCATTGGTAGGGGCAAAAACGGTAAAGTCGGGATCTAAGTTATCTGCATTCCCTGTTTCCGTTCTAGAGAGAATTGCACCAAAATCGGTGCCGGGGGTTAAATCTGTTAAGGCACTCAATAGCGTAGAAAAATTAGGGTCCGCAGCTGCAAAAGAAACTACGGTTGGGATATCTATAACGGCATCCACAGCATGTATTACTCCGTTGGTGGCAACAATATCTGCCGCGGCCACAGTACTTGTTCCGTTAAGGGTAACACCACTATCCGTATTTATATATAAACTTAAGTTATCCCCATCTGCATTTGTTGCGGCCGTTGTCTGATAGGAGTTGGACAATGCTGTTGAAAAAGCTGCCGCCCCCACGATTACGTGGTTAGATAATATGTTGGCCAGCGCATTGCCATTAGGATTGGTAAATGCTGTAAATGCGGCATTGACTGGCGCAAAAACGGTGAAATCGGTTGTTGTACCCGAAAGCAGATCGGTAAAAGTGGTATCGCCACCGGTTGTAAGGGCACCCACCAATTCTGATAGATCGCCATTGGCCAGTGCATGATCTACAATATTGGGTAGTCCTATCACCCCGTTCACAATGTGTATTACGCCGTTAGATGCATCAATGTCTGGGGTGGCAACATCAGAAACCCCGTTGATGGACACACCATCGGAAGTATCAATGAACAAGCTTAGGTTACTATCTTCAGGGCCTGCCGTGGATAGCGAAGAGATATATCCCGTGCTTAAGGCGGTAGATACATTTTCGCCGTTAACAACATGGTTTAGTAGTACCTGTGTAAGGACATCTACAGGAACGTCTTCCAAAGAGGCAAAATTATTATCGCTTAGAAAAGCCGTAAAAGCAGCATTCGTAGGTGCAAAAACGGTAAAAGGTCCGTCTGCCTCTAAGGCACCAACCAGATCTGCACGCTGTAGTGCGGCAACCAAGCTACTTAAGTCATCCGTTGCCAAAGCAAGGTCCACAATATTCGTGGCAGGTGTGGGGATGGGGTTGGCACCATCGTCGTCGTCAGAGCAGGAAGCGGTAAATGCAAGTAAAAGAGCCAGCGCTGAAAATTGGAGAATTTTGGAGAATGTTTTCATTTTTAAGAGGTTTTAAAATTACATTAATTGTTTAATTAAAAATTTTTAATAGTAAACACTTTTTTAGATTCAGTTTTACATTGAATGTTATATGTATTATATATAAATTATACTTTTCTATGATGACAAAAATAGAAATGGTTGCTTTTGTTTAATAATTATTAGTAAAAGTTTAACAAAACTATTATAAAATAAAACACTCTTTCAGATGCTAAAACATGTATTGGGAACGTAATTTCGATTTGTACGACTTTCAAAATCAAAAAAAATGGCCCTTTCTGCAATTATTTTCTGCTCCCTAATTTTTGTATTTTTGCAATCGAAATTTGAATGATGAAAAAAGTAGTAGTCGGACTTTCCGGTGGAGTTGATTCTAGTGTTACGGCTTACCTTTTAAAACAACAGGGTTATGAGGTAATTGCTTTGTTTATGAAAAACTGGCATGATGAGTCCGTTCTTATTTCGGAAGAATGTCCTTGGGTAGAAGATAGTAACGACGCGCTTATTGTTGCAGAAAAATTGGGAATCCCTTTTCAGACGATAGACTTGAGTGAAGAATACAAGGATCGTATCGTTGACTATATGTTCAACGAATATGAAAGAGGACGTACGCCAAATCCGGATGTTTTATGCAACCGGGAAATAAAATTCGATGTTTTTTTGAAGATTGCCCTTCAGCTGGGAGCAGATTTTGTTGCTACAGGTCATTATTGCCGCAAAGGTACCCTTAACAATGCAGATGGTACAGAAACATACCAGTTGTTGGCGGGAGTAGATGGAAATAAAGACCAGTCTTATTTTCTTTGTCAGTTGTCCCAAGAGCAACTCTCAAAAACGTTGTTTCCCATAGGCGAACTTACCAAACCACAAGTACGTCAAATAGCCGCTGAAAATGGTTTGATTACTGCCGAAAAGAAAGATTCTCAAGGCCTTTGTTTTATAGGAAAAGTTCGCTTACCCGATTTTTTACAACAAAAGCTAAAACCTAAAAAAGGGATTATCGTTGAGGTACCTATTGATGCGGATCAGTACCAAACATCGGTGCCCACATTTACAACAAAAACCGAGGAACTTGCCTATTTTGCCGAGAAACCTGTTTATGAGGTTAAAGATGGGAACATAGTGGGGGAGCACCAAGGAGCCCACTACTTTACAAAAGGACAACGGAAGGGCTTGGCAGTTGGCGGTACAAAGGAACCCCTGTTCGTAATAGAAACCGATGTAGACCAAAATGTAATTTATACAGGTCAGGGCAAAGAACACCCCGGACTGTACCGCAGGACCTTGTTTGTAAGCAACGAAGAATTGCATTGGGTGCGCCAAGATTTGGTCTTGGAAATAGATGGTTCTATGAAGGTTATGGCCCGCATAAGATATAGGCAACCCTTGCAGGAAGCAACCTTGTTTAAAATTGATGGGGGACTTTATGTGGATTTTGTAGATAAACAAACCGCCATTACGGAAGGACAGTTCGTTGCTTGGTATATTGGTGACGAATTGGTGGGGTCTGGAGTAATTTCTTAAAAAAACGCTTTTTCGACCCTAGCAACCGACCATTTTTTATCTGCAAAAAGTGTAGAAAACGCTTGGGGTTATTACCAAAATTCCCTTAAGTTTACCGTAATAAAGCCAAATGTGCCTACTTCCATGCAGAATAGAATTACCCATCTTTTTAACATTCAGTATCCAATAATACAGGCCGGAATGGTTTGGGCCAGTGGATGGCGCTTGGCCTCTGCGGTATCAAATGCGGGAGGTTTGGGTATTATTGGGGCAGGCTCTATGTATCCTGATGTGCTACGAGAGCATATCCAAAAATGCAAGCAAGCTTGCAACAAACCATTTGCCGTAAATGTTCCTATGCTCTATCCAAATCTTGAAGAAATAATGGAGATCTTGGTGCAGCAAGAGGTAAAGATTGTATTTACTTCAGCAGGCAATCCCAAAATTTGGACGCCTTACCTTAAAGAAAATGGGATATCGGTGGTTCATGTGGTCAGTAGTGTAAAATTTGCAATGAAGGCGCAGGATGCCGGTGTGGATGCTGTAGTCGCTGAAGGTTTCGAAGCCGGAGGGCATAATGGACGCGAAGAAACTACCACAATGGCTTTAATTCCAGCCGTTAAGGAAAAGATAAGCATTCCGCTGATAGCAGCTGGGGGTATAGCCAGCGGTAGATCAATGTTGGCGGCAATGATATTGGGTGCAGATGGCGTGCAGGTAGGTAGTAGGTTTGTTGCCAGTTATGAGGCATCTTCACATGAACTTTTTAAACAAATGGTAGTTGACGCAGGAGAGGGAGACACGCAACTTACCCTAAAAGAGCTAACACCAGTCAGACTATTAAAAAATAAATTTTTTGAAGACGTTATGCAGGCGTATGCCGAGGGTGCTTCCAAAGATCAATTGACAGAACTTTTGGGACGGGCCAGAGCCAAAAGAGGCATGTTTGAAGGCGATATGGAAGAAGGCGAATTGGAAATAGGCCAGGTCGCTGCTTTAATCCACGATATAAAACCTGCAGCAAAAATAGTGAGCGATATGGTAGAAGAGTTTGAAACTGCCAAAAAGGAGGCGACCAGCCTATAACAGCGGCTGTTTGAAAATACGGTTTTTAGTAAAATGCCCAGCTAATGTTTCGCGTCTTTCCAATTTAAAGAATTAATATGCTACGTTCCGGAGAGTTCTATTCTAAGTACATAACTATCCGCTGTAATATATAAAGTAGATTTGTCCTGATTAAAACTACAATTAGAGGTTGCTTGCCCGGTTCGGATTTTACCTAATAATTTTCCCTCTGGGGAAAACAAAAAAACACCACCTGGTCCGGTAGCAAATAGATTGCCTTCATCATCAACCTTTAATCCATCGGGTAATCCCTTTTCATGTGGTACCATACTGGTTGCATCAAAGAAAATTTTGCCATTTTTAAGAAGCCCATCTTGGTCTACGTCGTACACTTTCCAAATCGCATATTCCGGATCGGAATTGGAGAGATACATTTTTTTCTCATCGGGTGAAAAGGCAATACCATTAGGTCGGGTCAGCTCATTGGTCAATAATTCAACAACTCCAGACTTGGTAACTTTGAACACTCCCTGGTAAGGCAACTCTTTTTCCACAGTTTCCATCAATGCTGGCAGCCCATAAGGGGGATCTGTAAAATAGAGATCACCATTGCTCTTGTATACAGCGTCGTTAGGACTGTTAAATCTGGCTGCTCCATATCTTGTGGCTATTGGGGTGAAAATGGGTTGGGGATCGTCAATAAAACCTTCCATTTTAACTATCCGCCGTTCCCCATGCTGACAAAGTACTAAATTACCTTTCTTATCCAACAACAATCCATTGGACCCAGGTTCCGAACCTTCAAAATCCTTTCCCAGATATCCCGATGGCCTCAGGTAAAGATTTGAACCTTCTTCCTCTGTCCAACTGAACACCGCGTTTTTGGGAATATCGGAATAGAGTAACATATTTTTGGAGGCCAACCATAATGGTCCCTCGGTCCATTGGTGTCCTTCGGCAAGAATTTCTATTTTGGCTTCCTTTGGGATTATAGACCAAAACGAATTGTCCAATGCTTCCAAACTACCTTCCTTTAACAAGGGGTACGGATGTTGTTTTGGCATAGCCTCAGGTGCCGCAATTGCCTTTTTTTGGTCTCTGCAAGATAAGACTGCCAAGGTTAGGAGTAAAAGCAAGCTTGTCTTCACCTATTTTCGTATTAATTTTAGTTCAATAAGCGCTTTATATCAACAATTAACCGCTTAATTTCTTCTTCTTTGGTGCCATCGTAGATACCCCTGATGCGTTTTTCTTTATCTACCAAAACAAAATTTGGAGTATGGATGAAATCTTGAAGCCCTCCGTCTCCTTCATCAACAACCGCAAAGTAACTTTTTCTGGCTAAATCATATATATGTTTCTTATCGCCCGTAGTAATGTTCCATATGCCATCCAAGGCGCCGTGCCTGTCCGCATAGTTTCTTAAAACGGCCACGCTATCCATTTCGGGAGTTACGGAGAGGGATAATAACCTAATCATATCATTGCCCTTAAATTGCTCTTGTAATTTGGCCATGTTACTGGTCATGATAGGGCATATAGTTGGACAGCGAGTAAAAAAGAAATCGGCAACATAAATTTTCCCGGAATAATCCGCTTGGGTTATAACCTTTCCGTTTTGATTTACCAGTTGAAAATCTGCCACCGTATGTCCGGTACTTTCTCCCTGCTTGCTACGGTCCACCAATTGGGGATTTAGGTCCGAAGGATTATATATGGGAAGTTCATCCTTTGCTGTAATCACCTTGTGCAATATTACTGCCGCTATCAGCGAAAGGAACAAAATCAGTTCCAAGGGAACTGGCATTTTTTTCAACAAACCCATGTATGCTGGATATTAATAAAGTTTATAAGACCGAATTGTCCAAAGTTATGTCGGCGTGTTTCCAGGCCGTGTCATATTCTTGCTTAATGGCTGCTGCCTCTTCCGTTTTGCCTTGCTCTTTAAGGCTTTTATGAAGCCCCATTAGCGACCATCCATTTTGTCTTAATACCTTTAAATCTTCTTTATAAACCTTTTCCGCTTCTTCAAACTTGTTGGCTTTTAGGAGTATGGCCCCCAGGTTTTGCCTTGTGGGGATATGCCAGGCAGATGGTTCTGTGTAAACCAAGTTATCCTCGGCTATCACAGCCTTTTCCAAGTGTTCCTGTGCTTTGGCAAGATCTCCTTGCAAGGCGGCCAATTCTCCGGCCACTACTTCATAAGCAACATTGGCAATGTTAACAGAGGTATTATTGGCAGCAGCTACCAGGTCTTTCAAATCCGGGTCTTCCCTTAAGGTTTTGATAGCTTCCAGTTCCTCCATGGCCTCCTTGGCGTTGTTTTTCCTTATGAATGCTATGCCACGCGCGTAATGCCGTATAAGGCTCAGGTGTTTAATTTCAGGGTTTGGAGCAGGAATGGTAAGGATGTCATTCCATTTCCCGAAACGCGTATAGGCCAGTAAGGGGGTAGCTGCAAAATCTTGTAAAAAGGGTAATGTATTCAATTCTCCAGTAGGTACTTTTTCTGCTGTTTTCTTGGCGGCATCTATGGCAATTTTACTATCTCCCAATAAACTCGCGGCCGACCATAAAAAATGAATGTTATGTGGATAATATCCCAGTGGGTAAAGTCCTTGCGAATAACATTGCGAGATATAGTCCTCATCTGCCAAAATTGCGGCCTGATTGGCTGTTACAGCATCCTTATAACGCCCTACCCTAATATATATGTGTGATGGCATATGCACAATATGCCCGGCCGCAGGCATAAGGCTACCTAACTTATCCGCACTTGGAACGGCAAGATCTGGTTTAGGTAATTCTACCATATGAATATAGTAATGGTGTGCCCCAGGGTTATTGGGGTCTAGCTTCATGGCTTTCTCCAAAGCCAGTTTGGCTTCCGCGATGTTGGGCGAAGGGTTTCCTTCGGCGTCCCAATAATTCCACGGTACTGTATTCATCACCGCGGCAGCATACAAAGTTTGGATGTTGGCATCCTCGGGAAATTGCTTTACTACCTTTTCCATAGCGTGCATATAGGCAAGGTTCAGTACTTCTACTTCCGTGGTTAGATCTTTACTATATCTAGATGCCAGCGCCTGTATAAGTGCTTGCTCTTTTGGTGTTGCTTTAGATGCAAGACCTTGTGCCATGGCGAGCGCCTCATTGTATTTGTTCTTTCGCTCATCATCCGGTAAGGGATCGTTGATATTAGGACCTAAGGCATAGGCCTGGCCCCAATAGGTCATGGCAGAACCTGGGTCTAAACGAGAAGCTTCCAGATAGGAACGATGTGCTTCCGCATGGTTAAACGCATACGTTAACTTTAGACCTTGATCAAAAAAAGTTTGCGCCCTTTCTGTTTTGATGGTAATGGGAAAGTGTAGGTCTCCCAGGTTTTCGAACAAAGGGGAAATCTGTTGGGTAGTGTCCACATCGCTAAGCAGATACTTGGCAACGGTGCACTTTATAAAATTAAATGAAGCCTGCTGCGAACGATCTGGTAGCTTCTCTGAAGCACTAGGAGTAAAATAATAGATTAGGGACAAAAATACAACTGCTAATAACAGCAGACCTGTTTTTGTTTTCATGGGTTTAAAATTTAAAATGTTCTGGTTATACAATCAGTGTTCGTTTTTAATATAAAAATTGGATTTTGCGTCTAGCCAAAAACAAAAGGGGGGGCATTTTTGGATGTTTGGTAAAATTTTCGGAGAAGAAAAAATACACCTTTTACCATAAAATTTGGAAATCACCGGATTGCTCCACAATAAGGGTTTACTACAGGAAAGTGCAACCATGGTCAATATAGACATAGGTTTTTCCCATTCGCATAGACAACTATATAAAAATAGGGTGTAACAAATTAAAAGTGACAATAAAAGGGCGTATTGATACTTCATTCTCGTGTTAATTGATGTACCTAAGGCACATGTATGGCTACAGCGTGGGGGAATAAAGTATTAAACTTGGTGCAGCTTAAAGGTAACGAATTTACACAAGAAGGGATAAAAAGCTAACGAATGTGTGTGATATGAAGTGCAATCCGTGCATTCTGCCAATATTCCTGTACGAATGGCATTCCCAAATACGGTGTTAATGTACGCTTAAATGGGGTCACCAAGAGAACTGATCGGATATGCGGGTTTATCCTTTGTACGATGTACAACCTGCTCTTCTTCTCGTATCTATTAGGTAGATAATCTTCCAGATACCATTATCATGAAACAACTGAAATGAATTTACGCCACAATGGCTAAACTTTCCATCAAGCCAAAACTCATAGGTAGTCCAGGCATTGGCCATATTGCCATCTACCTGAACATTATAGGAGCTAATTCTTTCCTCCCATTTCTCCAGTACCGGGCGTTTGCTTCCTATCACTTTTATAAAACCTGCCACATCGTCCTGCTTTAAGATATCCTGCCCTTCTTTATTTCTAAAGGCCGTCTGAAAAGTAACGTTGTCACCCATGGTCTGCTTTAATTTAATGGTATCCCCTTGGTGAAAAGCATTAAAAAAAGCCTCTACTACACCTTTTACCTCAGTTTCGGTGGTATTTTGGGCTTTGGAGGAAAAAGCTACCAACAGGCAACAAATAGTTATTGTTTTTTTCATAACGCAGATCGATAAAATTAAAATGTTCAAAATACGCTTATAAAGATGCCTTTAATAACTGAAAAAAACAAAAATTTTACATTTGGCAAGAACAGAAGTAGGGAATAAAGAACGGCCAACAGATATATGTTGGCCGCTACTAGAACTACTTGATGGTTTTGAGAGTCTTCCAATTTGCATTGGCCAATTTTTCCATCTCGCCCTCATTACCTAACCACGGGATAATGGTATTAAAGGGCTTGCCTTCATAATAGTCATTGAAGAAAAGATAAAGCTTACCGTTATCTATTCTAAAGGTTTCGGGGTCTACCGGTACTTTTTTGTTCATTTTAGCCACCGCAAAGGCACAATAACCACCATACTTCGGAAGATATGCAGTGGGGTTGGCCATAAAGGAAGCCCTGTTTTTGGCACTGGAAAAATAGTAGGTTGCTCCCTTGTGTTCTGCAGAAAATTCCACACTGCCCCTCGCTGCAGTATTGGTGGTAAAATAGTTTACCACGTCATAACCTCTTAGCGCCAGTTGGTTTTCATCAGTACTCACGGATTGCGTTCTGGCGGCAATACTAAAGAGAAAAATAAAGCTAAAAGAAAGAAATACGTTTTTCATTGTTTATGGATTTAGATATTAATAAAGCAAATCTAAACGTAGAACTTGTATCATTGATTATATTTAATCCATTATATTTGCTTAATCGTACAAAAAAGCAAATGGACGTATTGAGTAAAGTGTTGGAGAAAATAAAACTTTCCAGTGCTGTGTATTTTAAATCGGATTTCCCTGCCCCTTGGGGTATGGAAGTGCCTAAAGGACCATTTTCACAGTTCCATTTGGTTGCTCATGGAAAATGCCTCTTACATTTTCAAGAAGAGTTTATTGAGCTTTTTGAAGGCGATATTGTGGTTTTTCCTTTAGGTTCCCATCATTGGTTGGCAGATGCTAAAACCAGCAAACGGGCGTCTGGGCAAGAGGTACTCACGGCCATACAGCAAGGGGAGTCTTTGTTTCAGGGAACCCAACTACATACGACTTTGGTCTGTGGACATTTTGAGTTTGATAGATCCTTTGATCATCCGGTTATTAGTGAACTGCCAAACTTGATACATATTACCAAGACCGAAAAAAAGGACTATCAATGGCTCGCCCAGATTGTTGAATTAATAAAACACGAATCTGCCGCGGGCCAGGTAGGAAGTCATGTGATAGTTAATAAATTGGGAGAAATTCTTTTTATGCATGTATTGCGCGCCCATATGTTGCAACAAAAACGGCAACAAGGCTTTTTAGCGGCCTTGTTGGATCCGCGCATGGCCAAGGCGCTAACAGCAATACATTTAAACCCGGCGTTTGAGTGGAAATTACAGGGTTTGGCCCAGATTGCGGGAATGTCTCGGACCAGTTTTTGTAACCGTTTTAAAAGCCTAATAGGGGATACTCCGCTGAACTACGTTACCCAGTGGCGGATGTTATGTGCTAGGGAGCTCTTGTTACAAAGTGCTAAGCCTGTGGGTGAAATTGCTCTGGAAGTAGGGTATAGATCGGAAGCAGCTTTTAACCGTGTTTTTAAAAAACGAATGGTTTTAACACCTCTAAAATTTAGAATGGAACGCCGGTAGTGCGAAGCATAATCAGTCCTATGTGAGTAAAATCCGTAAAAATGCAAACACTTTTTTACGCCCTTAACTCTTCCATATCAGCAAGGAGTTCATTCAATTTTTTGAAAACTCGGCCATAAATCAGATTTACATCCCATTTATAGATTTTTCTACCAAAAAAGGCCAGCAGAATCATGATTAACACTACGCCTATTATCCCAATTACAGGAATACCGAAAATTAAATAACTATCCGGATAGTGCATAATAAATTTTTGTACCAAAGCTTCTCCCATGGGCGTACCATCCATATTAAAAAACCAAAACCCCAATAAAATGGCCAAGAAGATTAAAGGGTAGTAAAAGCTGGCCATTTGGGCGTTTACCAAAAGTTGTTGTTGCATCCAATCACTAAAAGACTTTAGGTAATTATAGCTGTTGTCACTTTTATCAATTTTGAGCAACCCTTTAAGAAGCTTTCTGTTCACTGCGACTATCGTATTCAATATTAAAAAAAGCAGTATTCCCGTAACCGGAATACCAAAAAAGAAGGATGCCAACAATACAACAAAAGATCCTACTACTATGGCAACGAGGTTTATTTTGAACATTTTTTTAAACTTGTCTAAAATATGTCTCGATTTTTGCTGGTACAGGTTGTTTATTCTTGGTGCTATTAGGGCATCGTGTTTTAAAAAACCTTCTTTCCAAATTATCTCCAATGATTTCTCCATTTGCATATGTTTTAAGTGAGTTTTTTTCGCAATCGATCCTTTATTCTATTGATCCTGACCCCAATACTATTTGGGTTTGTACCCATTATCTCCGCTATTTCTTTATAACTCTTTTCTTCTAAGTAAAGCAAGATAACTGCACGGTCTACCTCGGATAACAGCCTAATTGCAGCATACAATTGATTGAGTGATTCGTCAGTAAATGCCTTACTCTCTTCCAAAGCTTCTAAGGGTACAGCATCGGAAGGGGTATGTTGAACATTGTTTTTCTTTTTTTTCAATAAGGTGAGACATACGTTCAATGAGACCCTATAAATCCATGTAGACCACGCGGATTGTCCTTTAAATTTTCCGCTGCTACGCCATATTTGAAGGCAAACTTCCTGATAATAGTCTTCATAATCTTGCTGGGTGCTGGTATAAGCCCGGCATATTTTAATGATTATTGCCGCATACGGTAAAATAGACTTGGTATAAAAATCGGTACTCACGATTGTTTTTTTATTTAGTGGCTCAAATTACAGATTATTACAGGGCTGCAAATTTTCTTTCGGTTTGGCCCCAAATAGTTTTGCTGTTATTAACCGGATAAAAGAAACTCAATTTGACTAACCGTGGACAATGGCTATCAGAATATCTTTGATACTTTTTTAACACTCTTCCCAATGGCGTTCACATAGGTTTAACGTACTACCAGCTTAATTTTCATTAAAAATTTATATCTTTCTTTTAATCAAATCGCTGATACATAAGTGTTTGCGGTTAACAATGTTTTAAACCAATCCTTATGAAAGAGAAAAACCTCAAAACACCTTTTTGCCGTTTTTACTATGTATCGCTATTGGGCTTTTTAGCACTAACCCTAGGCTTTGGTATTCCTGCTCAAAACCAATCAGATATGGAGTTGATACAAGGAAAATGGGACTGGGTCTATACAAAAGGAAAAGAAAAGGGAGAAACATATAATGTAACCCCACAATCCATGAACATGTCGGTAACCTATAACTTTGTGGACAAGGACGTTAAAATTTACGTTAACGGTGTAGATAACGAAATGTACCCGTTTTACTTTTCTGCCGATACCCTTAAGTATGGGCAAGAGGTGGTGTTGTACCGGTTGTCTGGTGCAAACGACTCCCTAATTTTAAGCAATAGCAGTTGTTGCGATGATGTTTTTGAAAAAGCATTCGTCCGTACAGACGACTAATCTTGGTCAATAACTTTTATTGTACATTAAAATAGGTTTATATTGGGTTAATCGTATATCCGGATTACTTCTCCACTCCCTTTTCCCAATACACTTCTTACGTATCCGTTTACTACTTTGTCCATGGGTATGGGATTGTGCCCTGGGAAGTAAGTACCATACTTTTCCGCAGCATCTTCTACCATACCGCTTGAGACCACGTTTATCCTAATTCCGTTTTCAATTTCCAATTGTACCGCCTTAACAAAACTGTGGATAGCACCATTTACCATGGCTGCACTTGTGGTGAGAGCTACAGGGTCATCTGCCAGTATTCCTGTTGTGAGCGTTATAGAACCTCCTGGGCTAAGATACTGTCTGCCAATCCTTACCAGGTTTACCTGCCCCATTAATTTACTGCGGAGCCCTATAAAGAAATCGGATTCGGACAAATGCTGAAATTTGGCCCACTTTGCATCTCCGGCAGCACAGATAATGGCATCTACAGCGCCTACTTTTTTAAAAAGTTCTTCGATAGAATCCGATGCAGCAATATCAACGTTAAGATCGGTTGTTCTGCCGGCAACGAGTACCTCATGTTGTTCTGAGAAATGGGCAACTACTTTTTTGCCGATTGTACCGGTACCTCCAATGATAAGTATTTTCATAATTTTTTATTATAGTATCTTCTAAATTTTTATTTTCAATTCGATAATTCTAGATTTATAGATGTATCAATATAAAAGCCTTCATATTTTTTCCAGGATTAACTTGGCATATTTCTTTACAGTGTCCTCATTGCGTTTGTAATAGGTCCATTTGCCTATTCTTGTTGGAATAACCAACTCTGCTTGTTGCATTAGGGACAGGTAATGGGATATTGTGGATTGCGAAAGTTGCGCCTTTTCTTGAATATAAAGTACGCACACACCAAAATCAAAATGACCCAACTCCTTATGGGGAGGAAAGTGCTTGTCCGGATCCTTAAGCCATCCAAATATATTGAGGCGTGTTTGGTTAGAAAGCGCTTTGTTGATTTTTATAATATCCATATCACAAAGATAATTAAACATCGATAATTATCGATATGTAGATGTAATTTTAGTTGAAAATTAAGAAAATTTGTAAGCAGTAGGGTAGTGGTACAATAGTTATGCGTGGGCAATCGAGGACCATAAATCAATCAAACGGCAGCCGATCGGGTTCTAAAAACATATGTTTTGCTTGTTCTAGGGCAAATATGTTGATCCCATAATGCGCATCCATAAGTTCTTTAAAGTTGTATTGCAGACGAGGAAATTGAACGATAAAATCACTAAAATTCCCTGCATTTGTCTTTTGCATAAAATGATAAACCGCCTTTGTGGCCGCCACTGTAACCGTTTTGTTGAATTTATCCCCGGCGCCAAGGCTCTCGGCATACGCAGGTATTTGGGTACACAAATGCGTTATTGAAGTTTCTAACCCATACTTCTTGATATGTATCCATGCGAGTCTCAAATGTGCTTCATGACTAAAGAACTTGGGGTTTAGCGTGCGGTTTGCAAACTGGGTTTCAAATTCCTCATCACTAAGGCTAAAATGATCCTGCATTTTCTTTCAATTGCGATTAATCTTCTTGCTCCCTTGTTTTTCCCCTAAAAACACTTACTCCCGGATGTAGGGGATTGCCAGACGACCTTCGGAAAGATACAACCTGTCCTGCATGATATATGGCATCTGCAATGGGCCCATTGATCATATTCCAAAAAGGATATTCACTTACCCTTTCCTTACCCTGAAAGATTACTTTCATATTATCGATTTCCGCACTTGTTTTTCCCAAAAACAATTCGCTGGCTTTCTTAATATTGTTTAAAGTACCTGCCCTTAACTCTTCAAAAGACATACCGGAAATATCTTGTGGACGGATGTTTGGAATACTTTGAGGAGCATTTACAATAGTTTCCGACAAGCTATAGATATGCTGCAAGGTTTCAAAAGTAGTACGCACTTCTTCAGAGGGTGCAAACTGCAAATCTTCCTCTCTAAGCCCTTCCGTAACCCAATAATAGCGATATCCGAGTCCGTCTATAAGCCTAGAAACCACATTCCCGGGGGTGTAGTCTGCCGGATAGTCCGGAATGGAATGGTAGGGCAGTACATTTTCCTTGGACTGTTGGGCGTTGGCAGAAAATAATATCGTAAACATAAAAAAGTACATTATTGATTTCATAGGTCGTTTTATCTCTATTGTGTTTGTAAAGCTAAGATACAAACAGACGGGTATATAGTTACCCTTTTTCTATGGAAAAACTTTTTCTGGAACGTGAAACCAAGGCACTATCTATGGTCTTCTTTTGATTGGCAGATAGTTTGTTTTCCCACGCGTTTAGAGAATGACCCGTGGTTTTTCTCAACATTTCCAGATAATAAATTATAATCTCGTATTTTCGGTCGGGACTAGCAAGCCCCACAAACCTGGACATCATGTATTCATCCTCAACCATATAACCTTTTTTCTTAAGAAAGGATCGGGTCAGAGCCCCCTCATTGGCAGGGTTTTCCTCGGCCAACTTTTTACTGTCATAATACCAAGTGTTCTGCCGGTACTTGTTTTTTCCTATGGTTTCTGCCTTATCAAAATTATAGTTATATGTAAAATCCACGCTGGGTAAAAAACCTTCAAACTGAACGATAAACAATTTTTCTATTACACTGTCTTCGTTCACCGCAAATACAAATCGTTCTCCAGAGGCGATGGGCTTTCCTTGTATATCCTTCTCATATTCATCCGAGTTTGCCACAATTTCAAAATCGAAATTTCCTATATACTCAAATGTTTCGTGCACTTTAATGGTAATTTCTGGTAGTTCATTAGAAATCAGCATATTATCTTGCACATATCTACTCTGGACAGTTTCCGGAGTGCCATTACCAATTTGCCTTTCGGGTTCTTTAACGGTTCTTTTGCAACACCAAAGAGCTATAAAACCCAGTACTATAAAGTGTTTTGTTTTCATAGGATTTGATTTAAGTCATCTATATACTTCCGATGGCTTTTTGGAGTTTAAAGTACGGTTTTTTTCGATGTATTGCCGTTAATTTATGGAAGTGGTCTTACTTTGGTATTTAACCATTTCTTTTCCTAAATTGAGCCACGATTATGAAAAAAATAATTTTGGTTCTGTTTTTAATGGTGGGTACCCATAGTGCTAAGGCCCAATTGGAAAGCGACAAAGTTCTTCACTTTGGTGCCGGTGCGTTGAGTGGGGCTCTTGGAGCCTTGGTCGCACACGAACTTTCTGATGGAAATAGGGGTTGGACTTTCGCCGGTTCTGTTGGTGCAAGTCTTTTGGCCGGTTTGGCAAAGGAAGCCATTGATCAGCGCGACAATAATGCCTGGGATAACGGAGATCTTGCCGCCACTGTCTTAGGGGGGATTACTGTAGGGGTAACCATTGATATTTTTACGGCAAAAAAGCGCAGAAAGGCTCGTAATATAGCACACCTAAAATAATCATGGTATTGGTTTAGAAATTAAATTGCACCGGGATATCTTTTTTAAAAGGTTTCTCGGACACTACTTTGCTTTTTCGATTGTCCAAAAGCCGAACCACGGTGTTGTCTCCTTCTCTCATCACTTCAATATCGAAATCCTGTCCAAAAGCTTTAACATTTCGAAGGGCCATGGTGTTCCAACCATCCGGTAACCTTGGTATCACGGTAAAACTGGCTAAGCCTGTTGGGGTTATTCCAAAAAGACCCTCGGTCAGTACCCTGCAATACAATCCGCTTTCTGCGGAAAGGTGCGCCATATTACCTTCCGGAAAGGCTTCCACCACATAGGGAACACGTTTCCCAAGCAAACGCTGCTTGGAAAACGCGATCAATTTTTCTGTGGAAACTTCCGTAGCACCTGCCAAAAAAGTTCCTCGTAATGCATATAAGGTACCTCTATCCCAAAACACCTCGGATACTTTTGGGTCTGCATTGTTCTTTTCTACATGAACACCGTTTTCCGTCCATAAACGCTCAAAAAGTGCCGCTATGGTACCTTCTTTTCGTTCATGGATGCCCACAACAAGGGGCAGACATATCCAATGTCTTAAGAACTTATGTTCTTTATAATATTTATAGGTATGTAGGCCTTCGACTTCGGAACCAAAATAACGTTCAATGGCCGTTTTTAATCTTTTACCGCGCTTTTTGTATGTACTACTGGGGATGCCCAAGGATTCAGCAAGATCTGTAGCATGCCTTAAGGCACCATAATACAGGGATGAAGTAGAAAGATTGGCCCTACCGGTTTCTATACGGCCTTCCATTTCATCTGATTGGGATAACACTACACCTTCCTTGTTCAATTTGCTATGGTTGTATTCTAAACACCATTGTATTAACGGCCATAATTCTTGGGCGATGGCCTTGTCACCAAGGGCAAGGGCATACTGGCTAGCGCCATAGGCAATCATGGCGGCATCTCCTCTATCCAATGGGGAAGGAGGCTCGTATTCCTCTACCTCAAAGGCATAGGGCAAAGCCTCATAGGCTGCATTCATCTTCCCGGCAAAGGCCCTATAGGTATTCATTGCTGAAATGTTGCCTACCTCATAACCTAAAAAAGGGAAGAAAGGATTTACATATTCTGCTTGGTCATTTGCCCAAATACCTACATAGTAACGGCCACCTCCCGGAGAATGGATCAATCCTAATTTGGAGTCGTAAATACTTTCAGAAGCCCTTATTTTTGAAAATTCAAAAAGGGTATTTAAAATGGGCTCTGGTGTTTCCAGGTTAAGCGAGCCTGATATTTTGGACAAAAAATCTTGTCTAGATGTTAATTGCACGTCGTTGGTACAATCGGTAAAATCTTCCCCTTCTTTTTTGGCTTTCATATGGATATCACCAGAAAAGGACTGTCCAGGAGCAAGATAGATTTCCTCGGGAAAACAAGAACTGACGGCCCTAGAAAATTTGCCGTCTTTTCCTTGATCCTCGTAACGTAAGTTTGTGTTTCCTACAGATATGGTAATAGCTTGGTCAGAAGTATTGTAAAGTGTCCAATTTTCTATGAACAACCTTTCGTCCATAGACGGGAACAATTTTCTCGTTAGCGCAATCCCGGATTTGGATGTATGGTGCTGAAAATGCAGCATACCGTTAATTTGGACAGATTTAACCTTACCGGGCTCAAATTGTTTGTTGCCAATGAAGAGTTTTGGTAAAATGGCATCCGAATAAGTATCTTTTAAATAGGCTCTATAGATAAACCAACCAGGATCGTTATCTTTTATAAAGGGATGTAGTTGCGGAAAGAATATTTGTCTTTTCAGAGACAGCTGCCCCGTTGTATCTATGTTATAAGTAATGATGCCGGCCACCTTAGTACCTGCCATTTCAATATTGTCTTTATGCGGAAGGTTCTGATCAGCTTCTAAATCCCAGACGATGGAAGTGGGGGAAGCTATTTTCCAATGTTCCTTATAACTGTTTTGGGCAGATGTAAGGGAAACTATGAAGATAAATAGGATTACAACAGGGGGCTGGTATTTATTTTTCACGTTGGCGTATTTAAATATCGGATGAAATTGGTGTTATCAAATATAGATAACTTTTGTTAAGAATGTAGCCAATACATAGGCCATTTGCTCTATCCTTGCAAGGCAGCGCAAAGGCTTACAAAAGCCCCCTGGCTTTTATTTCGAGGTATTTATTGATTGTATTTATGGTGAGGTTTTCTGGTTTGGTAAGTACCGTTTGTATGCCGTGCTTTCGCAACTCGTTTACAATAAGTTTTTTCTCGTAAATGAATTTTTCGGCAATGGTTTGCTCAAATATTTGATGGGTGTTCTCAGCTTTCTTTTCGGCGAATTTGCCAAGTTCGGTGTTTTCGAAAAAGATAAGCACCAACAGATGATGTTTGGCAATGGCCTGAAGATAGGGTAGTTGCCTGTGTAGAGCGTCTAGAGTCTCAAAATTGGTATAAAGTAGCAGCAGACTGCGCTGATTTAGGTTACGCTTTATGTCCGCGTACAAACGGCCATAATCGCTTTCCACAAAATTGGTGCGCAGATTGTATAGGGTTTCCAAGATAAGGTTCATTTGGGCACTACGGCGCTGGGCCACAACCCGATTTTCAGTTTTATTACTGAATGCGAACATTCCGGCCTTGTCTTGTTTCTTTAGGGCGATGTTGCTGATTACCAAAGTGGCGTTAATGGCATAATCCAAAAGGCTAAGTCCTTCGAATGGCATTTTCATTACCCTTCCCTTATCGATTACGGAATAGATAGGTTGTGATTTTTCGTCCTGATATTGGTTTACCATCAGTTGGTTTTTCTTGGCCGTTGCCTTCCAATTGATGTTCCTAATATCGTCTCCTTGTATATATTCCTTGATTTGTTCAAATTCCATGGTATGTCCTATCCTACGTATTTTTTTTAAGCCGTATTCAAACAGTCGGTTCGTAAATGCGATAAGGTCGTACTTCCGCAATTGTAAGAAAGATGGATATACAGGAACTTCCTGAGCCTTGTTATAGGTATAGCGCCGAGCTACAAGCCCTAGGGGAGAACGGGCAAAGATGTTAAGGTTACCGAAGGAATAAACCCCACGGGTCAACGGACGCAAAGAATAATTAAAAAACATGTTCTCACCCTTTGCAATGACCGCGTTGATCTCAAAATCACGTTTTTGAAATTGATGTGGTATTTCGTCAATTATTTTTGTCTTAGCTGTAAAGAGAAAAGTGTTGATCAACCTTAGCTTAATAGGGTTTTCATCCCCGTTAGAAAGCTTGTCGGGCAAGAGACGCTCTCCATGGATACTTCCTTTGGAACCAAAAAGTAAAATAATATCTACCACCAAAGCGGTAATGAAAATATAAAATAGCAGTTTTATAACTCCAAAAACATCAGGATATATATATGAGATGAGAAAACCAAGAATTAGGCTCACCAAGACCCTGAAGAACCGTTTTTCCAAATATATGTTTTTGAATATTTTTTTCATCCTTACCAATTGCAGTTACCTTGTTGCCGCGTTTTAGCTAAAAGTATCATCGTGGTATTTCAATGGTTTCAACAATTTGTGTCACAACTTTTTCTGGTGTAAACCCTTCCATTTCGCGTTCTGGTGTTAGGATTATTCGGTGCGAAAGAATGGGCTTGCACACTTTCTTAATATCGTCCGGAGTTACAAAATCTCGTCCATTTATTGCAGCCAAGGCCTTGGAAGCGTCCATAATGGCTATCGATGCTCTTGGGGAGGCCCCTAGATATAGGTTGGCGTTGGTACGCGTGTTGTTCACTATAGCTGCGATATACTTCATTAAATTATCCTCTATGATGATTTCCGTTATGGTATCTTGATAGGTTGCAATCTGCTTGGCCGAAAGGATAGAGGTCACCATGCTTTCCACATCTTTTCTTTTTTGTTGGTGTTTGCTTTCTAAAATCTGTATTTCTTCCTCTAATGAAGGGTAACCCACATCGATCTTAAACAAAAAGCGGTCTAATTGTGCTTCGGGCAGTCTATAGGTACCTTCTTGCTCTATGGGGTTTTGCGTGGCAAACACCAAAAAAGGCGGTTTCATGGCATACTCGGTACCATCTATGGTTATTTGACGTTCTGCCATGGCCTCAAAAAGGGCGGCCTGGGTTTTTGCCGGAGCACGATTTATTTCATCGATCAAAATGATATTGGAAAACAAAGGCCCTTTTTTAAACTCGAATTCCGAAGTCTTTACGTTAAAGATGGAAGTTCCCAAGATATCACTGGGCATTAGATCTGGCGTAAATTGTATTCGACTAAAATCTACGTTCATGGTCTTTGCCAATAACTTGGCCGTAACCGTCTTCGCCACTCCCGGAACGCCTTCTATCAGCGCATGCCCATCGGCCAAAATGGAAATGATAAGCAGTTCTATCATATCTTGCTGACCAATAATTACCTTGGCCAATTCTGTTTTTATCTGGCTAACGGACTGCTGTAACTTTTCCAAATCTACCCGGTTGTTGAATTTTAAGGGATCTTGTGCCTGTTCTTTGTTTTGTTCCTCCATGTTTACTGCTTAAAAGATGTTATTTTTTTGTTCAACTCAATGACGTCTTTTTCTGAATGTATTTCTTTGTTTTTGAGGTATGCTATAAAATCTATAAGTTCTTTTGTCTGTGCCAGCGGTTTTCCCGATTTGTCCGAGAGTTCCCGGGCCGTATTATCACTTATCTTATTGGTATCCATGTAGTAATGACTTCGTAGAAATTCCATAAAATAATTTAGTTTCTTACCAATAATATCCGTGTAATCTTTGTGCTGGTAGTAAAGGCTTCCAACAGTTTGTGCAAACGCTATGGAAGAGTTTTGAAGGGGTTCAATGACCGGGATAATCCGCTGTTCTCGTTTGCCCTTAAAAATCAGGAACAGTAAAATACCCAGTACCGTAACATAGTATGCCCACCTCAATGGGACCTGATTTAGCACAAAACGCATGGGCGAGTCTATCACCACCCTGCCACTTTTTTTATAATTATCCCAAAATACGGGTTTGTCCTTAAGGTACGAAAGGGAATGGGCCACATAATCCTTGTTCCCTTTTAGCATGTAGTAATTGCTATAGGCTTCGGGAGTGGTATTCAGATAAAAATTACCTGCGCCAAAAGCCACTTTAATATAATTCACCGCTTTGGTTTCGGTGGTTGAATCAATAATCTCCTCGCTTAGGAAATTAACTTCCGGATTAAAGCGTATATGTCCTAGAATTGTAGTCTTGGTACTATCTACACTGGTAAAATGCGACTTGTTCATCCCCCGTGTGTAATAAAACGCCTTATCGGAAAAAGCCCTATTGGTAAGGCTTACGGTTACCGTGTCCTCCAATACGGTATAGTTGTACCCGATGTTTAGATTTAAAGTGTCCGAAAGAAATTGTCCAAAATAGGTAGATGCCATAAACACATCGTTTCCGCGATCTACAAATTTTAATAGCTGATTGGTCTCTTGGGCGTCCAAGTTTATACCATTGTTTATAAAGAGGTAGTTAGACCTTCCCAAGCTGTCACTTTCGGATAAAACCTCAAATGGACCTATGCTAAAACTCTCTAACGGATTATCCGGAAAAAGCTGGGGAAGCTCATTGAAAAGAACAAAACAACCAAACGGAATCTTTGAACTAGCAGTATATGAAGGTCTCCAATTCAGGGGTTTGGGGCGCGTAATTTCTAACACCACAATAGCCAAAAGTACAGCTACGAAAATCCCGATGATTATTTTAGAACGTTTATCCAATTTACTCCAAAGTGTTTCTTAGTGCCACAAATTTGTGTTTGGCGGCCTTATATCCATTTTCATCTATATATTGTTCTCCATACCAGATGTAATCATATAGGTATGAAACCTCTTTAAAATGGTCTTTTATTTGTGGGGCGCTAATTTCATTTTGATAGTCGAGATTCGTTTTTTCAAAATGCCAATCTATAAGGCTTTTTTGCGATAGCGTTTTTAAGATCCTTAAAAATTGATAGCGAATCGCCAATCTGAAATCCTTTTGTTTTAAAGCGTCCTTTATGAGGGCGTCCAAATCTACATTTTCAATATGTTCTTCGGACAGGTTGATGTCTGTAAGGGAGGTCGATTTTTTGGTAAATACCGAGGATAAGTTTTCCCCAATAAGGAATTTTACGAGCAAATAAATGGCCAGTGCGCCCATAAGCGCATAGATGAGGTACTCTAATACCGTAAATATCCTTGGATCTATATTAATGCCGAATTTTTCCTGTAGGGTTCCAAAAAACCAATTGAGAAACCGTACAATAAGATTTTGCGCCTCCCCATCCTTGATATCATAATTAAACTCTTCCCCCGAATACTTTTGTTGAAGGTCTTCATTTAACAGCCGTTGCTCCAATACAGAGGTATTGTCTTGCGGTAATACCAAGCTATCGCTTACCTGCCCCCAAATTCCAAGGAAGGGTATCAACAAAAATAATACATGGATGTAGCGTCTAATCACTGTCTAGATTTCCGATTTGTTCAATTTTACTTCGGGTATTGGTGTTATATGTCTTCTCGTGTAGTGCGTAGTACAGAATTCCGTTTATGAATTGCGACAGGCATTGCCCATATACCATAATGATAAGCACAACACAAGTTCCTAAGGTGTAGATAATGGTGGGGATAATGGAAGCTCCTAAATCAACTTCGTTCTGAACAACATGAAACGTGTAAAACCCTATAAGAATACCCGGGATGGTTAAAACTACCATGAGCAAAACACCATTTAAAAGGCCTAGGATAAAATTGACTCCCACGGATTTCCAAAAATTGCTTTTTACCAAAGACCACCCTTCGCCAAAAGCTTCAACAACGCCTTTGTTTTCTTGTAACAAACAAAAGAAAGACACTCCAAACCACGCCAGTATAAAGAATTGTAACAGGTATTGCACCAACATGCCCAGCAAGGGAATAAAAATCAGTATGAAACTTACAATGAAGTAACCTATAAAGGCCAGTATTAACAACAGGATAAAGACAAAAATACTACCCAGTTTTTCCTTAAAGAGATCCCAAACCTGTTTTTTATCAAATCGATTGCCTTTTTCGGATTCATATTTTATCATATAGGAGGCCGCCAAGCTATAGTTTAAAATAGCGACCATAATAAAAATCACTAGAAAAAGTAAACCGCCTATACCCATGTAGATAAGATATGTCTCTTCAGAACCGGAGGTATCCACATAAAGCGAATTGCTTTGTGCAGTTATCATACCAATGAACCCCGATACCAGTAAATAACTGACAATCAATAATCCGATTAAAAATATACCGTTGTAGCTTAAAAAAATATTGGTGAATTTTTTTAGATTTTGTTTTATAAAATCGAAGTAAGTGGTGATGATGTCACCGAAATCGCGATTGATCTTAAGTTCTATGTACTTATTGAATGGTTTGTTTTGCATCTATACGGTTTAATTGTATGGGGTATACGATATAATAATATAAAATAAGGGCCAAGGAGGTTCCTATGATCATTATGGCCAGCCAATTGGGCATTTGGGAATAACGCGTTATAAAGCCTTCTATGAATCCGGCGATAATAAAAAATGGTATGGTGCTAACAACTACTTTAAGACCATCCTTTGCACCTTTCATAAAGGAGACTCTTCTAGAGAATGTTTTTGGAAATAGGATACTATTGCCCATAATGAGCCCTGCGCAACCTGCAATGATAATTACTGAGATTTCTATGGTACCGTGTAACCAAATTTGTTTGTTGGCCTCAAAAAACACCCCTTTGGTATAGAAAAAGGTAATGAAAGCCCCAAGCATTACCCCATTGCTAAATAGAATATAGGCTGTGCCAAAACTAGCTATAACGCCAAAGGCAAAGGCCAAAAAAGCTACTCTAATATTGTTAATGGTAATGCCTAGGAACGTGCCTATTTCACTACCTCCTTTATAAATTGCCGTGGGATCCCCAGATGCAATATTGTTAAGCGTCTCGTTTACGTAGGCATCCCCAAGGATCAATCTTACGAATGTGGCATCTTTTAAGGCAGAAATACTTCCTATACCGGCCGCTACCAGAAAAATTAGAAATGCAACACCCAAAGTCTTATGATATTGTTTAAAAAAGAGGGGGAACTCTGTTCCCCAAAAGGCAATAATTCTATTACGTCCTTCTTTCTTGTTCCTATAAATTTTTTGATGTGCTTGGGAGGCCAGCGAGTTTAAATACAATAAAGTCTTACTTTCTGCGTAATAGGTCTGTGCATAGGCCAAGTCATTGGTGAGTTGAATATAACCATTGGCAAGTTCATCGGGGTCAATGGTGGTGTTAAAGCTGATAGCCTTTTCAAATGCCACCCATTTTTCCTTATTTTGCTTCACAAAAGCGGCCTCGCGCATAGGTAAGTTTACTTAAAAGATAAAAATAGTATTAATATGTCCAACCTTCAAATCAATACAACGCAAAATGTAAACTTAGATTACAAAATTGTAAGTATTGGTGAACGTATTGTTGCCTTTTTTATAGATGGTTTTATTCTTTATCTCTATGCAGTTCTGGTAAACGTAATAGGAGATGCCATTGGCTATGTTTATGAAGACCGTTGGACCCAACGTGGATTGGTAAGTCTAATTTTTCTTCCTGCTATGGGGTACAGTATTTGGATGCATACCCTCTTCAATGGCAGAACCGTTGGAAAAATGTTAATGAAAATGCGTGTGGTAAGGGTTGATGGTACTCCGGTACATTGGTCTAATTTTCTTGTTAGATGGATGTTGCGCTTGGTAGATATATGGATCTTTTTTGGAGCGGTAGGATTGTTGTCCATAATTTTTTCGGAAAGACGTCAGCGACTGGGAGATGCAGCTGCCGGTACTGTGGTCATTAGTACCAAGAACAAGACCAAGGTGTCCCATACCATATTGGAAGAGGTGGCAGAGACTTATGAGCCCAAATTTACCAATGTTACCCTGTTAACGGACAAAGACGTACGACTAATAAAAGATACCTATCACATTGCAAGGCGGAGCGATGATTTTAAAACGATGAAGGCCTTGCGCGACAAAATTGAGAGTATCTTGCAGACCAATTCCGAATTGTACGACAAGCAATATTTGGATACCGTTCTAAAAGATTATAATTTTTACACCCAACAACTCTAATCCATGTTCTATTTTACCATAGATATTTTAGGTACCATTGCCTTTGCCGTTTCCGGGGTACTCGTGGCCATGGAAAAAAAATTAGACCTCTTTGGGGTGTTTATTATTGCTTTTGTGACGGCAGTTGGTGGAGGCTCCTTGAGGGATCTTCTTATTGGTTCCACCCCCGTTAACTGGCTTCTACAACCGGTTTACCTATTCACCATCTTAGGGACAGTGGTGCTGACCATAATTTTTAGGCCACATCTAAAATACCTTAGAACATCTTTGTTTTTATTCGATACCATTGGTATAGGACTATATACTTTGGTAGGTATCGAAAAAGGGTTGGAAGCAGGGCTTTCTCCGGTGATGTGCGTAGCCCTTGGAACTATTACTGCAAGTTTTGGGGGAGTTATCCGCGATATATTGTGCAACGAAATTCCGGTGATCTTTAGAAAAGAGATATATGCCACGGCCTGTATTCTTGGAGGATCTAGTTACTTTTTATTACGGAAGTTGCCCTTTGAGGATGCCTATTCCTATATGGCTGCTATCCTCATTGTGATCAGTATGCGGTTGTTGGCTGTAAAATTCAAAATAGCATTGCCAAATATCTATCGCAAGGCCAAATAATTTGCGTTAATTAACTATTTCCGCTTTATGGATATAGATATTATGTGATGGCCAGTCGCCATCATCTACAGGTTGGGCATTGATCTTATCTACCACATCCATACCTTCTATTACTTTCCCAAAAGGAGTATATTCACCATCCAAATGATAAGAACCCGGTTTGGTTACTACAATAAAAAACTCGTAAGGAGAGGCCAGCATGTGCGGATTGTTTATTTCACTACTGGGCATGGAGACCGTTCCACGATGATGTCTATGTCCTTTTCTGGTGTCCGGTGGTAGTAAGTACCGGCCAATTTCCCTTCTTTTTCTTGAAGTTTCCTTATTGTCCGCATTTCCGCCCTGAATTATAAAATTTTTTACTACCCTATGGAAATAGGTATTGTTGAAATACCCTTTCTTGGTTAAGAAAACAAAATTAGCTTTATGGTAAGGTACATTATCAAATAGGGCAATAGTAAAACTGCCCAAGCTGGTAGTGAGTTTTACTTTGTTCTCCGTTAGTGTTTTACTATAATTGAAAAAGAAATCGATAGCATTGTCCTCATTAAGTACAAACAGTTCCTCTTCTGGTTCTTCTTTTGCAACGATGCTGTCCGTTACTACAGTATCCTTAATCGTTTCATTGGGAGTGTCAACAATTGTTTTTTTTGGTGGTGCGTCTTTGCAGGCAGCTAAAAAAAATAGTATTATTATTGCAGAACAACGGGCTTTTGGTTTCATGGTGTAAATATATTTTTTTATTGCGGGATGAAACTTATGCTATTAGAATTTTTAAACCTATTTTAAGTATACCAGTATTTCCTTCATGAAATTTGATGATTTTTCAGAACGACTTTCAAAAATAAAAAATCTACCTCTTCCAGGACAATCGGCGCATTATAAAATGGCACCAATGAATAGGGTGGATGAGTTGGAGCGCATGAAGAAATATAGAAAAAACGCAAAAAAAGCTGGCGTAATGGCCCTTTTTTACCCAAATACAGACCATTTTACCCACTTATTGCTCATATTACGAAAAACGTACAAGGGTGTTCATTCCAATCAGATCGGATTTCCAGGCGGAAAAGTAGAGCTTCAGGATGCTGATATTCTGGCAACTGCCTTACGGGAGACCCATGAAGAGGTTGGGGTAGACCCACAACACGTAGAAGTAATCCGATCTTTGACCCAGTTATATATCCCACCCAGCAATTTTGACGTGCAACCGTATATTGGTTTGTATAAAAATGTTAGACCGTTTTCTGTTCAGGAAACGGAGGTAGAGGCCTTGGTAGAAGTGTCACTTACTGATTTTATGGACGATAAAAAGATTATAAATCAAAGATTAACAACTTCTTATAGCGATGAGAAAATCCCTGTACCTGCCTTTATATTAAATGGTTATACCGTCTGGGGTGCTACCGCAATGATGCTAAGTGAAATCAAAGAGCTTTTTAGACAGGTATTATAAATATCATATTTCGTATTTTAGCTAACTATCCTTTAAAATATGGGCTTGTTTAAGCGAAATCCTTTTGGGCATAATCTATTTTTAAAAAAATGGCTTATCCGCATTTTAGCAATTATCACACATCAGCGATATAAGAGTTTTAACAAACTTGAAATTGAGGGCTCTAACATTATAAGGGCACTCCCAGATAAGAATGTATTGTTCGTAAGTAATCATCAAACCTATTTCGCGGATGTGGTAGCCATGTTCCATGTATTTAACGCAAGCTTAAGCGGTAGGGAGGATAGCATTAAAAATATTGGGTATATCTGGAAACCCAAATTGAATATGTATTATGTAGCAGCGGCCGAAACCATGAAGAAAAGTCTACTCACCAAAGTTTTGGCTTATGCCGGTTCTATAAGTATAGACCGTACCTGGCGTGCAGATGGGAAGGAAGTGAACCGCCAAGTGAAAATGAGTGATATCTCTAACATAGGTACCGCATTAAACGATGGTTGGGTAATAACATTTCCACAGGGGACCACCAAACCTTGGAGGCCTCTCCGAAAAGGAACCGCATTTATTATTAAAAAATACAAACCCGTGGTTGTGCCAGTGGTCATTGATGGGTTTAGAAGATCGTTCGACAAAAAAGGTCTAAGGGTAAAGAAAAAGGGAATCTTGCAATCTATTGTAATTAAAGAACCTTTAGATATAGATTATGAAAACGAAGCGGTAGATTCCATCATGGAAAAGTTAGAATACGCCATTGAGCAGCACCCGTCGTTTCTTAAAGTTATACCACAGTCAGAATTACTGGCCTTAGAGGAGGAAAACAAAAAAAGAAAATGGCGAACCTGATTTTGATTTAATCAAAATCGCCGGGTAACTTCTATTCCAATCTTTTAAGTTCGTTGTAGTTATCATTCAGTTTTCTTAGCAACAATCCGTAGAGAAGAAAATAAATACCACCGACAAGAGCTGTAATGATCACTCCCGAAACACTCATAATCAGCATAAGCATCATTTTTAATTTTTGGGGTGGTATCTGCTCTATTATTTCAAAGGATATTCCCAAACTGGCATTAAGGTCATCACTTAAGTAAATACCAACAACGAATAAGGCAAAAGAGATCAGGATAAGCGACAACGAAAAAATGATATAATGCTTTACCGTTCTCCTTGTCTTTATAATTTTGTGCATTAGGTTTTTGGCATTGTCCAAAACCGAAATTTCCTTATACCTTTTATAAAACTGATATATGAAAAAGAAAACAACGGTATACTGAAAAATGGAAAGCGCAACCAGAAAACCTTGTAGCCCCAATTTTTGATAGATTTCCATACTACCCCTTGCAGAGGGCAATAAATAAAGTAAATGTGGTAATATAAATTCTATGACACTGATATAAAAAATCCACTTTACAATAGAAGAGGACTTCTTCAATATCATTTTATAGATATCCTCGTACGACAATTTAGGGAGCTGGGCTTCCTTTTTTTGCCAATCTTTTTTTAAAAATTCCAGTTCGTCCATCATATCCTCAAGGGTTAAGTATGGTTCTTAATTTTGTTTTTATTCTGTTCATCTTCACTCTGGCATTTACCTCGGTGATACCCAATGTCTCCGCTATTTCGTTATAGTCTTTGTCCTCTAAATACAAGAAAACTAACGCTTTGTCTATATCTCCCAGTTGCTTAACCGCATTATACATTAATTTTAACTGCTGCTCTTGTGTTTCATCATATTCATTGGCCTGAATTTTAAATATAACGGAGTCGTAGTCTTGCGTACGTATTTGTTTTTTAGATTTTCTGTATAAGGTTATTGCTGTATTTAGGGCCACTCTGTACATCCAGGTACTGAATTTTGATTCTCCCCGAAATTTTGGATATGCCTTCCATAATTGTATCGTTATTTCTTGAAAAAGATCTTTGTGGGAATCCCTATCATTTGTATACAAACTACAGACTTTGTGAACAATATTCTGATTGTCCTGAAGTTCCGTTACAAAACGATGTTCTAGTTCTTTATTCACTTTGGGTTGGTTGCTTCTAAGAGATTAGTACAAATACAACATCTTTTGTTACAATAGAACCATAAAAGTTTATGGTTGACCCGAGGGTCTTTGGAGAAAATTTACTTGCTACAAGTACAAGACCCCAACTGTTTTATAAAATTTTGGAAACCTTATTCTAAGTAAAACCTTGGTACCTGGTGCTAGTGGATAACCAGTGGCAGCCTATTTTCTGTAATCCAAAGCGGGTGCCCTATCTCCCAATAGAGGAATATATTCAAAATTGGCTCCACGGCGTTCCAAAAGCTCTACTTTGGCTTTTTCTATAAGGTCATTGTTCTTAAAAAGGTCAATTGCTGTGAGTGTCAGTGTTTTTGCAGCAACCATCATTCCTTTTTTTCCGATACTTGTTCCGCCCGCTGCCACGGCTTGCCAACTGTGAGCTGGGGTTCCGGGTACCCAGGTCGCCGTACCCATACCTACTGTAGGAACGGTAAAACTTACATCGCCCACATCGGTAGAACCATAGGCTTTTGCCTCGGTCTCATACGGTTGAACACCAGTAGCCCGGTCTATATTTACCTTGTCGTAACCGAGGCTTTTGGCTATTTTGTTGGCGAAAACAGTTTCTTGCTCCGTATAACTTACCCCACCAACTTTGGTCAGGTTGCTGTGCATCAATTTTTGTAGGGTGAGGTTTGGGAGTAGTTCGTGCGTACCTCCTATCATTTCAAAGTCCATCGTGGTACCGGTGCCCAAGGCCGCACCTTCTGCCGCTTTAATAATACGATCAAAGATATCGATTACAACATCGCGCCTATTATGGCGGGCATAGTAGTAGACTTCTGCAAAATCTGGAACCACATTGGGCGCTTTTCCGCCATCGGTAATCACGTAATGTATTCTAGATTGTTCCGGAATATGTTCCCGCATCATGTTCACCATAACATTCATGGCCTCTACAGCGTCCAGGGCAGATCTACCTTTTTCCGGGGAGCCGGCCGCATGCGCTGAAATTCCATGAAACCTAAACTTGGCTGATTTATTGGCAAGGGCCGCTCCTGCGCTAGCTTCGTTTTCTGCTCCGGGATGCCAGTGCAAAGCTACATCCACATCATTAAATAGCCCTTCTCTTACCATATATACCTTTCCAGAACCGCCTTCCTCAGCTGGGCATCCGTAAAAACGTACCCTACCTTTGGCATTATTGGCTTTTAACCAATCCTTTACCGCTATGGCCGCAGCGGCTGATGCTGTCCCAAAGAGATGATGCCCGCATGCATGCCCTGCAGCTTTATTGGCCGACTTCTTCTCCGCCACCGCTTGTTGCGATAACCCCGGAAGGGCATCATATTCGCCCAAAATGGCAATTACAGGGCCACCACTGCCATATTCTGCTATAAATGCTGTTGGTATGCCTGCAACTCCTTTTTTGACCGTAAAACCTTCCGAACTCAATGTATTTTGCAACAATGCGGAACTCTTTTCCTCTAAATAACCCATTTCCGCCAACTCCCATATATTTTGGGCAATAGCCCCATATGCTTCGCTCTTTCCATCCAAATTTTTCATAACATCATCTACATTTTTTTGCGCTTGCATTGTGCTGAGCAAAATTGTTACAAGGAAACAATAGCTAAGAAAATTTTTCATAATCGGTCTTGTTAGGTTTTCGTATAAAAGAACAAAAAGGTTTAATCAACTTAATTTATAAATCATTGCCTGATAAGGCTTTATGGAAAAAACAGCATCTTTTTTAACCCTTACCGCATGGTCTTCATCATTAGAGATTAATAGTTTGGCGGTTTCAAAGTTTAATTCATCCAAAGTAATGGATATTTTTTTAGTAGAAAAACTTAGGAGTACCAAACAACGATCCTCGTCCAAGGTTCTGGTATAGGCATATATTTCTTCGTTGTCTTTTAGGAGCAATTGGTAGTCGCCATATATTAAAACCAAGTTTTGCTTTCTAACGTCTACCATTCTTCTAAAATAGTTAAGCACGGAAGACTTGTCACTGATCTGCGAATCTACATTGATGCCTTCTTTATAGTTTTCATTGACCTTTATCCATGGTTTCCCCGTTGTAAAGCCCGCATTTGCTGCAACACTCCATTGCATGGGGGTTCTTGCGTTATCCCTGCTGGCGTCTTTTTCATTTTCTATAAAAGCCTTAACATCCCCGCCGTTATCTACAATACTTTTGTACCTGTTTATTGTATTGATGTCCTTATAGTCCTCAATATTATTGAACCGAACGTTGGTCATTCCAATCTCCTCCCCATAATAAAAATAGGGAGTTCCCTTCATAGATAATAAAAAGGTATGCAGCATAGTGGCAGAATTATACCAATGAGCTGTAGAATCGTTACCCCAACGGCTAACACTTCTAGGAAAGTCATGATTGTTCAAGAACATACTGCCCCAACCTTTTTCGGCAAACACGGCATCCCATTTAGAATGGATTTCCTTAAATTCAGTAAGTTTCCATTGATCGCTTCGCATTTTAAAAGTTTCTCCTTCTTCGCGGTCCAATGCCAAAAGGTCAAAATGAAAGAACATGTTTAGTTCCTTGCGATCGTCATCTACAAAATCCAGGGCCCTATCTACCGAAACTCCAATAGCTTCACCAACCGTCATAATATCGTATTTACTTAATACCTTTTGGTTCATTTCGCGCAGGTACTCATGTAATTTTGGACCATTGGCATAGTAGGGTATAAACTCCCCATTATATTCTTTAGGCAGTTCCGGAAAGGAGATGTCCTTGGAAATAAAAGGAATAACGTCCATACGGAAACCGTCGATACCCTTATCGAACCAAAACGTCATCATATCATAAATTTCTTGCCTCACCTTGGGGTTTTCCCATTTAAGATCGGGCTGTTTTTGAGAAAAGTAGTGCAAGTAATAGGCGTCGGTTTCTTTTTCATATTTCCATGCATTGCTGGCAACATCAAAAAAGCTCCACCGCTCTGGAGGGGTTCCATTTTCAGCTGGCCACCAATGAAAGTAATCGCGATATGGGTTTTCCCGGGATTTTTTGGATTCAACGAACCATTGGTGTTCATCGCTGCAATGATTTACAACCAGGTCCATCACCATCCGCAACCCTAGTTTCTTCATCTCGGACAACATCAGATCAAAATCTTCCATAGTCCCAAATTCTTCCATGATATTCTGATAATCGCTTATATCGTAACCATTGTCGTCATTAGGGGACTTATAAATAGGATTCAACCAAATGATATCTACCCCGAGATTTTTAATATAATCTAAGCGCTGTATAATACCCCGAATATCGCCAACGCCATCTCCGGTAGTATCCTGAAAACTACGAGGATAAATTTGATAGACAATACCTTCTTTCCACCATTGTCTTTCCAAGGACTTTTTCATATTTATTTTTTTGAAGCGTAAATATATTATTTTATGGTTGACGAAAAACAGCGCAAAGCATATTAAGTGAATTACAACGTTTTCGTAAGTCTATTTTGCAGGATTACAAACGATTAAGAGTTATTTTTGGGGAATAAATTTCTTCGCAATCGCTATTTGCAGCATGGAGCAATTCGTTAAAGTTATTGTAAGCATTTGCCAAAAAGAGGGTCATTAAGTTTGGTTTTTATAGTTTTAAGCAAAGAACCGTCCTAAGTAGTAAACATGACCAAAATTTTATCCCTACTTTGTATCTGTGCAGGACTAACCGCAATACAAGGACAAGAAGTTACCCCCAGTTTTAAAGGTGTAAACAACCAGGATGCTAAAATTACTACTGAGGCATTTTCCTATCCCGTCTTTTTAAATGACGAAATGCATTCCAATTTCGCCGTTATTTATGAGGTAGATACCGGTTTTTTGGTTGAATTACAGGGCTACTATGATACCTATTTGTTAGGTGATGTTTTTAGAGTACCTCTTATTACAAAGTATTATGTAAACGACAAGCTGTATTTCTTTTCGGGCTTTGAGTTTGAGGCCGACTTGGACAAATACGGGCGAAAACCTGCACCGCCCAGACTAAAATTTAAAAATGGGGTGGGTTATGATATCGACAAGAATTTTTCACTAGAGGCCAATCACGATCTTCAGTTTAATAAAACAAATCTGGGCAATTATGCCGCTCCCAAATTATTCTCTTTTAGCGGTAAGTATAAATTTTGATTTTTTATGTGATGCATGGCAAGTGCCATTGCTATTTTCTAGGATGGTATTTCTGCATTACCTCGGCCAAATAAGTACGGTCTAGGTGCATATATACTTCGGTTGTTGTTATGCTCTCATGACCCAACATCTGTTGTATGGCCCTAAGGTCTGCCCCCCCTTCCAAAAGGTGCGTGGCAAAAGAATGACGAAATGTGTGTGGGCTTATATTTTTTTCCAAATGTATGGCTTTGGCCAGTTGTTTAATAATCGTAAAAATCATGGCCCTAGTTAATTGTCTGCCCCGTCGGTTTAGAAAGAGAATGTCTTCAAAGCCCTTTTGAATGGGAAGATGCACCCTAATTTCGTTTTTGTAGATATTGATGTATTTTTTGTTTATGTTTCCGATGGGTACAAAACGTTGTTTGTCCCCTTTTCCGGTCACTTTTATAAAATCCTCTTCGAAAAAAAGGTCCGATATTTTGAGATTGATAAGTTCGGAGACCCTTAATCCGCACCCGTAAAGAGTTTCTAGTATGGCCCTGTTACGTTCCCCTTGCGGTTTGGATAGGTCTATGGCCTTAATTAATGTATCGATTTCGGTCTCGGAGAGTGTATCGGGCAATTTACGTCCAATCTTGGGAGATTCTATAAGGTCCGTAGGATTGTCCTTTCGGTAGTCTTCAAAGACCAAATAGGTAAAAAAACTCTTTAGGCCAGAAATGATGCGGGCTTGCGAGCGAGGGTTAACTACCTTCGCAATTTCGTAAACAAATTGCTGTACAATCTCCTTGGAAATATCAATAGGGCCATTGGATAATGAATTGGATTGCAAAAAAGCGATGAGTTTTTCCACATCCAATATGTAGTTCATCACGGAGTTTTGAGATAACCCACGCTCAATTTTTAAATAATGTTCGTAGTCTTGTATGGCCTCTTTCCAATTCACGATCCAAAGATACTTTAATACGCCCAAACTTTTCGCCAATGCACCTCTGCTAAGCCGTTTTAGATGTTGGTTGGCGATATATAAACATTACAATCGAGGGGGCAAGACATCCTTTTTACCCAAAGATTTCGTATTTACTAGCAAACAGAATAAATTTGACAATCATTTTAACCCTTTAAATTTTACAAATGAGAAAGTTATTAACGCTTACTATCGCTGTTTTGTTATTCGGAATTGTAACGTCTAACGCCCAATCTAACTATACTACAGCTCTAGGGCTTGGAATAGATTTTGGTGACGGACAAACCCTTGTTGGGCCTAGTGTAAAACATTTTTTTACTGAAGAACACGCCGGAATGGGAGAAGTTACCTTTGGGGACAATGTTACTTTCCTAACCATTTTGTACCAGTATCATGGTCAATTCCCAAATGCGAGTGGACTAACATGGTTTGCAGGTGCAGGGCCGTCCATAGCCTTTTTTGATGGCAGTTCGGATTTTTTTCTAAGACCTGTTGTTGGACTGGATTTTAAAATTAGGGATGTACCCTTGGCGTTCTCTTTCGATTGGAGACCTTGGATATTCTTTGGTGATAGCAACGACAGTTTTGAAGCCGCTAGATTTGGTTTGGGAGCTCGATATACTTTTTAAGCATAACTATTTTAATATAAAAGGCGGTAGTTTTCTATCGCCTTTTTTTATGCTCGGTATTTTATTACTTTTAACCCTATGAAAATTATGATTATCAATGGACCCAATCTTAACCTTTTGGGCAAGCGAGAACCGGAGGTTTATGGAAGCAAAACCTTTGAGGACCATCTTTCCCTTATGAAGTCTAAGAACAGCGGGGTGCAGATAGATTATTTTCAATCCAATATTGAAGGGGAAATCATTGATAAGTTACAAGAAACAGGTTTCTCCTATGATGGTATTATACTAAACGCTGCGTCCTATACCCATACATCGGTAGGTATCGGTGACGCGGTAAAGGCCATTGAGACCCCAGTGGTGGAGGTACATATTTCCAATACCCATAAGCGGGAAGACTTTAGACACGTTTCCTATATTTCCTCGGGAGCAAAAGGGGTTATTCTTGGTTTTGGACTTCAAAGCTATGATTTAGCACTCCAAAGTTTTCTGTAGTACCCAGCTTTATTTTGATAAATTTCAGGTTTAACATACTTAATTCGAAGATATTAGCGTTCTCTTTAAAAGAATTCTTAAAGCGCCCTATCTATGAAAAAGTTGATCAAAATTTCCTCGTTGCTCTCGCTGGCCATAATGCTATCGTGCAATTCTGATGATAATAACGGAACAATAAACAATGCCACACCACCTGCTGAAGGAACCCTTGGTATCGTAAATGCCTTTCCAGAGCTTAGGTTCAGCAGACCTGTAGATTTTCAGAGTCCGGCAGATGGTACAAATCGTATTTTTGTTGTGGAACAGCAAGGGACCATCCGAGTTTTTGAAAATACAAATACCGTGTCAGAGTCATCCGTTTTTTTAGATATCCAGGATTTGGTCTCTGACGTTGAGGACGAAATGGGACTTTTGGGTCTAGCTTTTCATCCCGACTATAATTCTAATGGGTTTTTCTATGTATGCTATTCCGCTTCCCGAAGTTTATCCGTAGTCTCGCGCTTTCAGGTGTCGTCGGCAGACGCTGCTATTGGTGACCCTCTCAGTGAGACCGTACTGTTAGAGATTCCACAGCCTTTTACCAATCATAACGGGGGGCAATTGGCATTTGGTCCGGACGGTATGCTCTATATCGCCTCTGGTGATGGCGGTTCTGGTGGGGATCCTCAGGGGAATGCCCAGAATAGGGCCAATCTTTTGGGAGCTGTTTTGCGTATAGATGTTAATAATACAGAAGATGGGCTTAATTATGCCATACCTTCCGATAACCCTTTTACTGGGGATAGTGAGTTTAGGGGAGAAATATTTGCCTATGGGTTACGAAATCCTTGGAGAATAAGTTTTGACACCCAAACAGGTGTACTATGGGCTGGGGACGTAGGGCAGGATAAGTTGGAAGAGATCGATATTATTGAAAGCGGTAATAACTATGGATGGAACATCTTGGAAGGAACCGATTGTTTTCTAGATGCCACTTGCGATCAAAACGGTTTAACGGCTCCCGTGTTCGAATACAATCACGATAATGGAGATGTTTCCATTACTGGTGGTTATGTATATCGGGGCAATGCGCTGCCGCAATTACAAGGACTGTACGTGTATGCAGATTTTGTTACCGGACGCATTTGGGCTCTTACCATAAACCAAAACCCCGTAAATGCACTGCTAGTAAACTCCGGATTAAATATAGCTTCCTTTGGCACCGATCAAGAGAATGAGCTATATATCTGTAGTTTTGACGGATCTATCTATAAATTTGAAGAAATTTAAATGCCCTGCATCAAATTACAAAGCAACCTTACCCAGATATTTTTGATCTACATAGAAAGTTCCAAAGGGCAGTAGGGAAGCGATGAAAAAAATAACGAACCTTCGTAGCCCCCATTTTTTTTCATAGCAAAAGACCGCGGCTAGCACCACAAAGGCAATAAAAAGGAATCCGTGTGCATAGCCAATATAGATATTAGGCTCTGGGATTTGGGCCAGATATTTTAAAGGCATACCAAGGCCAAAAAGTAACAGGTAAGATATTCCTTCCAAGATTGCCATGAGTCTAAATGTTACCAGCATATTTTAGGTTTTAGGATAAGCTCTTGGTTTGGTGATCGGAAAGACCCGATCACCAATCAATTACTTTTTAAAGATGAATAACTTCATCATAGGCATCTGCAACAGCCTCCATTACGGCTTCACTCATTGTAGGATGCGGGTGAACGGCTTTTAAGACCTCGTGGCCCGTGGTTTCCAATTTTCTGGCTACAACCGCTTCCGCTATCATATCGGTAACTCCGGCGCCTATCATATGACAACCAAGCCATTCGCCATACTTGGCATCAAAAATCACTTTTACAAAGCCATCGGAATTACCAGATGCTTTAGCTTTTCCACTGGCGGAAAACGGAAATTTCCCCACTTTTATTTCCAATCCTTTTTCTCTGGCCTGCTTTTCCGTAAGTCCTACAGAGGCCACTTCTGGCATACAATACGTACAACCTGGAATATTGCCGTAATCCAATGGTTCCACATGCATTCCTGCAATTTTTTCCACACAAAGTATACCTTCCGCGGAAGCAACGTGTGCAAGTGCCTGCCCAGGTGTTACATCGCCAATGGCATAGTAACCGGGGATATTCGTTTGGTAGTAATCGTTTACCACAATTTTATCGCGATCTGTAGCGATTCCTACTTCTTCCAAGCCAATATTTTCAATGTTGGTCTTAATACCTACCGCGGATAATACAATATCGGCCTCCAAGACCTCCTCGCCCTTGGCATTCTTTATAGTGGCCTTTACGCCATCGCCAGAGGTATCTACTTTGGTAACTTCTGTAGAGGTTTTAATTTTTACACCTGCTTTTTTAAAGCTACGTTCCAACTGCTTGGATACATCTTCATCTTCTACCGGAACAATAGTGGGTAAAAATTCTACTACGGTAACTTCGGTTCCCATGGCATTGTAGAAATAGGCAAATTCTATACCTATGGCACCGCTACCAACAACGATCATCTTTTTAGGTTGTTTTTTAAGAGACATGGCCTCTCTATAACCAATAACCTTTTTCCCATCTTGTGGAAGGCTAGGGAGTTCCCTACTGCGGGCACCCGTAGCTATAATAATATGCGAAGCGGAGTATTCCGATTCTTTTCCGTCGGCGTCCTTAACACTAACTTTTTTACCGGGCTTAAGAGTTCCAAAACCATTAAGTACCTCGATTTTATTTTTTTTCATCAAAAATTGAACACCTTTGCTCATACCATCGGCAACACCTCTACTGCGCTTTACCACAGCATCAAAATCCTTGTCCACGCCATCTGCCTTTAGACCATAATCACCGGCATGTTGAAGGTATTCGAATACTTGGGCGGATTTCAACAAAGCCTTGGTGGGTATACATCCCCAATTTAAACAAACACCACCCAAACTTTCTTTCTCTATAATGGCTGTTTTTAACCCTAATTGTGACGCCCTGATGGCCGTTACGTAGCCCCCTGGGCCACTACCTAAAACAATAACATCGAAGTTGCTCATGTATATAATTCTTTAAGTCCAATTTTGAATTTGCAAAGTTACGAAACCAAAATGAAAGCCCCTAGTGCAATGGAGAATTAGCCGTGAGCAATTAGTAGTTGGCGGTGAGCTGTTAAGAATGATCAATCAACGATAAACCATGTGGAAATAAGCCATAGGTCATCAGCGATGCTTGGAAAGCTTATGTTGTTTCCGAATCAAAATCGATACTGGCAGAGTTTATACAGTATCGTTGCCCTGTGGTTTCTTTTGGACCATCATCGAACACATGTCCCAGATGTCCTCCACAATTGGCACATATGGTTTCTGTACGGATCATTCCAAAAGAAGTATCCCTAATGTATTCTATAGCACCTTCAACGGCTTGGTCAAAGGAGGGCCAACCACATCCGCTTTCAAACTTATGTTCACTCTCAAACAGTTTTGCATGGCAAGCCTTACAGTGGTAGTCCCCATTTTCAAAATGCAGGTTATAAGCTCCGGTATGGGCACGTTCGGTACCTTTGTTTCTAAGAATTCTATATTCCTCTTCCGAAAGTTGATCTTTCCATTCCGATTCCGTCTTCTCAACGGCATATTTTTTATTTGTTTCCATCGGCAATAAATTTTAAGGCAGCGCCATTGATACAATGTCTTTCCCCCGTGGTATTCCGTGGCCCATCTTTAAAAACATGCCCCAAGTGGCCACCACAGGTGGCACAATGCTCTTCCGTTCTTGCATACCCAATTTTATGATCTGTACTAAAGGCAACGTTTCCATCAATTTCGCGATCAAAACTTGGCCAACCTGTGCCAGAATCAAACTTGTGATCACTTCTAAAAAGTTCTGTACCGCAGCCTGCACATACATACACGCCACTTTCCTTGTTGTTCAGTAGTTCACTGGTAAAGGCATTTTCCGTGCCCGCCCTGCGAAGAATATAGTATTGCATATCGGAAAGTTCCTTCCGCCATTGGTCATCCGTTTTGCTTACAGCAAAGGTTTTCTCCTGTTTTTTCTGCGCTTCCATGGCCACTTCCTTTTCTTGCGATATACCCTTACAACCGCTTATTAGAATACAAAGGGCAATAACTATTTTATTTATCATAATACAACACTTCTATTTTTTGTTTTAGACGCAATGATCGTGGCTACCTTTCAAATTTACTCTAATTTTTAATGATCATATATGGCCTTTTCAACTAAAAAACCCCACGACATCTGGGAAGTGGGGTTTTTATCTAACAACTAAGCATAAACTAGTTCACTGAAATATGTTTTATATCTTTTTCGGCCATACCAAGACTTTGGAGTACGGCACCTAAATTGGATTTATCAATTTTTGCCTGGGTTGCAAAATCCGAAGGAAGGATAACAATTCTAAAGATTTGGTCTTGTACAAACTCCGCATCAAGATTGGTAAGGTCGAAATTACCGTCGATCAGAATTTCAACATCCAATAAAGTATGTGCCGCGGTATATTGTATGGTGCCTCCAGGAAGGAAAAAACTTTGCGGAATTAGGCTCCAGGCATCAGCAGTACCGCCATCGTTAAACTCTACCGTACCATCAAACCTATATACCAGTACTGCATCTTGAGCCAAGACCTCAAAATTGGTAAAATCTTCAAAGGCTATTATGGTACTGTATAGATTATTGGCAGCAATAAAATCGAAGTTCACGTTTTCTACCTCGATAACTTGTCCTTGGATACCGTCTTGGCCGTCTAATCCATCCAACCCGTTAAGGCCATCAAAGCCAGGAGGGCCTTCGGGGCCATCGCAAGAAATAATAAACAGCGTTAAAAATGCGCCGAGCGCCATTGTCATTTTTTTCATAATGTTAAAGATTTATCGTTCGATTGTATGAAGATCGACAAAGGTTTTTTCCTGAGGACGATCATTTTGAATTCTACTAAACAAAAAGCATTCCAAAAATGATTGCGGAATAACTTCTTTCAAAAAACGATTCTAAAATTAATGGGTAGACGCTCATCGGTTTCTACATAATTTTGCTATTTTTAACAATAACCGATCAAACTAGAATTATGCTGAGACAACAAAGGGTGGTTATAGAGAATGTAACTCCACAGCTCCATGGGGGAGCTTTTTTTATCAAAAGAGTAGTGGGGGAAATGGTAACCGTATTTGCGGATGTACTTCCCGATGGCCATGATATAATACAGGCAGAGATACGGGTTAAACACCAATCGGATAAAAAATATCGGGAAATCCGTATGTTAGATCTTGGAAACGATGTGTACACGGGTTCTTTTCTAGTAGAAAAACAAGGGTATTACAGTTATGAAATTCGTGGGTGGGTAGATTATGCATTAAACTGGCAACATGGCATAGAAGCCAAATTAAAGGATGGGCAACATGTAAAGAGCGAGCTCTTGGATGGGGTGCAATATTTAGAGCAGATAGCTAAAAAGGCTTCTGGCAAGGAAAAACCATATCTTAAGGAATTGTCGCAACTGTTTCAGGATGAAGGCGCCTACCAAGACGCTATAGCGCAGGCGGTTTCGGAGAAACTTCACCACCTATTTCTAACCTATCCGGAACGGGTATTGGTGAATACCAGTGCGGCTTTGCAAGTCTATGTAGATCGGAAGAAGGCCGCTTACAGCACATGGTACGAGTTTTTCCCAAGATCTGCCGCTGAAGAAGAAGGGCAACACGGTACTTTTAATGATTGCATAACCCTCTTGCCACGAATTGCGGAGATGGGTTTTGATACCCTTTATTTTCCTCCGGTGCATCCTATTGGCGAGGTAAATAGAAAAGGAAAAAACAATACTACCAACGCGGAAAAAGGAGATAGCGGAGTGCCTTGGGGTATTGGATCCAAATTTGGGGGGCATAAATCCATCCATCCTGAACTGGGTACGGAAAAAGATTTTGAAAAGCTGATACAAAAAGCTGGGGATTTGGATATAGAAATTGCCATGGATCTGGCTTTTCAGGCAGCACCAGATCATCCATACATTACCTCTAACCCAGAATGGTTTCGAAAAAGACCGGATGGTACCATGCAGTATGCCGAAAATCCACCCAAAAAATACCAAGATATCGTTAACTTCTATTTTGAGACCAAAAAATACAAGGAACTTTGGGAAGAATTATTGAGTATAGCCATGTATTGGGTAAATAAGGGTATACGAATATTTAGGGTAGATAACCCACATACCAAGCCTTATTATTTTTGGCATTGGCTGATCGCGGAGGTAAAAAAGAAACATCCGGATGTGCTCTTTTTGGCCGAAGCTTTCTCTAGGCCCAAAGTAATGCAGCAATTGGCTAAACAAGGGTTTTCACAATCGTACACCTATTTTACATGGCGAGTAAGAAAACATGAGTTAATAGAGTATATGACAGAACTTACCCAAACAGATATGCGCGAGTATTATAGACCCAATTTTTGGCCAAATACTCCGGATATAAACCCATATCACTTGCAAGGAGCCAATGAGGCCATGCATCTTATACGCTATGCACTTGCTGCCACAATGAGCGGAAATATAGGGATATATGGTCCTGTTTTTGAATATATGGTGTCCGCGGCTATGCCCGGGAAAGAAGAATATCTAAATTCGGAGAAATATGAGGTAAGACATTGGGATTGGACCATGGAAAACATTGTTACCCGGGTAATTACCAAGATCAACCAAGCACGTAAAGAACACGAATCCCTGCAGCAGACCAATAATATTCGGTTTTGTCATATGGAGAACGAACAGCTTTTGGCCTTTTACAAATGGAACGACGATAAGAGCGACGAGACCCTTATGATCATTAGTTTGGATCCACATTATGCACAGCAAGGAACCGTACAGTTGCCTTTGCAGGATTTAGGAATACATAACGGACATTCTCTTAATCTACAAGATGTTATAACAGACAATGGTTATATTTGGAATCAGGAGTGGAATTTTGTAGAGTTACATCCGGCCTTACCATTTCATATATTCCATTTAAAAAAATAGCAATGGCAAAGAAAAAGCAAGAATCCATAGTGCAGCCTCCCTATGCCTTTGATGTGCCTTGGGAGGAGCTGTTGGAAGATAAGTCCTTCATCAAAGTTTTTCTATCGGATGTTCTGGAAAACTATGTACTGAAACAACGTTGGTATGGAGGCAAGGCCAGCAAACTTAAATATATAGAACTACAAGAGTATTTTAGGATTCAGCAGAAGGATGAGGTATACTATGGGCTGTTGTTGGAGGTAAACTTTGAGGAGGCCTTTTACCAGCATTACTTTTTGCCTATCGCCTTCGTTTCCGACGAAAGTTTTGCCATGAAGGACCGCATCTTGCCATTGAGCATTAAAGGACAAGAAGGGTTTATTATAGACGCCGTTAATCTAGAGGCTTTTAGAAAACTTGTTTTTGAGCGCATCGTACATGCAGAACCCAATGATACCACCCGGGTAAGCTATCACAAAAGCACGGATTTTTCGGAAACCGCCTATGTTTCTTCACGTTTTATGGGTTTGGAGCAAAGCAATACCTCCATAATTATTAACGATACCTCGGTGATCAAATTCTTCCGTAGAATTTATGCCAATAAAAATCCGGATTATGAAATGAGCCAATTTCTATCCGAGAGAAAAGGATATAAGAATACGCCCTCCTATCAGGGTAGTCTAAGTATAACCGACTCCGAGAATGTGAATATTACCATTGCCCTAATGCAAGAATTGGTGCCCAATCAGGGAGATGCCTGGGACTATATGCTAAAGGAGCTTCACAAAGTTTTTGGTAATCTGGAATACAAAAAAATCAATGTAAACAATTTGCCAAAGACCGAAATGTTCCAACGACTTGCCATCAAGGACGTTCCCCCGGAAATTATTGATTGGGTAGGGCTTAGCATTTTTTTAAAGCTTCAGGCATTGGCCAAAAGAACCGCCGAGATGCACGTAGCCCTCGGTGATGAGTTTGAGGATACTTCCTTTACACCCACACATTTTAACGGTGACTATGAGGTATGGCTAAAAAATAGGTTACTGTACCAGTTTCAAAATAGACTGAATACAGTAGAAAACAATTTACATCGTTTAGAGGGTCTTGCATCGGATCTTGCCAACGAATTTTTGGAACGTAAGAACGAAATTAGAAAGCGTTTTGTAAATTTTGATTGGACAAAATTGAAAGGTGAACGTATACGGGTACATGGCGACTATCATCTAGGGCAAGTATTGGTGAAGGACGACGATTTTTACCTGCTCGATTTTGAAGGTGAGCCCGAAAGTACCATTCGGGACAGAAAGGTAAAACAACCCCCATTAAAAGATGTTGCCGGTATGTTTAGGTCTTTCCACTACGCCATATATGCAACCATTTTCAGCAATGGTAAGGATTACCCATATGCCCAGGAAGATTTGTTCAAGGCCGGTGAAATTCTGTACAGATATTTCATAGGGGTATTTTTAGGCACTTACGTAGACCTTATCCAAGAAAACAACTTAAATATTGGTTATAGCCAAGAGCGAATTTTTATCTTAGAGTATTGTATGCTAGAAAAAGCAGTATATGAGCTAGGTTACGAAATGAATTCTAGACCAATGTGGGCCGTTATTCCACTGGAAGGCATCATGAGCATTATAAATGAAAGCAACTAACAAACCAAAAACATGGGCAAAGTAATCCCTCACAGTTTATTTTCCGATTTCGATATCAACCTGTTCAAATCTGGCAAACATTTTAGGTTGTACGAAAAATTAGGATCCCATATGATCGAACTAAACGGCGAAAAAGGCACTTATTTTGCTGTTTGGGCACCCACTGCCAAATCGGTATCGGTGATCGGTGATTTTAATTTTTGGTTAGAGGGCGATCATAAGCTAAATGTACGCTGGGACGAAAGTGGCATCTGGGAAGGATTTATTCCTGGTGTGGACAAGGGTACCAAATACAAATACAAAATACATTCGCATAATAACGATATAAAAACGGAGAAGGCAGATCCTTTTGCACGGTATTGCGAGCACCCACCAAATACTGCATCCCTGGTATGGGACGATAATTACAAATGGAAAGATAAAAAATGGATGGGCTACCGGGAGGAAAAAAACGGTTTGGATAGGCCGTATTCGGTATATGAAGTACATCTGGGTTCCTGGAAGCGGAAGAATGACAATGAGTTTATGTCCTATGTGGATTTGGCCGAGGATTTGGTACGCTACGTAAAGGAAATGAATTTTACACATGTAGAGTTTATGCCCATTATGGAATACCCTTATGACCCATCATGGGGATACCAACTTACGGGCTATTTTGCGCCGACGTCTCGGTTTGGAAAGCCAGAGGATTTTAAGTTATTGGTAGATAAATTACATCAAAACGATATTGGGGTAATATTAGACTGGGTACCCTCACATTTTCCGGAAGACGCCCATGGTCTGGGCTTTTTTGATGGTTCTAATTTGTACGAACACCCAGATCGGCGTAAAGGCTATCACCCAGATTGGAAGAGCCTGATCTTCAATTATGGAAGGAACGAAGTGCGGGCGTTTCTAGTGAGTAACGCCATCTTTTGGTTAGATCATTTCCATGCAGACGCCCTAAGGGTAGATGCCGTGGCCTCCATGCTGTATTTGGATTATTCCCGGGAGGAAGGAGAGTGGGAACCCAATATGTTTGGGGGTAGAGAGAATCTGGAATCAATTTCCTTCATAAAAGAACTTAATGAAGAGGTGTATAAAAGTTTTACCGGTGTACAGACCATTGCGGAGGAATCTACTTCATTTTCAATGGTATCTAGACCTGTAAATATAGGGGGTCTCGGTTTTGGAATGAAATGGATGATGGGATGGATGCACGATACGCTAGAGTATTTTAAAAAAGAGCCTATCTATAGAAGACACCATCAAAACGATCTCACTTTTAGCATGACGTACACTTTCACCGAAAACTTTATGCTTCCCTTTTCACATGATGAGGTGGTCTACGGTAAACAATCCCTGTTGTATAGAATGCCGGGAGATGAATGGCAAAGGTTTGCCAACCTAAGATTACTATTTGGTTATATGTTTACGCATCCAGGCACCAACTTATTGTTTATGGGGGCAGAATTTGGACAATCTTCCGAATGGAATTTTGAACAAAGTTTGGATTGGCACTTGTTGCAATATGATTTTCATGCCGGAATTCAACAGTTGATAAAGGACCTGAACAGGCTTTATCAGGATTATCCGGCACTGTACGAAAAACAATTTAGCACCGAAGGTTTCCAATGGATAGACTACGGAGATTCCGAGAATTCTGTATTGACCTATATCCGAAAAGGGCACGATGCCGTTAACGATATCATAGTGGCCTGTAACTTTACACCGGTACCTAGGGAAAAGTATAGAGTAGGTATTCCCAAAACAGGCAAACTAAAAGAAATTTTCAACAGTGATCATGCAAAATACGGAGGTAGCGGTATGACAAATACTACAATTAAAACCACCAATACACCGTGGCATGGGCACAAAAAATCCGTTGAAATAACCATACCGCCACTAGGAGTGGTTATTATGCAATAATATGGGTCAACTATAACGTTATAGTTTATAAATGGTGGTAATATCTTTTTATATTTCGGCCATAAAGTCTTTTTTTTGTTGGTCTAAAATAATCTTCTATGATTACCAATACCGAACTGGAATACAAAGGAAATCTATATCCAGATAACATAATAGATTTTCAAAAAGATACCGACAAACTCTACTTTACTACTTCTAATGGTGTAATTCTTCAGATTACGGTAATTAGGGATAGCGCCATTAGATTTAGGTATGCTACAGAACATGTATTTGAGCCCGATTTTTCCTATGCTATAAGCGAAGGAGCAAGCGTCGGGTATAATCATTTGGAGGTTGCAGAAACCAAATCTGAATATCTGATTGAAACTTCCAAGCTAAAAGTCTTGGTAGATAAGAAAACCTTACGGACCCAAATATCCGATCTAGAAGGAAATATTATTAACGAGGACGAGCTGGGATTCCACTGGGAAGAAAATTATGAATACGGTGGTAATACGGTAAAAATGAGTAAGATAACCCAATCTGCCGAGAGTTTTTACGGCATGGGGGATAAGGCCACCCATTCTAACTTAAAAGGAAAACGAGTAGATAATTGGGCAACAGACCAATATGCCTTTGGCAAAGACCAAGAGCCATTGTATAAAGCCATCCCTTTCTATGTAGGGTTGCATGGGGGAAATGCCTACGGTATTTTCTTTGATAATACCTTTAGGAGTTATTTTGATTTTTCGCACGAACGTAGGAACACTACAAGTTTTTGGGCCGATGGCGGAGAGATGAACTACTATTTTTTCTATGGGCCAAAAATGTCGGGCGTTGTAAAGGCATATACCGATCTAACCGGTACTCCAGAATTGCCACCGCTTTGGACACTGGGTTTTCATCAATCTAAATGGAGCTATTATCCAGAAAGTAGGGTAAAGGAAGTTGCCAGTACTTTTAGAAAGCTGAAGATACCTTGCGATGGTATTTATCTAGATATAGATTATATGGAAGGGTTTCGTTGTTTCACTTGGAACAAAAACTATTTTCCAGACCCAAAACGTATGGTTAAGGAATTACATGATGATGGATTTAAGACCGTAGCGATCATTGACCCAGGTATTAAAGTAGATAAAGATTATTGGGTGTACCAAGAGGCCAAGGACAATGACTATTTCTGTAAACGAGGAGATGGCCCTTATATGAGGGGTAAGGTATGGCCCGGGGAGTGTAACTTTCCAGATTTTACCAATCCGGAAGTGCGCGAATGGTGGGCAGGCCTATACAAAGAACTAATAGCCGAAATAGGCGTAAAGGGGGTTTGGAACGATATGAACGAACCCGCTGTTATGGAAGTTCCTACGAAGACCTTTCCTCTAGATGTTAGACACGACTATGACGGACATCCATGCAGTCATAGAAAGGCCCATAATATCTATGGTACCCAAATGGCCCGGGCTACCTATGAAGGGGTAAAAAAATATGTATATCCAAAACGCCCTTTTGTAATAACCAGATCGGCATATTCAGGAGCGCAGCGTTACACCTCTACTTGGACAGGGGATAACGTAGCAACTTGGGAACACTTATGGATTGCCAATGTACAGGCGCAACGCCTTTGCATGAGCGGTATGTCTTTTGTAGGGTCGGATATAGGAGGTTTTGCGGAACAACCCAATGGCGAACTTTTTGCAAGATGGATTCAATTAGGGGTGTTCCATCCCTTCTGTAGAGTACATTCCAGTGGCGATCATGGAGATCAGGAACCTTGGTCCTTTGACAAGGAAGTAACCGATATCGTAAGAAAATTTATTGAACTTAGGTATCAGTTACTGCCCTATCTGTACACCGCGTTCTGGAAATACATTTCGGAAGGAGTACCTATGTTACAGTCCATGGTATATTATGATCAGGAAGATACGCAGACCCATTTTAGAACCGATGAATTCATTTGCGGGGAAAAAATTCTAGTATGCCCGGTACAAGAACCCAATGCCCAGGGAAGACGAATGTACGTTCCCAAAGGAAAATGGTATAATTATTGGAATGAAGAAGTTGTAGAAGGCGGAAAAGAACGATGGGTTGTAGCGGATATAGACAAAATTCCGTTATTTATCAAAGAAGGAGCCATGATACCCAAATACCCCGTACAGCAATACGTGGGGGAAAAAGAGGTGAAAGAACTTATTTTGGATGTTTATTTTAAACTTGGAACCGAGAATTCCACAGTTTATGAAGACGGACAAGACGGATATGACTATAAAAAAGGAAGGTATAGCCTTAGGAACTTTAAACTGATCGGTAAGAAAAATGAGCTGATCATACAGCAATTTAAAAATGGAAGTTTTATTACGCCATACAGTACTTTTGAGTTAAAATTCCATGGATTGCCCTTTAAAATTGACAGTATAGAGCTCGACAATGAAACGGTAACCTTTAAAGATGTTAAGTTGAACGGGAACAATACTTTGGTAATTGGGAAGGATTTTACCGAACTGCATATTATAGGTAAGTAATATTTTTATAATTTGCGAATATTAAACACTGACATTATGAAAAAAATAATTTTAATACTAGCAGTCTTTATGGTCGTTATGGCCTGTAAGACAAATCCATTTACAGGGAAGAGCACCTTAAATTTTTACCCTAATAGCCAAATATTTCCAATGGCCTTTGCCCAGTACAATCAGTTCCTTGGAGAGAACAAGGTAGTTAAAGGTACTTCGGATGCACAGATGATCACCAAAGTAGGGCAACGTATTTCCTCAGCTTCGGAAAGATGGTTGGCTTCAAACGGATACCCTGCATATTTAAAGGATTATAAGTGGGAATATAATTTGGTAAATGATGAAACTGTCAATGCTTGGTGTATGCCGGGTGGCAAAATTGTGTTTTATACAGGAATACTTCCCATCACACAAACAGAGACCGGCGTTGCCGTAGTAATGGGGCACGAGGTTGCCCATGCCTTGGCAGACCATGGGGCGCAACGTATGAGCGCTGGCATGTTGCAGCAACTGGGAGCCGTTGCCGGAAACGTAGCTATAAAGGACCCACAAAAAAGAAATACCTTTAACCAAGCTTATGGATTAGGTTCTACAGTGGGTGTCATGCTCCCCTTTAGCAGAAGTCACGAGACGGAAGCCGATAGGATAGGACTTCAGATCATGGCCATTGCGGGGTACAATCCGGATGAGGCGGCAGAACTTTGGAAAAGAATGAAGGCCAAAAGTGGCGGACAGGCACCTCCCGAGTTTATGAGTACACACCCTTCCAACGATACCAGAATTGCAAATCTTACCCAATGGGCACCATTGGCAAAACAGGAAGCTGCAAAATTTGGGGTTACAACCTTTAAATAGTATAAAATCCTAGGTAATAATTGTATATTAGAAGCTGTTCCTAAAAGAACAGCTTTTATTTTTAGGTATGACCAAAGCACTTGCAATAAAAGGCAGTAAAAAACTATTGAACGCTTGGGCGTTTTATGATTGGGCCAATTCGGTATATAGTCTGGTAATAGCCTCTGCCATTTTTCCTATTTTTTATGGAGCGCTCTTCCGAGTTTCCAATGTGGAAAAGGTAATGGTATTTGGCGGCGAGATTGCCAGAGCCCCTTTAATAAGTTATGTAACCTCTATAGCCTTTCTTTTTATAGCGATCATTACACCTTTACTCTCAGGGATTGCCGATTATTTGGGGAACAAAAAAGTGTTCATGAAATTTTTCTGCTATTTGGGTGGACTTTCATGTATAGGACTATATTGGTTTTCCCTGGAACACATTTATTTTAGTCTTATCTGCTATTTTTTTGGCCTTGTGGGCTTTTGGGTAAGTTTTGCAATAAACAACTCGTATTTACCCGATATTGCCTTTCCAGAACAGCAAGACGGTATTAGTGCCAAAGGATTTTCCCTAGGTTATATAGGGAGTGTTATTTTATTGCTCTTTAATCTGGCCATGGTAATGCAACCAGCTTTCTTTGGTATTGAAAGTGATGCTGGTGAAGCGGCAGAAATAAAGGCAATGAAATATTCCTTTGTTTCCGTAGGTATTTGGTGGATTTTGTTCAGTCAATATACCTTTTTTCATTTGCCCCAGGGTTTTAAAAAAGAAGGTGCTCGCCATCATATTGTTCTAAATGGTTTCAAAGAGTTAAAAAAAGTATGGCTGCAATTGGGAGGTCAAATTAAATTAAAAAGATACTTAGGGGCGTTTTTTGTTTACAGTATGGCCGTACAAACGGTTATGCTGATAGCCACTTATTTTGGTGAAGAGGAAATACAATGGGGTTCGGATAGCGAACGTACCACTGGCCTCATTATCAGTATATTGGTAATTCAACTTGTGGCCATTTTTGGAGCTACCATGACCGCCAGGGCTTCCAAGCGTTTTGGAAACATTAAGACGCTAATAGTAATCAATGCATTGTGGGTACTCATCTGCGTTTATGCATATTTTTTGGTTACCCCCAACGATTTCTATATTGCTGCAGGATGTGTTGGAATTGTAATGGGAGGTATCCAGGCCCTTTCAAGATCTACCTATTCCAAATATATTCCACCAACTACGGATACCGCTTCCTTCTTTAGTTTTTATGATGTGGCAGAAAAGATAGGTATTGTACTAGGTACCTTTATGTACGGTTTTGTAGCACAATTTACGGGCAGTATGCGCAATGCCACTATTTTTCTGGGACTGTTTTTTATAATCGGAGGGTTTTTGTTGACTAGGGTCAACAAAGGGCAGAAAGTGCGAAACTAAAAAAGCCCCAATTTCTTGGAGCTTTCTATTAATTCTTAATTTTATCGGTAAGCTATCCTTTGGAAATATCACCAGACCCGGAGGTTTTGCTGTCTACTTTTTTCGGATTTCCCCTATAACTAATATCTCCAGAACCAGAAACTCTGGCTTTTAGGGATTGATTTGCGGTAACCCTAATGTCAGCAGAACCCGATACCTGGGCATTAACAAACTCGGATTCTAGGTCATAAGCCTTAATATCGCCCGATCCTGACACCTGTACGTCAAAATCGTTGGTCTTGCCCATAAGATTGATATCCCCTGAGCCCGACATACTTGCGGAAACTGATTTGGCCGCTATTTCCAGACTTATATCCCCGGAACCAGATATGTTGGTATGAAAATTATCGGCCTTAAGTACAGTTTTACCAACAATGTCCCCCGACCCCGATAAGGTAACCGAATTTACCGTCTCTACAGGTACGGTAATCACAATGGCTTTGTCCTTGTTCCATGAAGAAGGTCTTAGGTTAACTCCTTTTTCTACTTTTACCACCAGTTTGCCATTTTTTACTTCGGTTTTTATGTACTCCAAGAGGTTTTCTTCACCTGTCAGGGTTATTTCACCTTCGTTACCGGCTATCAGATCAACGTCGAACCAGCCCGATACGGCAACGGCATCGTAATCGCCCGTGGACCTTTCTATGGTCACCACATTTCCATTTCCTTTTACTCTTTTCCCCCATTGTGCGTTACATGGGATGGCAAGCAGAATAATAAAACTAAGTGTAACTAATTTTTTCATGATTGTTTTCGTTTGATGATTTTAATTTTTGTAAAATGATACTCCTCCGTAATCACAGGTAATAGAAACGGTGTTTCCACTATTTTCCTTTCCGTAATAGCCCTTATAATAACGTTCGTGAGATTTTTCTTTGCTAATGTTGATTTCAAAATCACCTTTACCATCTACCCCTGCATAGTCGGTGGTGATCTCAAAGTTAAAATAATATTGGGCGTTGTAACCTATTTTTATCCCGGTATAATCGGTACGTAAATCTATATCTCCGGCATCTTCTGCCATTTCTCCAATCTTTATGGAACCGTAATCCGCACTAATGTCAACATTTCCATGGATGGTTCCCAATCTAACATTAATATAGTCTCCGTTGCCCTCTATATTATTGGCTTCCCCGATTTCCAAATTTCCATAATCGCTAGAATACTGTAGATTTTCCATTTTCTCAACGGTGGCATCGGTATAATCTGCACTAATGACCAGATCGCCAGCCTTTTCTATGGTAAACCCAGAGTAATCCGCTGATATTTTACCACTGTTAATGTACCCTATGTTAGATTTTGAGGTATAATCAAAGCTAAGCTGATTATTTCTTCCTCGTAACTCCCCAATTTCCAATCTTCCGTAATCGCAACTTATTTTGGCATGGCCATCAATCCTATCCAGATAAATGTTACCATAGTCATTGCTAAGGTGTACGCTGTTCTTAACGGGTACCTTAACGGTATAATTTATCTGCATGTTAACATTGTTGTTACGGCCCCAGTTCCAACCCCAGCTGCTTTTGCTCCTGTTAAAAATGGTGCGGGCAGATACCATGCTACTGTTGGCCTCGAAGTCTACCGTAATCTGATCTAACTTTCGCTGTACCTTTTCCTCGTTGTTACCGTTGGTCTTAATATGTACTTCTATAACCACCCTATTTTCATTCCAAGACGTAACATTAAGGTTTCCGTAGCTATTGCTTAGTTTTAAGAGGGCATCTGCATTTACGGTATACTCTTTCTTAATGGTCTTCTCTTTGGTATGCCGCCCTTTTAGTTTCCCGTCATTGGCCAGAACCACCGCAGGAAAGATCAGGAGCATCGTTGTTATATATTTAAATAGTAATATTTTCATCATTATAGTTTTTTAAAGTTTTAATTTGATCAACTTGGTTAAGAACATCTTGCAAAAGATCTATTCTGGTCTGGAAATTGGTAATCATTGCACTTAAAATCAGTTTACTATTTCCACCATTAAGTAAGTCTTGTTCCAATCTTGTGTAATTGGTTTCGAGTTTTTTGAGCTGTACCATAGTGTCCTCAATTATTTTTTTTGTTTCGGGGGTACTTTCGCTCTCCAGTAGCTTTACCTGCTCTTCTATAAGGCTGGCAAAGTAATACTGCGTTTGCGATACCTCCGGCGAAATTTCCGCAACTTGTTCATCCTTTGTGGGTTCCAAATTGTAGATTCCAATACCTACACTAAAAAGTATGGCTATGGAGGCTGCAATGGAAAGGGGTTTCCACCAAGAATTTCTTTTTTTGATGGTACTTGCCATGTCCTTGGAGTCTTCCAGCTTTGTTAGAAACCTATGCTGGTGCCCTGCTGCTGGTTCTTCCAGATCAAACGAACCTTGTAAGTCGTTAAATAGATCTTCTAATTTTCCTTTTTTCATGAATAAGTATTTATCATTTTTTTTCTCAAACTCTCCTTTGCCCGTGAAATTGTAGTCCTACAATTCGCATAACTCATATTCATAATGGCTCCTATTTCTTCGTAATCATAGCCTTCTATCAAATGTAAGGTCAAAGAAACTCTGTAATTGTCCTTTAATTGTTTCATGGTCTCCAGCACCTTTTGAGCCTTTAGTTCTGTAAACACATGATCCGAAGCAACCCCATCGTTATCTTCGACCTTGTACATTATATCATCCAGGGGTGTTTCATTTTTTTTCTGCAACTTCCTGTAATGATAAATACTGTTATTGATAACAATACGTTTCAACCATGACCCGAAGGTAACCTCTCCCTTAAATGTATGCAGCTTCGTAAACGCGTTCAAGAACGATTCTTGCATAATATCCTCGGCTTCGGCACTGTCCTTTACAATCCGTAAAGCTGTGTTGTACATAGCTTTATAATAGCGGTTGTATATTTCCAATTGTGCACTTTGTTTTCCTTCCAAACACAATTGCAAAAGCGTGTCAGTATGTTCAATTTTTTGGCTCAAAAAGTAATTGGTTTGTCTTAGAGATAGCTTATTTAAGCAAATGTTACAGTTTTTTTAGGAATTTTTCCATTTGTTGGCACAAGAATTGACCAAATACTATAAAAAAAGCAACTGCATTTGGTAAAACACCATACACACAGGGCTTTGATGCAAAATATAAATTTATAAAAGGTGAAGATTTCTGTTGTTTAATGACAGAATGACCGAAATAAGACTATGGGAGATTCTAAATTTTCAAATTTTGACAATATGTCCTTACAGGGAATTGATGAGGATTCGGAGTTAATTCCGTTAATGACCCCGGAGGACGAGGAAGAAATGAATCGGGAAAACTTGCCCGAAACCATTCCGATATTGCCATTGAGGAATACGGTATTGTTTCCTGGGGTAGTAATTCCGATTACCGCCGGGCGAGACAAATCCATAAAATTAATAAAGGACGCCAATAATGGCTCTAAGGTAATAGGGGTGGTCTCCCAAAAAGACGAAGAGACTGAAAACCCTGGGATAAAGGATATCAATACGTTGGGTACCGTTGCAAGAATATTGAGGGTGCTTCAAATGCCAGATGGCAACACTACCGTTATTATCCAAGGGAAAAAACGTTTCGAAATTGCAGAGGTCCTTACCCAAAAACCTTATATGACAGCTACCATCCGAGAAACGGGGGAAGATAGGCCAGATAAGGAAGATAAGGAGTTTTTGGCCATAATAGATTCTATTAAGGAGTTGGCATTGCAAATTATTAAAGACAATCCCAACATCCCCAGCGAGGCTAGCTTTGCCATTAAAAATATACAGAGCAACTCTTTCTTAATAAACTTTGTGTCTTCTAACCTTAATTTGGATGTAAAGGAGAAACAAGAACTCCTAGAAATTGGTGATTTACAACAAAGAGCCTTGGCCACACTTAAATACATGAATGTTGAGCTCCAAAAACTGGAATTGAAAAACGATATTCAGTCCAAGGTAAGGAGCGATATGGACCAACAGCAACGCGAGTATTTCCTGCATCAACAAATGAAAACGATCCAAGAAGAGTTGGGCGGGGTATCGTACGACGAAGAATTGGACGATATGCGTGTAAAGGCGAAAAAGAAAAAATGGAACAAAAACGTTGCTGAGCATTTCAATAAGGAATTGGCCAAAATGCAACGGATGAACCCCCAAGTAGCGGAATATTCCATTCAAAGGAACTATTTGGACCTGTTTTTGGACCTTCCATGGAACGAATTTTCCAAGGACAAATTTGATCTAAAAAGAGCGCAAAAAATATTGGATAGGGATCATTATGGACTGGAAGATGTAAAGCGAAGAATTGTGGAATATTTGGCAGTACTTAAGCTTAGAAATGATATGAAATCTCCCATTCTATGTTTATATGGCCCTCCTGGTGTGGGTAAAACATCTTTAGGGAAATCCGTGGCAGAGGCCTTAGGGAGGCAATATGTGCGTATGTCCCTAGGCGGATTACGCGATGAGGCCGAGATAAGGGGCCACCGAAAAACATATATTGGAGCCATGCCAGGAAGAATAGTACAAAGTATTAAAAAAGCCGGTAAATCCAATCCCGTCTTTATTTTGGACGAAATAGATAAACTTTCCAATAGCCATCAAGGAGATCCGTCATCGGCCATGTTGGAGGTACTGGATCCGGAACAAAATTCGGAGTTTCATGATAATTTTTTGGAAATGGGCTACGACCTGTCCAAAGTAATGTTCATTGCAACAGCAAACAACCTTTCTACCATTCAGCCGGCACTTTTGGATAGAATGGAGATTATTCATGTAACGGGTTATACCATTGAGGAAAAAGTAGAGATTGCCAAAAGACATTTGCTTCCAAAACAATTAAAGGAGCATGGAATGTCTTCTACGGACCTTAAAATTGGAAAACCTCAATTTGAGAAAATTGTGGAAGGGTATACCAGGGAGTCCGGGGTGAGATCACTAGAAAAACAGGTTGCAAAAATGGTACGTAATGCAGCGAAGTCCATCGCCATTGAGGAATCCTATAATGTAAAAGTTACCAACGAAGATGTAGAAAAAGTATTGGGTCCTGCACGCTTGGAAAGGGATAAATACGAGAATAACGATGTGGCAGGTGTAGTAACCGGACTGGCCTGGACCAGGGTTGGTGGGGATATTCTGTTCATAGAATCCATCCTGTCCAAAGGAAAAGGCACTTTGAGTATTACCGGAAATTTGGGCAAGGTTATGAAGGAATCCGCTACCATTGCCATGGAATACATAAAATCTAACGCGGATACCTTTGGCTTAAACCCAGAAGTTTTTGAAACCTACAACGTACATATACATGTGCCCGAAGGCGCCACCCCCAAAGACGGACCAAGTGCCGGTATAACTATGCTTACCTCTCTTGTTTCCTTATTTACACAAAGAAAGGTGAAAAAGAGTTTAGCCATGACCGGTGAGATTACCCTTAGAGGTAAAGTGTTACCCGTTGGCGGAATAAAGGAAAAGATTTTGGCCGCTAAACGGGCCAGAATCAAAGAGATAATTCTTAGCGAAGAAAACAGAAAGGATATCCTTGAAATTAAAGAAGCCTATCTTAAAGGGTTAACCTTTCATTATGTGAGTGATATGAGCGAGGTCATTGATATAGCCGTTACGGCTCAGAAGGTGAAAAATGCAAAAAAGCTTTAATCGGTATTGCCTAAGATTAAACCCTTCACCTTTTGGATGTATAGATTGATACAAATGCACAATCCTCAACTTGTTTTTTTATGCTAGGGATTCTAGTTATTTTTAAACGATGATGCAAGAAATCACAATTGCCATAGATGGATATTCCTCCACGGGGAAGAGCACAATTGCCAAGCAACTGGCAAAAGCCTTGGGATATATTTACGTAGATACCGGGGCCATGTACAGGGCAGTGACCCTTTTTGCAATGCGAAACAATTTTATAGGCCCCAAGGTGGAAAATGATGAAGATTTGGTGCAATCATTGGCCAAGGTACAATTGGAATTTGTGTATAACGACGAGCTTGGTTATGCTGAAATGCACCTTAACGGAAAAAATGTAGAAAAAGAAATACGCACGCTAGAGGTATCAAAATATGTGAGCAAAGTTGCCGCCATTGAAGCCGTTAGGCAAAAACTGGTAGCTATGCAACAGACTATAGGCAAAGGAGCCGGCATTGTGATGGACGGAAGGGATATTGGTACCGTAGTGTTTCCCAAGGCGGAATTGAAGATTTTTATGACAGCTTCCCCAGAGGCACGTGCAACTAGGCGTTATAAAGAACTTTTGGAAAAGGGAGAAAAAGTCACCTACAAAGAGGTACTTAAAAATGTTCAAGATAGGGATTACATAGATTCTCATAGAGAATTTTCCCCGTTGATGAAGGCCGAAGATGCTATAGAGTTCGATAATAGCGATATGGGCCTAAAAGAACAATTCGAAAGAATTTATGGCTATGCGCTTCGAGTAATAGAAAAGCCAAAGAAGAACTAATTTTACTAACTGTCTCATTGTGCGCAGTGAGGAAATTTAGCGTACTTAACACTAAAAAACACTCCGCACAATGAGTACAGTAGATAAACCTATGGATTAGGGATTACCAAAACCTGATCCGGATGAATAACATCGGGATTGCTCAGTATATTGGTGTTGGCACTAAAAATCTGCTTGTATTTCATCATATCGCCATAGTAATGCTTGGCTATTTTGCTCAGTGATTCGCCACTTTTAACAACATGTCTATGATATACAGAGTCATCGGCAACGGATATGTTGGCTTTTATGTCCGAAGCATTTTCCCCGCCAAGTTCTTTAATCTTATCCCACAAAAGGTCTTTTTCATAAGGGGTGTTGGCCACACCTTTTATCTTTAGAACGCCACCTTCTTCTGTTATGCTGCCATCCTTTATTCCCAATTGCTCGCCAAGACTTAAAACACCTTGATACTTTGCTTTAACACTCATAAATGTATTTTTTAATGGTTAATATTTATTGGGTGGAATATACAAATTATCCGAGAATTTAGGCCCGCAATCCCCAAAATTGTACCAGCATACCCAACCTTCTCATACATACCGTTTGTAAAACCATTTTTTAATTGTATTTTTGCACTCCTTTTTAACAAAAATCAAGAGGAAAAGGGATGAAAAACTAAATAACAACTTTCGCAGTAATTGTTTAACTCTTGTAGCACTGCGGAATACAAATTTAAATCAGCAAATGGCTGAAGAAAAAACAACAGCTCCGGTAGAAGAAACTGCTGAAGCAACAAAGGAAACAAAAGTAGAAGCTCCCGTACAGGATCCCAAAGCATTTTTAGAAGAATTTGATTGGGAAAAATATGAGCAAGGTATTGAGCGTGTAGACGATTCCAAATTAAAGGAGTTCGAAACATTGGTAGCCGAAAATTTTGTAGACACTGCGGATGAAGAAGTGGTACAAGGTACCGTGGTATATCTTACCGATCGCGAAGCTATCATAGATATCAACGCTAAATCTGAAGGTGTAATTTCGCTAAACGAATTTAGATACAATCCCGATTTAAAAATTGGCGATAAAGTAGAAGTCTTAATAGATATTAGAGAAGATAAAAGCGGACAGCTTGTACTTTCTCACAGAAAGGCCAGAACCATTATGGCCTGGGATAGGGTAAATGCAGCCCATGATAAGGAAGAAGTAGTTACTGGATTTGTAAAATGTAGGACCAAAGGTGGTATGATCGTAGATGTATTTGGCATTGAAGCGTTCTTACCTGGTTCACAAATCGATGTAAAACCTATTCGCGATTACGATCAGTATGTTGGGAAGACCATGGAATTTAAGGTTGTTAAGATCAACCACGAATTCAAAAACGTGGTAGTATCACATAAAGCCTTGATAGAGGCCGATATAGAAGAACAGAAGAAAGAGATCATTGGTCAATTAGAAAAAGGACAAGTACTCGAAGGTATTGTGAAAAACATTACTTCTTATGGTGTGTTCATAGACCTTGGAGGAGTAGACGGACTGGTGCATATTACCGATCTTTCTTGGAGTAGGATCAATCACCCCAACGAAGTAGTAGAATTAGATCAAAAACTTAACGTGGTAATTCTGGACTTTGATGATAACAAATCTAGAATCCAATTAGGTTTAAAACAATTGTCCAAACATCCTTGGGATGCTTTGAGCGATGAAATAAAAATTGGCGATCAGGTTAAAGGTAAAGTGGTGGTCATTGCAGACTACGGCGCGTTCATAGAAGTTGCCGAAGGTGTGGAAGGTTTAATCCACGTTTCTGAAATGTCCTGGTCTACCCATTTACGTTCCGCACAAGACTTTGTTAAAGTTGGTGACGAAGTAGATGCCGTTGTACTTACTTTGGATAGGGAAGATCGTAAAATGTCTCTGGGCATTAAGCAATTGACTCCAGATCCTTGGACAGATATCACTACAAAATACCCGGTTGGTTCCAGACATAAAGGAATTGTTAGAAACTTTACCAATTTCGGTGTTTTTGTAGAACTTGAGGAAGGTATTGATGGATTGATCTACATATCAGATCTTTCATGGACCAAGAAGGTGAAGCACCCGTCAGAATTTGTTACCGTAGGCGATACTTTGGAAGTAGAAGTATTGGAATTGGATGTTGAAGGTCGTAAACTAAGTTTAGGGCACAAACAAACAACCGATAATCCATGGGATAAATACGAAAAGGAATTTGCCTTGGGTACAGTACATAAATCTGCCATTACCGAAATCGTGGACAAAGGAGCTACAATAGACTTTAACGAGGATATTACAGCTTTTGTACCACAGCGTCATCTAGAGAAAGAAGACGGCAAAAAACTAGGTAAAGGAGAAGAAGCGGAATTTAAGATCATTGAGTTCAACAAAGAATTCAAAAGAGTGGTTGCAAGTCATACCGCTATCTTTAGAGAAGAGGAACAACGCAATGTAAGGACTGCCGCCAAGAAAAAGGCCGCAGGCTCCGATGAGGCCAAACCTACATTAGGTGATGCCAATGAGCAACTGCAAGCGTTGAAGGATAAAATGGAAGCTGGCTCCAAGAAAAAGTAAGCCTCCGTAAAACTTCCCTTCATAATAAGAAGGAATCAAAAGCCCCGACATGTGCATGTCGGGGCTTTTTTATGGAGACAGCTTACCACCAAATGTTTCTGGCGAACAACCAATAATCACTAATTTGCGCAGTTGAGAGAATATTGGCTAGAAATCCCTATTTTTGTACTTCAAAAGTGTTGGTCACCTAACCTATGAGTCAAAAAGTACTTCTTTCCTCTAAAGAAATTCACATTATACTGCATCGATTGGCCTGTCAACTTTTGGAAAACCATCTAGATTTCAAAGAAACAGTTTTAATAGGTATTCAACCACGCGGTATTTTTTTGGCTGAAAGGCTTACCAAGATTCTTAAGGAAGACTATGGGGTAACCAACATAGAACTCGGATTTTTGGATATTACCTTTTATAGGGACGATTTTAGACGAGGTGAAAAAACCTTGGAAGCAAACACTACAAAAATCGATTTTTTGGTAGATGATAAAAAAGTGGTCTTTATAGATGATGTGCTATACACAGGAAGGAGCATTAGGGCCGCACTTACGGCCATACAATCTTTTGGCAGACCCAAAGAAATAGAATTATTGACCCTTATAGATAGGCGCTTTAGTCGTCATTTACCAATAATGCCCAATTATAGAGGGCGACAGGTAGATGCTATAAATGAAGAAAAAGTAAAGGTGATGTGGGAAGAAAACGAAGGAAAGGACGTAATTTATTTAGTAAACAATTAGTGCAATGGGTGAATTGAGCGTAAACCACTTGTTGGGAATAAAATATCTGAAAGAGAAAGATATTCAGCTCATTTTTGAAACGGCAGACCATTTTAAGGAGGTAATTAACCGATCAATTAAAAAGGTACCCTCCTTAAGGGACATTACCATCGCCAATATTTTCTTTGAAAACAGCACACGCACCAAATTATCCTTTGAACTCGCTGAAAAACGATTATCCGCCGATGTTATCAATTTTTCGGCAGCCCAATCCTCGGTAAAGAAAGGAGAAACCCTAATAGATACGGTAAACAACATCTTATCTATGAAGGTAGATATGGTGGTAATGCGACATCCAAATCCGGGTGCAGGTATTTTTTTGTCCAAACATGTAAACTCATCAATTATCAATGCAGGTGATGGTGCCCATGAACATCCTACCCAAGCCCTCCTCGATTCATTTTCGATTCGGGAAAAACTGGGGGACGTAAGCAATAAAAATGTGGTAATCGTTGGTGATATCTTGCACTCTAGAGTGGCCCTCTCCAATATTTTTGCTCTTAAATTGCAGGGAGCCAACGTAAAGGTATGTGGCCCAAGAACATTAATCCCTAAACATATAGAATCTTTGGGGATAGAAGTAGAGACCAACTTACGAAAAGCCTTGAACTGGTGCGATGTGGCCAATATGCTAAGAATACAAAACGAGCGTATGGATATCAGCTATTTCCCTACCACCAGGGAATATAGCCAACAATACGGGGTAAATAAAAAATTACTCGATAGCTTGGACAAGGAAATAGTGATAATGCACCCCGGCCCTATAAACCGCGGTGTAGAAATTACAAGCGATGTCGCAGACTCCAAACAATCTATTATACTAAATCAGGTAGAGAACGGAGTGGCAATTCGTATGGCGGTAATATATCTATTGGCTTCAAAAATAAAATGATACGTTATGATTTTGGATAAAAACGGCAATACAACTATTGTTTTTCAAGAAAATATATCGTTAAAAAAATTCTTGGAAAATTTAGAAAAAACTTACCCAAAACTAAAGAACGACCATATAATAGTGAATCTCTTTTCATTCACCAAGCTATCGGCAGGTGATATTCTCGAATTTTTACACATATCCAATACACATAGAAGTGCAAAAAAGTCTTTTGTATTGGTTACCAATAAGGTGTCATATGAAGAGGTCCCCGATGAAATTTCGGTGGTGCCCACGGTACAGGAAGCAAAGGATATTATAATGATGGAAGAAATAGAAAGGGATTTGGACCTGTGAAAATCAACAATCGTCTGTGAAGTTACAAATATTAGGTTGCTATGCGGCCACACCGAGAACACTTACGAATCCTACAGCCCAGGTATTGGAAATTAAAAACCACCTTTTTCTGATAGACTGTGGAGAAGGCACACAGGTACAACTTAGAAAGCTCAAGGTAAAATTTTCACGAATAGACCACATTTTTATTTCCCATCTGCATGGCGATCATTTTTTTGGACTTCCAGGCCTTATTTCCACCTTTAGATTACTTGGCCGAAAAAAAGAATTGAACGTCTATGGCCCAAAGGGAATTAAAGAAGCTCTTACCTTACTTTTAAAACTTGGAGATTCTTGGACGGACTATCCCTTACTTTTTCATGAACTAACCTCTAAAAATCCGGAGAAGATTTTTGAAGACAACAAGGTAACCGTTGAAACGATACCCCTAGATCATAGGGTTTACACCAACGGCTTTCTCTTCCGTGAGAAGTTGGGAGCGCGTAAACTTAATGTAGATGCGGTAAAATCCTTGGGGATAGACAGGGCCTATTTTCAGAACATCAAAAACGGAAAAGATGTTACTTTGGATCATGGTACCGTAGTGCCCAATGCTGAACTTACCTTCGATCCCAATTCACCAAAAAGTTATGCCTATTGTAGTGATACAGGTTATAAACCCGATATTATACCGCAAATTAAAGAAGTTGATGCCTTGTATCATGAGTCTACCTTCTTGGAAAGCGAAGCACATTTGTCTACTAAAACCAAGCATTCTACAGCTAAGGAAGCTGCCCGCATTGCTGCGGATGCGTCGGTAGGGCAACTTATTCTAGGGCATTATTCCACAAGATACAAGTCCATAGAACTTTTTAAGGAAGAGGCTCAAGAAATCTTTGCCCAGGTAGCTTTGGCGGATGACGGAAAGGTGTTCGAACTTTAACACCACTTTCTCACAGTATCTATTTCCCAAGAAGTAATAATTATGATATAAAAAGGGCCGCTACCTTTCTTTTTGATATCTTTTTGCGGAACTTTGAATATCTTGTCAATATAATAGGCTAAAATGCAAAAGGACCTAAGCAATTATAGGAAATCTTACCAGAAAAGTGAGCTAATGGAAACCACTGTTTCGGACAACCCTATGGAGCTTTTTCAGAAGTGGTTTTATGAAGTAGAGAATTCTGGAGGAGCAGACGAGCCCAATGCCATGACACTAGCTACTATTGGATTGGATGGTTTCCCCAAGAGCAGGGTAGTGCTACTTAAAAAATATACTTTCGAGGGCTTTATTTTCTATACCAATTATAAAAGTGAAAAAGGCAGGGCAATAGCAAAGGACCCGAACGTTTGTCTTTCTTTCTTTTGGGCTAATTTAGAGCGCCAAATAATTATTAAAGGAAAAGCGGAAAAGATCGCGGAAAATTTATCCGATGGATACTTTGAATCCAGACCACAAGGTAGCAAGCTTGGAGCTATTGTGTCTGACCAAAGCAGTGTAATTAGTTCCAGAGAGGTTTTGGAAGAAAAACTTGCAGCCCTGGAAGACCACTATCAGAACAAAGAAATTCCTAGACCTGCAGATTGGGGAGGTTATTTGGTTAAACCCACGTCCATAGAATTTTGGCAAGGTAGACCAAATAGGTTACACGATAGGATTAGATATACTTTACAACCAGATTATAACTGGGCAATTGAACGATTAGCCCCCTAAATTATACAGTTTGAAACAGCTTATATTGGTTCGCCATGGAAAATCGTCTTGGGATTATCAAGTGAATGATAGGGATAGGCCCTTAAAAGAACGCGGAATAAACGATGGACATTTGGTAGCTTCTACCTTTGGTGCCCAGAAGGTTGAACTGGACGCGGTTTTTTCTAGTCCTGCTAATAGGGCACTTCATACATGTATGATATTCTTAAGAAAACTCAATTTTCCGCTAACCAAATTTAGGGTAACCAATGAACTGTACGATTTTTCTGGGGAAGATGTTCTTAACTTTGTGGGCAGTCTTCCAAATTCGCTAAATACTGTCATGATTTTTGGTCACAACTATGCCTTCACCAATATTGCCAATTCTTTGGGAAATAAGTATATTGACAATGTTCCCACGAGCGGTTTAGTGCAGTTATATTTTGATGTAACTGATTGGAAAAAACTGGCCAAGGGTACCACAAAACAAATGCTGTTCCCAAAAACCCTAAGATAATGACCAAGATCAAAAACCAGTACATCAACCGCGAAATCAGTTGGTTGCGTTTTAACGAGCGCGTGTTACAGGAAAGCGAGGATATGAACGTTCCCTTAATTGAACGCCTTCGGTTTTTGGGCATATTTTCTAACAATTTAGACGAATTTTTTAAGGTGCGTTATGCTACGGTAAAGCGTATTGTAGAAGCGGGTAAGACAGGAAAAAGTGTGCTTGGTGGAGAAAAGGCTAAGGATTTACTCGAGGAAATTACGGAAGTGGTAATAAATCAACAGGCAAAAAGTCTGGAAATACTCAGGGACATAGAGGAAGAGCTAGAAAAGGAAGGTATTTTTTTGATCAATGAAAAAGAAATTACCGAAGCACAATCGGAATATGTTAAGAACTACTTTTTACAAAAAGTAAGCCCCGTCTTAATGACCATTATCCTTAACGACCTTACCGATTTCCCTACCCTAAAGGATACTGCCGCATACTTGGCCGTAAAAATTGTAATAAAAGAACAACAAGGAGAGGAGAATAGAGAAATTAGATATGCCCTTATAGAAATCCCAAAAGGAATAGATAGGTTTGTAGAATTACCAAAACAAGACGGCAAGAGCTATATCATTGTTTTGGATGACCTGATTAGATACTGCTTGGACTCTATTTTTAATATGTTCGACTACGATTTTATTTCGGCCCATATGATTAAAATTACCAGGGACGCGGAATTGGATATGGACAATGATCTTAGTAAAAGTTTTATCGAAAAAATATCATCAAGCGTAGAACATCGTAAAATTAGCGATCCGGTACGTTTTGTATACGATAAGAATATTGAAAAGGATACGCTTCAATTTCTGAAGGAGAAAATGGCCATTGAAGATACGGATAGTGTAATTCCCGGTGGACGCTATCATAATAGACGAGATTATATCAGTTTCCCTAGTTTGGGAAGACAGGACCTCTTGTATGATAAGATTACGGCATTACCTGTAAAGGGGTTTGCCTTGGAAGGCAGTCTTTTGGAAAGGATAGCAAAGAAAGATTACCTCCAATATACACCCTATCATACATTTTCCTATATCATTAAATTTCTTAGGGAAGCAGCTTTGGATCCTAAAGTAAGAAGCATTAAGATTACCGTATATAGGTTGGCGAATAACTCACAGGTGGCCGCTTCACTGATTAATGCCGTAAAGAATGGAAAACAGGTTACCGTGCAGATAGAACTCCAGGCCCGGTTTGATGAGCAGGCCAATATAGAATATGCAGAACAGCTGCAGGCCGAAGGGGTAAATCTTATTTTTGGGGTTCCCGGGCTAAAAGTACACAGCAAAATATGCCTTATAGAAAGGGAAGAAGAAAATGGCATAAAACGTTATGGTTTTGTTAGTACCGGAAATTTCAACGAGTCTACGGCAAAAATTTATACGGATTATACCCTTTTTACCGCCTATGAGCCAATTTTAAAGGAACTGAACAAGGTTTTTGATTTCTTTGTAACCACTTATAAAATAAAAAAGTACAAGCATCTCATCGTCTCTCCGCACTACACAAAAAGTACTTTTCTAAAGCTCATTGATAACGAAATAGCCAACGCCATAGTAGGCAAAGAGGCATTCATAAAAATTAAGATGAACAGTTTTACCTCATATAAAATGATAGACAAACTGTATGAGGCCAGTAGGGCAGGAGTAAAGATACAATTGATTATAAGGGGTGTGTGCTGTTTAATTCCGGGGGTACCAGGTATGAGCGATAATATTGAGGCAATTAGTGTTGTAGATAAATTTTTGGAACATACCCGATTGTTTGTTTTTTGCAACGATAATGAGCCAAAAATCTACATTTCCTCTGCGGACTGGATGACCAGAAACTTAGACTATAGGGTAGAGGTTGGTTGTCCTATCTATGATGAGGACATTAAACAAGAATTACTGGATACCTTTGATATCTGTTGGAACGACTCCATGAAAGCCAGAGTGTTCTCCGGTGAGCAAGATAACGCCTATAGGAAAGGTGGCATTGTAAAAACAAGATCACAGTTTGCTACCTACGATTACTATTTGAATAAACTGAACAATGAGTGAGGGGGTTTTAAGGATTCGCAAGTTTGCCGCCATCGATATTGGCTCCAATGCTATCCGACTTTTAATACAGAACGTAATAGAAGAACAAGAAAAAGAAACCAAGTTTAAAAAAAGTGCCCTTATCAGAATTCCTGTGCGTTTAGGTGAAGATGCCTTTACCCAGGGAAAAATATCAGAAACCAATACCTCTCGAATGCTTAAGACCATGAAAGCTTTTAAATTACTCATGGATGTTCATGGGGTAGAGCAATATATGGCCTGTGCTACATCGGCCATGCGAGAAGCCACTAACGGAAACCAGATTATTGAAAACATCCGCAAGAAGTCCGGTATAGAGATAACACTGATAGATGGCAAAAGAGAGGCGGCCATCATTGCGTCCACAGATTTAAAGTTACTCATTCAGAAAGATCAATCTTATTTGTATATCGACGTGGGCGGTGGCAGTACGGAGTTTACCATATTTTCCGATAGCAAAATAAAGAAATCCAAATCCTTTAAGATTGGTACGGTACGTTTGCTAAAAGACATGGTAGACAAGAGTATATGGAACCAAATTGAAGTCTGGATAAAGGAAAATACCAAAGACCTGCCCAAAATATCCATTATAGGTTCTGGCGGAAATATTAATAAATTGCACAAGCTTTCGGGAAGAAAGGAAGGTGAGGCATTGTCTTACATTTGGTTAAATGCACAGTACCGGTTTTTGGAAAGTATGAGTTATGAGGACAGGCTTTCAGAACTTGGCCTTAACCCAGATCGGGCAGATGTTATTATTCCGGCTACCAGAATTTATCTTTTTGCCGCCAAATGGAGTGGTGCAAAAAAAATACATGTTCCCAAAATTGGTCTTTCCGATGGGATTATAAAAACCCTTTATTACAAGGAAAGCCCTAAGTAAACTTTTAAGGATTAACCGTGGACGGTTTCTTTCTTTCCCAACTCTTTCATAATAGCGGCTTCGTAATCTAAAAGAGCTTGCCATTTCTTGTCTACCTCTTCCCGATCTCCATATTGTCTGGCAAAAGCAAGGAACATGGTATAATGGCCTGCTTCGCTAATCATTAGCTTATGATAAAAATCTGCCAGTTCCTTGTCTTCCAATTGCTCCGATAACAACCTAAAACGTTCACAGCTTCGCGCTTCTATAAGCGCAGCATATAGTAGGCGATGCACCAATTGGGTAGTACGACTGCCACCTTTAGGGAAAAATTTGAGCAATGCAATGGCATAGTCATCTTTTCTATGGCGCCCTAAAGACTTTCCACGCGCAAGGATGCGGTCGTGTACCATTTTAAAATGCCCCATTTCTTCGCGGGATAACGCAATCATCTCCTTGGTAAGATCGGTGAATTCCGGAAAGCTCACAATAAGCGAAATAGCCGTACTGGCAGCTTTTTGTTCGCAATAGGCATGATCAGTTAGGATTTCGTCTATGTTTTTTTCAACAATGTTCACCCACCTTGGATCGGTCGGTAGTTTTAAACCTAGCATTATTTAGTATTTGTACACAAAAATAGAGCGATTAAAGGTTTCATCAAAATATCATCTTTATCTTTGTAAGACATGAAGATTTTCTTTAAGATTTTTGCTTTTGCTTTTGGCCTGCTGTTCGTATTTTCGGCAGTGTTGCAATACAACGACCCCGATCCTTTTATTTGGATACTTATTTACGGTACGGCCGCGATTGTCTCTTTTTGGTTTGTGTGGAAAAGCATCTCCTTTAGGGTACCTCTGCTACTAGGAATTTTTGGACTAATGGGTTTTTTCTATATGTTTCCGAAAAATTTTCAGGGCTTTGCAATTGGTGATGGGGATATTGCTACGGTAGAGGAAGGTAGAGAAGCCTTTGGGCTTTTAATCATTGCCCTGGTAATGTTTGCTTTTGTACTAAGATTGCGCTTTGTTAAAAAGTCAAAGATCTAAATCAAACTCTTTTCTTAGCAGGTCTATTGCCGGGTTCTTTTCTCGAAGTTTTTGGTACTTTTCTTCTGGAGTAAAAGCAAATTTTTTGGCAGTTTCTTCATTTACCTTTATTTGCAGGCTAATAGCGTAATTATTCAGTTTTTCTTTTAAGTAGGTCATTAACCCATATTGTTCCCTTTCAATTTCTTTTTTCATGGTGCCGTTGGGAAGTTCTATATGCAATGTATGGTCTTTTCCTAATTTGGGAACATCGGCGTTTAGATTAGAGGCCAATATTTTTTGCCCTTTGGCATCTATTTTTTTTATGTAATTGTCCCAATGATGTATCATTTCCTCTTCTGTGAAAGCCGTTTTGGGCAATTCGCTCTCATCTATTTGGGTATCTTTTTTATTTAGTTCATGGTTTTTTTTCGCCTTTAGGCTAGATAAGGACAGTGCCGATACCCTTTTGGAATGAATGTCTAGTTTAATTTTTTTTGTAGCCGGCTTCGGTTTGGTGAGGGTGTCTACCTTAGAAGCCACTATAGTACCGGTTGTAGCCGTAGTATCTTGTAAGGGAGAAGTTTCGGCCATGCCGTCCTCAATGGGCGTTGTATCGGCCACCATTTCTTGGGAGGGCTCTTTTTCGGTGGGTTGTGACGTTAAAACAGGTGTGGTTGGGGTACTATTTGGAGTTTTATAGCGAGATGCAGGTACCAAGGACTCGGTTGCCGTGAGGTCTACATTTCCGGAATCAGGATTTTTTTTTTCGTCCTCAAAATTAATCGAGGAAAGTTTCATTAAGGATAGTTCAACCAAAAGACGTTGATTTCTACTGGTTTTATACTTAAGGTCGCAATCGTTCGCTATTTCTAGGGCCTTTAGTAAGAAACTTTGAGCAGTTTTCGTGGATTGCTCCAGATACCTCTTTTTTGCTTCCTCACCCACTTCCAAGAGGCCAATGGTCTCTTGGTGTCTGCACACCATAAGATCCCTAAAATGCGATGCCAGTCCGGAAATGAAGTGATGTCCGTCAAAACCCTTCGCCAAGGTTTGGTTTAAAAGGATCAATAATGAAGGTATATTGTGGTCCAATATCAATTCCGTAGCTCTAAAATAAGTGTCGTAATCTAGTACATTTAAGTTTTCGGTAACGGCCTTTCTGGTCAATTTTTTTCCGGAGAAGCTCACCACTCTATCAAAGATGGATAAGGCGTCGCGCATAGCGCCATCCGCTTTTTGAGCAATAATGTGCAAGGCATCATCCTCGGCCTCAATTTCCTGACTTTCAGCAATATATTTTAGATAATTTGCGGCGTCTTTTACCGTAATCCTTTTAAAATCAAAGATTTGACAACGAGAAAGAATGGTAGGAATAATTTTATGTTTCTCTGTGGTCGCCAAAATAAAGATGGCATGCTTGGGCGGCTCTTCCAACGTTTTCAAAAAAGCGTTAAAAGCAGATTGAGAAAGCATATGAACTTCATCAATGATGTACACTTTGTATTTCCCTACTTGGGGAGGAATACGTACCTGATCGATGAGGTTTCGGATATCGTCCACGGAATTGTTGGAAGCGGCATCTAGCTCAAAAATATTGAAGGCAAAATCCTCATCGGCAATTTCTGTACCATCTTGGTTTATGTTTTTGGCCAAAATCCGGGCACATGTGGTCTTTCCTACACCCCTTGGGCCACAGAACAACAGAGCTTGCGCCAAATGATTATTGTCTATTGCATTGGTCAGGGTATTGGTAATGGCCTGCTGCCCTACAACATCCTTAAAGGTTTGTGGTCTATATTTTCTTGCAGATACAATGAAAGGTTCCAACAGAATCAACTTTATTTTGGCATTCAAAATGGAATGCCAATGGCTTACCTACAAATATAAAAATAGCAGGCTATTCTGTGGTTTGTTTTGGTTAGTTTAAGCGTTTTTTTATCAACAATTGTTCCCTATTGCCGTACCTTTGTAAATAGCAGGTCACCTTATCGCCTCAAGGTTTTGGGGAGGAAAGTCCGGACACCAAAGTGCAGTATAGCGGGTAACACCCGTCATCCCGTTTTACGGGAGAGGACTAGTGCAACAGAAAGCAGGTACAGGTAATGCTGTAGTGAAATCAGGTAAACTCTATACGGTGCAACGCCATGTATATCAGCGTTTAAGGGTTGCACGCCCAAGTTGAAGGGTAGGCGGTTAGAGCATTTGGGCAACCAAATGTCTAGATAAATGATAAGGACCCGTCATTGACGGTCACAGAATCCGGCTTATGGCCTGCTTTTTTACACCGGTGATGGTAAGTGTTACTCGCGTTCAAAAAAACTAAAAATACTCCCGCCATACTTTCGCTGATTTGTAAAGTGTGCTAAATGCGATAAGTCCGTTTGTTTGGAATGCTCAATGATTAGCACGCCCCCCTCTAGGAGTAATTTATTGTTGAATACGGTTTCGGGAATCTTGGAAAAATCCGTAAGGGACATGCTGTATGGAGGGTCTGCAAAAATAATAGTTGCCTTATACGTTGTTTTTTCTAGATATTTTAAAGCGTCGCTTTTAACTGTTGTGATGCCGAAACCGAACTCTTGGGCCGTTTTATCGATGAACTTTACACAACCATGGTCCGCATCTACACAAACGATTTGGTCCGTTCCGCGCGATGCAAACTCATAACTAATATTACCCGTACCCGCAAAAAGATCCAAAACACAAATTTCATCAAAATAGTATGTATTGTTGAGAATGTTAAAAAGTGCTTCCTTGGCCATGTCAGTAGTTGGGCGCACAGGTAACCTTTTCGGCGCACTTATTCGTCTGCCCTTATATTTGCCAGATATGATACGCACTTAGAGCGAATTTAAAATGGTGAAATCTATGGAGTCCTTAGCTACATCTTCCAAATGATCATGACCACTAGAGGTAACAAAAATTGAAATATGTTGAATGTACTGGAAACATATCGAATAAATTTCATCGTCTTCTTCAACGGCCCCAAAAAGTCTAAGTTTTGTTGTTTCGGTGTCCAATTTTAACTGCTCCAAGCTAAATAGCAGGTAATAGATAAAATCTTCTTTGGAAGTGTACTGGAAACTATTGTAAAAAAGAAGCTTTTTATGGGACAACACCGTAATTTCCATTTGCTTTGGGGAAACATGCACATAACATACGGGTTCATTGCCGTTGGTGTGGGTGTTCAATAAGGTCTGTATGAGTATGGTAGCATTGTGCATAAACTCAAACTCGCCAAAAAGGTCATAGATATAGTTGTTGATGTTAACGAAAGGTACGTAAACGTTTACCATATCATAGCTTTCGATCTCATCAAATTCTAAATGGTCGTTCGCCAATATCTTGGTATTGAATTTCAGATAATTTGCCAGTTCTTTTTCATCAAAGAGGGCTTTGGGTACTAGGCCGAATAAATTGTTCTTATGGATCACCGTAACTTCGGAAAAGGAAAAATCAGTGATTTGGTGGGCCGCAAAAAGTTCTTTTGTTTTTTTCTGAAGATCAAATGGCGATAGCTCGTTTCCGAAGTCGAGATTTTCGGAGACCACAATTTTGTTCCCGATAGTATCGAGCACACAAAAAGAAAGTCCATTCAAGCTAACTTGAATGGACAATTTATGATATTCTTTTGAAGAATTTTCTAAGGTGCTAATTGTCCTCTTTTTTGTCATAGATCGGAGGCCAGTTACCGTTGGTACTTACGTCTGTCATTGATCCAACCTTAATTTCCGTTCCGTTTACCTCTTCCACACTCATATGGGAGTTTTCTATCAATAACAAATCTTTCGGTTGATCGGACAATACAACGTTCTTTTTAACCTTGGCCTCAAAAACCGCTGCTCTGTATCCACTTCTATCAATGAAACCAGATTCCAAATCAAACTTTTCGCCGTTTGGCGCACCTGGTACATTCATCATTGTCTTATATCTATCGTCATTGCCAAAAAGGGTGTCCTTTACAGAAACAAAACCAAGTGTATCTATAATTTTAACTTCCTTTAGCAAGTCAATTCCATAGGTTTTATCGAACTCCATATAGGAGGAATCCCTTTGCTGCGTAATGGTAATTTTACCAGTATCAACAAAACTCACCAATGTCTTAAAATCGTTTGCGTATTTGCCGTTAACAAATTTATAGGACTCCTGGGATTTTTGGATATCCTTAAGTTTGGATATAACTTTGGCAAACCTTTCTTGTTTTACCTTTTTAAATTCAATAGGAGCATTCACGGATTTATAGATTAAAAATCCTAAACCGATACATACTACCCAAAGTACAACTTGAATTATGGTCTTCATTTTATTAGTGTTAATTAAATTTAGCGGTTATCACAAATCTACAATTTTTTTTTAATCGTAAAAGGTTTTGGCCTAAAAATCCTGATTATCTTTGGTAACCTATGAATATGCTCACATCCGCTTCTTTCTACAAAATTTTGAGGGATAAGTTTCCACACGAACCCACCGTTAAACAAGAGTTTGCCCTACAAAAGCTTACCGACTTCCTTTTATCCAAGGAAAAAGATAACATTTTTTTGTTAAAAGGATTTGCAGGTACAGGGAAAACCACCATAATAGGTACTATTGTGACCAATCTTTGGAATACCAAAATGAAAGCGGTATTAATGGCTCCCACGGGTAGGGCCGCCAAAGTAATGTCTAATTACGCAAATACCCAAGCTTTTACCATCCATAGAAAAATCTATTTTCCAAAGAAGGAAAGTGGTGGCGGGGTACGTTTTGTACTGGCCCCCAACAAGCATAGGGATACCGTTTTTATAGTGGACGAAGCTTCTATGATACCTGATGCGCCGGCCGACTCAAAATTGTTCGATAATGGCTCTTTGTTGGATGATTTATTGATGTTTGTCTACTCCGGACATAATTGTAAATTGATATTGATTGGCGACACGGCACAATTACCCCCCGTTCATTTAAGCCTCAGTCCAGCCTTGGATGAGGACAAATTGACCTTAAATTATAATAAGGACGTTATTTTGCTAGAGCTTGACGAAGTGGTGCGCCAAGCAGAGAATTCTGGAATACTGGTGAATGCTACAAACCTACGCGAACAACAACGTTATGCTGCAGATACATTTAGTTTTAATGTGGCACCTTATAAAGATATTGTCCGTCTTATTGATGGGCACGATATCCAAGAAGCCATTGACAATGCCTATAGTCAGTATGGAAAGGAAGAAACAGCCATAATTGTACGTTCCAATAAACGAGCAAACCTTTATAACGAAAACATAAGGAACCGTATTCTATATTTGGAAAACGAACTGGCCACGGGTGATTACATGATGGTGGTAAAGAATAACTACTTTTGGTTAAAACCAACTACGGAAGCCGGGTTTATAGCCAATGGTGACATCATTGAAATATTGGAGATTTTTGCCATAAAGGAACTCTACGGATTTAAGTTTGCGGAAGTAAAAGTAAAAATGGTCGATTACCCCAATCAAAAACCATTTGAGACCGTACTTTTGCTAGACACCATTAAGGCGGAGACCCCTTCTTTATCCTATGATGATGGCAACCGATTGTATCAAGAAGTGTTGAAGGATTATGCCATGGAAAAATCTAAATACAAGAAGTTCCTGGCCGTTAAAAACAATAAGTATTTTAATGCGCTTCAAGTAAAATTTTCATATGCCATTACCTGCCATAAATCTCAGGGAGGGCAATGGAATACAGTCTTTGTAGAACAGCCGTACTTACCTAACGGTATAGATTTGGAGTACCTGCGATGGTTGTATACTGCGGTTACCAGAGCTAAAAATCAGCTGTATTTAATTGGCTTTAAAGACGATTTTTTTGTTGATTAGGAATACGCTATTTTAGTGCCAAAGATTTACGCATGACTTCCGAAACTATTATTAGCATTTTTTTGGGAATTGGACTCGCTGCCTCGGTGGGCTTTAGGGTGTTTTTACCCTTGTTTGCCTTAAGTTTGGCCGCTTACTTCAATGTTTGGGAACTCAATGAAAGTTGGCAGTGGATAGGAAGTTTGGCGGCCCTTATTACGCTGGGTATCGCCACCTTGGTAGAAATATTCGCCTATTTTATTCCTTGGGTAGATAATTTATTGGATAGTATCGCCATTCCTTTAGCTGCAATAGCTGGGACCGCGGTTATGGTCTCCACTATCGCCAATATGGATCCGGTAGTAACCTGGTCTTTGGCCATTATAGCCGGAGGAGGAACGGCAACGGCAATAAAGGGAGCGGGTGCCACAAGTAGATTGGCTTCTACCGCAACCACCGGAGGTTTGGCAAATCCATTGGTGTCAACCATGGAAACAGGCACCGCGGTAGTGGTATCCACAGCTTCTATCTTTGCCCCAATGCTCGCTGCACTATTAGTAATCATTATTCTGGTTATGATATTCTTGATTTATAGAAAATTGAGACCTAAGAAAAACTAAAAACAAAATGAAGATTATCTCTGTGATACCTGCTCGCTATGCAGCTTCCAGGTTTCCTGCCAAATTAATGCAAGACTTGGAAGGAAAACCCGTGATATTGCGTACCTACGAAGCAGTGGTACGCACGGGTCTCTTCCAAGAAGTATTTGTGGCCACCGATAGCGAGGTAATTTTTGATACGGTGGTAAGTGCTGGTGGTAAGGCTATTATGAGTTTAAAAGAGCACGATTGCGGAAGCGATAGAATTGCAGAAGCCGTGTCGTCCATGGACGTGGATATTATCGTAAATGTACAAGGAGACGAGCCTTTTACCGATAGGGAAAGTTTGGCCGGTGTGTTGGCCGTATTCCAAGATGATATAGACAAGGAAATAGATTTGGCATCACTAATGACCCAGATTACGGATCCAGAAGAAATAGACAATCCAAATACGGTAAAGGTTATAGTGGACAATAGAAATTTTGCGTTGTACTTTTCGCGCTCTCGAATTCCATATCCTAGATCGAAAGACGAAAACATAACATATTTTAAGCATAAAGGAATCTACGCGTTTAGGAAAAGCGCTTTAATGGATTTTCAACGTTTACCCATGCTTTCCTTGGAAGCTACCGAAAAAATTGAGGCTATTCGCTATTTGGAATATGGAAAGAAAATAAAAATGGTGGAAACACACGTAACTGGTATAGAAATTGATACACCAGAAGACTTAGAAAGGGCTAAAAAAGCATGGAAATAGATTACAGCAATATAAAGGTCATTGGATTTGATGCCGATGACACCTTATGGGTTAATGAAACCTACTTTAGGGAAGCGGAAGAAAAGTTCGCCGATCTTTTGGAAAATTATGAAACCAAAAACAAGATCGATCAAGAACTTTTTAAAATGGAGATGAAAAATCTTGAACTCTATGGATATGGAATTAAAGGGTTTATGCTTTCCATGGTAGAGTCCGCAATGGATATTTCAAATAATAAGGTTTCAAAAGCAACGATTTGGGAAATTTTGAATCTAGGTAAAAAGATGATTTCCCATCCGGTAGAACTTTTAGATGGAGTAGAGGAGGTATTACAAAAACTATCGGGGAAGTATAGACTTATTGTCCTAACCAAGGGAGATTTATTGGATCAGGAGCGGAAACTGGAACGATCGGGCCTATCCAAGTATTTTCATCATGTGGAAGTATTAAGCGACAAAAAAGAGGAAAACTATAAAAACCTGTTGGATCATTTGGAGATTAAGGTAGAGGAATTCTTAATGATAGGAAACTCTCTTAAATCCGATGTTTTACCAATTGTTAATATCGGCGCAAAAGCGGTGCACATTCCGTTTCATACAACGTGGAAACACGAGGAAGTACCCGTTGCCGAACAGACCAATAACCACCTGACCCTAAGTGCGATATTGGATATATTAAAGTATTTGAACAATTAGCCTATGGAGTCTAAACTTTATCAAAATACAAAAAAGACCCCCCCAAGATCTTCCAAAAAATTCATGAACTTTCCTATGGTTCCCAGGGTTGTTTTTGGTAAAGGAAGCTTTAACCAGTTAGGAGATATCTTAATGCCAAAACGGGTACATTCCGAAGCACCCTTTATTTTTTTGGTTGATGATGTTTTTGAGAATAGCGGGTTAGAACGTAAAATACCACTGATTTTTAACGATCAGATTATTTTTGTCTCCGCAGAGGAAGAACCCAAAACCTATCAGGTAGATGCCTTGGTGAACAAAATTAAGAAAGACTTTTCCGAACCGCCTTCCGGTATTGTTGGAATAGGGGGAGGTACCTTGTTGGATTTGGCCAAAGCTGTATCCATCTTGCTTACCAATAGTGGTTGTGCAGCAGATTACCAGGGGTGGGACCTGGTGGGAAAACCGTCTATTTACCACGTTGGTATTCCTACAATTAGTGGCACAGGTGCAGAAGTATCCCGTACTACGGTACTTTTGGGACCCGAAAGAAAGTTGGGTATCAATTCTGACTATACAACCTTTGATCAGGTAGTGTTAGATCCGGAGCTGTTGAACAATGTACCCAAAGACCAATGGTTTTATACCGGTATGGATTGCTTTATTCATTGCATAGAATCCTTAAACGGTACATATTTAAACGCTTTTAGCCAAAGTTATGGCGAAAAGGCACTAGAGCTGTGCAAGGAAGTGTATTTGGGAGACCTTTCCGAGTCTGAATCCAGAGAAAAATTAATGATGGCTTCATGGCATGGTGGGATGAGCATAGCCTATTCCCAAGTTGGTGTGGCCCATGCAATGAGTTACGGACTAGGTTTTGTTTTGGGGGTTAAACACGGAATGGGGAATTGCTTGGTGTTTCAACACTTAAGCGAGTTTTATCCGGAAGGAGTATGTCTTTTCAACAGAATGAAAGAAAAACACGGTATTGAGTTCCCTACAGGGGTATGCGCCGGACTGACCGATGCTGAACTAGACACCATGATATCTATTGCCCTAAGCTTAGAACCGCTTTGGGAGAACGCTTTGGGAAAAAATTGGAAAAACATTATTACACCTGGCAAATTAAAAGCCATCTATAAGAAAATTTAAATCCATTGTTCGCAATGAATCCTTAATACAGCAATACTCTTTTTTGATTCGCATTTGGCATTATTGCCCTGAAAAAGTTTCAACAAAGGCATGGGACAATAATAAATAGCTATATGCAATTTCTGGCCAAGTTTATATATTTTAAGATATTAGGATGGAAACTCTTGGGCACTTTCCCTGATTTGGACAAGTGCATTGTAATTGTTGTGCCACATACCAGTTGGGTAGATTTTTTCCTAGGTCTTGTAGTTCGTAAGATAATTAATATTGAAATTAATTATATAGCAAAAAAGAGCCTGTTTAAACCTCCGGCAGGTTGGTTTTTAAGGGCAACCGGTGGTGCTCCAATAGACAGAAGTGAAAGACATGACAGTGTACAACTGATCTCCGGGATCTTTAAGGATAGAAAAGTGTTTAGATTGGCACTGTCACCCGAAGGGACTCGAAAAAAGGTCAACAAATGGAAGACCGGGTTCTATTACATTGCCAAAGCTGCGGATGTACCCATTGTTATGGTAGCTTTTGATTATGGCAAAAAACAGGTGAAGGTCTCACAGGCCCATTACCCTACGGAAGATAGGGCAGCTGATTTTGAGCTTTACACTTCTTTTTTTAAAGGTGTGGTAGGCAAGGTGCCAGAATACAGTTTCTAAGTCTTTTTGAGAATTTTTTCGGGCTTTTCTTCCTCTTTTTTCTTAGTATTTCCGGGAAAGACAAGGTTGGTACTAGAGTAGGTAGTGCCAAAAGTAACCGCTGCCGCATAAACTTGGTGTATGGCATCCAATACCTGATGCTCTGTTAGCTCTTTCAATGGATGGGTAAACACGGACCAAATAATTTCATCACTTAGGGCGTATTTTACATCTAGAGCAGAATGAAAATTGGCTACCAAAGCATTCAAAAGCTCTTTTTCCTCTATTTTGTTGCGTTCAATTATGGGTGAAATAATACGCATCCTGTTTGCATTCTCATCATAGATGCAAATCAGCATTTTTTCTTCGTAAAGAAACTGTATGGAATTTCCATTGTTTTGAAGTGTATCCGCTACCTGGGTAATTAAGGCCTTCAATGTATCGGGGGTCATCTCTTGGGCGGTAAGTACATGTAGGTTAAAAGTGCAAAAAAGAATAAGCATGTATTTTTTCATAATCAGTGGCTTAGTTCATTATAAGGTATTGTTATTAAGACAGTAAACGTCCAAAAAATAGCGCCGTTGTAGCTTTTAATTTTCATTGGAAGCACAATATGGTTGCCCCATTTAATGTAACAACAACGCATGCAAATTTTATGAGCACCAAAATAATGGAAATATCATCTAACAAATTAAGTCGCAAGATTTTGGACCAGATTACAAGGGATAAGGAAAAAAATGGAGGATTTGGTTTTTTCTACTCTTTCATGGTATGATACACGTTCTGTACATCATCGTCTTCTTCTATTTTTTCGAGTAGTTTTTCTACTTCGGCCACTTGTTCATCATTAAGTTCTTTGGAAACCTGAGGGATACGCTCAAAACCCGAAGATAGTATTTCAATGTTACGCGATTCCAATTCTTTCTGGATGGCACCAAAACTTTCGAAGGGCGCATAGATCAGAATTCCATCATCATCTACAAAGACCTCTTCCGCCCCATAATCGATCATTTCCAACTCTAGTTCTTCCGCGTCTATTCCTTCCGCATCAATTCTAAAATTACAAGTATGATCAAACATAAATTCTACAGAACCAGAGGTGCCTAAACTACCGTTACATTTGTTAAAATAACTACGGATATTGGCTACCGTACGCGTATTGTTATCGGTGGCAGTCTCTATCAATATAGCAATACCATGGGGAGCATACCCTTCAAAAAGAACTTCCTTAAAGTCGCCCAAGTTTTTGTCCGAAGCCCTTTTTATTGCCCTTTCAATGTTGTCTTTGGGCATGTTTACAGACTTTGCGTTCTGAATAACCGCCCGGAGTTTAGAGTTGGAGTCAGGATCGGGGCCGCCTTCTTTAACTGCAATAACAATGTCCTTGCCTATGCGCGTAAATGCTTTTGACATTGCGGACCATCGCTTCATTTTACGTGCCTTCCTAAACTCAAAAGCTCTTCCCATTATCTCATCATATTTAATTGAACAGCCACAAATTTAACAAAATTTGAAAGGGTTGCAAATGTAAATCTCAGTGTTGTTTTCCACTTTACACTATCAATTTCTCAATGATTTCCGCAAGGGCAAAATCGTTGTTTGTAATTCCGTTTACATCGTGTGTATTAAGGCGAATGGTAAGGGAATTATATACGTTGTGCCAGTCCGGATGATGATTTTGCGCTTCGCACTCAAATGCAATACGGGTCATGACCGAAAAGGCTTCTTTAAAGTTTTCAAATTGAAAAGAAGCTTCCAAGGCACCATCCACCAGTTCCCATCCCTGCAGTTTTTGAAGTCGATTCTCTATTTCCTCAGTATTTAAACGTTCCATATCCCAAAGGTTCTATTTTTCCATAAAGTTACAGAAATACAATGGTCTGCGGCTTAAGAATCCAAGTTAAAACCTAAACAAGGTAAACGTTAGCTAAGAATATGATGGTCAATAATTTCCTGATAATTTATTCGCAGGTTTTTGGGTAATTTATTTGCTTTGGGCAGTACGGCAAGATAACGATCTTCGTTTGTGGTAAAAACCCGCTTAAAAATTGGATTATAAACACCGATACGCTTTATGATCTCTTGGATAAAATCTTCGTGATGCACCAAATCTTTACTCCCCAAATGAAAAATCCCGTGTTTGTTTTGGTTTATCAGGTAATGTATCTGTTGCGTTAACCGATGATCATTGGTAACGTTTATGATTAAGTTGGGGAAGACTTCCACGGGTTCGTTATTGGCCATGAATGTTTTTAATTCCTTTATTCTTGGCGAATTGTTCCCAAATACCATGGGCACCCTTAGGATACCCATTTTTTCTTTGGGCATTCTAAGCATCATATTTTCTATTTTAATCTTTAATCTACCATAAACACTCTCTGAGAGGGTCTTTTCGTATTCATAGGAAGGATATTTACTGTAGGCATCAAAAACATTGGCCGAGGATATAAAATACAGTTTACAATCGTTTTTGGACAAGTATTCGATCAGATGCTGATGTGCCTGTATCTGGGCCCCAAAATTACCCCGGAGCGAGGAAATGATGATGTGGGGTCTTAAATTTTCCAACACTTTAAAAATATCATCTTCCTCTAAATCGTACCGAAAGAACTGTTGATTGTCCCCAAAGGACTTTCTGGCAGAGTAATAGGTGCCATAAGTATCAAAATACGAACAAAGCTCTTTATATATGGCATTACCGATAAAACCGCTTGCGCCTAGTATTAGTATTTTCCTTTTATCCAAAAGCTAAAAAATTGATAGTCCCGTTTTTGTGGTCAATTGTTCCAGTGCTTTCATTCCAAGAAGCGAATTTCCTTTGGCATTGAGTCCGGGAGACCAGGTGGCCACGCAAAACTTGTTGGGCAAAAGCGCAACGATACCGCCACCTACACCACTCTTGCCCGGAAGCCCAACTTCAAAAGCAAATTCCCCGGCCTCATCGTAGAAACCGCAACTGAGCATCAGGGCATTTATTCTTTTTACATGATTAATATTTAAGTACTCATTGTTCATGAGGCATTTTCCCCTGTTCATAAACATGTAGAACACATTGGCCAATTGTTTACAAGACATACGTAAGGAGCATTGGTGAAAATAAAAATCGAGCACGGTTTCCACATCGTTCTCTATATTACCATAAGATTTTAGAAGGTTTGCTGCGGCATAGTTCCTAAAACCGGTATCCTTTTCGGATTTGGCCACCTTAGGATCATAATCAATGGTTTCGTCGTTGGTGATTTTTTGTATATAAGAGAGAAAGTCTTCTTTGGGTTTTTTAAGTTGACTTACCAAAACATCTGCAATTACGATTGCTCCTGCATTGATCAGTGGGTTACGTGGAATTCCGTTTTCCATTTCCAGTAAAGAAAGATGATTAAACGGATCTCCTGAGGGTTCTACACCCACTCTCTGCCATAATTTATCGCCCCTTATGGAAAAGGCAAGGGTTAGGGAAAGTACTTTAGAGATACTCTGAATGGAAAACGCCTCGTCTGCGTCACCAACCGAATAGGACATCCCGTTGGCATCAATTAGATGAATGCCAAATTTATCACCATTAACACAAGCAAGTTCGGGGATGTAAGTAGCTACCGTTCCCCTTGTTGTTATTGAGGAAAGATCCGCGTAAATTTCATCCAATGTCTCCTGAAAATTGATCATTGGGCTTTGTAAAATGGAAGTTTTACAACAGTGGCCGGAATCCTTTTTTTTCTGATTTGAATATGTATTTTACTTCCCACATCGGAGAAAACAACAGGTACATAACCCAATCCTATACCCTTGTTCATAGAGGGCGACATGGTACCACTGGTAACAATTCCTATAGCTTTGCCGTTATTGTCAACTATATCATATCCATTTCTAGGAATACCCCTGTCGTCCAATTCAAAAGCGATTAATTTTCGCTCGGCCCCACGCTCTTTTTCTTTGGAGAGCCCTTCACTATTTACAAATTCCTTGGAAAATTTTGTAATCCACCCCAAGCCAGCTTCAAAGGGCGATGTTTCATCTGTTATGTCATTGCCATAGAGGCAATAGCCCATTTCCAATCTAAGGGTATCCCTTGCTCCCAAACCTACAGGCTTAATGTTAAAGGCAGCTCCGGCTTCCATTACTTTATCCCAAATTTGTTTTACCTCGCTATTCTTGCAATAGATTTCAAAGCCACCAGAACCCGTATAGCCCGTTGCCGATATTATTACATGGGGTATACCAGCAAAATCGGATACTTCAAAAGTGTAAAATTTTATTGCAGATAAATCTACCGAAGTAAGCGATTGCATTGCCTCCACGGCTTTTGGTCCCTGAATGGCCAGAAGGGAGTAATCTTCGGAAATATTACGCATAGTAGCACCAATATCCTTATTGTATTTGGAGATATGGTCCCAATCTTTTTCTATATTGGATGCGTTTACTACCAATAGATATACTTCTTCCTTTATCCTATAAACGATCAAATCATCTACGATACCACCGGTCTCATTTGGCAAGCAACTGTATTGTGCTTTTCCAACGGTAAGTTTGCTGGCGTCGTTAGAGGTAACCTTCTGAATTAAATCCAAGGCGTTAGGTCCTTCTATTAAAAATTCTCCCATATGCGAAACATCAAAAACACCTACGCCATTGCGGACAATCTCGTGTTCTACGTTTACACCTTCATAGGAAACAGGCATATTATATCCTGCAAATGGAACCATTTTTGCCCCTAAGGCCTCATGGGTTTCGGTCAATGCTGTATTTTTCATACTGGTGAATTGAGGGGCAAATTTATCGAAATAATAATCGATAAAGAAGGCTGTATTTAGAAATCTTTTTATTATAAAATTTTAGGGAAATAGATTTAGTTTGCCAACAGATATGTCTTTAACTCCTCGTAATTTGAAATGGGGAGGGCCCGCTTTTCCAAGTCCAATAGCGCTGCAATTTTTTCTGGGATATCTATGTGTTGTTCGATGGTGTCCTCTACAACGTCCAAAAACTTTACCGGATGGGCGGTCTCTAAAAATATACCATAGGTTTCCGGATGTTCTTCCTGATATTTTTTAAGTCCCAGGTAACCCACAGCCCCATGGGGATCTGCAACATAACCAGTGCTATTGTAAATTTTAAGAATGGCTGCCCTGGTTTGCTCGTCATTGAAGGAATGGGAGACGAGGTTTTCCGAGAGCTGGTCAAAATTATCTTTATATAGATGTCGAATACGTATGAAATTGCTAGGGTCTCCTACATCCATGGCATTGGAAATAGTAGCTACCGATGGTTTAGGATGGTAGTTGCCATTTTTCATAAACTGCGGTACAATATCATTTACATTAGTGGCCGCTATAAAATGTTGTACTGGCATTCCAAGGCGTTGCGCAACCATACCGGCACAAATATTTCCAAAATTGCCACTGGGAACGGAAAAAACTATTTCTTTCCCTTTGGATTTTGCCTTTTGGTAAGCGAACAAAAAATAAAACAGCTGTGGCAGCCAACGCGACACATTTATGGAGTTGGCCGAGGTTAGCCGCATATGCTTAAGCAAATCTTGGTCTAAAAATGCAGTTTTAACCATGCGCTGACAATCATCAAAAGTACCATCTACTTCCAATGCCGTAATATTTTCACCCAATGTGGTCAGTTGCTTCTCTTGGATATCGCTTACCTTACCACTAGGATAAAGAATAACGACTTTTACGCCATTAACACCTAAAAACCCATTGGCCACGGCTCCTCCCGTATCACCCGAGGTCGCCACCAAAACGGTAACCTCCTTACCTTCACCTTCAAAAAAATACCCAAGACATTGCGCCATAAAGCGGGCACCTACATCCTTGAATGCCATGGTAGGACCATGGAAGAGCTCTAAAGTAGCCACATTTTCCTCGATTTCCACGACGGGAAAATCGAAGTCGAGTACCTGCGCGATAATCGTTTTAAGCACATCTTCGGGAATATCCTCGTGCACAAATTGGTGAATGGCCTCAAAAGCAATTTGATGCGGATGAAGATCATCGATAGCATTAAAAAAAGAATCTGGTAAAGGCGTTATGGCCTCCGGAAAATACAAACCCTGATCTGGGGCTATACCATTGATCACTGCCTCTTTAAAGGATACCTGAGGGGCTTGCTTATTTAGACTATAGAATTTCATTTATGCTAAGATCTTTATTCCTTCTACATTAATTTTGGATATGTGTATATCATGGGAGATTCCAATATTTTGGTATACGCTGTCCATGGAAATGGCTACTTTTTCGGCTGTCTCCTTTCCTTTACTAAGCGCGAAAATAGAGGGTCCGGAACCGGAAATTCCACAACCTAAGGCACCTGCGGCGTTGGCGTTGGCCTTTACTTCATCAAAACCGGGAATAAGGATAGATCTTATAGGTTCTACAATATGATCGATCAATGATCTACCAATAAGATCATAGTCGTTTGTATATAGTCCGGCTATGAGTCCGCCTACATTGCCCCACTGTTTAATACCATCTTCCAAAGATATTTTTGTCTTAAGTATTTTACGGGAGTCCGAGGTTTTAATTTCTATTTGTGGATGGATTACGGTTGCAAATAGGGCAGTGGGAGCATCTATTCGTATAATGTCTAACGGGCTATAACTACGTACCAAGGTAAAACCCCCAAAAAGGGCGGGGGCAACGTTATCAGCATGAGCAACTCCACTGGCCAAACGCTCCCCTTCCATGGCAAATTTTACCAAGTCTATGGTTGCAAACGGTTTGCCTAGCAATTGGTTCATGGCCCAAACGGCACCGGCACTGCTGGCAGCACTGCTACCAATACCACTACCGGCCTTTATTTTTTTGTAGATTTCGATTTCGAACCCACCCTTGTAATCTGCCTTTTCCAGTAAAGCCAATCCCGCAACGCCCGCAACATTCTGCAATGTTTGTTTAGGTAGATCTTGCCCTTCGAGTTTAGTGATTTTTATAGTGTTTTCCTTGCATTTCCTTACAACCATCTCATCACCTACAGCATCCAAGGCCAGCCCTAATACATCAAACCCACAAGAAATATTGGCAATAGTGGCCGGACAGAATACTCTTATTTCTTCCATAATTAAAAATTACCAATTCTAATGATATCTGCAAAGATACCGGAAGCGGTAACTTCCGCCCCTGCACCGGCCCCTTTTATGATCATAGGTTGATCTGGATAACGTTCCGTGTAAAACAATACAATGTTATCGCTACCTTCCAAGTTGTAAAAATCGTGTTTCTTGGGAATGTTTTGCAATCCAACACTGGCTTTCCCATCTTCAAATTGCGCTACATATTTTAGTTTACTTTCCGAAGCTTGAGCCTCCTTATAAAGTTCCTGAAAAATCGCTTCGTTTTTCTCTAATGATGAAAAGAAATCTTCGTTATTTTTGGTGTCCAAAGCTTGCTGTGGTAAGAAAGATTTGTTCTCAATGTCTTCAATTTCGAGCTGATAGCCGCTCTCACGTGCCAAAATTAGAATTTTTCGCATTACGTCTACGCCGCTTAGATCAATTTTTGGATCGGGTTCGGTATAGCCTTCTTCCTGTGCCTGTTTTACAATATCTTTAAAGGTGTTTTTCGCATTAAAATTGTTGAAAACAAAGTTTAGGCTACCAGATAATACGGCCTGTATTTTTAGCACTTTATCCCCGGAGGCTATTAGGTGTTTAAGGGTATCTATGATGGGAAGTCCGGCACCAACATTAGTTTCGAACAAAAATGGGGCGTTGTATTCCTTAGCCAGGTTTTTAAGTTTTCTATAGTTATTGTATTCCGATGAACAGGCAATTTTGTTGCAGGTAACCACAGAAATACTTTGTCCCAAGTAGGTAGCATAGGTATCGGAAACGATATCACTAGCGGTATTGTCCACAAAAATACTGTTCCTATAATTTAGTTCCTTTACCTTGTTAAAAAAAGCTGTTTTATCTGCTTTTTCACCTGCCGCCAAGGCTTTTTCCCATGAATCTAAGGCAATACCGTTCTCTGAAAAGACCATGGTACGCGAGTTAGAAATACCTATAACCCGGATATTAAGCTTTAAGTTCTCCTTAAGGTATTTTTGTTGCTGCTGTATTTGGGTAAGCAATTTGGAACCTACGTTTCCTACGCCCATTACAAACAGGTTTAATTGTTTTATGTTCTCTTCAAAGAATTCCTCGTGCAGGGAGTTCAGCGCTTTTTTAACATCTTCCTTGTCAATTACCGCGGAGATATTTCTTTCGGATGCGCCTTGCGCTATTGCCCTGATGTTTACATTATTTTTTCCCAAAGTACTGAACATTTTACCGCTAAGTCCTTGATGACTCTTCATCTTGTCGCCCACTAGGGCAATAATGGCCAAATCTTTTTCAGCGATTACGGGTTTTATTTTCTCCAAGGAGATTTCATATTCAAAAGCTTCATTGACCACAAGAACGGCACGATCAATATCGTCCGATGAAATTCCTACACAAATAGAATGTTCAGAGGATGCTTGGGTTATGAGGATGACACTTATTTGATTCAATGAGAGCACCTCAAAAAAACGTTTTGAAATTCCGGGGATACCTACCATACCGGATCCTTCCAAAGATAACAAGGCAATATGCTCTACATGGCTAATTCCTCTTACCGTTTTGCCTTCTTTGAGTTGATTTTTGGTAATTAAAGTACCGGGATCGGAGGGCTTAAAGGTATTTTTTATGCGGATCGGAATACCCATGGAAAGCACAGGTTGTATAGTAGGAGGGTACAGTACCTTGGCTCCAAAATGGGATAGTTCCATTGCTTCTTCGTAAGAGATATGGTCTATGGCCCGGGCTTGCTTTACAATTTTTGGGTTTGCTGTGTACATACCACTTACATCGGTCCATATCTCAAGGATATCGGCATTGATGGCACCGGTGATAATCGCGGCAGTATAATCAGACCCGCCTCGGCCCAATGTCGTGGAGTCTCCATTAGTGGCACTGGCTATAAAGCCGCCTAAAACAATTATTTTGTTGGATGAATTGGAAACAAAATCCCGACATTTTGTATTGGTAAGGTCAAAATTAACTACTGCCTTTCCATGTATGTCGTTGGTTTTTATTAGTTCCCTAGCGTCTTTATGTACTGCATCCAAATCAGCGGTTATAAAGAATTCACTGATAATATAGGAAGACAAGAGCTCGCCGTAACTAACTATTTTGTCCGAAAGCTTCGGTGTTATCTCTCCAATGGAAAAAGCGCCTTCTAACAGAGTTTCCAGACTATTGAGTTCACTTTTTACTTTGCTAAGTGTTTTACTTTGCTGGTCAATGGGAATAAGGGCTTTTATGGTTTGTAAGTGCCTTTCTTCAATTACTTTTAGGTTATTCTTGTAATCACCGTTCTGCTCAGCAGCCTGCCCCGCAGTCTCTAGCAAAAGATCTGTAATGCCACCAAGAGCGGATACCACAACGATAACCTTATGGTCATCTACTTGTGCAACAATATTTTTTACATGGGTGATATTTTCTTCATTGGCAACCGAGGTACCGCCAAATTTTAGAACTTTCATAGTGTCAAATTAAAAGGTAATGATGTATTAATACAAAATATGCGAAAGACGGACAGATATATAGCAGCTTACCCCAATGGGGTAGTGGTGGTAGCAATAACACAACCATTGTTAGATGTAGATAGGGAATCTTGGGTATGTGCGTTTAAATAAAGCATACTTCTTTGAAAGCCTCAAATGTAGTATTTTTGGTACCCTAATCAAATGTTTTCCGAAATTTTTACAAAATTGTCAGCATTTGTCAAATATTTATATTGAATGAAGATTTTTACTGCTAAACAGATATACGAAGCTGATAAATTCACAATTGAAAAACAACAGATCCAGAGCGAAGAGCTTATGGAGCGCGCGGCGATACAAATTTTTAACTGGATGCATTTACGTATGCAGGGCGCGCAGGTTAAAATACATTTGTTCTGTGGTATAGGAAATAATGGGGGCGATGGTATTGCTTTGGCAAGACATTTACAAGAGCACGGTTACAATATTGCGGTATACGTAGTAAACTATAGCGAAAAACGGTCCAAGGACTTCTTGATCAACCTTAATAGATTGAAGGAAAGAAAATTATGGCCCGATTTTTTGAACGAGGATTCCGAGTTACCTTTAATTGATGTGGATGACATTATTGTAGATGCCATTTTTGGTATTGGTCTTAACAGGCCACCAGCCGAATGGGTGGTAAAACTAATGGCACATTTGAACGCCTCAGGGGCGTTTGTACTTTCTGTAGATCTACCTTCTGGGCTTTCCGCCAATGGATTTCTTGGAGGAGCACAAGAGGGAATAATGCAGGCTAATTACGTACTTAGTTTTCAGGCACCAAAATTGATTTTTTTCCTCCCAGAAACGGGCATTTTTATAGAACAATGGGAGGTATTGGATATTGGTTTGGACCCGGAGTATATGATGGGTACCCAAACCGATTACGAACTCATAGGTAAGCATGAAGTATTGCCCTTGTATTTGCCCAGAACCAAATTCTCGCATAAAGGAACATACGGGCATTCACTTATTATTGGAGGGAGTTATGGTAAGATAGGAGCAGTAACCTTGGCTGCCAAAGCGTCTCTTTCTTCAGGTAGTGGCCTAGTAACAACCTACGTGCCCTCTTGTGGTTATATTCCTTTGCAATCTTCTTTCCCCGAAGGTATGGTAATTACCGATGTAGATGACCGTAACATAACCAAGATAGATTTTGGTATAGATCCAACGGTAATCGGTATTGGAATGGGAATGGGGAAGGCAAAAGCCACGACAAAGGCATTTATTGATTTTCTTTCCCAAAATGATAAACCTTTGGTCGTAGACGCCGATGGAATAAACATATTGGCAGAAAATAAAGAAGCTCTTAAAAACTTACCCGATCAAACGGTGCTTACCCCGCACCCCAAGGAGTTGGAACGACTGATTGGCGCGTGGAAAGACGACTTTGACAAGCTTAAAAAAGCCATGGCTTTTTCTAAAAAGCACAATAGTATTTTGGTGATTAAGGGTAGTAATACCATTACGATCTATAAGGGTAGGGGTTACATTAATACTACTGGAAACCCGGGAATGGCTACCGCTGGCAGCGGGGATGCACTTACAGGTATTATAACAGGGTTATTGGCTCAAGGATATGAGGCTTTAAAGGCAGCCGTTTTTGGCGTTTACTTACATGGAAGAGCGGCCGATATTGCAATAGAAAAATGGGGATATCAGGCGTTAACCGCCTCAATAATAATAGAACATCTTGGGGAGGCCTTTTTAGACCTCTTCAAAATTCAGGAAGCACCGGAGCCTGAGGAAACTCCGGAAGAATAGCTTATATCTTCTTTTTGGCCCTTACCCTTCTTTTTACCCAGGTTAGGGCATTGTCGTATTTAATAAAGAATTTCATGGATTTCTTATAGAACAATTTTTCAATCTTAAAATTGTGCATATCTATTTCCTTTACGGAAACAATGGCAAAAGCCTTTAGATTTTCCAATTCCCTTAAATAATTGTAAATGGTTGGATCTATCGCATAAGAGTTTTTGCGCATGCTGATAAAACCAAAATTCCTTCCCCTGAAGTGAATTTCGGAAATGCCAATTATTTGATAGGCCCTTTCCAAAGTTAGGGTAGACCCCTCTTCGAATATGGAGACCATGTAATTATCAAATACTTGAATTTTACCAATCTCCAAATTATACTCCTTAACGATAATCGTTTTCTTAGCCGGTCCGACTTTCATTTTCTGTAATTTATAGTGTCTGAAACGAAAGTAGATGTATAGTGAGATTTTGAGAAAAATATTAGACTAAAGGCCTAAATATCGTTTATATGGCTTTAGAATATACCATACTGTATTTTAATTCCTACTTGTTGGATGGCAGGCACAAAAAAAGGGAGCCGATTAATTCGACTCCCTTATCATTAAATTCGTACAAATTTATGCCTTGGAAGATTTCTGTGCTTTTTTAATCTCTATGGTAAGTTCTTCCTTCTTTTTATCCAAATCCATGAATATACTGTCGCCTTCCTGTAATTTGGAATTAACGATCTCTTCGGCAAGGGCATCTTCAATGTATTTCTGTATGGCCCGTTTTAGCGGCCTAGCCCCATATTGCTTATCAAAACCTTTATCGGCAATGTAATCCTTGGCTTTTTCCGTTAGATTAAGGTCGTATCCTATATCCTTTATTCTTGCGAACAATTTATCCAATTCAATATCTATAATTTTATGGATGTGTTCCCTTTCTAAAGGATTAAAGACAATGACATCATCTATTCTATTCAGAAATTCTGGCGCAAAGGCCTTTTTTAGGGCATTTTCGATAACCGTTTTCTGATGCGAATCTGCCTGTGACTTCTTCGCTGCAGTACCAAAACCAACGCCTTGTCCAAAATCTTTTAGTTGTCGTGCACCAATATTGGATGTCATTATAATAATGGTGTTTCTAAAGTCTATTTTTCTACCAAGGCTATCTGTTAGAAAACCATCGTCCAATACTTGCAATAACATATTAAAAACATCTGGATGCGCCTTTTCCACTTCATCCAATAGAATTACGGAATAGGGTTTGCGTCTTACTTTTTCGGTAAGCTGTCCGCCCTCTTCATAACCTACATAACCTGGAGGTGCTCCTACTAATCTCGAAATGGCGAACTTTTCCATATACTCGCTCATATCAATACGGATAAGGGCATCTTCGGAATCAAACAATTCTTTGGCCAAAATCTTTGCCAATTGGGTTTTTCCAACACCTGTCTGCCCTAAGAATATAAAGGATCCAATAGGTTTATTGGGATCTTTAAGGCCGGCCCTGTTTCTTTGTATGGCTTTTGCCACTTTTGCCACGGCTTCGTCCTGGCCTATTACATTTCCTTTGATTAGGTCGGGTAGTTCTGCCAACTTGTTGCTTTCTGTCTGTGCAATTCTGTTAACGGGAATTCCACTCATCATGGAAACCACATCGGCCACATTGTCTTCGCTAACGGTTTCTCTATGAAGTTTGCTGTCTTCTTCCCACTTTTCTTGGGCTACCGACAGTTCTTTTTCTAGCCGTTTTTCATCGTCCCTAAGTTTGGCAGCTTCCTCATAACGTTGTTTTTTTACAACGCTGTTTTTAAGCTCGCGTACGTCTTCCAACTGTTTTTCCAACTCAAGGATCTGTTTGGGAACATCCATATTAACAATATGTACCCTAGAACCACTTTCATCCAGAGCATCTATAGCTTTGTCTGGCAGAAACCTATCGGTCATATATCTATTTGTCAATTTAACGCAAGCAATAAGCGCTTCGTCCGTATAGTTGACATTGTGGTGATCTTCGTATTTGCCTTTTATATTTTTAAGTATTTCAATGGTTTCTTCTACGGTTGTAGGCTCTACCATTACCTTTTGGAAGCGGCGTTCCAAGGCACCATCTTTTTCAATGTATTGTCTGTATTCGTCCAAAGTAGTGGCGCCGATACATTGAATTTCACCCCTTGCAAGTGCGGGCTTAAACATATTGGAAGCGTCTAAGCTACCAGTAGCTCCACCAGCGCCAACGATGGTATGTATCTCGTCAATGAACAGGATAACGTCATCGTTCTTTTCCAATTCGTTCATCACGGCTTTCATGCGTTCCTCAAATTGTCCGCGGTATTTAGTACCGGCAACCAGTGATGCCAAATCCAAAGTTACCACGCGTTTGTTGTATAGGATACGCGATACTTTTTTATTGATTATACGGAGGGCCAAGCCTTCTGCAATGGCACTTTTACCAACGCCTGGTTCCCCTATAAGTAAGGGATTGTTCTTTTTTCTTCTACTAAGTATTTGAGAGACCCTTTCAATTTCTTTTTCCCTGCCAACCACAGGATCCAATTTGTTTTCTTCTGCAAGTTGGGTAAGATCTCTGCCAAAATTGTCTAGCACAGGTGTTTTGGATTTCTTACTTCCTTTTTGGCTAGTAGGGGTACCAAAGGTACTTTCCTTACCTTCATTGGTTTCGTCCGAGTCGCTCGGGAAGGATTCGGAAGTAGGAGAATCTATGAAATCGTCATCGCTGGTGATCATCGACTTAAATTGATCTTTAACCCCATCGTAGTCCACACGTAGTTTATGCAGCAACTTAGTGGTAGGATCGTTTTCGTTCCTAAGGATGCACAATAGCAAATGTGCGGTGTTTATTGAAGAACTTTGAAAGAGTTTTGCCTCTAAAAAAGTAGTTTTCAGCGCACGCTCTGCCTGCCTTGTCAAATGTAGGTTTTTCTTATCCTTTTGGGTATTGCCAGAATTTGGATTGGCCGGACTCAGAATTTCCACTTTTCTGCGTAAATGGTCCAAATCAACATCCAATGCATCAAGAATGTTGATAGCCTTCCCATTTCCGTCTCTCAAAAGGCCAAGCATTAGATGCTCGGTACCAATAAAATCGTGACCAAGTCGCAATGCTTCCTCTTTACTGTATGCAATTACATCTTTTACCCTGGGGGAAAAATTATCGTCCATAATTATCCTTTCAACTTTAAAAATAGTAAATCTATGCGATACTTGAGCAAATACCGTACCTATATTCGATAAAGTTGGCCTAAATGACGAAAAAAACCATGATTTACAAAAAAATTAACACGCAAATTATTAACCAAAACCCTTATATTAGGTGTTAATAAATTATTGGTAAAAGTATCCTTTCCATGCTCTAAAAGGTGTGATTTTATGTATATTGGCTTGCTTTTTTAACCAAAAAATAAACATTAAAATTTGAAATGGCGGAAGGAGAAAAATTGATTCCTATCAACATAGAGGACGAAATGAAATCGGCCTATATTGACTACTCAATGTCGGTCATTGTGTCACGTGCACTGCCAGATGTTAGAGATGGTCTAAAACCGGTGCACAGAAGAGTGTTGTACGGAATGCACGAACTGGGTGTAAGATCTAACAGCTCACATAAGAAATCGGCCCGTATAGTAGGGGAGGTTTTAGGTAAGTATCACCCCCATGGGGATACTTCCGTGTATGATTCCATGGTGCGTATGGCCCAAGAATGGAGTTTACGTTATATGTTGGTAGACGGACAGGGAAACTTTGGTTCCATAGATGGGGACAGCCCGGCGGCTATGCGATATACGGAGGCGCGAATGCGAAAGATAGCTGACGACATGTTGGCGGATATAGATAAAGACACTGTTGATCACCAGCTCAACTTTGACGATTCTTTGGAAGAACCTACCGTATTGCCTACACGGGTTCCTAATTTATTAATCAATGGAGCTTCAGGTATTGCAGTGGGTATGGCAACAAACATGCCTCCCCACAACCTTTCCGAGGTTGTGGACGGTACCGTGGCCTATATTGATAACAACGATATAGAGATCGATGAACTCATTACACATATTAAGGCCCCCGATTTCCCTACCGGAGGTATTATTTATGGCTATGATGGTGTAAAAGAAGCCTTTCACACAGGTCGTGGAAGAGTGGTAATGCGGGCCAAGGCTATTTTTGAAGAAGTTCAGGGTAGGGAATGTATTGTGGTTACAGAGATTCCTTATCAGGTCAACAAAGCGGATATGATCAAGAAAACCGCTGATTTGATCAATGAAAAGAAAATTGATGGTATTTCCACGATAAGGGACGAATCCGATAGGAACGGAATGCGGGTGGTCTATATTCTTAAAAGGGATGCTATTCCGAATATTGTACTAAATACGCTATATAAGTATACAGCCCTTCAGTCATCTTTTAGTGTAAACAATATTGCATTGGTCAAAGGAAGGCCCCAACTGCTCAATGTAAAGGAAATGATCCACTATTTTGTGGAACATAGGCACGATGTGGTGGTACGCCGTACCAAGTACGAACTTAAGAAAGCGGAAGACCGGGCGCACATACTCGAAGGTCTTATCATAGCTTCGGACAATATTGATGAGGTTATTGCCATTATCCGTGCTTCTTCCAATCCGGACGAAGCTAGGGAGAACCTTATGGAACGCTTTAAATTGAGCGAAATACAGTCTAGGGCCATTGTTGAGATGAGGTTAAGACAACTTACTGGTCTTGAGCAAGATAAACTACGGTCCGAGTACGAGGAAATTATTAAGACCATTGCCGATTTAAAGGACATTCTTGCCAAAAAGGACAGAAGAATGCAAATTATTAAGGACGAGCTATTACTGGTTAAAGAAAAATATGGCGATGATAGACGTTCGGAGATCAATTTTGCGGGAGGCGACCTTAGTATAGAAGATATGATTCCGGATGAGCAAGTGGTCATTACCATTTCACATGCGGGTTATATAAAACGTACCCCACTTACGGAGTACAAGACTCAAAATAGGGGCGGAGTTGGCCAAAAAGCCTCTTCCACAAGAAACGAAGACTTTTTAGAACATCTATTTGTAGGTACAAATCATCAGTACATGCTTTTCTTTACCCAAAAAGGGAAGTGCTTCTGGATGCGGGTTTATGAAATTCCCGAAGGTAGCAGAACCTCTAAGGGTAGAGCCATTCAGAATTTGATCAATATTGAGCAAGACGATAAGGTCAAAGCATTTATCTGTACTCAGGATTTAAAGGATGAAGAATATGTAAACAGCCATTACGTAATTATGGCCACCAAAAAGGGTACTGTTAAAAAGACTTCTTTGGAGCAATACTCCAGACCTCGCCAGAATGGTATAAATGCCATAGGCATACGAGAAGGGGACGAATTGTTGGAAGCCAAACTTACTACTGGTACCAGTCAGATTTTCTTAGGATTAAAATCGGGGAAAGCTATCCGGTTCGAAGAAGGAAAGACCAGGCCTATGGGAAGAAATGCTTCCGGTGTACGAGGAATTACTTTGGCCGATGATAATGACGAGGTAATTGGGATGATTTCCGTACATAATTTTGATGACGAAGTTTTGGTCGTTTCTGAAAACGGATACGGCAAACGTTCCAATTTAGATGATTACCGAATTACCAATAGGGGAGGAAAAGGTGTTAAAACCATATCCATTACCGAAAAAACCGGTGGCTTGGTGGCGATTAAAAGTGTTTGCGACGCTGACGACCTAATGATCATCAATAAATCGGGTATTGCTATCCGTATGAGCGTAGAGGACCTTAGGGTTATGGGTAGGGCCACACAAGGCGTAAAACTTATCAATATAAAAGAGAACGATTCCATTGCCGCAGTGGCAAAAGTTATGAAGGATGAAGAGGCCGTTGATGAAATTGATATCATGGATATTGAGGTGAATGAAGAAAATGGTACGGCTATTGATAAGGATGATAACGAATCAACTAAATAGAGATAGATGAACACTAATACATTAATACACATTACTATGAAAACTAAATTTTTAATTCTTGCGGCTATGACCTTTTCCATAGTCGGATTTTCGCAAAAGGCGGAAATTAAAACTGCGGAGAAGGCGTTAAAAGCGGGAGATGCGGCAGCGGCCAAGACCGCTTTGGACGGAGCTGCTGGTTTAATAGACGGAGCCGATGACAAGTTAAAGGCACAATATCATTTTGTAAGGGGCAATACCTATTCTACCTTGGCAAAAGCTGGGGATACCAGCGCATTTGATGAGGCGATCGCTTCATTTAAAAAGGTGGTTTCTATAGAAGAAGCGACTGGAAAAGTTAAGTATAAGGCCGAAGCCGAACAAAAACTGGCCATTATGGTGGCGGATTTGGTCAATGGCGCCGTAGAGGACAACAATCAGAAGAAATTTAAGGAGGCTGCGGAAAAATTGTATTTGGGTTATTCACTAAGTCCAAAGGATACGCTATATCTTTATTATGCGGCGAGTAGTGCGGTTAACGGTCATCACTACGAAGAAGCACTGGCCTATTATGAAGAGCTTAAGAATTTAGGATATAATGGTAGCGAAGTAACCTATACTGCTGTTAATTCAGCGACGGGTGAAGTGGAGACCATGGAAAAAGTTCAACGCGATCTAATGGTTAAATCTGGTACGTACACCGATCCAAAAGATGAAACATCGCCCTCTAAAAGCTCGGAGATCGTTAAGAATATGGCGTTGATCTATACGCAATTGGGACAAGACGACAAAGCTTTAAAAGCTTATGCCGATGCAAGAGCAGACGACCCCTCCGATATTAACCTAATCCTTAGCGAAGCCAACTTACATTTTAAGTTAGGTGATAAGGAAAAATTTAAGTCGCTAATGGCCGAGGCTACTGAAATGGCCCCTGATAATCCAGACTTGCATTATAATATTGGTGTAGTAAGTATGGAACAGGGCAATATAGAAGAAGCTCGTGCTTCGTATATGAAGGCCTTGGAAATAAACCCTGGATACATCAACGCCCAGTTGAACCTTTCTACTACCTATGTAAACGAAGGCAACGGATTGATTGATGAAATGAACAGCCTGGGTAATTCTAGAGCGGACATTGCCAGATATGATGAGCTAAAAAAGCAGAAAGATGATTTGTTTTTGCAAGGAGCCAATATTTTGGAAGAGTCGCTCAAAACAAACCCGGACAACCAGGGTATTCTGTCTCAACTGAAGAACATTTACGGTGCTATGGGTGACAACGAAAACTTTATGCGCGTAAAGAAATTATTAGGTGAGTAAAATTTCCAATCCCAATCAATAAAAAAGCCTCCAATTGTTTGGAGGCTTTTTTATTGGACAATCTTTTTTATGACCCTCAGCTTATGCGAATAATTCCCTATTTCGGTATTGAAGATTCCTGTGTGGTCCAAACGATCTATTCTTACCTTTCCATGGACATGAATGATGTAGTTGTTTTTTAGTATAATGCCCACATGGTCTATGGTTCCTTCTTTGTCATCAAAAAAAGCTAGGTCACCGGCTTCGCTTTCTTCGATAAAACTCAGTGCCTCTCCTTGTGTAGATTGTTCCAGGGCACTTCGTAGTAAGTGGTGACCGTTTATTCTATATACCATTTGGGCAAATCCGGAGCAATCCAGTCCAAAAGGAGTTTTGCCCCCCTTCAAATGGGGTGCGTTTAAATAGAGTAAGGCAGTTGCTACCAGCTGATCTTTTCCCTTAACACCACAACTATGAGCACCTTCGTACCTATGCGAAAACAAATGCAAATGCCCCACGTTAGATCCGATTACAAGAGGAATCAACACCTCGGTTTCCGTAGCGGCAAAGGCAACCAGGTCCGTTATAAATTTGGATTCTTTAGATTCCTCGATGGCTTTAAAATCTGCCTCTTGGATTAGTGTAATTTGGTCGTTGCTTACCCATCCTTCGGAGTTGTCAAAGGCGATGCGTATTCTGCTCCATTTTTTTTGTTGCTCCAATACCTTAAAATGATCTCCATACAATAGCTGGGTAATCATTTCGCCCCCATGGTCCGTAATTTGTCTTACTGGAATGACACTTAGGGGGCAAATACCGTATTGCATAGGACTTCTTTAGAGGAGCTGTTATTAATTTCTTTCCACGATCATTGCGGAAGCACCACCCCCTCCATTACATATTGCCGCTGCTCCTATTTTGCCATTGTTTTGTTCCAAAACACTAAGCAGTGTAATTATAATTCTGGCCCCGGAACATCCTAACGGGTGCCCAAGAGAAACGGCTCCACCATTAACATTAACGTTCTCATCGGTAAGACCCAATAACTTGGTATTGGCCAATCCTACTACGGCAAAAGCCTCGTTAAATTCAAAATAGTCTACCTTATCGATGGTTATTCCTGCTTTGTCCAAGGCCACGGGAAGCGCCTTGGCCGGAGCCGTAGTGAACCATTTTGGCTCCTGGGCCGCATCGGCATAACTTTTTATTTTGGCCAACGGTTCCAAATTTAGGGCCTTGGCCTTTTCGGCACTCATTAAAACCAGAGCCGCAGCACCATCGTTTATGGTAGAAGCATTTGCTGCCGTAACCGTACCGTCTTTGGAAAATGCAGGGCGTAAGGCCGGGATTTTTTCCAGTTTTACATTTTTAAACTCTTCATCCTCACTTACAATAACAGGTTCTCCTCGCCTTTGCGGAACTTCAACAGGAACTACTTCCCCATTGAACTTTCCGGCTTTCCAAGCTTCGGCCGATCTCTGGTAGGATTGGATGGCAAAATTATCCTGATCTTCTCTACTAAACTCATATTTTGCGGCACATGCATCTGCACAAACACCCATGGCATTTTCATCATATACATCTACCAAACCGTCTTTTTGCATGCCATCTGTAAGCGTACCTGGCCCAAATTTTACCCCATTGCGCATATGCACGTAATGCGGAATTAAGCTCATATTTTCCATACCTCCGGCAACAACAATGGAAGCGTCTCCCAAAGCAATTGCCTGGGCTGCCTGCATAACGGTTTTCATCCCGGAAGCGCATACTTTGTTTACGGTAGTGCAAGGTACCGTATCGGGGATACCCGCATAGATAGCCGCTTGCCTGGCAGGAGCTTGCCCAGTGCCGGCCTGTACCACATTGCCCATAAGAACCTCCTCCACCAATTCCGGTGCGAGGTTAATTTTTTCCAATGCGCCTTTTATGGCAATAGCACCCAGCCTAGGTGCCGGTATGGTAGACAACGATCCCATAAAACTCCCAATGGGCGTCCTGGCCATAGATACAATTACAACTTCCTTCATAGGGTACAAATTTAATGCTACGAAATTAATAAATCAAAAGCTTATAAGTTGCCCTTTAATACAATAAAATATGAACATCCACATATGGGTTATCGCAACAAAAACACTTTTTAAACGTATATTTTTCTATTTTTGATTACATACTTTTGTACTATGCCTAAATTTTTGGATAATGTTTATAGGAATCAATCGCTTATTTACAAATATTTCCTATATCTAGTATCTATATTTCTAATCGTTTTTTTTCTTCCAAAAGGGGGCAAGTTCAAATACGAATTTCAAAAGGGCAAACCTTGGCAATATGAAAACCTCTATGCGCCATTCGATTTTTCCATAAAAAAAACGGAGACAGAGATAGCACAGGAACGTTTGGCCATCCAAAACAATCAGACCGACTACTATACCTATAACGATGCTGAGGTAGCGGCCGCCCAAGAGGCTTTCGACACCAAATTTTCCGACCTTTTTTCCAATCTAAATGTTAGTGCCAGGCAACTGGCGGCGATAAAAACGGTCGGTGAGGAAATCTTCGATGCCATCTATGCCAATGGAGTTATTGCGTCAGATACTCAAAACGCGAGTTCGAGCATTTATCTGGTGAGGGACAATGAGGCAAAAAGAATGCTTTATCAAGATTTATATACTTCCAAAGACATTGATGCTGTAATCAGCAGAACTTTAAGGGACAAGGGGTACAGGAGCTATAGAAATTTATTTACCACTTTGTTTACGGATATCGTAAAACCTAATGTGTTTTATGATGAACGCCTTACGCAAAAAGAGCAAGAGGACGAAATCTCCAAGATATCTTATACTAGGGGCAACATAGATGAGGGAAAACTGATTATTGTTAAAGGCGAAGTTGTTGAAGCGGAGAATTTTAAAATATTGAATTCGCTCAAAGAGGAATACAAATCCGAACTCTGGACGGCAAACAATTATTATTTTATATTGTTCGGTTATACCATTTTGGTGGCCTTGGTGTTAATGATGCTTTTTCTGTTTCTTAAAAAATACCGGGAAGAAATTTTTAGGAACAATACCAAGGTTACTTTCATCTTCTTTAATATACTACTCATGGTCTTTGTTACGACCTTGGTGGTTAAGTATAATGAAACTTATGTGTATGTGGTACCCCTATGTATTTTACCGCTTATTTTAAAGACCTTTTTTGATGCCCGTTTAGGACTTTATGTACATGTACTTACGGTCTTGATCCTTGGTTTTGTGGTACCAAACAGTTTTGAATATATCTTTTTGCAGATTATAGCGGGTATTGTTACCATACTTTCGGTATCGGAACTATACAAAAGGGCCAATCTCTTTATTTCCGTAGGGCAAATTACCTTGATCTATATTGTGGGCTATCTGGCTTTTCATATCATCCATGAAGGAAATCTGGATAATATTGTCTGGTTGGCTTTTGGTTTTTTCCTGTTAAACGGTATGATTACGCTCTTTGCACAACCTTTGATTTATATCTATGAGAAAATGTTTGGTCTGGTTTCGGATGTATCGCTCTTAGAACTTTCGGATACCAATTCCCGCTTATTAAAAACACTTTCCAATAAGGCCCCCGGCACCTTTCACCATTCCTTGCAGGTGGCCAATCTTGCGGAGGCCGCAGCTAATGAAATTGGCGCCAATGCCATGCTGGTTAGGGTAGGGGCACTATATCATGATATAGGAAAAATGAACCACCCCACCTATTTCACCGAAAATCAGATTACCAATGTAAATCCTCACGACGAGCTAAACCCTAAAGACAGTGCTAAAATCATTATAGATCATGTCATTGAAGGTATTGAAATGGCCCGGAAAAACAACTTACCAGATCGGGTGATCGATTTCATTAGAACGCATCACGGTACAAATTTGGTCTACTATTTTTACAAGAAACAACAAGAACTCGACACTCATACCAGCCGGGAGCATTTTACCTATCCGGGGCCCATACCTTTTTCTAAAGAAACTGCTATCCTAATGATGGCAGACTCGGTAGAAGCTGCTTCCAAAAGTTTAAAAAACCCAACGTTTTTAATGATCAACGAGTTTGTAGATCGTATTATTAGTGCACAGATGCAGGCGGGTCAATTTTTAAATGCCAACATCACTTTTAAAGAAATAGAAGCGGTAAAAAAGATATTGAAACAAAAGTTGACCAATATCTACCATTTACGGGTAGAATATCCTGAATAACCTTCCAAGTACCTGATTAAATACGGGTAAAAAAATAAAAAAAATGTTGCGTTCTAATGTATGAAGAAGTACATTTGCATCCGCATTTTCGGATACTTTTTATCTGGAAATAAAGGAGAGGTGCCGGAGTGGTAACGGAGCAGATTGCTAATCTGTCGACGGGTAACTGTCGCCTGGGTTCGAGTCCCAGTCTCTCCGCTTTTTTAAGTATATTTTGTATACACTCGGGGTGTAGCGTAGCCCGGTTATCGCGCCGCGTTTGGGACGCGGAGGTCGCAGGTTCGAATCCTGCCACCCCGACCAAGAAAATCCGATCATGAAAATGGTCGGATTTTTTGTTTTTTCTTTTTTTGTTCGAAAGCAAAATCCCAAAGATTTTGCGCCTTTATAAATATACACAGACCTTGGCCCATAAGCCATAAGTCCGGATTAATTATAGGCTTTGTTAGCTACTGGCTTTTACTTTAAACCGTCCCTTCTTCTTCTCAAAGCGATGATTTCATTCGCTAAATCTATTCTCTGTCCTTTCCAAAATTCCGCATACCATTCTTCTTCGGTCATTTTATTTTTTCCATCACCTATTTTTTGGTCAGACTTTGATGATGGCGCAATGGGCTTATCGAAAGCTCTGCTCAGGCCACAGACATTCATTTGTAAAAATCCGTTTTCCATTCTGCCATAGACTAACCAAGTTCCTGTTTTTTCAGCATAAGGTTGGCAAGATTTCCAATTTTTGCCAATATAAATATTGTCTTGTAAGTCCCCCCCGTCCAATGATTCTATAACCTTTATTTTATAGGTCAGGTCATTATTCACTTCGATAATTTCTCCAATGAAAATGCATTCTGAATTCTCCATTTCCCGGTTTTGGAGTTCCTCCAAACTTTTGAATCCACAATCGCAAGCAATACCGATTTGCACGAAAAATGATGATAAAATAAATGTCCAGATTAATTTTTTCATTTCCGTTTTATTAAGCTTGCAGGTAACGTTTCTTGTATGATGCGTTTGCTACCCGAAGGGAGCATATACAATATACAAATTGTTGCCATTAGTACTTTTTATTTCTAATTTGATTTCTCTTTTGTTTGATTGTTTCTCTTCTTGTTTTTAAAGTTGAAAAACTCAAGATTTTTGATAATTGTTTTAAAAAGTTTGTTGAAACTCTTGATGGTCTATTTTCGGATTTCATATGCTATTGTTCCAATTGATTTATTAATTCCTTAATTCCAGATATTCTTGGGTTTATTTCTTTTTTCACTCTTTTTTTATTTAAGAAATATCCATAAACACCTATTCCGATTGAAGCCACATTAATAAGGACAATCAAATATATTGGAACTTTTTCCCAAATGCTGATAGTGAATAATAACATTATTGGATAAACTGGTAATATTCCCCAATAGAAATATGATTTAAGGAATTTCTTTTGTGCTTGAAGATATTCCCTGTTTTTTTTGAGATAACTGAGGTAATCTTTTTCCAAGTCACTAGGCTGAAACTTTTTTACACCTCGATATTTTATTATTAAATAAATTGCACAAATAATCATTAAACCCAATGCTATTTTTGTCAGAATGAATGGAATTTTGAATAATAAAAGAGTAGATAATAAAACTCCAAATACAGCTAAAACCGTTTCTGAAAGTTCCAGATAGTTCCACCATTTGTCTAAACGCTTTAAACTTGATTGTAGTTCAATCATTAATTTTGATTTCTCAAATTTTATACGCTCTTGATTACTGGACGATTGCCAGATTTTAATTAATTCATCTTCTATCATGATATTCCATTTATGCAGTTAAATAATTTTAATTTAATTCGTTTGATTTTTACGGCTACGTGATTTTCAGATAACCCAAGTATTTCTGAAATTTCTCGGTATGCTAAACCCTCCAAGTACAAAGCAACTATTGCCTTATCTCCATCATTCAATTTTTTAATACACTTCCTTAAAGTTATTAGTTTTTCATTATTATTTTTGTCTTCTACTTCAGAACCGATATTACAAATAGTCATACTATCTAATCTTATAAATCGGTTTTGGTTTTTCGTGTATTTTGATTTGAAACGAAGGCAAACATTTAATGCTATCCTAAACATCCAAGTACCAATAGATGAATTGCCTTTAAATGAACTCATCGACTTCCAGATTTGAACTAAAACCTCTTGAAATAGGTCTTTTGAGTCTTCATTATTATCAGAATATATTGAACAAAGCCTATATAATTTATCTTGGTTTTCCTCAAGTTTGGATAGAAATAGGCTTTTTTGTTTTTCCATTTTTAGTACGTCCCTTTATTACTTTAGTTACCATAGTTTGAGAAATATGACAATTTAGAGAACATTTTATTAAAAAAGATGGAATTATAAGGATGGTCAGTATTAATGGCAACGGTTCGGCTATGGTTTCGTTGCGGAATCGTCCGCAAGGACATTCCGAGATAACCTAGCCATCATTGCAAGATAGGAATTTCCGTTTAGGAAATTCCGTCGCAATGAATTATAGCATCGATGAAAAAGCAGTCGGTCAAGTATCTTTAAAGTTCTCTAAAACTATAAGATATGGAATCTCAACAAACTGCTCTACCAAAGCTATTCATTGGTATCGACATTCACAAACGAAGTTGGAAGGTACATTGCACCACTGATCTTTTCTGCGGCAAATCATTTAGCATGCCTCCAGATCCCGAACTATTATTGATCTATGTAACGAAACATTTCCCGGGCCATGAGGTAAGTACGGCCTATGAGGCAGGTTGCTGCGGGTATTATGCCCATCGTTGTTTTGTTTCCTATGGATGGGGATCCCTGGTGGTGAACCCTGCGGATATCCACCGTAAGGGCAAGGAGCGCCATACCAAGACGGACCGTATCGATGCCCAGCTTATCAGCCGTGAACTCAGGGACGGTCGTTTGGAAAGTATCGCTGTTCCCGAGCGGGAACGTGAGCAGCTTCGCAGTCTTTTTCGGCGGCGCAATGACCTGGTAAAGGACTTCCGCCGGGTGAGATCCTACATCAAGATGCAACTGCTCTATTAGGGCATTAAGGTCCCGGAGGAGTTCGATAACGACCATTGGAGCCACAGGTACCGCAAATGGTTGGACGATAGGGTTTTCAGGTACCCGACCGCAAAAGCGACTTTGGAGAGCCGAATGCGCTTCTTCCGGTTCGTCGACAAAGAACTGCGTGATGTATCGACACAGCTCAGAAGATATTGCAAGGTACATTACAAGAAGGATTATATGTTGCTCAGGAGCATACCGGGCATCGGCGGTATAGTCGCCTGCGGCATACTTTGCGAACTGGGCGACCTGAGAAGGTTCGGGAGCGTGAAACATTTGGCCGGCTATATAGGTCTGGCCCCAGGGGTGCACTAGAGCGGGGGCACCCATAGAACGATGGGCATGACGATGCGCGCGCACCGATTGATGCGCTCTTATTTCGTGGAGGCCGCCTGGCAGGCCATAAGGGCAGATCCGGCAATGCAGGCCTATTACCGCAAACATTTAGGTAAGGACACAAAGAAGATCATCATAAAAGTGGCCAGAAAACTGCTTTGCAGGACCCTGGCAGTAATAAAAACGGAAACTCCCTATGAGATAGGGGTTATAGAATAATTGTCGAACATAACCAAGCTCACTACGGAAGTAGACAAGCCTGTACCACAAAACAACGTGGGTGGCTCCGCCCCGGGCGGGGATCACATATTTATAGCAAGTGGCCGGGCTTATTATAACGTATAATCATACAGATGCCGGTGACGACCCATTTTCAGGACCGATCACATATAGGATGCGGAGCAAGTTATATTAAAGGAAAAAAGGTGGTTTAAGTAAAAAAATAAAAATATTAACTTTGAAGAACTGGACTAGGGCTTTTCATAGGACATGTTGTTATTTCTCGTTATTTTATTTTCTGTGCGACAAACTCTCCATTTTTAATAATCATCAGTTCAGATATACTTTGATTTTCATCAATATTGAAAACAATACGTCCTCCAATACCGAATACATTGAAAGTTGACTTATCAATTGGAGTCATTTCCCATTTTTGTCTTCCAGAAACTTGGTAAAATAACTTATCTCTCTCTTTAGATATAATAATTTTCAATTTCGATGCTAACTCATATTCTCCAGTATACCTGTCCATTTGAATTTCAGGTTCAATCTGATAGCGATTGAATTTCTTTAAAATTTCGATTGTGGGTTTGTGAGGTAGGCGATAGCTTTTATTTCCATTAATTCCGTCCATGGTTTTTGCAGCTACCATGGCATTAATAATTGCCTCCTCTACCGATTGTACCGTAGCATTGAATAGTGGACTGATCTTGTCATTTGAAAGCGTAATAACGGATGTACTTTCTTCACGATTAAAAGCATTTTCATTTGCAGTAGAAAACGCTAGGAAAATATCACCTGAGGCATTGTGTCCTCGCCCTCCAACATTTCCTATGCCCAAGGGCACACGTTGGGCAATACGTTTCAATTGATGTGGTAAAAGAGGTGCGTCTGTAGCAACAATAACGATGATGGAACCAGTACCTTCTTTTCTGGTTGATTTAGGCGCACCATTATATTCCTCACTTTCCATATGCATGAGTTCCATGCCAACTGGAACCCCTGCTATCGTAAGATTTTGTTTTGCTCCGAAGTTGGCTTGTACAAGTACTCCCAATGTGTAGTTTGAATTATCAATACTAACAATTCTTGATGAAGTTCCTGTGCCTCCTTTAAAACCCAGACACATCATACCTGTCCCACCACCTACATTGCCTTCGGCGATTTGACCACCTGATGAATTATTGATTGCTTCAACTACATGTTTTTCTTGCACATGAAATCCGTAGATGTCATTTAAAAAACCATCGTAAGTCTCTGCAACAACAGGATAGGTATACCACCATTCTTCACCATTATACCAGTCCGTATCTACAAACCATTTTAGAACTGCTTGTCTTACAGTACCAACACTATTGGTATTGGTTATCATAATGGGTGTTTCTAGAAATCCGGATTCGGTTATCCATGTGGTACCCGTCATTTCGCCATTGCCATTCAAGCTATACCAATTCGCATAAACAGGGCTGAATTTCTTTGATTTTCCTCTTGGAAATATTGCCGTAACCCCAGTTCTGATAGGACCTTTGCCTATAGTGTTTTTTCCTTCACCCTCAATTATGGTGCTATAGCCCACTTCAACCCCCTTAACATCTGTAATGGCATTGTATTTTCCGGTTATACCCACGAAAGGAATCCCCAAATCCCGTGCTCTGGCATTTTGACTGCTGACTGAGTGAAAATTGAGTAGAACAAATAGTGTAAGAAGATAACCCTTCATAATTTGATTTTTAATGAGACATAACAATTGTATATGATTATTGATCATATATCCATTATACGCCTAAGATAGTAAATCTTCGATTTTCATGAACGATCTGTCGGCTACATGGGTGTATATTTCAGTTGTTCGGGTAGAGCCATGTCCCAGCAGAACTTGTATCTTTATTAGGTCTACTCCTGATTCTAAAAGATGGGTGGCAAAGCTATGGCGTAATACATGAGGGGTGACAATTTGTTTTATACTAGCTTTTTGTGCCGCTATTTGTGTTAAAATTTGCAATGCCGTGTATAGCCTTTAATTAGCAAATTAAACCATAAAAAACCCAAGAACAGAACGCCTTGTCAATAGAAAGTCTGCTTTTGTAGTTTTTCCCTTAAAAGCTCGTTTTAGGGGACTATTCCGTTTTTAAATTCTTTATGGGATTTGCCATTGAGGCTTTTACCACTTGGGAGCCAACTGTAATAAACGCGATGCAAATAACAAAAAGCCCTCCGATAAGGAACAGTTGCCAACCTATATCGATGCGATAGGTAAAATCCTGTAACCAATTGTTGCCCAAGTAATAGGATAAAGGACTGGCGATCAACAATGCGATAAGGACAAGTTTTAAAAAGTTCTTAAGGTGCAATATTGTAATACCCAAAACCGATGCCCCCAGTACCCGTCTTATTCCGACCTCTTTCTTTCGTTGCTCGGTCGTGTAAGAGGCCAGCCCATATAATCCTATACAGGCAATGAATATGGCGATAAGCGTAAAACTTATGGTGACCATCGAAGTCCGTTTTTCCTTTTCGTAATTCTTTTGGAAATCATCGTCCAAAAATGAGTATTCAAAGGGGGTACCTTTGTTCACTTTGCCCCACACATTTTGAATTTTTGAGACTACTTCATCCAAATTACCTCGCCCAACATTGGCGATAAAATAGGCAGGTTGAGCCTCTTCCAATCCTACGAGTCCATAAGGCGTTATGGTCTTGTGCAAACTTTGATGGTTAAAATCTCGCACTACCCCCAAAATCTCATAAGATTTCCTTTGTCCGGAATCTACGTAGTAAATATTCTTACCGACCGCATCTGATGCGACGTATCCCAAGCGCCTTACGGCAGTTTCATTAAGGACTATGGCATCGGAACGGTCGATATCACCTTTTGATAGAGTCCGGCCATACAAGAGATCGTATCCCAAGGTTTCCACATAATCATCACTGATCTGGCCTAAGCGTACGTCCACTTGTTCATTCTTGGTCTTCCCCTCCCCGAAGAACATTCTGGACTGAACCAATTCAAATCCGGGATATGTAGATCCGGCAGAGGCGGATACCACGCTCGGAATACGTAGAACTTCGTTCTTTAAACCAGCGTAGTTTCTTGCCGTTGATGCATTTCGAAAAGGTAGGACGATTTGTCTTTCTTTTTTAAAACCAAGATCTCGGTTATCGATGAAACTCATTTGTTGCCAAAAAAGGATCGAAACCAAGATCAGACAGGCGGAAACACAGAACTGGAAGACCACCAACCCCTTTCTAACGGTAGTTGCGGCATTTTTTCCGCTCCCTTTTCCCTTAAGGGCGGTTACGGGCTTAAACGAAGAAAGATATAAAGCAGGGTAGCTTCCAGAAAGTAAGGCGGTCATGACGGCAAGGCCGATTATCCATAAAAGTATTTCGGGATTAGCGGTCAAGGATAGGCTTTTTTGTGTGATAGCATTGAAGGTGGGAAGGCAGACCATTACTATGAGCAGCGCTAGCAACAAAGAAAGTAGACACATGAAAATTGACTCTGCCAAAAATTGATTGATCAGGGAACTTTTGGTGGCACCTACCACTTTTCTTACCCCTATTTCGTTTGCCCGTGTCTCGGATTTGGCCGTCGATAGGTTCATGAAATTGACACACGCGATAATAAGTATAAAAATGGCTATTGAGCTAAATATATAGATGTACAACATACTTCCATTGTTCGATATTTCATGTCCAATGGAAGATTTCAGGTATATGTCTTTCACAGGTTGTAGAAAAAGACTTTTCTTCAGTCCCATCTCCCTAAAATCGTCACCTGCATTTTTTTCAAGAAACGCGGGAAGCTTTTCTTCAAAGGCCATGGGATCTGTACCATTCTTTAATTTTATGTAAGTGTGGAATATGCTATTGGTGGCCCAGTTTGTTTGGCCCTTCACCCATTGTCCGATATCTCCGTTCTGCATGGATAAAAAGAGGTTGGGATCCACATGTGATTTGTTTATAGTTTTATGAAAGACACCTTTCACCGTATAGTCGATTTTCCCGTAGGGAATCTCAACATTAATTACTTGGTCTATGGGATTTTTGTTCCCGAACAGCTTGTTTGCAATCTCCTCGGAGATAACGACTGTATTAGGACTGTTCAGGGCATTTGCAATATTCCCGTGTTTGAATTCATACGTGAAAATATCAAAGAAAGTGGAGTCTACATAATAGCCTTTTGGTTCATAAATTTGAACATTACGTTCTTCACTTTTCAAAAGTAGGTTTCCCGTATTGGGAAAATTCAGGACTCTGGTAACTTCCTCGATTTCCGGAAAGTCGTTTTTTAATCCCCTTGCCATGACACCCGGGGTGCCCGCCCATTTTTCATCTTCCGTGTCTAGGGCTACCCTGTACAACCGGTCGGTACCTTCGTGGTGTTTGTCATAGCTCAACTCGTCGTTGATGTAGAGCACCAAAAGAAAACATGTGGATAGGCCAATGGAGAGACCGAAAATATTGACAAATGAAAACAACTTGTTTTTTAGAAGATTTCGCCAGGCAATCTTTAGATAATTCTTTAACATAGTATACTAGGTATTGTTTATGATACGGTAGAGACACTCTAGGTATAAGTTTGCATGTATTAAAAAATGATGGCTCAAATGTATGGCACCGAAATCCGTGCCAAAATCATAAGCAACTAAATGTCAATATATTACACGTTTTTGTGCATTTAATTACCTTTTTAACTGTAAAGCAATTGTACAAGTATCGTCAAATATTTTTACGGTTTCCACCAAAGGAAATTGCCTGTTTTGTGACTTGCACATTTCCTCACACCGAGGATCTCGGTATTTTTAAATTGGTATATTAAAATGCGTTGTCCGGGGTTTCATGTCCTAAACATAAGTTGATATGCTTTTGAAGCGTTTGTACTAAAGCTTTTCTGCTATAATTATTGAGTGTCTTAAAACAAACCGCATATGGGACAACAACATTTTCAACATTCTATTTCGTTAATGGGGCCTTTTGAACAAACTGAAAAAAGAAATTATTTATGCTCCAAAAGAAACTGTAGAATAGCATAAGAGATATAAAAACTATAAGGTTGTTTGGTTATTTATGATTAACCTGAGCTCACTTTTAAGTTGTGCCCTTGTTTTGTCTTCATTGACTATCGTATAATCTGTGTCTATTTTTTTCGCCCTTACTTGTTGATTTATCCTTTTCACCATTTCATCGGATAAATTAATGTGTATGGACTGATCTCTTTTTTTTACTCTTTCCAAACATATATCGTGGTTGGCTTTGACGCCAATTGTAATTACCCTAAAGTCTCTGTTCAAATTTTCTAACATTTGATCAAAATGTTCTGTAAGACCAGTAGATTCGAAGACTATATGATTATACTCAATAAGTTCTTTTCGGATACCTATTTCAATACTCTTAAACACCTCTTTTAGATATGAAACATCTTCGATGTTGCTGTCTTCTCTAATTTTTTTTGCCCAGTCTTCTACCCTTACAAAATGCGTCCCCAGTTCCTTTTGCATTACTTCTCCAATAAAGGATTTTCCACTTCCTTTTGGGCCTATCAACAAATAAATTGTTTTATGCTTCATTCTTTCTTCATTTGTTCTAAACTATTAAAATAACCCATAGTAAATGAAACTGAAAATTACTTTTCATGTGTCCAAAACAAACTACCGCCCCAACCAAACATAGTAAAGGGTTATAGGCGGTAACTGCAATCAAAATAAATCATTTATATATAAGACGATATTATTTCTTCATTGCTGCTTGCTTGATGGACGTCTTTCGTCTTTGAAACATGGAATAAAACAGAAAAACTATCAAGCAAAAATTAATTACAAGCCAAACCGGATGAATAAAAGAGAGCATCTCAACAATGTCCCCCGTATAGGTTTCTTCATTTTCTAAAAGAATCGTTATCAATAGATATGCTACAAGGTCTATCAAAAATATAACTATCAAGAAACAGGTATTTTCAATTTTTGAGCTTTTCATGGTTTTTTAAATTCGGAATTGATTATCTATTCTTGAATTATTTTACGGATTCTATGATTCGAAGTATCGGTAACATATACGATTCCATGGGTATCTACGGTTACCCCGAATGGGTGGTTAAATTGAGCATCAAGACCAGATCCATCAGTTGACCCCTCAATACTACCTGCATAGGTGATTACCTGATCACCACTAACCTTTTTAATTTTTTGATTCTGCTCATCGACCACATAAATATCACCTTCTGCATCTATATCTAAACCTTTTGGATATCTGAACTGCGCACCTTCTACATGTCCGTCAACATCACCTTCTCCACTACCTGCAATGACTACAGCTGTGTCATTTTCAAAGTTAATTTTCCAAATTTGATGACCATTGGGTTCTGTAAAAAAGACATTCTCTTCTTGGTCTACTGCAATTCCTGATACTATCCCAAAATTACCGGAAGACGAAGTCACATATCCCTCTTGGTCTACTCTTCGGATTAGACCATTCCTTGCATCCGCAACATACACAATTCCATTCGGTGCAACTGCTATTCCTATTGGTGCATCAAACTGTGCCTCGGTACCTCTTCCGTCAGAATTTCCTTGAGTACTACCTGCCAAGGTTATTACATTTCCGTTCGGGCTTATTTTACGTATTCTATGATTTCCAGAGTCAGCCACATAAACATTTCCGTCTGCATCAATATCAATGTCCCAAGGGGCATTAAATTGGGCTGCTGAACCAAAACCATCTCTATCACCTTTAGTTCCTCCTGAAAAGGTCGTTGCTGTACCATCTGGGGTGATTTTTCTAATGCGATGGTTTCTGGGGTCGGCAACAAATACATCCCCATTTGAATCTATAGCTAATCCGGTGGGCCTGTTAAACCTAGCATCGGTACCAATGCCATCTACAAACCCCTCTCTTGACCCTGCCAATGTGCTTACAATTGCTTCTGATAAGATATAATCAAATTCAGGACCTGTTAACTCGGTACCGTCAACTATTACTTTGACTTTCCCTGTATATGCTCCTACTGGGACTGTAGTGCCAATTTTGGTGTTTCTTACTTGGCCAACAATGGCTTCTTTATCATTAAAAAACACTTGCACCTTACCTGGGTCTGTGCCAAAATTGCTGCCATTTATGGTTACCAAAGTATTTTTTGGACCACTTGTTGGGTTTATGGATGATAGCATAGCTACTGGAGTAGCACTCGTATCATCATCTTTGCTACAGCTTGTCATTACAATCAACATAAAAAACAAACCGATTTTTATTATTGAATTTTTCATTGTTCTATTTTTTTAAGCTTTACTCTTGTTTTATAGTTTTTATCTTATAGTTTCCTTTATCCATAACATACAACACCCCATCTGTATCTAAAACTAGACCATTTGGATATTTAAATTTGGCGTCAGTAATCAATCCATCAGCATCACCTTCGTCTAATCCGGCAACGGTATTAACCACTCCTTCTGTGGTAATGCTTCGTATTTTAAAATTATCTGAATCGCCAATAAAAATGGTATTGTTCGTATCAATGGCTATACCTATTGGGTAGTTAAACCTTGCTTCTCCGGATATGCCATCTTCATAACCTACTGATGACCCAGCAATTGTGGTTACCATCCCATCAGGTGTTATCTTCTTGATTTTATTATTACTCGAATCAACTACGTAAATATTTCCTTGGGAGTCTGTAGCTATTCCTTGTGGGTATTTAAACCTTGCATTTACTCCATGACCATCTAAATCCCCTATAGTTCCACCTGCAAGGGTGGTTACTGTTCCATCTAGCCCCACCTTTCTTATGCTACTGTTGTCCATATCTGCGACATATAGGTAACCATTACCATAAGTAATACCTTGAGGCCATCTAAATTGTGCATTAGCACCAACACCATCTGCATCTCCTTCAGAGCCATTCCCTGCCAAAGTAGTAACCATGCCTTCTGGGGTAATTTTACGAATGGAATGACGTGATGCATCTGTTACATATAAATTTCCATCTTCATCTATTGTAATGCCCGTTGGATAATCAAATTTTGCTGCTGTGGCATTACCATCTTCAAATCCTCTAGTACTTCCTACAAAAGTGCTTACCTCCTTGTGAGGTGTAATTTTTCTAATTCTGTAGTTTCCTCTATCTGTAACATATAGGTTTCCCTCTTGGTCAAAAACACCATCCCAAGGTGCTGCGAATCTTGCACTCAAACTTATCCCGTCAGACATTCCTCTGAGGCTTCCAGCAAACGTGCTCACGCGAACTCCGGAAACCACATAGGTAAACTCAGGGCCTACCAACTCAGTTCCATCTACCATTACCTTAATAGCCCCTGTAAAAGCTCTTGTGGGTACTTTTGTTACGATTTTTGTATCCGTGACGCTTTCTACAATGGCTTCTTTTTCATTAAAAAATACAGTCACTTTTGATATATCCGTACCAAAATTGGAACCATTGATAGTTACTTCTGTTTTATGTGGACCTGTTAAGGGTGTTATATCACCAAGGCCGGGATCGGTACTTTCTTCTATGGGAACGGGAGTTTCTTCCTCAGAATTAGGCCCCATAAAGCCATTATCCTCTTTACTGCAACCAAATATCAATACTGATGCAAGTATTAGCATAGTTGTTTTTATAACTTTTCTCATTGTAATATCCTTTACGTTTTAAATTTTATTTCTGGGTGATTTTACGGATTCTATGGTTGCCGGAATCAATCACAAATATTGTCCCTAAGGAAGGTACCGATTGTGGGGCAACAACAATTCCATTAGGGGAATCGAATTGGGCCTCAGCACCTTCACCATCTGAAAATCCCTTATCACTGCCGGCAAGTGTGCTTACAATACCACTGGGGGAAATTTTCCGGACTTTAAAGTTCAACTCATCTGAAACATACACATTGCCCAAAACGTCTGTTGCTATTCCACTTGGGTCCTGGAATTTTGCTTTACCGCTCACACCATCTTCATAACCTTCAACACTTCCTGCCAAGGTGCTTACCATTCCATCTGGCGTTATTTTCCTGATTTTATGATTGCCTTGGTCAGCTACATAGATGTTCTGGTTGGCATCTAATGCAATACCGTGAGGGTTGAAGAATTGGGCACTTAATGCCAAGCCATCAGCTGAACCTAGATCTCCACCCGCCAAAGTGGTTACCGTACCATCTGGGGTGATTTTACGAATCTTGTTGTTGTATCCATCCGTAACATACACATTACCTTGAGTATCTAACGCGATATCTTGGGGGAAAGCGAATTCTGCATCACTTCCTTTGCCGTCTTGATATCCTTCTGTACTGCCCGCAAGGGTAGTAACAAAACCTACATTGGTAATCTTTTTTATTTTATGATTTTTGTGGTCAGCTATATATATGTTTCCATCAGCATCAATGGCAATACCTTTTGGGGCGTTAAACTTTGCTTGTGATACAATTCCATCCACATCTCCTGGTTCACTTCCTACCAAAGTGATTATATCGCCATTTGGATCTATTCTACGAATCTTATGATTATAGGTGTCCGCTACATAGATATTACCTTGATTATCCATTGTGACCCCTATCGGATTATGAAATTTAGCTTGTTCCAACGTACCATCGGCATCACCTATTTTGCTTCCGGCAAAAGTGCTTACCTGTCCAACGGGTATGTAGGTAAATTTGGGACCTTCATACAGTAATTCCTCTATTACTATTGCCACATTTGCTGCATCTACCCCATGAATTGGCACTTGTGGGACTAAAGCTGTTATCTGTGTATTATTAACCGATTGTACTGCACCTTCGTTGTCATTAAAATATACTTCTATCTTGCTTGGGTCATTACCAAAATTGTTACCATTAATGGTTACCAAAGTATTTCTTGTGCCTTTAGTGGGGCTTATTGATGATACTTGTACGGTAGGTGTCTCTTCAACCGGATCAGGAGCTTGTTCTACCGGGTCTGGTGCTAAAACCGTATTATCATCTTTGCTACAGCTTAAAACAATTATCATAAGCATAGCTGTTCCCCATAATTTTATAATTACTCTCATCATTTAATATTTAAGGTTGTATAATTTTTATTCCAATATGATTTTACGGATGCTGTGGTTTCCGGTATCGGCCACATAAATGCTACCTTGGGGGCCTATACAAATTCCATACGGATTTTTGAATTTTGCATCCACTCCTGTACCGTTGGTGGTTCCTTCGGACGACCCGGCCAGTGTTTTTACAGAACCGTCCTTGGTAATTATTCGAATTCTATGGTTATCCGTATCGGCAATTATTAAGTTTTCAGAATTATCAATAGCCACTCCGGAAGGATAATCAAAGAGGGCGGTTTCCAGTGACCCGTTTTTAAACCCTTCTGTTTTACCCGTAAGAGTGGTGACCTCACCATTGGGCATTATCTTTCGAATTCTTTGATTTTCGTTATCGGCCACATAGACTATTCCATTGGAGTCCACTGTCAGTCCCATTGGATTGTAGAATTGGGCAACGTTTCCAAAACCGTCAGAATAGCCAACCGTACTCCCTGCCAAGGTGCTTACAAGTCCTTCTGGAGTAATTTTCCGGATTCTATGACTTCGGGAATCCGAAACATAGATATTTCCTTCTGGGCCCAATGCAATTCCACTAGGGTTACTAAATTGAGCGTTCATTCCTTGACCATCAGAACCACCAGACCTACCACCAGCTAGGGTATAAACCATGCCTTCGGGCGTTATTTTGCGAATTCTGTTGTTTCCCGAATCTGCAATAAGTATATTGCCTTCTTCATCCACAGCAATACCGGAAGGGCTGTTAAATTTGGCCTCATCTATATTGCCATTGACCATACCTTCGCCATTTCCTGCGAATATTTTAACTGCTTCATTCGGCTTCTTGCAGAAAATTGCGTGACGTAATTTATCAGCAATGTATAAGGTACCCTCTTTATCGATGGCCACACCTCTTGCATTGCTTAGATATACTTCAGCTCCCACATAGGTGTTTACCTCTGCAGTTAATTCGTACACGAACCTGGGACCTAAAACTGCCTCCTTGCCTTCAACTTTCAAGCCAATTGTCCCGGTACTTGCCTTGGGTGGAACAATTGCTGTTATCACAGTATCACTAAGGTTATCAATTTCTGCTTTCTTACCATTAAAAAATACTTGCACTTTTGTCTTATCGGAACCAAAGTTGGTACCGTTAATTGTTACCAAAGTATTTTTTGGACCATTTGTCGGGTATATGGATAGTAGTGTTGCTACCGGTTTTTCTGGTACAACAACGATGTCCTCTTCCTTGCTACAGCTTTCTAATACAATGAGCACAAAAAGCATGCTTATTTTTATGATGGTCTTGTTCATTGTCCTGTTCTTTAAGTTGAATCCGCTATGCATGAATCCTCAATTTTACTTTCTTATTCTTCTTTAATGGTTTTGATCTTATGGCTTCCCGCATCCATCACATACAATGTCCCTTTTCTATCTACGGCCATGCCTTGTGGGTAAATAAATTTTGCTTCTGTGGTCTTTCCATCTATATCACCTTCATCTATACCAGCAACCGTACTGACGGTTCCGTCCGTAGTTATACTGCGTATTCTAAAATTATTCACGTCACTAACAAAAATTGTATTGTTCGCATCAATGGCAATACCCGTTGGCCTGTTAAATTTTGCTTCTTCCGAGGCCCCATCTTCATTTCCTAACGATGATCCCGCAATAGTGCTTACCAGACCTTCAGGAGTAATCTTTTTTATTTTGTAATTGCCCGTGTCTGCCACATAAATGTTTCCATTGCCATCCATGGTTATCCCTTGGGGGTATTTAAACTCAGCATTTTCCACCTGTCCATCACTATCGCCCAAAATTTCACCAGCCAGAGTGGTAACTGCCCCGTCCAACGTTACCTTTCTTATTCTATGGTTGTTCATATCCGCTACATATAAACAACCATTACCATAGGCAATGTCATTGGGCCAACTAAACTGTGCATTTGCACCGATACCATCCGCATCTCCAAGAGAATCATTTCCCGCCAAAGTGGTCACTTCGCCATCAGGGGTGATTTTCCGAATGGCATGACGGGATGCATCTGTTACATATAAATTTCCATCTTCGTCTATAGTAATTCCTGTTAAGGCACTAAATTTGGCAGTGGAAGCATCACCATCTTCAAATCCTCTGGTACTTCCCGCAAAGGTGCTTACCACCTTGTGGGGGGTGATTTTTCGAATTCGATAATTTTCTCTATCAGCAACATAAAGGTTACCTTCTTGGTCAAAAACACCATCCCAAGGTGCTGCGAATCTTGCACTCAAACTTATCCCGTCAGACATTCCTCTGAGGCTTCCAGCAAACGTGCTCACGCGAACTCCGGAAACCACATAGGTAAACTCAGGGCCTACCAACTCAGTTCCATCTACCATTACCTTAATATCCCCTGTAAAAGCTCTTGTGGGGACTTTTGTCTGGATTATCGTATCCGAGACACTCTCTATAATGGCCTCTTTATCATTAAAAAAGACACTCACTTTGGAAGCATCGGTACCAAAATTGGAACCGTTGATGGTAACTTCTGTTTTATGCTCACCTGTTAAAGGGATAATGTCACCAAGACTGGGATCGGTACTTTCTTCTACCGGATCAGGGACTTGCCCTATAGGATCTGGGGCAACGACTACATTGTCTTCCTTACTACAATTCATGCTCAAAGAAGCAAAACCAACCAGCATGAGGGCTTTGGTTACTTTTCTGACACTATTCTTTTTGGTTTCTTCTTCCCTTTTCTTGGTGAGATCCTTAAACGTTAACATTTGCCATACTTTGGCCGATGCTCCATGAAAAAAACCAGTTTTATGCTCATAGTTCTTTGGGTTTTTGAACGTTCCAAAAAGGATATCGAATACTGGCAAATCGGAATAATTATACCTATGAATACCTTTGGCATGATGTACCGTATGGCTTTCCGGGCGTTGAATGATATAACCCAACCAAGGTGCCGTTTTAATATTGGCATGTTGGAACATGCCCAGAAAATTGGTTACCAACAGGGTTACTGTAATTGCCTGGGGAGAAAGACCAACCAATAAGGCAAAACAGATGCTTCCCAACACTGTCCAACCTATCATATCCAACGGACTAAAGTAAAATGCTCCGTAAGTGTCTAACCGTTCCGCACTGTGGTGCATCTGGTGAAAGGTTCTCCATAAGAAATTGGAGTTGTGCATGCCCCTATGCCAAACATATACACCAAACTCATACACTACAACACCTACCAATCCACCAATTACCGTGGTTAAGTTGGTAAGGTCTATTAAACGGTAAGGTTCTAGATAGGGGTCTATAAACAATGGTAAATAAGACGATAAAAAGAAGAAAAAAGCAAATGCCGATAATCCTCTTAATTTCCAAAACTTAACTTTGGGTAGTTGCTGTGCCGGATATACGGCTTCCCAAAACATTAATGAAGCGTACATTACTAATACTGTAATAGATACTGGGTCTAATAAAATTTCCAATGGCGTTATCATAATAATTTGTTTTTAAGATTAACACCGCAAACATATTACCGAACCAGCTGTAACTTCAACCTGAAAAGTGTCATTATAACACAGATTTGTTGCACGGTAACTTATTGTTTTTCAGAAATTTGTATGGAATACAAGGGATGTTGCAATACATGCAAAGCATGTTGCATTTGATCTGTTTTAAGGCTTTTGAGGGATGTAAGTTGTTTTAAGAAACATCGCTCGGCAATGTTCCAAATTGTTCGTGGAAACATTTTGAAAAATAGGAAGGATTTTGGAATCCAACACTATATGCAATTTCGGCTATTGTGCCGCTCTGTTGTTTAAGCATATCCATTGCACGATGCAGACGAAACGACCTGATAAATTCGTTTGGAGTGAGATCGGTTATGGCTTTTATTTTTCGAAATAATTGCGACCTACTCAATGCTACGGCATCTGCCAATTCTATAACGCCAAAAATCTCATTGGAAATTTCGGACTCCAATACTTCGGTAACTTTTTTGATGAAATCTTGGTCAATAGAATTCAACTTCACCTTCTTCGGCATTAAGATGTCCCCCGTTGAAAAGTGCTTTTGTATTTTGCTTCTCACCGCTACCAAATTTTCTATCCTAACCAACAACTCCTCATTGTTAAAGGGTTTGGTTAAATAGTCATCGGCTAAACTTTTTAGACCTTCTATTTTATCCTCTTTGGAGGAGCGGGCGGTAAGTAAGATAATGGGAATATGACTTGTACGTACATCTTCTTTAAGTGTTTTAGAAACCTCCAATCCATCCACTTTGGGCATCATTAAATCGCTTATAATGATATCTGGCACTAACTCAATTGCCTGCGATATACCGTCCTCGCCGTCAATTGCCTCTTTAATACAATAATCGTTCTTTAAGATACTCTTTATGTAAGTTCTTAAATCGGCATTGTCTTCTATTAATAGTAAAATTGGCAACTCATCATTTTCAATGATCTCATCCTCAATTAGAACATCTGGTACTTTCTGTTCAATTAGCGTTTTGGATGTAGAAGTAATTGTTACCATTTCATCCGCTGATAAGTGTTCTTTTCCTAATGGTAAATTCACTTTAAAGCTACTTCCTTTACCCACTTCACTATCAACGGTTATAGTGCCTTTATGTAATTCTACCAGTTCTTTTACCAGTGCCAATCCAATGCCCGTCCCAATCTGGTTCTCGGTATTTGCATTGGATGCCTGATAAAATCGATTAAATATATATGAAAGCTCTTCCTTTGGAATACCGTTCCCTGTATCTGAAACAGTAACACATAAATGATTTTTGCTCTGATCAACATCTAAAGTAACTCTCCCTCCCGAAGGCGTATATTTTAAGGCGTTTGATAGTAAGTTAATAATGACTTCCTCTAATTTTGCTTGGTCAACATAGAGAAAATAGGACTGTTTTTTTAAGTCGAGAGATAAATCAACCTCTTTTATTTCCGCCATGGATTGAAAGGAGGTTACACAGCCTTTAAGGAGTGGTACAATATCAATATGTGCTGCTTTTAGGCTGATTTTTCCTTCTTCAATTTTTGATAAATCAAGCAATTGATTTATGAGCTTCAGTAAACGCTTTCCATTTCTTTCTATAATATCTACCGTTGGCTGCATAGTGGCATCTACGGCTTTTTTTAACTGCTCTAAGGGACCTAATATAAGTGTTAAAGGTGTTCTGAATTCGTGTGAGATATTATGGAAAAATCGTGTTTTTAATTGGTTGACTTCTTCCAATTGTTGCCTCTGAGTTTCTTTTATCGCTAGCAACTCCTTATTCTTTTTATTTCGAAATCTAAAGAATTGAAATACTATCACAGTTAAAATTAATGCCAATAAGCCACCGACTGCGTATATGTTTTGCCACAACTTTCGAGATTTGTTTTCTTGTTGCAACTCATTGATTTCCTTTTCTTGTTTTGCGGTATCGTGTTTGGCCTGGACTTCGGCCAATTCTTTGTTTCTGCTGAATTCACTGATACTATCCTCTACCTGTTTGTACAGCTTATGATACTCCAACGATTTTTTAAAATCTCCTTTTTTTTCAGAAAGCAGGGACAGATTTTTGTATGAATCCCCCAAGGCGTAATAATCGTTCTTTTCTTTCAGGCCATTATAAGCTTTTGAAAGGTAAAATTCAGCACTATCCAACCGCTTCTCGTTGAGATAGGCCAATCCCAATTTATTGCTGATATTAAATAGCCTGGGCTGGTATTCGGTTGTATTACTAAGACGATATGCATCTTTATAGTACTGAATTCCTTTATTGGGTTCTCCTTTTAGTTGGTATACGTCACCGATGTTGGCCAGCGATTGTACGATGCCTTCTTCACTTTTTAATATTTGTCGTATTTCCAGTCCTTTTTTAAAATATACAATGGAACTATCGTATTTTTTCCAATTCCTATAGAGAACACCGGTATTATTATATATGATTGAATTGATTCGCCTATCGCCGTACCCGCTATTGGCACTTAAGCTTTGTCTTAAATAATCCAGGGCTTTTTCGTAATTTCCGTTCTCTTCGTTTAGATTGGACAACGATATGTTTACCCTGGCAAGACCAATCATATCCCCAATTTCTTCTTTTATACTTCTACTTTTTACAAAATTTTTGAGTGCACTGCCTTCATCTCCGTTAAATGCATAAGCGGCACCCAACCTGAAATGACAATCAGAAAGCTTCTTTTTATTACCTAGTTGCTCAAAAATGGCAATAGCTTTTTTATAATAATCATAGGACTCATTATAATTGGACAAAAAATATTTTAAATGGCCATACTCGTAGTAGGTCATTGCCAAACCTTCTTCATCACTGTTCTTGTTATAAAACTCTAAGCATTCATCAAATATTTCTTTAGCCTCGGTATATAATCCTTGGTAGGTTTGGGTAGCTCCCTTTGCTAAAAGACACCTTATATATTTACTATTGGCAGCATTTTTTTTGAAAATTTCCAGGGCTTTGTCAAAGGGAACGTATGCTGCTTCGTATTTCCCTTTAAGAGTCAGCAATCTTCCCTGTATATAATATGTTTGGGCAAGTTGTAAAGGGAAGTCCTTAACATGGTTATGATTTAAAATTGTACCGATCAATTCCTTGGCTTTCGGCAACGAATTATCAAGGTAGATTTCGGCCAACTCATTGGCCTTGGAAAAATAAACTTCTCCTTTGGAAGATTTCAGTTGATCTAATAAAATGTCGGCCCTATCGGTTTGGGAGAAAACACAAAAAGCATTGAAAAACAAAGCCCAACTTAAGAGAATAATAGTTTGTCGATATGTGGCTTGGCACCTGGTTATCATATGATAATACAAGATACTAATTTTAGGTATCATACTCGTTTGCCAGAGAATAGTACGGCTTAATAATTTGTTGGTTTCCCTTGTAATCCTTTTCAAAATTATGGCGCAAATCATACAAGGTTATCCGATGTAGTATCCCTGGTTCTGTTTTATGTATTTACTACTTATATAAGCGCTCAAAATTTTAGTTGTTACCAGGATTTAAATGTCATATTAGTGTTTAAAATATTATCTAAACGGAGTTAATGTGCTGAATATCAATAAGATAAATAAAAAAACATGTTGGTATGTTGTACTTTTTAAAACATCATTTACAAGTCCGGTAAATGAATATTCTGTAAGAGATTGTTAATTATAATTCTTCTGGATAATGTTTAAATATTTGTCCGGAAAATTTAACTTTTTTGCTAATTTGTAGAGTGATTTGGCATATGCCTCATTGGTTCCGGTTAGCAATTCGGAAGGCAGATTGTAACATATTGCCGTTATGGAATCATTAGTGTTTGTTATAATATTGACTTCTTCCGGAATATAGTCCGCTACGCTTGTTTCGGCATACAAATTATGAATGGCATCTTTATCGATGGTCATCACGATTCCATATGACTTTTCATTTTTACAAGGAATTAATGAGGCTCTATTTCCAATTTTTAGGATATAATCATTTAAGTAACCCATTCGTGGATTTGACGGTCTAATACCGTTTTTCAATAATATGGTCTCATCCATAAATAATCCATAAAAGAACACTTCCATAATTGTTTTTTAATTATATCAAACGGTGCGTATATGAAACGGATGACGTTTTTATTTACCAGTATCCAAGTAGTTTTTAAGACTTTCCTTTATGAAATAATTCCATCCTCCTACGCAGCTTTCTCTTTTAAATTCAGGAATATTACCCGGAAAATCTTCTTTCACTTCCGCCGTTAGTTTAAGTCTTGTTTTTTTATTTTCTTCCATCAATTCAAACGTAACAAATGAATCTCCCGGATATTCCCTATACCTCCATTGATATTTAATTTTATGGTGTAATTTCACTTCTGCTATAGTCCACAAATGAGTAAATTTTCGGTTTTCTACTTCAACCAAGAATTCGGTTTGGAAACCTTCTTCGGCCTTAAATGATTGGATTTGTTCAAAAAACCATTGGTTCATTTGGTTTGGTTCAGTAATGGCTTTCCAGACATTTTTTAAAGACGTCTGGTATATTTCTTCAACAATTATTGGTTTATCTGTTTTTTTCATTTCCAAAAGTTTTTTTCAACCATTTCACTTCAACTCTTAAATACAATTTTGTTTCGGTGGTATTGCTTTTGTCTAGTTTGGATTGCTTCAAATAATATTTACTCACCTCTTTTTTCGCGTAAATAGAGAAACAAAGGAAAGCCACCGGCCAATCCAAAAAGCAAGGTTAACAGCCAAACCAGGTATAGCGATTTAATCTTATACTTCTTAGTTTCACTGTACGACCAAATAAAGAATACTAAAACGGCAAATAACAGATCAATAGAAAATATAGAAGATATCCTATTGGAAAACATGCCATTAAGAGTGACTTTAGGTTTGGTGTATAATAATATGTTACCTGTTTCTATGGATTCAATTGCTACAAAAATTGAAGGGAGAATAAACCCCAAAATTGCTAGCGTTAAATACGTTTTTTTCATTTGATGGATATTTAGTATTGGTACTTTTTACCTTCACTTTTCAAAAGAATTTGAGCTTCTTTCCATTTAGGAATATCGTTCGCTTCAATTGTGATGGTACGGATTTCCTTTGCCAATAACTTTGATCGTTTAATAGCATCTAGATGGGCTTTACTGTATGCAAATGCTCTCATATCTTGTTCATTTCTCCAAAGGGTCATCGTATAATGCTTTGTCCAGAATCCTTTTTTCTTAAATGCTATACAATTGGCTGTTTTTAGTTGATTAAATATATGAAATGCAAATATGGATAATCTAAAGAAATGTAATGGAGATTTTAGCTCTATGGACGTTATGCTTACTTTCATATAGTTTTTTTTGGATGAAATTTATCTGTTGTACGACTATTTTATAGCCAACCTAACACATTTTCAGGAGAAATCCTTACTTTCTACATAGTACGCCACTAGTTTGCAGAGTTAGATTGGCCGCTTCATCAGGGGAATTGCAGGTTACTTTTTTAAATACGCTCGCGTTAATCTAAATATATCGAACATTTTTTGTTGACCATCATCCCCATTATTGGTAAGTAGAATAACCTGTAAATCCAAATCAGGATTGATCGATAGTATTGAACGGTAACCATCAAATCCGCCAGTGTGCCAAAAGTCGTTAGGATCTGTGAATACTCCCGTATGTTCATACTGTCCTGTTCCGGTCATCCACCCAAACCCATAATCTGCTATTCCTTCCAAAGAACTTTGAACAGTGATCATTAAATTGAGACTTTCCTCGGAAATGATAGTGTAATCTAAAAGAGCCTCCACAAATAAGCCAAGGTCATGGGTAGAGCTTACGATGCCATTGGCCCCATAGATAAGCGAGTCAAAACCTAAGACTTTGATTGAATTACCAAAGGACAATGCATAATCGTTATTGAGATCGCCTAGATGCGCGTTCTCACTGATTACAAAAGAATTTGGCATACCCACCGGATCGAAAATACTGGTTTTCATAAAATTTGGGTAACTCATTCCTGTAATTTTTTCAATAATCAAAGCGAGAAAAACGTAGGCCGTATTTGAATATTCACTGTCAGTACCTGGTTCAAACAGTAAATTGTTTAGTCCAGACCCCGGAATTATGAGTGGTATTTGAGAAACCGTTAAGCCATCCAATGTAGACAAATCGTCATTATCATCAATATAATCCAGTAGACCCGAACGATGCGATAACAGATGAGAAATTGTAATGTTTTCAAAAGAACTGGGCAGTTCAGGTAAAATTTCCAACAAAGTATCATCTAGGGAGATTAGGTTTTGCTCTACCAGTTGCATTATTGCTATTGCAGTAAATGGCTTGGTAATAGAAGCAATCCTAAAACCCGTATGCTCATGTATTTGGTGATTCCCTTGTAGTCTGGCTAGCCCCTTATTATGCTGATATAGCACAGTTCCTTGGTGTTTAATTAAGATACTTAAACCAGGATCGGTATCTGATTGATTTTCGTCTAAATATTGCGTTAACTGGGTTGGTAAATTGCGTTCCTCTACTGGGGTAACATTGTCGTCATCAATTGTTATTGCGTTATCGTCATCACTACTGCATGAGGTAGTACCCAAAAAAAGTGTAAATGTGAAAAGACCATAAAGTCTTGCTTTGCTTATTGTTTTTTGAAGTTCCATAGTTAATATGTTTATGTTTTGGCTCTCGATAACCGAATCGAGTATTTATTTTAACCGATGCAAATGTGAAGGGTCTATGTTGATAAAATGCTTCAAACGATGATTTGAGACTTTTTTGTTGACTTAAACATGTTGCGATAAAGGAAAAAATTAGTCCTTGGCGGATGCTTTTTGATATTCCTTGGGAGAAACGCTAACCAGCCTTTTGGAAATACGGTTTAAGGTTGCTTAAGAATTAAAACCGTCTAGATACCAGGGTGATGTTCGGTACCGATGTATTACAGGAAGTGGGTTAATCAAACTTGTTTTATCCCTACAACCTTTTTTAGTAGCAATATGTTTTTATTTGGGAATGTTATCAATCAGGTTTTGAAAAAAGATATCATATTTAATAACTTATGATTACCTCTATTCGAAACGGGATGTGTTAAACATCGCCTTTTGTTTAAATAATACCCAAATTGATTATTTCTAAGTAAAGAATGATAAATTTTGAATAAGAAGTTAAATTAGAGTTTTGTAGTTTTCATGGTTTGGCAGCTTTATTTTTATAAATCTAGGTAAGCGCGTATTTTTTAATTCAAGACATAAAAGCAAAGACATGAGTAAGAGAATCAACATTGGCATATTGCTTATAAGCTTTTTAACTATTCAAACGGTATTTGGGCAAGTTTACGAAGGTAAATGGACTAAAGAAAAAGCGAATAAATGGTATAATAGTTATAACTGGTTAGCGGGCACAAATTTTAGTCCAAGTACAGCAATCAATCAGTTAGAAATGTGGCAAGCAGAGACCTTTGATCTAGAAACCATAGATAGAGAATTAAAATGGTCAGCAGATTTAGGCTTCAACCTTCACAGAGTGTATTTACACAATTTATTGTGGCAGCAAAACTCATGCGCATTTATAGATAGAATGCATCAATTTCTAGATGTAGCGGATAAATACAATATCAAAATTATGTTTGTTCTATTTGATGACGTTTGGGATCCTAATCCGAAATTGGGAAAACAAAGAGAACCGGTTCCGCACAGGCACAATTCTGGTTGGTTGCAAGCACCTGGTAAAGAGTATTTACAAAATGAGGAGTTGCATCCATTGTTAGAGGCATATGTTAAAGGCGTGATCACGGCATTTAAAAATGATACCCGTGTTGCCGTATGGGATTTGTACAACGAACCTACGCAAGAAAATACAGGTTGGTATGGTGAAGAATCGGTTAATAAAACGGAATTGGCTCCAGATGTAAAACGTAAATATACACTTAGATTAGTAAAGAAAACATTCAAATGGGCAAGGGAAGTTAATCCGTCGCAGCCGCTAACCATGGGAATTTGGTGGAACGATGTTAATAATTGGGGAACTCCGAAAAAAATGCCGGATGTAGACCGTGTAATGATGGAAAATTCAGATGTTATTACCTTTCACACTTATGATAAAGATATAAAAGTAGTTCACAAGAAAATTTCAGAATTAAAAAAATATGGTCGGCCTATAATCTGTACTGAATATATGGCACGTAGTGAAAACAATACTTTTGAGAATTTGATGCCTATTTTTAAAGCAGAAAACATTGGGGCCATTAGTTGGGGCTTTGTTGCTGGGAAAACCAATACCATATACCCTTGGCATTCATGGCAGGAAACTTTTACAACGGAACCGAAGGTTTGGCATCACGATATATTAAGACCAGATGGTACACCCTACGATCAGGCAGAAGTAGATTTAATAAAACGACTAACAAAGGAATAAAGTCTCTTAGTTCCATGAAAATTTGTGCGGTAGAAGTTTATTTGGGATGGGTACAAGTGTAAATTGACTTATGCCCCTTCTGCATTGAAGAATTAAGCTTAAAGTAGATAATTTAAGTTTCAAGAACTATTTGCGTTATTGGTAAAGAAATAAAATAAAAAATTAGTCCTTAGCCTGTGCCTTTTGATATTCCTTGGGAGAAATTCCGACCTGCTTTTTAAAAATACGGTTTAAGGTTGCTTTAGAATTAAAACCGCTTTCAATTCCTAAGGCCAAAATGGTGTATTTACGATTTTCAGGATTTGATAAAAGGCTCTTAAAATGCTTCACCCGAAACCCATTTACAAAATCATAGAAGGATTGTTGGGCTATGGAGTTTATGGTCTGGGAGATGTTATGCGTGGTTACATTTATACTTTCTGATAAATCTTGAATCTTAAGTTGGGGTTCGAGATAAATTTTATCCAACTCAAATAGTTGCTCAATTTTTGAAAATAAAGCTCCCATTTCATCTTCAGAAAGTGAGGATGACTGATATTTGGGTAAAGAATTGCCTTCTTTTTCTTCTATTACAGCTGTCCTATCCTCAGCATTTATTTTGTTTAGTTTTAAAGCACTTTCGTATTCCGCCAAAGAATATTGCCTAATTCCGTTATAACATAAATAAAACAAGGAGATTACAATAGAGGTGTAAACAATAATATAGAGGATACTTAAGCTTCCTATATGCCAAAAGCTAAATGCAAGCGATATAAGAAAAACAAATAGATTGTTAATAAAATATACCCAAGTAAAGTTCCCAAGCCAGGTTAACCTAATAGTTTCTATGAAAGAATAATCATCCTTTATTTTTTTACGATACTGTTTCAATTTGTTTAGGTACCAAAGCAGGGCGACAAAAACAAAAACGTTGCCCCCTCTATAGAAAAACTGGTACAAGTATGAGGGTGTCTTATATTGCGTGGTTAATTTTTCACTGTCATAATCTGTCAGCAAGACAAAATCTACCAAAATAAAAATTGTAAAAGCAATGGCGAAGGAACCAAACCACCACCATTCTTTTTTTAATTTATTATCCTTACTTATAAGGAGCATGGAATAAGTTAGAAAGGTTGGAAGGATATAAAAACTCACCAATTTTTCTAGGATAAAATTAAATTCATTGAGCCCACTTCTAACCCATATGTCGCTTATGAAAATAATACTTATAAGAACCATGGTTATAATAAGCACATAATCGCTAAGCATCTTTCTTTTTTTCTGAAAAATGAACAGCAAAAAAATAGCAAGAATGCTTATGCCTATTATATCAATGATGAGCATACGATTTACTTTTTTTGATGTCCGAGTTTTGTCAGATCAAAACCTAAAACCTTTTTCGAAATGGCATTTAAAGCCTCAAAATCTCCCTCAAAATGATAGGTTTTATGAATATGTTTTATGCTTTCATTTTGCTTCAATTCTTTGGCTGGCGACGAAGATTCCAATTCATAAAATGGACCAAGTTGACTGCCGTCTTCCAGGGGGCCATCATTGTATGAATTTATAACATCCCCGCCGTACGGGTTCTCCTGTAATTTCCAGAGTGAATTTACATAAGTTGAATCACCGGAAAAAGAATACTCTATTACCGTAAGGATTTTTTCGTCACTGTCATAACTGCCAAATTTTGGTAAGACATTTTGTGGGGGTAATCCAATTTTTGACCTATATTTCCCATCGCCCTTAAATAACACGGTATTATCAACAATTTGTAGTCTATCTGGGCCAATTTCACCAAAATAGCTGGTGTTCAATGCTAAAGAGTCTTTATATGGGACAATGACCGTAGTACTTTCGGAGGGGAGAAACATACCCAGAATCCAAATGGACAAAAGCCCTTGCTGCTTACTCCAGGCCTCGGATCCGCTGTTTTTCATTGTATTTTCGGATTGATATCCCACAAACTGTATTTTATCCCCCAGTGCTATATCCAGATTTTTTTCGATGTTTGGTTTGCTAAATATGGATACGTTCCTTTCAATTTCAATATCAAATACAGTTCCACTGTAATTTTGCAGATTCATCTTACGGGTAAAATGTGCTACGGTATCATTGCTATGCACAAGGGTAAATGCTTCGGTATCTATTTCCTTGGGTGTAAACCAGTTTTTCAATGTAAAGTCATCACCCTTTCTAAAGAAAATTGAAAACTGACCCCCTTCTGGCCCCAGCCAAAATCTATCTTCACCGCCAAAAGCATTGATATGCTCTTCAAACTTATTGGCGGCAATAAGATCATAGTTGATCCAACCATAGCTCTTTCCGTTCATTCCATTTGATGTACTTGTCATTACGCGACCCTGATAGTCCGCAACCACGGAAATCTGACATAGATCGTTGTTACTTTTAAGCACAATGGTTTTTTTGTGCTTGTTTAAGTACTCCAAATCATATCCAAATGTACCCTTTACGTTTTTTTTGTTGCTACAACCGTTTAAGAAGGTTGCGCAAACTAGCAGTGTAACAATAGGTGTTATATTCTTCATGTAGTCATTATTGCATATGTTAATCCTAAATACCAAGTATTTTGTCCATTACCCAACTTGTATGGGTCGCCGTACGCCCGTTTGAGGGGTGATCGTAGTTTTCTTCCAAAAGATGTTTTTTCATGTTTTCCACATGATAAAGCTGAATATTTTTTGGATTTTCAATAAAAAACTCTTGTTTATCACCATTGCGCTCCAAAATCAACGGATTTTCTTCAAAAACAGAAAATTGCACTTTGCCTTTACTTCCAAATATTTCTACCCGATCTTCTTTATCCTCACAACCAAAATTCCAACTTCCCGTTCCGGTTACGCCCCCTTGGTGTACCCAGCAAGCAGCAACCGCATCTTTTGCCAAATATAGTTGTTGTTGATTAAGGCTTAACCCAAACACCTGCTGTATATCCCCTAATAGAAAGATAAATAGATCAAGGCCATGACTGGCCAAATCATCAAAATAACCACCGGGAGCAACCTTAGGGTCTGTACGCCAGTTATAGGTCCCGGATAAATCCGTGGCATTTGGAGCTTTGTTCAGACACCAACTTATGTGCCTAATTTCACCAATTTCGTTGTTTTTTAACCATGTGTTCACTTGGTTAAACCGGGGCAAAGAGCGCCGATAATAAGCCACAAATAAAGGGATGCCCTTATTTTTGAACGCCTCATGGATGGCCAAACTATCCGTATGGCAAGGAGACAGCGGCTTTTCTATACAGCAAGGTTTTCCCGCCTCTGCTACTTTAAGGGCATAGTACCTGTGGGTGTCCGGAGGGGTGGCTATGTAAACCGCATCAATTTCATCGTCAGCAATTAATTTCTTCGCACTGGTATAGTGTTTAGCTATGTTATGCCTTTTGGCATAGTCTTTTAATTTATCCGGATCGCGTCTCATAACGGCCGTTAGTTCAAAACCATCCGTTTGTTTATAAGCGGGGCCACTTTTAACTTCCGTAACATTACCACAACCAATAATACCCCAACGAATTGGAGCGGAAAATTTAATGCTGTCTGCCATGTAAATGTGTTTTTAACAATTTGATTGTGCTTCTAATCTAATGGATTTTTAATAGTTTCAAAAGTATTGGTAGTACCATATATAAATTTTCTTCAATTCACTATATTCACGTTTAAAATATCCTGGTTGCATTTTACTTTTCCCTAACGGACCATCTTCTATTAAAATGTAAGAAAAGTAATCACATGTTGTGTTTATATCCAAGTTTAAACAATCTATCCATCTTTTTGAATAGTATGTCCATCTACCAAAAATGATATAGTGGTACGTTTGAAGCAACTAAAAATAACAACTTAAATCAAAATGAAAAAACTTAAACTTTTATTGGCACTCCTTGTAATGGGTGTATCAACTGCATCTTGGGCGCAAGCACAAGTTACGGGGATCGTGGTAGATAATGCGAATGTACCACTTCCTGGAGCCAATGTTGTAGAAAAAGGCACAACGAACGGTGTTGTGACGGATTTTGACGGAAATTTTGCTATTTCGGTAAACGATAGCAATGCTACCCTTGTAGTTTCTTACATAGGGTTTGAGACTTCGGAGATTGTTTTGGACGGGTCTTCATCGTACACGGTTCAATTAACATCTTCATCCACAGGCTTGGACGAAGTAGTGGTAATTGGATATGGTGGCGTAAAATCAAAAGATTTAACAGGTTCTGTTAAAGTCATTGGTGCCGAAGATTTCAACAAAGGTATTTCAAATTCGCCAGGTCAATTATTACAAGGTAAGATTGCCGGTGTTAATGTAACAACAGGTTCTGGGGAACCTGGAAGTGCTGTAGACATCAACATTCGTGGGGTAAATTCAATAGGTAGCTCCAGTAATCCCCTGTTTGTGGTTGATGGTGTTCCTTTGGATGGAGGGTCATCTACTACTGATGGTCTTAGTGGTGTTGGAGGAACTTCAAGACCAAAAAGTCCTTTAAACTTTTTAAATCCTCAAGATATAGAGAGCATTACCATATTAAAAGATGCTTCTGCTACGGCAATTTATGGTACTAGGGCATCCAATGGAGTTGTGCTTATACAAACCAAAAAAGGAAAGATAGGTAAACCAAAGGTCACCTTCAGTTCATCAAGAGGCTTTGCTACGGTAGCTAGAGATGTTGACGTGCTTAGTGCCAGTGAATATCGCGAGCAAACGGCGCGTTTAGCTCCTATATTAGGTAGGGATCCGGCTTCCTATATTGATGCAGCAAATGCTGATACCGACTGGCAAGATGAGGTTTATCAAACAGCTCAAATAAGCAATTACAATTTAGGGTTTTCTGGCGGAGCTGGTACAACAACATATAATATATCATTGGGTTATTTAGATCAGGAAGGAGTAGTGCAAACTACAGGGCATGAAAGTGTTACTGGAAGAATAAATATAGGCACTTCACTATTGGATGACCGATTAAAATTTAGGGCTAACCTTGCCGTGGCCGACCTTACGGACGAAAGTCAGGCTTTAGGAAGCGTGATTACCGGGGCGCTTAGAGCCAATCCAACAGCTGCAGTTTTTGGTGCTGAAGGTGAAGTAACTACAAGGGCGGGTGCTACGGACAATCCTGTTTCATTTTTTGATTTATATCGCGATAGAGCTGAAAGCAAAAAAGTTTTGGCTAACTTCACTACTACCTATACTATTATTGATGGCTTGGATTATAAGCTCAACTTCGGTTACGAAAACTCGGATACAGATCGTTTTTTCAGGCTGTTCAATAATTCTGTTGATGGAGGAGACCAAGGTCAGGATCAGGTTACGCAAGATTCAAGAGAAGATTCTAATATATTAATAGAGAATTTTCTAACCTATGCAAAAAGCTATGACAAATGGAATTTTGATGTTCTTGCCGGTCACTCATATCAGACTTTCAACAATACCAGTTTAAGGATTCAACAGTTTGATTTTAGTACCAGAGAAATTGATCCAATTTTTAATTTAGGAATTGCTCAAGGAACCCCTATTATAGCAACGAGCAATACGGAAAGAAAGTTGCAATCGTTCTTTGCAAGGGTTAACACCAATTTCTTAGATAGATATCTGATAACTGCATCGCTTAGGGCGGACGGATCTTCAGTATTTGGTGACAATAATAAGTATGGTTATTTTCCGGCGGTTGGATTAGGATGGAAAATCAATGAAGAAGAATTTCTTGCAGATTCTGAGGTGTTTTCCAATTTAAAACTAAGACTAGGTTGGGGACAAACAGGTAATCAAGCCGTTCCGGTAAGGGTTACGCAGGCCTCTTTTGATACGAGCTTTGATAATAGCTTTACATTTGATGGAACAACGGTTATTAATGGTGTAACAACAACACGAACACCTAACCCAGATTTAAAATGGGAAGTTACGGAACAATACAATGTAGGACTTGATTGGGCCATATTGAATGGTAAAGTTAGCGGTACATTTGATTATTTTAATAAAAGCACTACCGATCTCTTCTTGGAAGTTTCTGCACCAGTTCCTTCCTTGGTAGGTACTATTTTTATAAACTCAGAGGCAGAAATCATTAATAAAGGTTTTGAATTTGCATTAAATGTAAATGCTATTAGAACAGATGATTTTTCGCTTGATTTTTCAGGTAACATATCATTTTTGGATAATACCATTGAGGGACTTACAACAGATTTGTTTGTTGGAAATATTAACGGCCCCGGGGCATCAGGGGAAAATAGTAGCATTTTTACCAATGGAGAATCTGCGGGATCGTTCTTTTTACCTAGATTTCAAGGATTCGATAGCGATGGTGTAGAAATAATATCAGATCCTGAAATAGTAGGAGACGCATTACCCGATACAGTTTATGGATTTAACATTAACGCATCGTACAAAAGCTTTGATTTAGCATTGGGCTTTAATGGTGTAGGTGGCATAGATATTTTTAATAATACGGCAAGGGCCTATTCCAGTGCAGCGTCTTTGGGGCAAAACGGGAATAATATTTTTAGGGAATATCTTGATGTTAACGAAAGTCCATTGGTTGCCCCCGTTTCTTCATCTAGGTACGTTGAAGATGGTTCATTCTTTAGATTGAACAATGCCACCTTGGGCTGGAACATCGAAAACAATGGTTTTCTTGATACTTTAAGAGTATATGTTACAGGGCAAAATATTTTTGTGATAACCGACTATACAGGATATGACCCTGAAATCAATACAGGCGGCGAGAATGTCTATGGCGTAGACTTTGGGGGTTATCCACGTCCTCAAACCTTTATGTTTGGCCTTGACCTTTCTTTCTAATTTAAAAATGGGAAAGCAATATAATTTATAAAAGAAATATATAATACAAGATAAGATATGAAAAAACAAGCTATTATTTTCAGCATCATATTGACTGTTCTCTTCGGATTTCAATCATGTGATATCGAAGAAGAAATTATCGACGAAGCCCTAGGTGAGGATTTGTTGACCAATGCTGATCCATTAAACCTTTTGGCCCCAGCATACAATAATATGCGAAGAGTTTATGGGCATCGATGGTTTTTTGCTTTACAGACCTTTTCAGCAGATGAGGGCATGGTACCCACTAGACAAAGTGACTGGTTCGACGGAGGTACTTTTCAGGAACTACACAGACATGATTGGGGCCCTAATCATCGCTATACAAGAGAGACATTTGAGCATGTTGTATCAGGATTGGCCAGCGCAACTCAGGCAATTGATTTCTTAGATGCCGGCACACAAGAGCATGCCGAAGCCGTAGGTTTGTTGTCACATTTCATGTGGGTGGCTTTGGATGCATATGGTCAGGTGCCATATCGAGGCATTACCGAAATTAATTTTAACACGGACCCTCAAATCCTTACAGGGGCTGAGGCCGTAAGTACCATCATTGAAAACTTGGAATCGGTTATATCCAACCTTCCTACCGGGAAAAATACGGTTCGTTTTACTCAAGACGCCGCAAAATCACTTTTGGCAAGGGTGTATTTAAACAAGGCAGTTTATGAGGACAGATATGCCTCTAGCTTTTCTTTCTCCAGTGAAGACATGCAGAAGGTTGTTGATCTTACCACTGAGATAATCAATAGTGGGGCACATTCTTTGGAAACAGATGATTATTTCAGCATGTTCGACCCAGACAATGAAAATCACCCAGAAATCATATGGTCAGTAAAGAACGAGAAAACTTCTCTACGAATTGGAGGCAGAAGCGTTTCAAGGAACACTACCAATGGGCTATCTAGGGGTCTTCTTTATGTGGTCGATGGCGGATTTGAAACGGGTTCTGATGCAGGATGTACGTTACCAGGCTTTTTAGACACATGGGACTCAGCTAATGACCCTAGATTTTATAAGGAAAACTATCCTAACGAATTAGGTACCATACCATTGTCTGATTATAAAATGAACAGAGGGTTTCTTGAAGGGCAAATATATGGTCTTAACAACGATAGTGGAACACCTATAATTAATGATGACGGTACTATTGATATTGTTCCGGTTCAACTTTGGACCAGAGATGAATCGATGGCAAATCATACAAGGGAAGTGAGTTTAATTGCCGAGAACCAATCCGTAGGCGTGCGAGTTTCAAAATGGAGCATAGATGGTTTAGGCTCAAACAGAGATGATACCGGTGTTGACATAGTGGTGTTTAGGTTGGCCGATATATATTTAATGCGGGCAGAAGCTCAATTACGATTAGGATCGGGTGATGCTTTAGCCGATGTAAATGCCGTTAGGGTTGCACGTGCTGGTGATGGTTTTGCAATAGGCAGTGCTACTCTGGAAGATGTTTACAATGAACGAGGTTTTGAGTTCTACTGGGAGTATCATAGAAGGACCGATCAAATCCGATTCGAGACCTGGGAAGACGTTTGGATAGATAAAACGGATTCTGACCCTAATAAGAGATTATTTCCAATACCCCCTGGACCATTGGCACAAACACCAGGTCTAGAACAAAACCCTGGATATTAGTTTAGTTTTTTGAGTTAGTTTAATTTATGATGTACGGGCAGGTATACTTTGCCTGCCTGTATTATCTATCTTCTAATCCTTTTTGGCATATAGATGCTAACCCGTTGTTAAAACGTAATTGAACGAAATTGAAAATTAAACCTGCCATAGTCCTTCTTTTTTTATGTTCGTTCTTCATCTTAACGGATTGCAGCGATGCACCCGAAAAAAAAATCACCGAAATAGGCATGGATAACTCGGTTTATGTAGATCCTTTTATAGCCACTTCGGACGACCACGGACAGACAGACGTTGCAGCAGCACCTCCTTTTGGTATGGTTAAACCAGCTCCCGATACTCATCCAATTGCACATTCCGGATACGATTATAAAGCACAGAAAACAACGGGCTTTTCCAATACAAGGTTTTCTGGTGTAGGTTGCCACGGTGTTGGGGGGCACATTAGGGTATTGCCTTTTGTAGTAAACCAAGATACCATAATACCCACGGAAATAGGTCTTAACAAGGCTTCCGAAATAGCCAGGCCCGGATATTATGCCGTGGGCTTGGATAATAATATTAAGGTGGCATTATCGGCTACAAATCAAATAGCATATCATAAATATACCTTTCCAAAATCCGATCGCTCTGGCCTTACAGTTAACTTGGCAAGTTCTTTTGCTGAATTCAATTATGAAAAACATAAGGTATCAAAAGAAGGATATATAACAGGTGAACTAAGTGGGGCCAATGTTTGTAACATGGGCCAGTATAAATTCTATTTTGCTATTGCCACTAACAAGGCACACACCCTTGTTTCCGATACCACCTCCGTAGTTACTTTTACCTTCTCCACGGTAGCGGCGGAAGAAGTCCTTTTTTATTGTTCCCTGTCGACTATTAGTCCTGAAAATGCCCTGGTTAAATTGGTAGAAGGCAAAAAGGCATCGTTTGAGGAAGTAAAAAAGAGTGCCGCTTCCAAATGGAGAGAGCTGTTAAACACTGTGGAAGTAGCAGGTAACGACCCTTCCCTAAAAAGAACGTTTTACACCAGTCTGTACCATACGTTGCAATCTCCTTTTCTTATCAACGAGCAAGATGGCAGTTACAGAGGCAGCGATGGTAAGACCTATAATACCCAACAACGGCTCCATTATCATGGGTGGTCTGTTTGGGACACTTTTAGAACAAAATTACCGTTGATTTCATTCTTGTTCCCCGATAAGTACAGCCATATGGTTCAATCCATAAGCGCACTGTACAAACAGGGAAAGGCCAATTGGGCCACGGATCACGAACCTTTTATTACCGTTCGTACGGAACATTCCGTTGTAGTATTGTTAGAGGCCCTTCAAAAAGACCTATTGCCCTATAACATTGCCGATTTATACAGTCACTTACAAGACGAGGCACAAGCATTACCCTTTGAAACGCCCGATAATATCTTAGAATCTAGTTTGGATCTTTGGGCCCTTTCGGAAATTGCCAAGACCTTAGGCAAGGAAGAAGATTATAAAAAATATAGGCAACAGGCCTTCGATTATAAGAAGATCTGGAAGAAAAAATTTATGATAATGGATGATAAATCCGATATTATGCATGGTGATGGACTTTATGAAGGCACGCTTTGGCAATACCGCTGGTTTGTCCCTTTCGATATAGAGGGCATCCAAGATTTAATGGGTGGCAAAGACAGTTTTGAAGAGCAGCTAGATTATTTTTTTGATGAGGAACTTTTCAACATAGGTAATCAGCCAGATATTCAGGTACCTTATTTATATGCATATACCAACGCTGCTTGGAAAACCCAGCTACGGGTAAATGCAATTTTGTTGGACACAACCAACAATTGGTATGGTACGCATAAAAAGCTTAAAAAACCTATGCGTAGGAAAATATTCCAAGATACCCCAGACGGCTTTTTAAAGGAAATGGATGATGATGCCGGGACCATGTCCGCTTGGTACGTTTGGTCCGCAATGGGCCTCTATCCTGTTTTTCCAGGAAGCACCAATATGGTGATCGGCCGACCTATATTTCCCAAAATAACCTTGCATTTAAAAGAGGGCGACTTGGAAATAAGGACCAAAAATTTCTCGGATAGTGCCCGATTTATCCAAGAAGTAACATTTAATGGGGTAACGAACAATTCGCCCTTTATAGATTTCAACGATTTGGTAAAAGGGGGAATACTCGAAATACAACTTGGCAATCAACCTAATAAAGATTGGGGAACCCTAAACTAGTGGGCGGTATTAAAAACAACAAGATGAAAACAAAAAACTATATCCAAATTCTTTTTTCCGTGTGTTTGTTTTGGTCATGCTCGCAAGGGAAACCAGATAACACTTTTTATATTGTGCAAGGGGCGGCTGTTGATCAGGTAGAGAAACAAACCGTTGTTGACTTGAAAATGGATATTGAAAAAGTATCGTCTGCAAGTGTAACGATACTGCTAGAAACGGAGACTTTACCATCAGATGGTACTCTAATCATAGTGGGCACTCCAAAGTCTAACAAGCTACTGGCAACTTTGGTCGCATCGCATAATATAAGACTTTCTACAGCCATTCCCGGGCCTAGAGGTGGCATTTGGACCCAGGCCAAGTTACCCACAGGACAAACTGCCATAATCTTGGGAGGTTCGGATGTACAGGGATTACAGTATACCGTTTATGACTATGCCGAAGAAATCTTAGGCGTGGATCCTTTGGCATATTGGACCGGAAAAGAACCTTCCAATACGGGAGCGTTAGATTTGTTCAATTTTGAAAATAGAACCATTGCTCCACCCAAAGTGCCCATTTTGTGCTACTTCGAAAATGATGTGGACGAGTTGGCCAGTTATAGGGGAAAGTTATTGGAATATGATTGGGAAAGTTTTACCGAAATGGTGAATTCCTTGGTAAGATTAAGATACAATGCAATTCATTTTTTTGATATGATGGGTAGGCCCGAGTTTTTTATTCGCCCAGAATACATAGACCTAAACCCAGATTATAAAATGGATATTTCCTATTTGGAGAAAATGATGGACTATGTACATAGTAAGGGCATGAAGATTCAGGTAGATTTTGGTCTCGGATATCAGTTTTATGATTTTCCCGAAGAAAAGGCCAGCTGTTGGTCTAGCTATAAAGATGATTGGATTGCGGCTTGGCGGTATTATTTGGAAAAGACCCCTTTGGCAAAAACCGATATTTTTAGTTTAAGGCCACGGAATCAGGTTTGGGATTGGGAGTATGAAAGTACTTGTGGGGAGGATAAGATCCAAGTATTCAATGAAGTTTATAAAGCCTTCGGAGATGTGGTAAGTGCCCATAACCCCAACGCGATTAAAGTTTTGATATGCTATGCCGATGGCATGCGCATGTTCAACGAAGGACTTAGTCCTCCAAAAGATTGGTTGGTAGCATGGTCCGATGATGGTTTTGGCTCTTTTAAATTTAAACCAGAAGATACCAAGGGTTTTGGTTTTGGCACCTACATGCATGCAGGCTTCTGGTTAAACCATACTGTGCACAATCCGTACCCTGAGCGGGTAGCTACTGTTATGAAGGGCATGTTCAACGACTATGATGCGGATAAATATTGTATGGTAAATGGTCAGAACTTTAGACCCTACTTACTTAATTTGGAAGCATATAGTGAGGTTTGTCGCGACCCGGAAAATTTTGATGGAGCGGAATTCTATAAATCCTGGACCTCACATTATTTTGGTAAGGTGGCTGCGCCATATGCCATAAACTCAATGAAGAACTTACATAAGGCGCAAGAAGGACATGCGGGGTATGTACAGCATCTTTGGGAAATTAGGGAGGCCGTGTCCTACCTGTCCAATGCCCCCATAGAAAGACCGGGGAAATCACCGGTACCCTACGAATATCGTAGGGTGGCCAATGATCTGGAAAATGTTAGGGCTACTAAAGCTCTTATTGCAATGGCCTTGGATGAGGCCAAAAAAGGTTTGGACGTATTGGAAGGTGATAAAGATTTTTACTATTCTTATATTTATTTGCCCGCGCAATTGTATTCAGATTTAATTGCCTTTGAGACATCACTGCACCAAATGTCTAAGTTAAAGAAAGCTTTTGAAGCTTCTGGAGACCCTGCTAACCTAAAGGAGGCATTGGTGTTATTGAAAGATGCCGGCACTGGGTTGGATCAAATTTATGCGAACCGGCTAGCTGGAGATAAGAATATAAAATGGGATCGCTGGTACGATCCGGCAATTCGGAGGCCCAATAATGGTTTTCCAACGAATGAGATGTTGGAGGCAATATCCCAAAACTTAAACCTACTTCTAAACAAGACAAAATGAATATGAACAGAGTGCTCGTATCGTATGGCTTTATAATATTTTTGTTCGGCGCTTGCAACAGCACTGTTCAACAAGAAAACTACGATAGTGAAGCAAAATCTATCTATACCGATCTGGTCTATCCGCAATTGGATACCGAAAATTCGCGCTGGTTTTTTTTCACTTCTGCCAGCAGGCCTTTTGGCATGGTCAATTTAAGTCCGGACACCAAACTTGGAGGTACATGGGGTAGTGGGTATCGGTATGAAATAGATACGATAAAAGGGTTTAGCCATATCCACGCCTGGCAGCTTTCCGGCCTGTCCGTAATGCCCGTTATCTCAAAAAAAGAACAGAAAGAAGCAATATTTACCGATTATTATTCAAAGTTCGATCACAATAAAGAAGACGTAACTCCCGGTTATCATTCCGTAGTACTTCAACGTTATGGTATAAGGGCAGAACTTACCAGTACCAAGAGGGTTGGTTTTCATAAGTACACTTTTCCTAAAGAAGAAGAGGCAGAAATTTTGTTTAACCTAAACGGACCTTTGGGGCCTTGTAAAATTATAGATGGTGTTTTAGAACAGACCGGGACTACCACCTTAAGCGGGCAGTTTACTATTGCACCAACCAGTCGCAGACCAAAAGCCAACGTAGTCTTTTTTGAAGCAACTTTTGACACTCCTATTTTAGGCTTGGACCGAGACAACAAAACAGGCAATTATTTGTTGAATTTGGGGCAACTAAACAAGGCGGTAAAAATGAAAGTTGCCATATCCTATACGTCTAAGGAAAATGCAAAATTAAATCTGGTTTCAGAATTGGGGCATTGGGATTTTAATAAGGTTGTTCAGGAGTCAAGATCCGAATGGAACGATTTGTTGGGAAGGATCCAAGTAGAAGGAGGTACGAAAACAGATAGACGTAGGTTTTACACCGATCTTTGGCATGCCATGCAAGGCCGAAGGACCATTAGCGATGTAAACGGCGCCTATCCTGATAATACGGGGGAGACTTTTAGAATAGGTCAATTACCCTTAACGAAAGACGGTAAACCCGCCTTTAACCATTATAATTCTGATGCTTTCTGGGGTGCCCAATGGACCATAAACACTTTATGGGGTCTTGCATATCCCGAGATTAAAAAGGAATTTGTACAATCGCTCCTTCAATACGGTACGGACGGCGGTTTAATTCCGCGTGGGCCTTCGGGAGGAAATTACACTTATGTGATGACCGGGGCATCTAGCACCCCCTTTATTGTAAGTGCCATTCAACAGGGGCTTATTACCGAAGATTTGGAAGCTATTTACCAGGCACTCAAAAAAAACCATATGCCCGGCGGAATAATGGAAAAATCTGGTTACGAGCATGATACCAACCTAGGTGGAGGGCTTAGTCATTATTTGGAAAATGGCTTTGTACCCTATCCAATTCCTGAGGGCAAGTTTGGTGGCCATCAAGATGGTGCAAGCCTTACTATGGAATACGCGTATCAAGATTGGGCCCTGGCACAGTTGGCCAAAAAACTAGGGTTGTTAGCAGATTATGAATACTTCTCAAAAAGAGGGCAGAACTATAAAACCGTTTTTGATAGTGCTTCGGGCTGGATGCGGCCTAAGAATGTAGCAGGTGTTTGGAAGGAGGATTTTGATCCTTACCTTTATGAAAATGGTTTCAACGAATCTAACGGGGCCCAAGCCACATGGTTTGTACCACACGATATTGAAGGGTTGGCCCAGCTAATGGGAGGTTCCGCAATGGCAGTCGACAAACTAAATACCCAGTTTGAGCAAGCGGAAAAACAAGGTTTTACAGCAGGAACTTCCCATGATCTGGAAATGCATCCCGAAAACAGCAGAATTCCTATCAACTATGGAAATCAGCCCTCCATACAAACCGCTTTTATTTTCAACAAACTAAATCGCCCAGATCTCTCACAGTATTGGTCCCATAAGGTTATTAAATCTGCTTTCAGTGGTCTTTCCCCAAGTACCGGTTACAACGGAGATGAAGATCAAGGGCTAATGGGCAGTTTATGTGTACTAATGAAAATTGGGTTGTTCCAAATGACCGGAGGCCTGGAAGATGACCCCGTGTATCAACTTGGAATTCCAATTTTTAAAAAGGTAACCATCAACTTAAGGAATGGTAAAACAATTCAAATAAGCACTGATGGTAATGACCAAGAGCAATCGCTAAACGAAATGGAATGGAACGGTTCTGTTTTGGATGTTAACGAACTTGCTCATTCTCAACTGAACGCGGGTGGTACTTTGAAAATAAATAAAAAAGATAGCTTAGAATAGGACATAAATTAAATTATAGAATCTGAAATTAAATTGTATACAAAATCTGTAAGGTGTAAAGCAAATTTTGAGCATGGAGAAATAGGGTAATCATACAAGCAGCTCCCAATAAAGGTTGAGGTGATTTTTATTAAGGTGAAAATTAATAAAAGAAAAAAATGATCAAATTAAAAGTAAATATCATTAAAATGGGGTACCTATGGGTAATGGCCTGTTCTGTACTAATGGTATTGGGCGCTTGTAAGAAAGAAAAAATAAACCTGAACCAAGTACAGGTGATAGGCAGTCATAACAGCTATAAAATTGCCATTGAAGAGCCTCTATTAGATTATTTATATGAGATTGATTCCTCAAAGGCACTGGCCTTACAATACGATCATCCAACGATTGCCAAACAATTGGATCTTGGCCTTCGCAACTTAGAGTTGGATGTTTTTTATGATCCTGAAGGTGGTTACTATAGTGATCCCCATGGATTAGAACTTGTAAAACAGAGGGGTGCGGAAGCGGCGCCCTTTGATTTGCATGGCGATCTAAAAAAACCAGGCCTAAAAATGTTTCACATCCAAGAAATAGATTTTAGAAGTCATAATTTACTATTTAAAGAAGGCCTGAAAGAAATAAAAGATTGGAGTGATAGGCATAAAGATCACTGGCCCATTTTTATTTTGATAAATGCTAAAGACTCCAAAATCCCCAATACACGGGACCCTTTTAAATTTGATAACGAAGCTTTGAACAAAATTGATGAGGAAATTAGAGAGGTTTTCAAAGGCGATCGATTAATTACTCCAGATGCAGTGCGGGGTCATTACAGTACTTTGGAAGAAGCGGTGCTGCATAACAACTGGCCACTACTAAAAAAAGTAACGGGAAAGGTCCTTTTTGTCTTGGATGAAAATGAAGAGAAGATCGGAAGGTATCTAAAGACGTATCCCAATTTGGAAAATGCGGCCCTGTTCGTTAATCGCAAAGAAGGTAATCCTGAGGCAGGATTCCGAATAATCAACGATCCGGTGAAGGATCACGATTATATAAAGGAATTGGTATCCCGGGGATATATGGTCCGTACGCGTGCAGATGCCGGTACTAAAGAAGCTCGGGGAAATGACTATCAACGTTTTGAGAAGGCCAAATCGTCCGGAGCACAAGTAATTTCCACAGATTATTACATACCTACCAGATTATTTCCCTCTAAGTTTCAGGTGGTTTTGGAGGGCGGTGGTTACCAAAAACTAAATGAAAATCAAAAATGATCAAAAAACGATTTCTTCTTTTTTTGACGTTTGCCGGCACCATATGTGCCTTTGGCCAGGAATTTAATATGGTAACAAGTGAAGGTACAACACCCATTGTGCTAGATAGAAATGATCCTAAGGTGGTAGAAATTGCCGCAAAAATGTTTGCCAGTGATTGTAGATTTTCAAACTTACGGACGTAGGGAAAAATGGAAGCAAAATGTATTGCGAAATGCGGCCATGCGTACCGCTAAGCAAATTGTGGACCGGGCAAGAAAACATACCCTAAAAATTTGGATGGTAGGCCCTGGGTTAATGTTAGACAAAATTCGGATAGATTTGGGGGGGCGGAAAAAAAGTTACACCTTCCCCAAACAGATGAAAACAGAAGCATCAGATGAAAAATAGATATTATTTCAGTTGTTTTTTTGTTTGTTGCCTTTTTTTTGCGGCCTGCAATAGCAGTGCTAATAAGACCGCTCAGCCTATTACCATAGCTTTTTTATCTGATGTGCATTTGCAAGACATTTACGGGGAGTTTTTAGAATCTGATTTCGTGGGGGTCAAGAATCCTAAAACGGAAAGATATAATACGATTAGGACCATGGAGGCGCAACTTAGATCTACACGTCTTTTCAATGAAAACTACTTCGCTTTTATAGCTGCTTTGGAAGATATTGTTGCCAAAAAAATAAAACTCGTTGTACTTCCCGGTGATTTCAGTGATGACGGTCAACCTATGAACATTAAGGCGTTAAGAAAGATTTTAAACGAATATTCCGAAACGTATGACATAACATTTCTGGTAATTACGGGAAATCACGATCCGGTAAGACCGTTTAGCATACCAGCGAAAAAAAATGATTTTTTAGGTGAAGGTGGAAAGGAACAGGTAATAATGAGCAAACCCAGCATGGTTGTGGTGGATGATACCTTAACGCAGCATAAACCCATTGTTGACCAGGCCATTCAACAATGGGGCTATCTAGAGATCTTTTCAGAATTAAGGGCATTTGGACTTTATCCGAACAAAGAATTCACCTATTGGAATACCCCTTTTACGAACTATACCTATAAAGATTATAATCTGGACAAAGCCAAGCAGTTTGGAGATTTGGACAACCGTAAGTATACAATTCCTAACAGCAACATTTCTTTACCGGATATGAGTTATGTAATACAAGTAGGGGAGCATGTTTGGCTTGCAGGCATAGATGCCAACGTATACCTACCCAAAAGTGTAAATGTAGATTCTAAAAGTGATGAACAAGAATTTCTTGGGGCAAGTATTGGTTATAATTTACTTCTAGAGAACAAAGGATATCTATTGAAATGGATAGAGGAAATTGCCTTGGAAGCTCATGAAAATAATAAAACACTAATAAGTTTTAGCCATTATCCAATGTTAGAATATTTTGATGATGCTGGCAAAGAGATGGTTGCGCTTTTTGGAAAGGATAACATGCAGTTGAACCGTGTTCCCCGCGAAGAGGTAGGAACTCAATTTGCCGATGCAGGTCTTCAGGTACATATAGGAGGGCACATGCATCTCAATGATACCGGAATGAAAAAAACAAAAGCGGGCAATGTTCTTTTTAATGTTCAGGTACCTTCCCTGGCGGCCTATCCGGCGGCCTACAAAATTTTGACGGTAACCCAAGACAGTTATATCGATGTTGAAACGGTAATCTTGGATACCGTGCCTAACTTTAAGGAACTCTTCTCCATGTACGAACAAGAGCATGCCTATCTCAAAAATAACAACCCTGATGGGCTATGGAACAAGGATATTCTGTATGCCAAGACGTATCAGGCCTATTCTCAAGAGCATTTGAAAGAGCTGATAAGACTTCGGTTTTTACCAGAAGATTGGCCCAAGGAGCTAACCGATCTTATACTTGAAAAGAATGGAAAAGAAATAGCTCAAATGGCAATGACCACAAGTTCTGTAACATTGGAAGCGCTTACCGGAAATGAAGAATTTACAATTGTAGATTTAAAACAATGGTCGGGTTTTGATATGATATACGATTTCTACCGCCTAAGAAATGCAGATCAACTTGCCATAATTGATATTGGAGAAGCGAGGATTGCCCAGTACTCTTTTGTTTGTGGACTTTTGGAAAAGACAAATGATAAAAATTTGGTGCTATGGGCAAAAATCTTTCAAAAATTCATGAACGGATTGCCCTCCGATAATTTTAGGATCGATTTAAAGCGAAAAGCAATTTATTAATATTCATAATATTAAGTACATTGTTATGATGGATATTTGGCCCACATGTAGTAAGATACGCTTGTTGTTAGTAATAGCAATAGGCATGGTGTGCGTACTTAACGCCCAAAACATTAGATTGGAGCATTATAATGAGCGCAACGGATTATCCCATAACTCCGTACGCCATATTATCCAAGATAGTAAAGGTTTTTTATGGCTTGGCACGTTTTCTGGCCTCAATCGTTTCGATGGGTACGAATTTAAGAACTACAGAAGCACTTTTGCCGTTCCCAACGAGTTGCAAAATGACGATATTACCGCATTGGAGTATGATAGTGGGACAGAAAAACTATGGATCGGGACCAGGAATGGCCTTTCGGTATTCAATATTAAGTCGCACAGGTTTCATACTTATTTGCCAGAAAAAGCCAACCCCAATAGTCTGCCAGAATCCGAGATACGATCCGTGCATTTAGATACTTTTAATCGGGTTTGGGTGGGTACCAAAACTATGGGACTTTATTTGTTGCACATAGATGAAGATCGTTTTGAAAAGGTACCCATTGATGATTTTGCCTATGTAAAGGAAATTATACAAGATAAAAAAGGGCGTATTTGGGTAGGAAGTTATGGAGAGGGCGGCGTGGCCAGAATCACTTTAAATCCCAAAGGGGCTATCGTGCATATCAAAAATTATACGCTGCAAATTCCAAATTCGGAAAAAGTAAATCCCTATGTAAATTTTATATATGAAGATGAAGGGGAAGCTATTTTTGTAGGTACTAGGGAAGGGCTCTACAAATTGAACAATGACAATGAAGATTTCAAAAACCTCTATATAGAGAACAAATTACAACGAGAGAGCCTTGGACCCTATTTTTTATCCATTGCAAAATCTCCCGAAGGTAGCTACTGGCTAGGAACTTTGGGAGGCATTCTAATTTGCGATAAACTGGAAGATGTACAGACAGGGAATTACCGCAGGTACGAGTCTGTTTTGTCCGATGATACTTCTTTGGTGGATAATTTGGTATCAGCGCTTTATTTTGATACCTCAGGAGTACTTTGGATAGGCACGGAAGATGGTTTGGATAAGTACGACCCCTATGAGAACCAGTTTATCCTTAACAGGGATATATCTTTCCATATCGGAAATAAAGCTCCTAGGATACGGGGTTTTTCGCAGACCCAAGATGGTAAGGTGATCGCGGCTACCAGGCACAATGGTCTTTTTATCTCGGAAGGCGATAGCTTTAAACCTTTGTACAAGGGCAATTACGATATTGCCAGTATTTTCACCATTGATGGCAATCGTTTTTATTGCGGTCTTTGGAACGGTAAGATTATGGCATATGACTATGCCAAGAACAGCTCAAAGCTCATAAACTTAGGGAGGGTACGATCGCCGGTCGTGGCCTTCGCCGACCTAGGTGATAATTTACTGATGGCCGGATCTTTTGGGGAGGGTGTAAGGGTTATCAATACAAATACCGATAGCATAGAATCCAGATTTGGAACCATCTTACCAGGATATCAAATTAATGAGATTGTCATAGGCAAGGAAAATAATATCTGGTATGCCACGGAGACCGGTGTTATGAAGTTTAATACTGAGAGCCTAGAGATACATGAGTATGGGATAAACCCAGAGGACAGCGCCTACGGATTGCCTCATGTGAACGTAAGTGACATAGTCTTGGGGCCACAAGGGAGTTTGTGGGCAGCTACACGTTTGGGTTTGGCGGTTTATGATGCTACCGAAGATGCCTTTAAAACGGTGCTTAAACCCAATGAGTTGCAAGGACAATGGATTACGGATCTGGTAGCGGGTACAAACGGTGATCTTTGGTTGAATATGAACAACAATAAAGTAGCGGTTTACAATCAACAGAATGAAAAAGCTAATTTTTACGATGTAGATAGTGGCAACCGACTGGACGTTTTCAGCTCTAGCGGGTTTTATAGGACGAGGGAGGATAAGATCTTTTTGGCAGGTAAAAATGGAATCATCCATTTTGCCCCTTATGAGATTAACGAGAATCCATGGACTCCAAAACCGTTTATCACAGAGTTTAAGGTACAGAATAAGGAACTTGTGCCCGGTGTTGTTACAGACGGTTTAAAAATGTTGTCGGAAGACATTAACTTTTCCAATACCGTTACCCTTAATTACAACAACAGTAATTTTGCCATCAAATTCTCATCACCCTCCTATGCCGATGAAGGACTTAACAAATATCAATACAAATTAGAAGGTTTTGATGAAGATTGGATTACTACTAATAGCAATTCCAGGACGGTGCAGTATACCAATTTGTATCCGGATGATTATACTTTTAAACTAAGATCTAGCAACCGAGACGGATATTGGGGAGAGGAAACTGCATATTTCATTAAGGTTAAACCCCCATTTTGGCTTACTTACCAAGCCATCTTTCTCTTTCTGGTCTTTGCATCATTGATTATATATCTAATTCGGAGAGAAGTAAAGGGAAGGAGTAGATTACGGCAAGAATTGGTTTTAGAACGGGTTAGGCGAGAGCGTGATGAAAAATTGAATAACGAGAAATTACGTTTTTTTACAAATATATCGCACGAACTACGAACTCCATTGACCCTTATCCTTGGCCCTGCCAAACAACTGATAGAAGAGGTAGAAGCCCATGGTACAGCATTTCAACAAAAAAGGCTGGGTCTTATTCACCAAAATGCAAATCGGCTTTTAAATTTGGTAAATCAAATATTGGATTTTAGAAAAGCACAGACGGGCCAGCTAAAATTAAAGGTGTCACAAACCGATATTCTTAAATATACAAGAACTATTTTCAATTCTTTTCAAGAGTTGGCCAATAACAAAAACATTCATTTTTATATGAATGCCGAGGAAGAAGAAATAATAGGGTGGATAGACATGGATAAATATGATAAAATTATCTACAACCTACTTTCCAATGCCTTAAATTTTACCCCGAGGTATGGAAGTGTGGATCTTTTTATTGGATTAAAAGACGGAGAAGAAAATACGCTTATCGTAGAAGTAAGCGATGATGGCATTGGAATACCCATGGAAAGTCAAAAAAAGATTTTCAAACGGTTTTATCAAGCTTCCAACAGCAAAGAAAATAATACGGGTACAGGAATAGGACTGTCCTTGGTGAAGTCGCTCTTAAAACTTCACAAAGGTAATATAGCCCTGGACAGTGCGCCCAATAAGGGAAGCATATTCCGCGTAGAAATACCCATTAACAAGAATGCATACCAATCGGAAGAGGTCTTTGAGTATCATAAGGAGACCAAAAAAGATGAGGTAGGGTCGGTACAGGTACTGGCAGCCAAAAAAATAATTCAGAGTACGCACCTTAAAGAGAAAGTTTTAGTGGTAGAGGACAATGCGGAGTTAAGGAAGTATTTGGTAGATTATCTTACGGATTACTACAAAGTGTACGAAGCGGAGAATGGGGAAGACGGCCTTAAAATATGTAGACAGATAAAACCGGTGCTGTGCGTTTCGGACGTTATGATGCCCGTTATGGACGGACTGCAATTCTGCAAAACGCTTAAGAACGATGAATCTATTAGTCATATCCCAATCATTTTGTTAACTGCTTTGGGAGAAAATGAAGATAAGATCAGTGGGTATAAATTAGGGGCCGATGGTTATTTGGTAAAGCCATTTGACCCTTCTTTGCTTAAGACAAGGATTGAAAACATCATAAAATCTAGAAACGATCTAAAGGTTAAATTTTCCGAAGATGTTGAAAGTCCGGTAAGCCTTCTTGCCCATTCGCCCATTGATGAGGTATTTATGACCAAAGTTACTGCCCTGATTGAGCGTGAGCTGAATAGTGTAGACCTAACCACCACATATTTGTGCAGGGAAATGGGCATGAGTTCTTCCAAATTATATCGAAAAATAAAGGAATTAACAGATTTGGCACCCAATGAGTTTATTAGGACCATCAGACTTAAGAAATCGTTTAAACTGCTAAAATCCAAAAAATATAATGTGTCCGAAGTAACCAATTTAATAGGATTTAATGACCCTTTATATTTTAGTAGGTGTTTTAAAAAGCAGTTTGGGTTTCCACCTAGCAATCTTATAAAATAGGATGTTAAATGGGGATGTGGAGGGGCTTTTTAAGAATGTCCATGTTTTTGATTTATTAATCCATTGGTGAAATCGATTAAAACAGTACTATTGGGGTATTAATTGGTTGTAACCCTCTGGTGGTTTTCAATAAATTACAAATTAATGAATACGTTTAGCGTTAAGGATAAAGTAGTAGTTATTACTGGTGGTGGTGGAGCCTTAGGTGGGGCAGCGGCAAAAAGCCTGTCTGGCGAAGGTGCCAAAATTGTACTGTTGGACAGAAATGAGAAGGCGGTAGACCAATCCATAAATGAAATCAACACTAAAGGAGGAGATGCACTAGGTTTTGGTTGTGATGTGCTGTCCGAAAACTCTTTAACCGAGGTAAAAGATAAGATTGTTGAGCGTTTTGGCCGTATAGATGTACTCTTAAATGCTGCGGGTGGCAATTTACCCGGCGCCACTATCGGTGAAGACCAGACCATTTTTGATTTGTCTATTGAAGATTTTAAGAAGGTGACGGATTTAAACCTGAACGGTACCGTAATTCCTTCCCTGGTTTTTGCAAAAGTAATGGCCAACCAAAAAGCCGGTGCCATAATCAATTATTCCTCAATGACTGTGCAACGTGCCATAACCAGAGTGGTAGGATATTCCGCTTCCAAGGCAGCTATGGAAAATTTCACAAGATGGATGGCCGTTGAAATGGCAATGAAATTTAGTGGCAATATCCGTGTAAATGCTATAGCACCAGGTTTTTTTATAGGCAATCAAAACAGGAACCTATTGTTAAACCCAGATGGTAGCTATACATCACGGGGAGAAACGATTATAAAAAATACGCCAATGGGCAGGTTTGGTGAGGCAGAGGAACTTAATGGGGCAATTCATTTTTTATGTAGCGAAGCATCGCGATTTGTAACCGGGGTTGTAATTCCCATAGATGGCGGTTTCAGTGCATTTAGTGGAGTATGAGCAGGTAAAAAATAAGGAGTGAACCATTAAAAAGGAAAATGGAACATGCTAAACATAGTATACCTATATCATTGACATTTAGCAAGATTAATGTAATTTGTAAGGCGATAGGGCAAGTAACCCGATACTTTTGAGACGTTGTTCAATAATAAAAGAGGAAATCAATGAAAAAAAATGCTGAAAATAACCCTATGGAGAATATAGACGACTGGGAACACGACTTACTTAATCGTTATCCAGATCCAGAGGAGATAAAGGAAAAAGAGGAGTTCCGGAATTATGTAGATTCGGAACGTGTAGATACGGTAAAGGAATTTTATCGGATAAACCATAAAAATCAGACCTACGATTTTGTAAAGAAAAAGGAAGCCGAATTTTTAAAATTTGATAAACGGGAAATGTCGATATGGGATGCTGTCGATTTCTTAAATACTTTGGTAGATGATAGCGATCCGGATATAGAGTTAGACCAGTTGCAACACCTGTTACAGACCTCGGAGGCTATACGTGCCGATGGTCATCCAGATTGGTTTGTGTTAACCGGGTTTCTTCATGATCTAGGCAAGGTACTATGCCTTTTTGGAGAACCGCAATGGGCAGTTGTAGGCGATACTTTTCCGGTAGGCTGCGCATTTTCCGATAAAATAGTATACCCAGAGTTCTTTAAGGAGAATCCAGACTATGATAATTCATTATACAACTCTAAACTAGGAGTTTACAAGGAGAAATGTGGCCTAGACAATGTTACCATGAGTTGGGGACACGACGAGTACTTGTATCAAATTATGAAAGATCATTTACCAGACGAGGCGCTCTATATGATTAGGTACCATTCTTTTTATGCGCAACACAGGGAAAACTCCTATGATCATTTAATGGACGATAAGGACCACGAAATGTTCGAATGGGTGAAGAAGTTTAACCCTTATGATCTTTATTCCAAGGCCCCTGTACCACCAGATTCCAAAGCCTTACGTCCTTACTATGAGGATTTGGTCGCTAAATATTTACCCGAGACCCTAAAATTTTAATAAAACTTGTATGCAGTATAAATTAATAACAAAAGCATGCTAGCAACTTATTTGGGTTTTTTCGGGTTTACCTTGCTGGTTATTGTTTATACTACCTATAAGTTAAGAAAAGACAGTTTTAGTACCGCAAAAGGGTATTTCCTTGCAGGTAAAACCCTAACCGGACCCATAATTGCCGGGTCTATGATCCTGACCAATATTTCTACCGAGCATCTTATCGGGATGAACGGGAGTTCGTATAAAAATGGTATTATCGTAATTGCTTGGGAAGTGACTTCTGCCATTGCCCTTGTTATTGCGGCGATCTTTTTTATTCCGAAATTCATTAGGATGGGGTTGACCACCATTCCCGAATTTTTGGAGAAACGGTTTGATGGCGTTACTAGATCCGTCGTTGCTTTTCTCTTAATGTTATCCTTTGTAGTTACACTTTTACCCATAGTACTATACACCGGGGCCATAAATATTGAAAGCGTTTTCGATTTCTCGGCGATGTTCAACATTTCCAAGAACGAGGCCTTGTTGTATTCCGTACTTACGATTGGGGTTATTGGATCGCTCTACGCTATTTTCGGGGGTCTTAAGGCGGTAGCATATTCAGATACCCTTAACGGAGTGGGTTTAATGTTGGGAGGGCTTTTAATACCTATTATTGCCCTGTATCAAATAGGGGAAGGAAGCATTTTTGGTGGTATGAGAACCGTATATAACTTTGCTCCCGAGAAGTTCGATATTATTGGTAGTCCCGATTCCGTATTGCCTTTTTCGGTCTTGTTTACAGGGCTTATGATAAATCAGATATATTTCTGGGGGATGAACCAAGCCATTATACAAAGGGCATTTGGAGCAAAAAACCTGGCAGAGGCCCAGAAGGGACTTATCTATACAGGGGTGTTAAAATTGTTTGTTCCCCTTATCATTGTACTGCCCGGGTTAATTGCCTATTACTACTTTCAGGATCAGTTTTATGAAACTCCCGATCTAATTTATCCCATGTTGGTGAAAAAAGTACTGCCCACCTATTTATACGGTTTTTTTGCGGCAGTAATCTTGGGGGCCGTATTAAGTACCTTCAATAGTGTATTGAATTCTGCGAGCACTGTTTTTTGCTATGATATTTATAAAAAATTGGTGAACAAAAACGTTTCGGACGGGAAATTGGTGCGTTACGGTAAAATCACTTCCGTGGTATTGGCGGTGTTATCCATATCCGTGGCACCTTTGGTAGCCTATGCGCCAGATGGCCTGTATTTTTTATTACAAGAATTGAACGGTATTTTCTTTATTCCTATTTCTTCCGTAATCATAGCCGGAATATTTGTAAAGCAAATAAATGCCAAAGGTGCAAAAGCAGGTCTGTTCTTTGGTTTCCTTTTCTACCTGCTTACTACGTTTGTCTTGAAGTTGGATATCCATTTTGTGCATTTATGGGGCATAGAATTCGTCCTAAATTTTGTCATCATGTTCTTGGTTTCCAAATATTATTTTACGGGCGATTATGTTCAAAAAGTTTATGAAAACCCTAGCAAAAAATGGCCGCATGTTAATACTGCTGGTATCATACTGGTGATTTTGACGATACTGATTTACGTACTACTTTCTTAAGTCTATATTACCGGTTGCTCTATATTTTAGGTAAAAAGAGGCACCGAATAGTACAAAATTTTGAGCCTATTTTTGCCAAATATGATATATATTTTGCATCTGGGCTTAATATGGCAATCATAGTAAAAAACAGTAACGCCTTTGATGTACCTTAGTCCCAATAACCCAAGGATAATAGACAATCAATAGTTACTTAAAACATAACAGCAATGTATTTATAACGTTCCTAGATGATGAAAACTAAGCATATAAAACAAAGCCTTTTGTGCGCAGTTATAGCGGTCATTACCTTAAGCCAATATTGTGTTGGACAGGTAACGACCAAAAATGCCGTACAAATTTCCGTTTTGGACTATAATGCTATAGGTAATGGCACTGCACTGAATACTGTGGCCATCCAAAAGGCCATAGACGCTGCATCAGGGAATAAAAATGGTGGTAAAGTTGTTTTTCCCCGAGGTGTTTATCTCAGTGGTACATTAGCGTTAAAAAGTAATGTAGAACTACATCTACAAGAAGGAGCGGTATTGCTGGGGAGTACAGATCCAAGACATTACCGAAAGTTAGAGGTAAAGGGAGCACCTACACCCAAAAAAACCGATGACAATTCCAGATTGGCATTTTTGATTGCCGAAAATGCAAAAAACATTGCACTAAGTGGCAAAGGCACCATAGATGGGCAGGGTAGGGAACTGGCATTAACGATAGACAGTTTGCACCATATTGGGGAGGTTATAGATCCGGACTACAATACACGAAGTATGAGACCAAACGAAACAGTACGTCCCAAAATCATAAATTTTATGCTTTGTGAAAATATTACGGTTACGGACCTTACCCTGAAAAACGCTTCAGGATGGGTGCAGAGTTATGAAATTTGCGATAATGTTAAGATTAAAAATCTAACCATCCAAAGTAGGGCGTATTGGAACAATGATGGTATTGGCATAACAGATTGTACCAATGTGCATATCAGCGATTGTAATGTAAACACCGCGGACGATGGTATTGTTTTAAAATCGTATTATCCCGGCTATGTTAACGATGGTATTTATATTGGCAATTGTACCGTAAGATCTAGCGCCAGCGCAATTAAGTTTGGAACCGCTTCGTATAGTGGCTTCAAAAACATTGTCATAGAAAACATAAAAGTCTTCGATACCTTTAGATCGGCCATTGCGCTAGAATCGGTGGATGGCGGAATTATAGAAAACGTTGAGGTTAACCATATCATTGCGAAAAATACCGGAAACGCAATTTTTGTAAGACTAGGCCATAGGGCAGGAGAAAACCCCGGTATTGTAAAAAACGTTTCGTTCAAGAATATCGATGTGGAAGTTCCCTTTGGAAGACCGGATATTGATTATGATATGCGAGGACCGGAAGTAGGATATTTTCATAATCAGTTTCCAGCTCCGATTGCTGGAATCCCAGGGCATCCCATTGAAAATATATCTTTCGAAAATATAACCATTTCATATCCGGGAAGAGCATCCAAAGGAATGGCCTATGTTCCGATAAGCAGGTTGGACCAAGTTCCAGAAAATATAAAAGGTTATCCAGAATACACAATGTTTAGGGAACTTCCCTCATGGGGATTCTATGTACGCCATGCCAAAGATGTGAAAATGAGAAACATTAAACTTTTGGTAAGGGATTCGGATTTTAGACCCGCTTTGGTTTTTGAAGACGTAGAAGGCCTCACAATTAAGAATCTAACCGTACCGGTAACGGGCCATAAGCAAATCATTCTAAAAAAGGTGTCCAAAGAAGACGTTCCCGAAGAATTACGGGCGCAGACAAGGAGGGTTAAATAGAAATTATAAAAGTATTGGTTAAACAAATAGAGTAATGGGTAATGGTATGTCCATGCATTTGAAGAAACTCTCCATTGCTATAACCATGAATAGCAGTATTTTAGAATAGTATTTAAGAAGAAAAGAAAGTATTTATTACATGACAGATTTTATACATCACGATTTTTTATTGGAGAATGATTATGCCTCGGAGCTGTATCATACCTACGCATCTTCAATGCCCATTATTGATTATCACAATCATTTGCCGCCACAACAAATAGCGGCCGATCTTAATTTTAATAACCTTACCAACGTATGGATTGATGGCGATCATTATAAATGGAGGGCCATGCGCACCATGGGCGTGGCAGAAGAGTTTATTACCGGAAAGGCCAGCGATAGCGAAAAGTTTGAAAAATGGGCGCAAATAGTACCATATACCATGCGCAATCCGCTATATCACTGGACACATCTAGAGCTAAAGCGTTATTTTGGTATTGACGAGTTGTTGACTTCAAAAAATGCTTCGGAAATTTATAAGACCACAGCCGAGATGCTCTCCAAACCAGAAAACAGCTGTAGGGGCTTAATTTCTAAAATGAATGTATCCGTGTTATGTACTACGGAAGATCCTACCGATGATCTTAGCCATCATAAGGAATTGGCAACAAGTAATTTTTCCACTAAGGTGAGTACGGCTTTTAGGCCGGACAAGGCCATATTAATTGAACAAGAAGGCTTTAATGCCTATTTGGATTCCCTTGAAGAGGTTTGGGGAAAAAGTATCGATTCCTTCGATGGGTTATGTACGGCCTTGGAGGATAGGATTACCTATTTTAATGAAAATGGATGTACCCTATCAGATCACGGTTTAGAGTATGTCCCTTATACCAAATTTACCGAAACCGAGGTAAAGGCAATTTTTAAAAAAAGAAGGGAGCATAAAGAAATAAGTGCTTCGGATGCAGAGAAGTACAAAACGGCCATACTCCTGTTTCTGTCCAATAAATATCATAAACACGGTTGGGTACAGCAGTTTCATCTTGGGGCCTTAAGGAACAACAATAGTAGAATGCATAATTTGTTAGGCCCGGATACGGGCTGGGATTCTATTGGGGACTGGTCGCAGGCGCAAGGCCTTTCTAATTTTTTAAATACATTGGATAGCTCCAATGCTTTGGCCAAGACCATTATTTATAATTTAAACCCAAGGGACAATGAGGTTGTGGCCGCTATGATCGGTAATTTTAACGATGGTTCCGTAAAAGGTAAAATTCAGTTTGGTTCTGGTTGGTGGTTCTTAGACCAAAAAGATGGTATGGAAAAACAAATGAACGCGCTTTCCAACATGGGGCTCATTAGTTGTTTCATAGGGATGCTCACAGATTCTAGAAGCTTCCTTTCCTTTCCAAGGCACGAATATTTCAGGCGTATTTTGTGTAACCTTTTGGGAAAAGAGATAGCTACCGGGCAGTTGCCAAATGATATGGAGTGGATAGGGAAACTGGTTCAGGATATTTCTTATAACAACGCAAAAAATTATTTTAATTTCTAATTTATTTAATCAAGTTATATGCAAAAAGTAGTGACATTCGGAGAGATTATGCTTCGCTTATCCCCTCCGGGTTTTTTAAGATTTTCACAGGCCAATAGTTTTGATGTGGTCTATGGTGGTGGAGAATCCAATGTAGCGGTTTCCTTGGCCAATTATGGGGTTTCCGTAGATTTTGTAACACGACTACCCAATAACGATATTGGCCAATGTGCACTTATGGAAATGCGGAAAAGGGGAGTAGGCACGGACAAGATAATCTATGGTGGAGACCGTTTAGGTATTTATTTTTTGGAAACAGGCGCTGTAAGTAGAGGAAGCAAAGTAGTTTACGATAGGGCCCATTCTGCCATGGCAGAAATTGCTAGTGGTATGGTCGATTGGGATTTGGTCTTTAAGGATGTAGGCTGGTTTCATTGGACCGGTATTACGCCGGCAATTTCGCAAGGAGCGGCGGACGTTTGCCTAGAGGCGGTAAAAGCTGCCAGCGAAAAAGGCATTACCGTTTCCACAGATTTAAATTATAGGGCCAAATTATGGAAGTATGGGGTAGAGCCCGAAGCCATTATGACCGAACTTACCTCTTATTGCGATGTTATTCTTGGTAATGAGGAAGACGCTGAAAAACACTTTGGTATCAAACCAGAAGGTTTGGACATTACTACCCAAGGGGAACATGTAAAGGCTGAGGCTTTTTTATCGGTCTGCCAACAGATGATGGAAAAATTCCCTAAAGCCAAAAAGGTAATTACCACGTTAAGAGGCTCCATTTCAGCCTCGCACAACACTTGGGCCGGTGTATTGTACAACGGAAAAACAATGTTGAAATCGCCCCAATATCAGATTACCGATATTGTAGATAGGGTAGGTGGTGGTGACTCCTTTATGGGAGGATTAATCTATGGTCTGCTCCAATATCCGGATGACGATCAAAACGCATTGAATTTTGCGGTAGCGGCCTCTTGTTTAAAACACACTATTAAGGGCGATGCCAATTTAGTAACTGTCTCTGAAGTAGAAAAATTAATGGGCGGGGATGCCTCGGGGCGGGTAGCAAGATAAAAAATAGAAATTGGAACGATGCCTGCCAAAAATATGGCAAGCATCCTAAATGTTAGTTTTATGGCACAGTACACACGAATTGAAGTTGCAACCTTAATGAAAGAAACGGGCATGGTACCCTTATTCTACCATCCCGATGTTGAAATTGGTAAGAAAGTATTGAAAGCCTGCTATGATGGTGGTGCTAGATTGATGGAATTTACGGCCCGGGGCGACTTTGCCCATGAGGTGTTTTCGGCCCTGAACAAATACGTTATCAAAGAACTTTCGGGTATGGCTATGGGAGTAGGATCCATTACCGATGCCGCTGCAGCTTCCCAATATATACAAATGGGCGCTAATTTTATAGTAACTCCTTCCCTGAGAGAAGATATTGCCGTGGTGTGTAACCGACGAAAAATACTTTGGTCTCCCGGATGCGGTTCTTTAACAGAGATCAATAGGGCCGAAGAACTGGGTTGTGAAATCATTAAACTTTTCCCAGGTTCTACCTATGGACCGGGCTTTGTAAAGGCTATCAGGGGTCCGCAACCTTGGACAAACATTATGCCAACAGGCGGGGTAAGCACCGAAGAAAGTAACCTAAGAGGATGGTTCAATGCCGGGGTTACCTGTGTTGGAATGGGTTCAAAACTTATTTCTAAAGAAATATTGGAAAAGCAAGATTATAAGAAATTAGAGGAGGATGTGCGGAGTGCATTGCAAACCATAAAATCTGTTCGCTAAAACCTTTGTGGTGCTGAAGTCAAAAGAATACATGCAGTTGGATGAGCGCGATAATATCGCCGTTGCCCTTAAAACCCTACCAAAAGGGATGAGGATACCATGGGGTTCACAATCTATTTTGCTTAAGGAAGATATAGCACAAAAACACAAGTTTACCCTAAAGGCAATTCCGAAGGGAGAGACCATTATAATGTATGGTACCTTGGTTGGTAGGGCCGTTTCATCCATTGCCAAGGGTGCCGCAATCCGCACCGATAATACCGAGCATGCAGCAGCGGATTATAAACCGATGGGGCAAAGGTATTCCTGGCAGGCACCAGATATAAGTAGATTTAAAAACAGCACATTTAATGGTTATCACCGTAAAGATGGCAGTGTAGGTACGGCTAATTATTGGCTGGTAATTCCTTTGGTATTTTGTGAAAACCGAAATGTGGATATTATAAAGTCTTCCTTGCTAAATGCCTTGGGTTACAATACCAGTGCAAGTTTTATAGTGGACGCCCAGGTATTGGTGGAAAAATATAAGAGAGGTGAATCGGAAAACGACCTCCTGGCTACCGACCTAATTAAAAATTCCGAAGAAATAGCTGAAAACAGAACCTTTCCCAATGTTGATGGTATCAAATTTTTAAATCATGACGGGGGTTGCGGAGGTATTCGCCAAGATTCTGAAACGCTTTGTAATCTTTTGGCCGGTTATATTACCCACCCCAATGTAGCCGGGGCTACCATTTTAAGTTTGGGGTGCCAGAATGCACAGGTGAGCATACTGAAAGATGCAATTCAAAAGAAAGATAGCAGCTTTGCAAAACCACTTTATGTATTGGAACAACAGCAGAGTGCCAGTGAACGACATTTTATAGAAGAGGCGGTTAAAAAAACATTTTTAGGTCTCATAGAGGCAAATAAGAATACTAGGCAAAAGGCACCCTTAGGCAAACTAACTTTAGGCTTGGAGTGCGGTGGTTCTGACGGATTTTCGGGAATTACCGCCAATCCTACCTTGGGATATGCTTCAGATTTATTAGTAGGATTGGGGGGCACCACGGTCTTGGCAGAATTTCCGGAACTGAATGGGGTAGAACAAGAACTGATCAATCGGTGCCATACAGAAACCGAAGCCATTAAGTTTTCTAACCTAATGAAAGCGTACTCGCAAAAAGCGGTAGCAGTGGGTTCTGGCTTCGAAAACAACCCCTCTCCTGGCAATATTAAGGACGGACTGATAACCGATGCCATGAAATCTGCCGGAGCAGCTAAAAAGGCCGGGTCTTCACCTGTAATAGACGTGTTGGATTATACCGAGAAAATAACCAAGAAGGGGTTAAACCTCCTATGTACACCCGGGAATGATGTGGAAAGTACTACAGGCTTGGCAGGATCTGGGTGCAATATAATTGCATTTACCACCGGCTTGGGCACTCCCACCGGAAACCCCGTTGCCCCGGTAATAAAAATTAGCAGCAATAGTAAACTAGGCCACAGAATGAAAGATATCATAGATTTCGATACAGGATCTATTATAAGTGGGGAAGACAGCGTAGAAACGCTAGGTGTGGCTTTGTTGGAATACATCATCAAAGTAGCAAGCGGAGAAGAAGTACCAGCTGCAGTACGGCTGGGCCAGGAAGATTTTATTCCATGGAAAAGAGGTATATCACTATAATAAAAAAAGTGGTGAACAGAAACCAATAAATGCAGCAACTCAATAGAAAATCAGTAAAACCGCAAGAGATACTACCAATACGCATTATGCAATTTGGTGGCGGTAATTTTTTGCGCGCATTTGTGGATTGGATGGTGCAAATTCTAAATGAAGAAACTAATTTTTCTGCCGGAATAGCGGTAGTAAAACCCACAAAAAGAGGCAACTACAAGCAGCTTAAAACGCAAGACGGTTTGTTTACCGTTATTTTGAAAGGGATTAAAAATGGCAAATTGATTACAGATCAAAAATTGATCACCTGTGTGCAACAAGTAGTTAATCCTTATACGGATTGGCAAGATTATTTAGACTTGGCAAGAAATCCCAACTTGCGATACATTGTTTCCAATACTACCGAAGCAGGGATAGCATTTAGTGAGAGCGATATTGCAAACCATGTGCCTATCGAATTTCCGGGAAAACTTACCTTATGGCTGTACGAACGCTATCTTTTTTTTGGTACTGAGGCATCGCGGTATGGCTGCGTTTTTTTACCCTGCGAATTAATTGAAGAAAATGGACAAGCCTTAAGACAATGTGTTTTGAAATATGCAACGCATTGGGAATTGGGGGAAGGTTTTGCCCAATGGATTAAAGAGTCCAATCACTTTTGTTCTACTTTGGTAGATAGAATTGTATCTGGCTATCCTAGCGATAGTGAAGACCAGCTGCGGGCCGATTTAAACTACATCGATAGTTTAATGGTTACAGGGGAGTACTATCACGATTGGGTGATACAGGGCCCTGATTTTTTGGTAAATGAATTGCCTAGTGCCAAAACCGACCTTAATATATCTTTCTTGGACGATCTGGCATCTTATCGGGAGATGAAGGTTCGCATTCTTAACGGTGCCCATACGGCAATGGTACCCATTGGTTATTTGTGCGGGTTCCGAACGGTTAAGGAAGTTATGGACCATCCCAAATTAGCCGCTTTCATAAGGGCGCTTTTGTCCGATGAGGTTAAAAAGACCCTGCCGTCTACAAATTTTGATGTAAGTGCCTATATAGCGGATGTATTGGACAGGTTTAGAAACCCCGCCCTAAACCATAAGTTGATCAGCATAGCTCTTAATAGTACCACCAAATTTAGCACCCGATTACTCCCTAGTTTAATAGATTTTAATAAATATCAGGGTACGCTTCCAAGACATATCGCTTTTTCCCTCGCAGCGTTGATTTGTTTTTATAAGGGCGATGTGGACGGTGACCCCATTCCGTTAAAGGATAATGACAAGGTTCTCCTAATTTTTAAAGAGGCTTGGCAGGCATTTAATAATAAACAGATTGACTCGGAAACATTGGTATTTAGCCTTTTAGGACATACCATTGTTTGGGGAGAAGACCTTACCAAAATAAAAGGACTGGCTAGTCTGGTGGCCATGGATCTTACTGATATTCTAAACCTTGGGATGATAGCCAGCATCGAGAAAAAAACTTTATACAAGCAACAATGAAAGCACTACCGAAGTTATTCATTTTGATAGTACTACTATGTGGATGCGAAAACACGTCAACCACCAAAACCATAAAATTAGGGCATGGTCTGGATGTGAATCATTCTGTGCATAAGGCAATGGTTCAAATGGGGAAGGATTTGATAGCGTTATCAGATGGTAAACTAAAATTAGAAATTTATCCCAACGAACAATTGGGCACGGAGCGACAGTGCCTGGAACTATTGCAGATTGGTAGTTTGGATATGACCAAGGTCTCTGTGGGTGTACTGGAAAATTTTGCGCCTAAAATAAAAGTATTGGGCCTACCTTTTTTATTTAGGGATCGGGAGCATTCGTTTCAAGTATTGGACGGGCCAATAGGCCAAGATTTACTTAAAGGAATGGAGAAATATTGGTTGAAAGGTTTAGGGTATTATGACGCAGGAAGTCGCAGTTTTTATACCAAAGACCGCCCCATTAATTCGCCCGAAGACCTTAATGGTCTAAAAATAAGGGTAATGGAAAGTGTCAATGCCGTAAATATGGTAAGGGCCCTTGGGGGCTCACCAACCCCAATATCCTGGGGCGAACTGTATACTGCACTTCAGCAGGGCGTAGTGGATGGGGCAGAAAACAATCCGCCTAGCTTTTATCTGTCTAGACATTACGAAGTATGTAAGTATTATGCTTTGGACGAACATACGGTTTTACCAGATGTGCTATTGTCTGGAACGCATTTGTGGGATAAACTTACCCAAGAAGAACAAGGTTGGTTACAGCAAGCTGTACAAAGTTCTTTGGCGTATCAACGAAAGTTATGGCTTATCGCGGAACGCGAAGCTTTAAACGAAGTAGAGAAGGCAGGTGTGCAGATCATTAGACCAGATAAATCCCTTTTCTCCAAACAAACGGCTTCACTCTTGGAAGATTTTAAGGACGACGAGGCATTCTACACCCTTATTCAACAAATAAAAGACACACAATAAAATGGCATTACGAAAAAAAATAGATACGTTTTTGGCCTATACCCTAATTGCGATAATGACTTTAATGGTATTGAATGTACTTTGGCAGGTATTCAGCAGATTTTTATTGGGTTCTCCAAGTTCGTTTACGGACGAGCTGGCCAGATTTCTACTTATTTGGTTAGGCATTTTGGGAGCCTCTTATGTTTCTGGCAGAAATATGCATGTTGCCATAGACGTACTCCCTTCCCGCTTTGGTACTAAAGTTCAAAAAAGACTAATGTTGGCAGTACGCTTACTGATAGTGGCTTTCAGCTTGGGTGCCTTCGTTATCGGAGGATCTAGATTGGTATATATTACCCATGTTCTAGAGCAGTATTCCCCGGCTTTACAACTGCCACTGGCTCTGGTATATCTGGTATTACCCATAAGTGGCATGCTTATTATCTACTATAAAGTTTCAGATATTATAAAAAAATAGGACTATGGAATACATACCAATACTTGTTTTAGTAATTAGTTTTCTAACCCTATTGGCCATTGGAACACCCGTGGCTTGGAGTATTGCCATTTCTTCTGTCCTTACCATGTTGGTGAGTATACAGGCCTTACCCGCGTTTACTACCGTTTCTCAGCGGATGGCTACCGGATTGGATAGTTTTGCCCTGTTGGCAATACCGCTGTTCATACTTTCTGGAGAGCTAATGAACAAAGGAGGAATAGCACACAGGCTTATTGCATTTGCCAAAACGTTGGTGGGAGCTATGCCAGGTGGTTTGGCACTGATCAATATAATGTCGGCCATGTTAATGGGGGCAATAGCGGGTTCTGCAATGGCATCGGCATCGGCCATGGGTAGTATTTTGGGGCCCGAAATGGAGAAAGAAGGTTATTCCAAAGAGTTTGGGGCGGCGGTAAATATTACGGCGGCGACTACCGGCCTAATAATACCTCCCAGTAATGTACTAATTGTTTATTCCTTGGCCAGTGGTGGCGCTTCCATTGCCGCTCTTTTTCTGGCCGGTTATATCCCCGGAATTCTTACCGGTCTTTTACTTATGATCGTTGCTTCGGTTTGGGCCAAGAAGAAAGGTTATAAAGTAGGTAATAGGAGCACCTTAAAACAAATGGCAAAGACATTTATAGACGCCTTACCAAGCCTATTTATGTTGGTAGTGGTCATTGGGGGCATTGTTACAGGAATTTTCACCGCTACCGAAGCTTCGGCAGTTGCTGTACTTTATAGCTTTGTATTGGGATTGGTATACCGCGAGATCTCAATGCCCAAAATGCCCCAAATATTGTTGAATTCTAGCGCCACCTCGGCCATAGTGATGCTTTTGATAGGAGCTTCCATGAGCATGTCGTGGGTATTGTCCTATGAAAATATACCTCAAGATATTAGTACTGTGCTACTTGGGATCAGTGATAATAAGATTGTTATTTTGTTGCTCATCAACCTGCTGTTGTTGTTGGTCGGAATATTTATGGATATGACCCCCGCAGTACTTATTTTCACTCCTATATTTTTACCTATCGTGACAAAACTGGGTTTAGATCCGGTTCATTTTGGAATTATCATGATATTAAATTTATGTATTGGCCTTTGTACCCCGCCAGTAGGCTCCGTATTGTTTGTAGGCGTTGGTATAGCCAAAACAACTATCGAAAAAGTGATAAAACCTTTGATACCATTATTTGTGGCGATGATACTGGCACTTTTTTTAGTGACCTATTTTCCCCAGTTAAGCCTGTGGTTGCCTAGTTTATTTGATTTGTAATTATAAAACCTTCAACGAATACCATGCAAAAAGAACAGAAACCAGCCGTAGTACCAAAAAAATTCCTTATCCCGTTTATACTAATTACCTCCTTATTTGCCTTATGGGGGTTTGCCAATGCAGTAACCGATCCTATGGTAAATGCGTTTAAAAAGGTTTTGGAACTTTCAAACACCAAGGCGTCCTTGGTGCAAATGGCCTTCTATGGAGGTTATTTTTGTATGGCGCTCCCCGCAGCCATGTTTATGAGAAAATACTCGTACAAAGTTGGTATTTTAATAGGACTGGCCTTGTTTGCAACCGGAGCTTTATTGTTTTATCCGGCGGCAATAACCGAACAATTCGGTTTCTTTTGTCTTGGCCTCTATATCTTAACCTTTGGCCTTGCATTTTTGGAAACTGCGGCCAACCCCTATGCCTTGGCAATGGGTGCTAGGGAAACGGCTACACAAAGGTTAAATTTGGCTCAGGCATTTAATCCGGTAGGTCTTATAGCAGGTATTTTGGTAGCAAAGATCTTTGTGGCCCAGAAACTACAATCGGATAATATTGAAGATTTTAGTGCGTTGGATGAGGTTAAAAGGGCCGCCATACGTGCAGCAGATCTCGCCGTTATAAGGGATCCTTATGTTATTTTGGGTCTGGTCCTTATCGGTTTCTTTTTCTTGTTTTTAATAAGTAAAATGCCGCAGACTTCTGCAGATGGGGAAATGCCAAGTATCAAAGAAACTTTTAAGGTATTGTTCAAAAATCAAAAATATACGCTAGGTGTACTGGCCCAAATATTGTATGTGGGAGCACAGATTATGTGCTGGACCTATATTTATCAATATGTGGAAGGGTTAACCAACATGGGCCTCTTTAAAGAAGATGTTATGGTTCTTTTTGGATCGGAAATAGTTAAGGATGGATTTTATTATCAAATCATTGCTTTCATTCTTTTTATTGTAGGTAGGGCCATAGGCACGGCCATGCTAAGGTACTTAAGCCCGGGAAAGTTGCTAATGTCATTCGCCTTAATGGCCATTGTCTGTATTCTGGGAACTATATTTATCGTAGGCATGGGCGGACTTTATTGTTTGGTGGCGGTGTCCTTTTGTCTTTCTTTAATGTTTCCAACCATCTATGGTATTGCGCTTGGCGATTTAACCGAGGAAGAATCAAAAGTTGGGTCCGCAGGCCTTATTATGGCCATTGTGGGAGGAGCCCTTATGCCAGCTTTTCAGGGTATGATCATAGATGTTGGGGGAACTTCGGTGAATGATACCACTATAGCAGGAGTTTCCGAAGTTAATTTCTCATTTGTACTTCCATTGTTGTGTTTTGTGTTTATAGCGTACTACGGAAGAAGGGTGTATACCCATTATACTTCCGTTTAGGGCATTAGTTTAAAATTTGATGGATGTAGGGCCTACCGGTTTTGGTGGGCCTTTTTCGTTTTAGGTGACCTTACCAACTGCAAAACCTTATCTTATTTTCTTTTTTATGGATTTATTGAAAAAAAATGCAATAGATTGAAAAAGTATCGTCTTTATAATTGTAGGCTAGCCTAAAAGCTTAGAAATGACATCGGAAACCGAAAACAATAAAAAACTTGAAGAATTCTTTGGCAGGGAATATCATTTGCTTAAAGCATATGTTAACTCAAAAATAAAAGATAGTGTTGCCCGCGATGCCGAGGATATTATTCAGGATGTTGCTTTAAAATTGTTTTCGAATAGCCATCATTATTCGCCCATTAACAATGTGGCAGGTTTTGTTTACCATTCTATTCGAAATAAAATCATCGATGTTATTAGGACGGCCAAGCCGGGAAATAGAAGTCATGAGGAAAACGAATCCAAACTGATCGAGTTTGCCGAAATATTGTATGGAAAACCTGATAATTCTTATTCCGAGCAGTTAAAGAGCGACCTAAAACAGACCATCATGGGGCTAAAACCTCATTATAGGGATATTATCATAGCTGTAGATTTTGAAGGATACTCCTATAAAGAAATAAGCTTGGAAACAGGTATATCCGAAGGTACACTTATGTCTAGACGTCACAGGGCCATTTCCTTGCTTTACAAGAATTTAAAACACAAAAAAGTATAATCTAAAACAAATAAAAAATGACAAATTTCTTTAAACATAAAATGAGGGGCAAATCCCCTGGAGAGATAGCAGGCCTTATTATTCTAGGGGTAATAGGAATCGCCGCACTGGCCATACTTTTCGGCTTTGTTATTATGTGGCTGTGGAACTGGTTAATGCCACTAATATTTGGATTGCCCGTCTTAACCTACTGGCAGGCCGTGGGTATTTACATACTCTTTAAAATTCTTTTGGGCGGTATTGGGGATGGCAAGAGCAGCAGCTCTTCCAAACACTCCAAATCACCCTGTAAAAAGGATAAGAAAAGCGATTTTTCCAAATGGAAACACTACGATAAGTTCTGGAAAGAAGAAGGCGATAAGGCATACAAAGAATATCTGGATCGTCTAGAAAATGATATGCCAGAACCGCCGGAAAATTACAACAACTGATTTACGAAATATTACTAAGATTGCAAATTATAACTATGAAAGTATTAATATTACGGACAGATATCGGAACCAAGAAAAAGGTTGAGGAAGTAAAACCTATTTTTAAAAAACTTTCCGTCGTGGCCAAATGGTCTGTAGATTTGGAGGACGTGGATAATGTTTTAAGGATTGAAACGACTGATGGTTTAAACGAAAGAGATGTCATCAATTTATTGGGCAACTATGGTTTTCAATGCGAGGAATTAACCTATTGAGGGTTAAAACGTTAAGAAGTACATCTAAATAAAATACTAATGAGGAATTTCAAATTTTGCCTGTTCATTTTGGCAATATGGCTTTGTGGCCCGGTAGCGATGGCGCAGCATTTTAATATACATAACCCAATAAAACTTCCGGCTAAAAGCCAGAAGGCAATGATAATGCAGCGCATTGGATATACGGATATTACCATAAGTTATCATAGCCCGGCAGCCAGAGGCAGGGAAGTTTGGGGCAAAATGATACCTTACGGAAAGGTCTGGCGGGCAGGAGCAAATGAAAATACCATCTTTACGATAACCGATGATGTAATTATAGAAGGTGAAACGTTGGCAGCAGGTAGTTATGGCCTTCACCTGCTTCCGGAAAAAGATCAATGGACATTTATTTTTTCGAAAAACCATACCTCATGGGGCAGCTACTTTTATGATGCCCAAGAAGATGCCCTTAGGGTCACCGTTCCCGTGGAAGATACAAATGAATATAGCGAATGGGTAAGTTTTGATTTTAATAAACGCGATAGGGGCGAGGCTACCATTGTACTGGGTTGGGCAGATAAGAAAGCCACTTTTGGACTTAGTTTGGATATTGATAAAATTGCATTGGAAAATATCCGATTGCAATTACGATCCGATGCCTATTGGGAATGGTTTAGCTGGTGCCAGGCCGCGGATTACTGTGCGGAGTACGGAATTAACACTGAAGAAGCTTTGGAATGGGTAGAAAAATCCATTGCACTTCAGGAAAATTTTTCCAATTTGGATGTAAAGGCAAAACTTTTGAAGCAGGCAGGCCAAGAAACCGAAGCAGAAAAGACCATTGCGCGAGCTATAGAAGTTGGAAACCATATCTATTTGGAACGCTACGGGCGCAGGTTTTTAAATAAAAAGGATTTTGAGCATGCCGAATACCTATTTGGGGAAGCTCTAAAGAAAGACAAAACCTATTGGCGGGCACATTTTAACAGGGGAAATGCCTTAAAAGGTATGGGAAAAAGCAAAGAAGCCCAAAAGGCTTTTAGTATGGCCCTAAACTACGCTCCGGAAGGCGCCAAGGCGCAGATACGCAATAGCATGGAAGCAAATTAAAAGACGGGTAAAACTAGAGGAAGAATATCCTATTACAAAAAAACACTTCTAAATTTTATAGACATTCTCTTTTTCCGACATATTTCTGAAATATTTGAAATGTGCCACAGTGTGGGGTTTTAGAATATTGGCTATGCTGTAAAAGATTGCATTTATTATACAATAGGCACCTACCATACTTCCGAAATAAAAACTGTTGGTACTGTTGATGCATACGTGGTAATCGCTGAAATCTATAAGTGGCGAGAGTGCACTATCCACAATACAAATTGTTGTTGCTTTCCGATTCTCTTTTGCAAATTGAAGGGCATTTATGGTCTGGTTCTGACATTTGTCCAAACAGATTGCAATTACCACATCCTCGTCGGAGAAATGCGCCATATTAAGGAAAAGTTCCCCATGATACTCGGTGCTGGCATGTATCTGAGGCACCGCCGACCTACAAATACGTTCCATATAATTGGCTACCATACCTATATGCCCCAGCCCTATAATATAGGTTTGTTTAGAGCCTATTATAGCGTTGGCAATTTTTTCAACCGTTTCAAAATCGATGACATCATACGTTTTTTGAAGCATCATTATGTCTCCCAGAATGGCATCCTGGGCAACTTTCTGGGGATTGGAGTGGGCCTTAACCTCTTTTATCATACCACTAAAAACAGAATCGACCCGGGTAAGTTGCACTTCCTCTTTTAAGATCTCCTTTAACTCATAAAAACCGTTCAATCCAATGGCTTTGCAGGCTTTCACCACTGTGGCCGGATTTACCCCAAGCTTATCACCAAGTTCTTCCATACGCATTAAAACCACCTTGTCCGGGTGGGTCAATGCATATTGGATTACCAAGCGTCTTTTCTTGGGAAGATTAGTAATATCGATATCTTTAATGGATTTCATACTTCGCAATAAACAAAAATTTTTGATAAACACATAAAAAAACATTTATGATATTGCTTTTTCAAAAATACTAATATCGATATTGTTATTTGATTTTTTTTATTTACTTTCCATAAATAATTGCTAACGGTTTTTGAGTAAAGCCATGCACCATTAATTTCTTAAAAGTATGTCCGATAGCAAATGGAGCAATAAACTCTCTTTCATTATAACAACCTCGGCGTTCGCCATAGGTCTGGGTAATATATGGCGTTTTCCATATATCACCGGAGAGAGCGGTGGTGGTGCTTTCTTATTGGTATACCTTGCCTTAATGGCCCTTATAGGGATTCCTATTCTTACAATAGAGGTAGCTTTGGGACGCATGGCCAAAACTACCATGTTGCTGGGATTTGGCAACCTCAGTGGAAAACCACTCTGGAATGGTCTAGGATGGTTGGGTGTAATTTCTTGCCTGCTTATCATGGGTTTTTATGTTATGATAATGGCATGGATACTCATATATATCGGCGAATGCCTATTTGGAAATATTTCTGAACTAGCTCCCGATGCCATTTCTGGACATTTTGATACGGTAGCCTCTCAGCTGGGAAAAGTTATTGCCGTTGTTTTTGGTATTCTGGCAACCGCCTTTTTTGTAGTAAAACGAGGGCTACATTCTGGATTGGAAAAATATGCCAAAATTTTAATGGTCGGCCTATGTGCCATAATATTGGGATTGGTGATTTGGGCGGCTACCCTGGACGAAGCAATGAAAGGTTATCAATGGCTTTTGTCTCCAGATTTTTCGAAGGTAGATTTTAAACTGATAATGACCGCTTTGGGGCAATTGTTTTTTTCCATTGGGGTGGGTATGGCGGTAGCTTTTGTTTTTGGCGGCTATACGGACAAGAAAGAAAATCTTATAAGCAGTGTTATATGGATTGTGGTGGCTGATACTTTTTTTGCAGTCCTCGCGGGTTTCATGCTTTTTCCAATGATATTTAGTTTTGGACTTTCGCCAGATTCTGGCCCTAACCTGATCTTTGTTACCATGACCTCGGTCTTTAATAAATTGGAATACGGCTGGGCCGTTGGTGCTGTTTTTTTTCTATTATTGTTCTTGGCAGGGTTCACCACGCTAATTTCTTGCATACAGGGATTAAAGGATAGTTTTAAGGATAAATACAAGCTTTCCAATTTACAGGGGTTACTGCTGGTAACCAGTGTTATTGGACTATTGGCTATACCTGTCGTTTTTTCCTATTCAGATGATCCGATCTATATTTTTGGTAAAACCGTTTTTGACTTTTTAGATTACCTCACCACCACCGTATTATTGCCATTGTGCGGACTGTTTATGGTTTTGTTTGCGGCCCATGTCATCGGTTTTAAACCACTCAAAGAACATTTGTCGGTGGGTCTAAATAATTTTAAAATAAGCAAGCACTGGAAAATAGTGTTGGTATGGGTACTGCCCATAGCTGTCACGGTAATTTTAGTCAATGGCCTTTTAAACAGTTGATTTTTTAGTAAAGAAAGTGATGTATAACCATAAAAACATAGAGACAAGTATTGAAATCCTAGGAAACTTGGTGCAATACCCCGTTTTGGGAGGTGAGAGCAATACATCCATAGCTGGTTATATTACCGATTATTTGAAGAAGAATAAAATCTCTTATTCCACGGTTCCAAACGAAAAGGGAGATAAGATGTCTATCCATTGCAGAATTGGTCCTAACGCGGACGGGGGCATAATACTTTCAGGGCATACGGATGTTGTACCAACCGAAGGACAACCATGGACCAAACCAGATTTTGAAATTACACGGAGCAACGGAAGGTTATATAGTAGGGGCACTACGGACATGAAGGGCTTTTTGGCGTGTTGCCTAACCATGGTTCCACACCTAAAAAAAATACCGCTTTCCAAACCGGTTTATTTGGCCTTTTCTTATGATGAGGAGGTAGGATGCTTGGCAGGACCGACCCTTATAAAACATATTAAGGAAACGTATGAAGAAAAACCAAGGTTTGCCATTATTGGCGAACCCACTTCCATGAAAACTATAATTGCCGAAAAAGGAGTTGCTTTTTTTAAAACGCAAGTCTACGGCCAGGCGGCCCATAGTTCGCAAGTAAGAAGAAGTGTAAGTGCTATTGAGGAAGCCACCTATTTAACACAATGGCTACTAAACAAGATGGACGGTTTTATAGCTGAGGGCAATATAGACAATCGCTTCGATCCGTCATATACCACTATCCATATAGGAAAGATCAAAGGAGGAACAGCTGTGAACATTGTTGCCGATTATTGTGAATTTTATTGGGACGTTAGAAACATTCCGTCAGATTCCATTGAAAAAATTGAGCGGTCCTTTCAGGAATTTTGCTTAGAGAGAATAAGGGAAAAGAAAAAATCATTTCCTGCCTTTAATATTATTACCACTGCAGAATTTCCTATCGTCCCTGGGTTAGATACTCCCAAAACTGACGAGGTAGTAAAATTGGTAAATTCCTTTACCGGTAAGGAATCATTTGAAACCGTGGCATTCGCTTCAGAGGCCGGACAGTTTTCCAAAGAAGGTTTCTCCGCGGTACTATGCGGGCCGGGGAGCATGGAACAAGGTCATAAGGCCGATGAATATATTGAAATCACCGAGATGAATAAATGCCTTCATTTTTTGGACGAACTGGTCAGTTGGTGCAAGAATGATAAAATTAAATAAGGAATGAAAAAGTATGATGTCTTAGTCGTGGGTGGAGGAATTTATGGTATAACTACCGCCGTAGCATTGGCTCAACGTAAGTATAACGTAGGACTAATAAACCCAGACACTATACCGCATCATTTGGCGGCTTCCACGGATGTAACCAAAGCGGTGCGGATGGAATACGGATCGGACAGGGAGTATTTTCGTATGGTGGAGATCGCCATAGAAAAGTGGTTGGAATGGAACGATCTTTTTAATGAGAAACTATATCACGAAGTAGGATTTCTGATGCTTTGCAAGGACAAGATCGAAAGTGACAAACATACCTTTGAAAAACACAGTTACAAAAATCTATTGGATGCAGGCTATTCACCGGACAGGTTGGATGTGGAAGGTATTAAAACCCGATTCCCCGCAGTAAATACATCGGAGTATATAGATGCCAGTTTTAATCCTAAGGCCGGTTATGTAGAGTCTGGTTTAGCGGTACAAAAATTGGCAGATTATGCCCGCAGCCTTGGTGTTGCCATCCATGAGGGAAGAACAGCGAATGGCTTTGAGATTACCAATGGTGTCTTGCAAGCAGTAAAGACCAAAGAGGGCGAAACTTTTCAATGTGGGCATGCAGTAGTGGCCGCAGGTGCACACACTCCCCTGCTTTTACCAGAACTACAACCCTTTATGAAGACTACAGGGCATCCTGTGTTTTGGTTGAGACCTGGGGATTACACCAATTTTGTACCTCCAAAGTTTTCGGTTTTTACGGCAGATATCTCAAATTCTGGCTGGTATGGTTTTCCATTTCTTCACAAACAAGGAGTAGTGAAAATCGCCAAACATTCCAACGGTACCCCCGTTCATCCAGATAAGGACGATAGGCAAATTACGGATGCCGAAGTCACAGATATGCGATCATTTGTAAAAATGACCTTCCCAGAATTATCCCAAGCCCCTTTGGTATATACCAGACGATGTCTTTATATAGATACCTTGGACGGTCATTTTTGGATAGACAACCATCCAGAGATCAAAGGTCTTTCCGTGAGCACAGGGGGAAGCGGTCATGGGCTAAAAATGGGCCCCTTACTTGGAGAAATGACAGCAGATATAGTAGAAGGAAAATCGCACGAGTTTTCCAAAAGACATAGGTGGAGAAACCTTAGTAGTACCACGCATCAAGTGGAAGAAGCAAGATATGTAATCAATCGAAAATTATAAGGTATGCAAGCAGGTAAAATAGTCCAAAAATTTATGGAAGCCTATAACAGGAGAAATGTAGACGAATACATATCTTATATGCACCCAAATTTTACAGCATTGCTTTATGATACGGAACAGTTATTATGTTCCAATATTGAGGAAGCACGAAAGATATATACCAAACGATTTTCGGAGAACCCAAATATCTACGTCACTACCCTTAACAGAATAGTAAACGACAATGTGGTTGTGGATGCACAATTTATCGAAGGTTTTGATGGAGGACAAACCATAATGGCCACTTCCATTTTTGAACTGGAGGATAATCTAATAAAAAGAGCTTCGTTCGTACGAAGAGTATGGGATAACATGGAGAAATTGGTTTTTTAAAACGAACCGACTTCAAACATTAAAAAAGAAGGTATAAGACACTCATTAATAGCACTATTGCCATGAAGAAATTAATGAAATATGACCGATATGGGAATGAAGAAATTCTAAAAGAACATCTTAAGAGCGGAGATGAAAATGCTTATGGATTTTTGTATAAAACTTACTATGCCGAATTGTGTAGCTACATGTTCGCCATTAGTGGAAATGAAGTTCAGGCCCAAGAAATTGCCCAACAGACTTTCATAAAATTGTGGCGCAAGCGCGATAGACTGTTTATACACGGAAGTTTGAAAAAGTATATTTTTAAAGTAGCCTATCATCAATATATGGATGCGGTACGTCAGAAAAAACGCGAAAACCAATTGATAGAGGACCTAAAATATGAAGCTATCATTGAATTGCTCGAAAGTACTCCGGAGGACTTGGACCAAAAGATTTGCCTCCTAGAAACCGAAATCAATAAATTACCCTTACAATGTAGAAATGTATTCTTACTGAGCAAAAAAGACGGGCTAAAGTATAAAGAGATTGCGGAGCAGTTGGATATTTCCATTAAAACGGTAGAAAGGCATATGGCGAAAGCACTGAAAAGATTACGAGACGGTTTCAATAGAAATACTTCCAGTACAGAACCTTCACCCGTAATACTCTACCTGGCCATGTATAGAGTCAGTTCTATGAAGTAAGAACCAACGTTTGTTAAGTTATTTTCAATTTTTCTGTTAAAATTATAGGAATAGAGTGGGGGTATTTCCAAAACTTCCCGTCATAATGGTAAGAAAGTAGTATTGCCCTTATATGAAGCAGTCCAAAATAAAAAAAATCATTGTAAAGTATATGGATTCGCAGGCGAGTGCCAGCGAGGAAGCTGCACTTTTAAAATGGCTTCAATCCAAGGAAAATCAGGTTTTTTTTAAAAGATATGTAAGAACGGAATCTTTACTAAAGTCACAATCCAAAAAGTTCGATGAGGACGAAGCGTTTATGGACTTTCTTGTTCAGATAAAAAAGGAGCGCCGAAAAGCCTTTGTGCCTCAGGTTCTAAAATACACTGCAATATTCATTGCAATTTTCGCTCTAAGCGCGGCGGTATATCTAAATCAGCAAGGAAGTGAAGTTACAATAGATCCAAATGCCATTACCTTACAAATACATGGTAAGGAGACAAAAACCATTGCTTTGGAAGGAGAAATGACCGAGGTTCGTATCGATGGAGCGTATTTGGGACACCTAAAAGGCGGAAACTTTACCTATAATGTCAAATTAGGGAGGGACAATGTGGTCCATGACCATACAATTAAAGTGCCCTATGGTAAAAGGTTTCAGGTAACCCTTACAGATGGTACCATTGTTTATCTTAATTCGGGCTCCAAACTCCGTTACCCTGCTACTTTCACAAACAAAGATAAACGTGAGGTTGCTCTGGAAGGAGAAGCCTATTTTAATGTCAACAAAAACCCCGAAAGACCTTTTGTAGTAAATACAAGGAGCCTACAGACCCAGGTTTTTGGTACGGAATTCAATGTATCGGCCTATGCGGATGATGCGGTATGTGAGGTAGTTTTGGTAGAAGGCAAGGTAGGTGTTAAGGATTTTGGCAAGCCATTGCCAAATACCGATGACCTAATAAGATTAGTACCCAACCAAAAAGCGGCCAAAGGGCACAATGGCGAAAAAAATATTACGGTATCGGAAGTAGAAGCTTCTTCCTATACACTATGGAGAAAAGGTATTTTACATTTTCAGAGCGATGATATCGTTACCATCATCAAAAAACTAGAACGTCATTTTAACCTTCGGATCACGAACAATTGTGCTGCTTTGGATACCCGTTTGTTTACCGGGACCTTCGATATCGAAAATGTAGATGAAATTCTTGGTGTAATAAAGACACATACACCATTTTCTTATACCAAAGATGGTAACATCATAATTATAGAACCAACTAACTAAAATAGACAGATCCATGAAAAATTTTAAAGTACCTAACAAAACTATTACTAACTAATAATTAACACTCAATGAAAAAAAAGTCGACCGTACGTAGAGGTTGGAAAGGCCTTAAGACAGGATGGAGTATTTTGTTCCTACTGTTTTTCGCCTATGCCAAAGCTGCCCCATGTGGGACCAACGAACTCATATCTCTTAGTTTAGAGAATGTTCAGCTTAAACAAGTATTTGAAGAGATCACAGAAGTAACAGGATATAAGTTCTTTTACGAAATTTCCGAGTTAGATCTTGACGAAAAAATTACTTTGAGAGCAAAAGAAGAATGTATAGAACAAGTGCTTGCCGATCTTTTTAAAAGTTCGGAGATGCAATTTAATATTGTCTCCAAGCAGATTGTAATCAGTAAAAAAAATGGGGAAACCATTCCTCCAAAAAGAATTGAACCCAGAAAACTTAAGAGTAGGTCTATGGTACAGGCCGCTATTTCGGGTACAATTTTGGACGGAAACGGCGTACCCCTTGCAGGTGCTAGCGTACTTGTAAAAGGGACTTCGGTAGGGGTAATCTCCGATTTCGATGGTAACTTTACACTGACTATGCCAGATGGATCTAATATTTTGGTAATTAGTTACATAGGGTTTAAAAGCCAAGAAGTCGATGTTGCCGGCCAATCTACCATATCCATTACCATGGCTGCCGATGCGGCATCTTTGGATGAGGTGGTTGTAGTGGGTTATGGAACCTTATCAAAGAAAAGAATTACCGGTTCGGTAGCTTCTGTTTCGTCCGAGAAGATAGTGGAAATTCCTGTTTTAACTGCCGAAAGCGCCTTAATAGGACAAGTGGCAGGTGTACAAGTTCAAGAAATTTCGGGAGAACCCGGTGCTAGCCCTAATATTAGAATACGGGGGTCTGGCTCCATTTCTGCAGGTAACGATCCCTTGTTTGTAATTGATGGTATTCCTATTTCGAGAAACCTCACAACCTCGGGCATCCAAGGCGGATTGGCAAGAAGACGTTCAGCTTTTCAGCCACCACCGGTGAATCCTTTAGCAACTTTAAATCCTAACGATATTGCCTCCATTGAAGTTTTAAAGGATGCATCGGCAGCAGCTATTTATGGATCTAGAGGTGGTAATGGGGTGTTACTTATTACTACAAAAAAAGGTGCTAACGGCGATAAGGGAAAGTTTTCCTTCAATTCCTTCCTAAGTGTACAGACCGTGGCCAACAAGTTGGACTTAATGAATGCGGCTGAATTAATAGATTTTACGCGCGATGCAAGAAATAACAATTACCTTTCTTCGGTACCAGGAGCATCTATTGATGATCCTATAGGCGATGGAGATAGGGGCGATACCAACTTTGAAATGCCAGAATCCTTTATCAATTGGGATGGTACGGATACCGACTGGCAAGATGAGATTTTTCAGACCGGTATTACGCAGAGTTATAATTTCTCTTACGCCTCACCCATCCAGAATAATACGAGCTTTTATGCTTCTCTCGGATACTTTACGCAAGAGGGAATTTTGGATAAGTCCAACTTTGATAGGTATAATCTGTTGTTGAACCTTAATTCGCAACTTACGGATAAGTTGAACCTAGATGTTAGAATAGCTCCTTCCATTACGGAGAATCAAAGGTTACCAGCTTCCGCACCTTATTTTGCAAGACCTCCGGGAATTGTATATTCTGCTATAGTACATTCGCCAACGGTAAGTCCGTTTAATCCAGATGGTACCATAAATCAATCTAACAACCAATCCTTTTTAGGAGGAGGTACCACCACGGCCAGTAACCCATTGGCAATTATTGAAGCTATAGATGATAAAATATTTCAATTTCAGACAAGGGCGGCCATGGGCCTTTCCTATGAAATAACACCAGAACTAACCTTAAAAACTTTTGGTAGCGCATATATCAATTTGTTCGACCAGGATTTTTTCAGGGGCAATTCGCTACTTTATAGGAATGCTACAGAAGGAGAGTCCTATGCCCAGGCTACATCATCCACAGAAACAAACTGGTTATGGGAAAATACCTTAAACTGGGAGAAGGAATTTGGAGATCACTTTGTAAATGCCGTAGTTGGTTATACGGCACAGAGAGACAACCTAACCGTTAAGCAGGTATTGGCAGATAATTTCTTGGACGATTTGGTAACTACGATAAGTGGCGGCCAAGTGTTTGCGGGTAATTCCATTAGGGAACAATGGTCATTGGCCTCGGCACTGTTCAGAGCCAATTATAGCTATAAGGATAAGTACTTGTTTACCGGGACATTCCGTTCGGATAGGTCATCGCGTTTTGGTAGTAACAATCAAACAGGTTATTTCCCTTCTTTCTCCGTGGGGTGGCGTGTAAATGAGGAAGATTTCTTAGCTTCCATAGATGCCATTTCAGAATTGAAACTACGCTTTAGCTGGGGTCAGACAGGAAACTTTGAAATTCCAAATTACGGAGCCATAGGATTGTTGTCGGCCAACAATTACAACTTAGCAGGCAATGAGGTGAACGGTTTAATACAATCTACCATACCAAATCCGGAGCTTACTTGGGAAAAATCCGAACAAGCCAACTTTGGTTTGGAACTGGGACTATTTCAAAATCGGGTATTTTTATTGGCCGACTACTACAATACCAAAACATCGGATCTTTTGTTGAATGTTAGTATATCGTCCGTTTCGGGCTTTAATACTACTTTACAGAATTTAGGTGAAGTAGAAAACAAAGGTTTTGAACTTGCTTTACGAACCAAGAATTTCGTAGGAGATTTCACTTGGGAAACGGATATTAACTTTTCTACGAACTCTAACGAAGTAGTATCCCTTAATGAAAACAACGAACCAATTTTTTCCGCAGGTAGTGCAGGTGTAAGACATGTTACCCGTGTGGGGGACCCTATCGGTAGCTACTATGGTTATGTGGTAGATGGTATCTATCAAACACAGGCAGACATTGATAATGCCCCGGTGGATACACAAGCGCCAGATCCTTCACCCGGAGATTTTAGGTTTAAAGATGTAGATGGGGACGGTGAGATTACACCAGATGATAGAACCGTTACCGGAAGTTATTTCCCTGATTTTACTTGGGGTGTAAATAATAGGTTTGGTTACAAAGGATTGGATTTAAGCTTCTTGATCCAAGGTACCGAGGGCAATGAAATATTAAATTTAACTTCTAGGCATTTAAAGAACGGAGAAGCTAACTTTAATTCCTATGCGGTATTCAACGACCGGTGGCGTTCAGCATCCGACCCAGGAAACGGAAGTATTCCTAGGGCAGATAGGCAAACGGGTAACCATGGAAACAATAACAGACCTTCTTCTTTTCAAGTAGAAGACGGTTCGTTCATACGATTAAGGAATGTTACCTTGGGATACTCTATTCCAACAGACAAGCTTTTTGGAGCAAGTATCGACAAACTAAGGATATACATGACTGGGACCAATTTGTTTACCATTACAGATTATCTTGGGTATAACCCAGAGGTCAGTAATATCTCAACGAACAGCCTTACCCCAGGAGAGGATTATGGAGCGTATCCTTTGACCAGATCGTTTACCATGGGAGTTAATCTTACCTTTTAATACAAAATTTAGAAAGATGAAAAATAAAATAATAATACTGTTAGCTATAGTAACCTTTTGGGGGTGTAGTGAGGACTTTACAGAATTGGCTCCCATTTCCAATAGGAACGAAGCGGATTTCTTCAATGATACCAGTGATTTTATAGCCTCCTTAAATGCCAGCTATGCGGCATTGCAAAACCCGGGAGTATATGGACGAGCCTATTGGACCATGTTCGAGATGCGCGGGGATAATACGGATCAAGGGCCAGATGCAACTGGTTTGGCTAGACAATATACTGAAATAAACGCCTTTACCGAAGACCCGTTAAATGAACAGGTGGGTGCAGCTTGGGATGGATCTTACCTTGTTATTGCGAACTGCAATGTTGTTCTGAGCAGGATAGAAGGAGTGGAAATAGATGCCACTCTTAAAAATAGAATTATTGGTGAAGCACTTTTTCTTAGATCATTGATGTACTACCATTTAGGGATAGCCTTTGGCAATATCCCACTTCAGCTTACGCCGTTCATTCCTGGGGACGAGTTGGTACAGGTAGATGCCAGTGCGGTATATACCCAACTTATTTCCGATCTAACAACGGCGGAAGCTAATTTACCGGTTAGTTATCCGGCAAGCGATGTAGGGAGAGCTACAAAAGGTGCCGCAGCCACCTTGTTGGCAAAAGTACTGCTGACCGTCGGACAAGATTCGGACGCAGCCACCGTACTCAGAAGGATAGTAGATAACTATGGGTACTCCCTCGTTCCCAACTACGCCGATTTATGGGGTGCTGCCAATGAGAACAATCAAGAATCCATCTTTGAAGTACAATACATAAGTGGCGGAATTGGTCAGGGTAGTGCCTTTTCTAACGAGTTTTCCCCAAGTGCTATCTTGCAGACCGGACAAGGTTTCGGAAGAAATAGGCCAACGGAAACTATGGAGAATGCATATGAGGCCGGTGATCTTAGGTTTGAAATCTCAATGGGAACAACATGGATAAATGAGGATAGTGAAGTGGAGATTCAAAACTATGTTAGGAAATACGAAAGCGACCCTCCTACGGAGAACGACTCCGACATTAATTTTATCGTTTTTAGATATGCCGATGTATTACTAATGCTCGCTGAAGCTCTGGGAGAATCAGGGGAGAGCTATGCATTGATCAATCAGGTGAGGACTAGGGCGGGTCTGCCAAATATAGATGCCACCACGCCGGGTACATTTGATGAGAAGTTGCTAAACGAACGACAGGTAGAACTTGCTTTTGAAAACCATCGCTGGCCAGATCTCAAAAGATTCGGCGTGGCGGTGCAAAAGATTACCCAAGCAGAACCATTAATTGATGCCGGTTCCATAAGAAACTTGTTTTTTATTCCGCAGCGCGAACTGGATATCAATACAAATTTTGTTCAGAATAGTAATTAAAATGTTGATTTTTTTGAGTTAGTTAATTTGAATCCAAATTATTGTTAATTTCCTACTTATGTTTTACGGCCCGTCTCGATCGAAATTTGGTTTCGAGAAGAGATGGCCAAACTTAGGCAGTACATTTGGTATTGTTACCAAACTTAATTTCGATATTCATAAAATTAAAATAGAACAATTATGAAAAAAATTTTTATTACGGCCTGTTTTTTTGCGCTGTGCCTTATTCAGGTTCAAGCCCAGGAAAGCGATAAGAAAGTATTGAACATTATAGCTATCGGGGCACATCCAGACGATTGTGATTCCAAGTTTGGAGGAACCGCCGCTCTGTTTGCAAAAATGGGACATAAAGTAAAGTTTTTGGCGCTTACCAACGGCGATGCCGGTCACCAAAGCGAAGGTGGGGGAGCACTTGGAAACAGAAGACGGGCAGAAGCTCAAAAAGCTGGGGAGATATTAGGCGTTAAGTACGATGTATTGGACAACCATGACGGCGAACTTATACCGACCCTTAATGTTAGACATCAGGTAATCCGAAAAATTAGGGAATGGGATGCGGATATTGTGTTAGGTTTAAGACCCAATGACTATCATCCAGATCATAGAAATGCCGGTATCGTAGTGCAAGATGCCGCGTATCTGGTTATTGTGCCTAATGTAACGCCAGATACCCCGCCTTTAAAAAAGAATCCGGTGTTTTTATATATGAAAGATGGCTTTCAGAAACCCTACCCCTTTTCTAAAGATATAGCGGTTGTTATTGATGAGGTTATAGATACCAAGGTAGAAGCCTTGGCTGCCCATGATTCACAGATGTTCGAATGGTTACCCTGGGTGAGCGGAGCGGACATGTCACAAATACCTTCAGGAAAGGCCGAAAGATTGGTTTGGTTGAAAAATAGATGGGCAGCAGAGAAAACATGGAACGATAGCGAAAAAGAAGCCATAAAAAAATGGTACCCAAATAAGGACGTTTCCACAGTTAAGCATGCAGAGTTTTTTGAAATATGTGAATATGGTAAACAACCTTCGGACGAAGAAATAAGTGCCATGTTTCCAATGGTAGGTAAGAAGTAAAAATTAAATAACCATCCCATAAAAGCAAACCAAGAAATGGCTAAAGACAAAATTGTCCCGAAAAGGCATTATAACATAATTATTTTGGTGATGTTGGTATTCTTTGTAATATCCTTCATTACCAACATACTTAACTCCATTATAGTTGATGTTAAGAATAGTTTTGATTTAAGCCTTACACTTACGGGGCTATTGCCATTTTCTTTTTTTATTGCGTACGGGGTAATGTCGATACCCGCAGGGTTCTTATCGGAAAAGTATAGTGATAGAACGCTTTTGTCGTTTTCATTCTTGTTGATGACCCTGGCATCGTTAGGGTTCGCTTTTTTCCCTGGATATTTGGTATTCAGTATCACCCTGTTTTTATTGGGTTGTTGTATGGCTGTGCTACAGGTAATTATAAACCCAATGTTAAGAGTAGCCGGGGGTGAGGAACATTTCGCCTTTAACTCGGTTTTAGCACAATTGGTTTTTGGGTTGGCGTCCTTTGCAAGTCCGTTTCTATATAAATATTTGGTGAATCCCAATGTTGAGGAAAATGGGGGAATAGCAGAATTTTTAGTAGGTGTGGTACCAGAAGATTTGCCTTGGGTTTCGCTCTACATTGTATTTTCGTTTATTGCATTGATTCTTTTGTTCGTTGTATTTTTTACCAAATACCCAAAATATAAAAAGAAAGATGATGAGGTTGCAGGAGATTCTCAATCCTATTTAAGTCTTTTAAAGAATAAATGGACCATACTGTTTTTCTTCGGAATATTCTGTTACGTGGGTACGGAACAAGGCGTAGGCAATTGGATATCCCAATTTCTTTCCGAGTACCATGGGTTGGACGCACAAACGGTTGGTGCCGAAACCGTAGCCTACTTTTGGGCTATGCTTACCGTTGGGTGTTTGTTGGGACTGGTGCTGTTAAAGTTTATGGATAGTAGAAAGCTTCTTATTGGCGCCACGATCATTACCATGATATCCTTAATATTGGCACTTACGGGAGATGCAAATATTGCTTTGATCGCTTTTCCAGCCATCGGATTTTTCATTTCGGTAATGTGGTCTGTAATTTTTTCTTTAGCGTTAAATTCGGTGAAGGAACATCATGGATCACTTTCTGGGATTTTGTGTACAGGAATAGCAGGGGGTGCTATTATTCCCTTTTTAGTAGGTGCCTTTGGCGAGGCGCTTAGTCTTAAAACCGGAATGTTTTTACTCCTAATACCCTTGGTCTTTATTCTGTCGATAGGTTTTTGGGCCAATCCTCTTGTAAATAATAAGACAATAAGTTTTAAAAAGGCAGAAGGTTAATACGTATGGAAGTTCTTGGAGTAGATATTGGAGGAACCAACATCAAAGTAGGAAGGGTGAAGGAAGCTGTTGTTTTGGCTCAATCCCATAATGATGTTGATACCAAAGAATCTGCCAAGGCTACGCTAAATCGTCTTTTCAAAGGGATAGATGAAGTTATTACGAAAGAAACAAAAGCTATTGGCGTAGGGGTACCCGCGGTGGTAGATACTGCAAGCGGAGTGGTTTACGATGTACAGAACATTCCCTCGTGGAAAGAAATAGGTTTAGCAGATATGCTCCAACAAAAGTATAGGCTGCCTATTTTCATTAATAACGACGCCAATTGTTTCGCAATGGGAGAGAAGTTATTCGGTAAAGGCGGTGCTTACAAGAACTTTGTTGGCCTTTCTATTGGTACCGGACTTGGAATGGGCATAATTATTAATGACGAATTGTATAATGGCGTTCTTTCGGGCGCAGGTGAAATAGGGATGTTATCCTATAAAGAAACCATTTTGGAACAGTATACCAGTAGTTTTTTTTTCTCCGACAAATACGGGTTAGATGCCAAAACCTTGCATAATATGGCCCAGCGTAAAAACGAAAGAGCGTTAGAAGCTTTCTTGGAATTTGGAACGCATTTGGGAGAGGCACTAAAGAATATACTATATCTGTTTGCCCCAGAGGCCATTGTTTTGGGCGGATCTATCAGCAAAGCCTTTCCGCTGTTTAAAGATAGCATGTATCAAAAGCTTAACACCTTTGCATATCCAAGGCAGCTGAAAGATTTAAAAGTGATGGTGTCAGATCTATCTGATGCACCTGTGTTGGGAGCCGCCAGTTTGTGTTTTCAAAATTTAAAAAAGTAACATTGTCAGAAGTTTAATATGGTGTACGAAAAGCAGTTCAATAAAATAACGGCTTTCCGTTTTAAAATAAAAAATAGAAAAAGAATATGAAAAATACCATAGCAGTTTTCTTGGTTTGCATTTCGCTCAACTTGTTGGCGGCTGAAAAGAAACAGCTTCCCATTGAAATACAGAACAACGTAGTAGGGGCACCTATTACCTTGGGCATACCCTTTCCTATGGGAGAACTGCATTATGTAGATAACATTCGTCTCCTAAATTCCAAGGGAGAGGAAATTCCCTGTCAGACCACGGAAGTCACTACTTGGGCTCCAATTAATGATAGTATAAAATGGGTATGGGTATTTTTCTTTTCCGATGAGGCCTCCAAATATACCTTGGAGTATGGGGATGAGGTTTTCCCAATGTCTCCCAAGGAACGTATTGTATCAATAAATAACATGCGCCCCGGAGGAGGTATAGATGTTAATACAGGTCCCTTGTCTTTTACAATTGACAAACGAGGAAACGGTTTTTTGGATAAGGTATCCATGGACTTTAATGACGATGGCACCTTTGATGAGAGCGAAGTAATTGCCTCATCACCCGAGGAACATAGGGGTACTTTTTTGGATATTTTGGACGATGCGGGCATTGATACTTCAAAAGCCATGATCAATGAAGTGTTTCGAGAAAAAGGATCGGGACCTATGCATGCGATTTTTAGAATTGAGGGTACTTATGTCTATGAACGAAAAGACAACAATATATCTCCTTTTACCATTCGTATCCATGCTTACGCCGGAAAAACATATGTTAAGGTCTTACATACCATGACGTATACTGGTATTCCGGACAAACATAAGATTCAAGAAGGTGAGCATGCCAACATAGCAACGCAGAATAAGAAAATACTTTCCGAAGATACGTCGGACGATCCGGGATGGACGCAGCCCAACGATCAAATTGCTGCCTGCGGACTTCAATTGAAGTATCATCTAGACCAAACGGCGACGGTTACCATGCCCATGTTCAGGGGTAATTGGTATGATGAGAATACCGATCAAAAATTGGAAACTGTAAATGTTTCTGCGGAAGACAAAGTTAGCCTATTACAAACAGGACCGGGAAGGAATAGAGGAATCAAGGGTTTACGAAGCCTCTTTAGAGGAGAAACAAATTCGGGTAGTGGGGAAAGTGCGGCTGCCGCGGTCGATGAAAATGATAAATTTGAAGCTACGATTTTGAATGGTAGCGCTGTTTTGAGCAAGGCACAAAAAGCCAAAGGATGGATCAACATATCCGATAAGAACAGGGGCATTGGTATCGGGATCAAGAATTTTCTCGAAGAGTACCCTAAAGGGCTAGAGGTAGATCCCAAAACAAACGCAATACTTGGGAATATCTGGCCTTTGGAAAATGGTCCTATGAGCTTTGCGCGAAAGAATACCGAACCCGATGGCCAGATGCTGGCTAATTTTGCCCAAGGGATTACAAAGACTACGGAATTCCTCTATTATTTTCATGACGGAGAGGCCACCACCGAAGTCGATAAAAAAATGGACTACGTACTTAAGAGTCCTGTGGCACACGTATCCCCTGCATGGTATACAAACGCAAAAGTATATGGGAACATAGCACCTTTTTCAACCAAGTACCCCGAATTTGAGAACGCGTTGCAGTACAAGTACGAATGGTATTTGTTTAATCAAAAAAGACAGCCGTGGTACGGCATATTCGATTATGGAGATGGCAAAAGTTACTATGTTAGGGATCAATGGTTTCAATGGACAAACAACGAACCCACTGTAGACTTTATGCTATGGACCAATTTTATGCGTACCGGCGATGCCAAATATTATTACATGGCCCAGGCTATGAGCAGGCACACTATGGACGTGGATAATATTCATTGGCCAAAAAAGCGAAGTTACTTGGGTCAGATCAATGATGCCATAGACTTTTGGGATTATGAAGAAGAGAAAGAATCCACTCCGTATTTAGGTATTGGGCGCAGACATGCGGGAGAGCATTGGTATGCCCTGTTAAGTGCGCATGTATGGATCCAGGGTTGGATTGCATCGTATTACCTTACAGGCGATCAACGGGCCTTGGAAATAGCCAAAATGACCGGCGATACCTATATAAAACGCATTTGGGGAGATCACGATCTAAGAGGCAGAAGATTGTATTTATCTGTTCTTAACCTTGTAGAACTATATGATGCCACCAAATTGGAGCGGTATCGGAAAGAACTGGATGAAAGGGTTAACCTAATGCTTACCCTGCAACAAGAACAGGGAGGTAACCTGTTGTTAGATCGGTATGGTTACAGTCAGACCTATGCCGTACAGGGACTCTATAAGTATTATCAGATTACCGGTAAGAAAGAAATTAGAAAAGCGCTGTTAGAACACGCCAGATGGGTACGCAATGTTCCGCCTCTCAATCATGAAATGGAATCTTACCTGGCAACCATTTATCCGTTGTTATTGGGTTATGAATTTAGTTGCCAAAAAAGTTTTCTAGAGGAGGCATTGGCGAGGGCCGAGGTACTTAAAGTCTCTGAATTGACCAAAGACATCAATGATTTTGATAATGAAAAAGAGTTAAGTGAAGCCCTTTTAAAAGTATCTAATCTGCCAAAAAGTGCAGGAATGTTTACGAACTGGGAAATAAATCAGGGGTTAAGGGTATTTGGTTGGACACATGCTTATAACATTCCTTACCTTATTTATTGGTTGGAACATGCGGATGAAAATCACAAGTAATAACACATAGAATCCCAAATAGAACTTCTTTAATTCTTTAAACTTGAAGATTTTTAGAAATTCCAGAAACTTTTTAAAAAAATATTCGCGGAGGATACATCTTTTTGTGCCGGATAAGCGTATGTACACTGTTTATGTGGGAGTTATCGGCCTATTTCATAACCAATAGTGCATCGTATTAGATACGCTAAACTTCTAAGAATTGCCCGAAAAAATTCAAAACCTATGAATTTTTGCTAGTAGAAGGTTCAAAACTTTTATTGAACTTTGGAGGAATTAGTAACCCCAATATCTTACATTATGTATACGTCTATAACCTACAACGTTGCTTTTGCATGTATTATTACTTTCTTTTGCTGTTCATTGTCAGCGCAAAATGCAAAGCACTACGAATCAGACAATTGGGAAGTTCGCGAAGGGAACAGAAGAATTGACCACTATTTAGAACTCTCAAAATTGGGATACAAGGATAGTGAGATCTTTGAAGACCTAGGCAACGCCAACTTCTTAATTGAAAACTACGAGACCGCCATATATTGGTATGATAAACTACGAGATCATAATAGGGATGGCGTACTGAAACCAAGCTACGAAGAGCGTTATGAGTATGCTTTGGAAAAAACCAAGGCAACCGCCTCTACATTGGTAGTAAATAACAGGGACTGGGTGGCTGCTATAAAGGAGGACTATCAGGTAAATAAAAAACCGGTAAAAACTACTTTAGCTTCATCCAATACCAACAGTAAATATAAATCCCTGGATTTTCTTCAAAATAACGGAACCAGCGCTCTTGAGGATATGGTAGAACAACAGATTCCAAGAAAGGCAGGTTCCGATTTTTTGAGCGATAAGACCCTTGGGTATCAAAATGCATATAAAACCCCAATTTCTGTTACTGCAGATGGCAATACGGCTTATTTTAGTAGGGCCAGTTTGGTAAAACCCTTATATGGTGTTTTTTCCAAGGAACAAATGGTTCACAAAATATACAGGGCAGACAAGATCAATGGGCAATGGAAGAACATCCGCGAAGTAGCTGTTAACCCTAAATATTCATCAGCCTTGCATCCAACGATTTCAGATGACGGAAAAAGATTGTTTTTTGCGTCCAATATGCCGGGTACTTTTGGTAAATACGATATCTATGTTTCCAAAATAAATGCGGATGGTACTTGTGGAGTGGCAAAGAACTTAGGTACGAAGGTAAACACGGACAAGAACGATCTGTACCCGAATATTGTAGGTGGAACTTCCTTGTTTTTTGCCTCGGATGGGCATAAGGGACATGGCGGATTAGATGTGTTTATGGCCCAAGTAGGAAGTAAAAAAGTGGGCTGGTCCGTTAACCTTGGTAGTTCTATCAATAGCATTGAGGACGATTTTTCCATAGCCCTAACGGAAAAAGGCGTGGGCTACGTAATGTCTAATAGGGGAAGGGAAAAGGGTGCTGTTTACCCAGTGGCATTTTCACTCTCAACAAATAAAAACGACAAGCTACAGGAAAACGAAGGGTATAACATCCTGGAAGTACTCAATAGTGATGCGAAGACGAACTACACCACCTCCATTTTTGAGGATGATTAACACGGTGGTAACTAACTACCAACTATTCAATTCAATTATTTAAACGAAGGAAATTTCAGCACGGCCTACTTGATAGTGAGCAAGACCGATGACGAAAAACGGACCGATCTAAAAGTGTATTGAGCTATTTTTATTAGACCCTGGCCGATTAGCACTTTGCAAGGATTTCAAAGCAGATATAATCACGTTTAGTGATTAGGACAACAATAATTTCAATAAGATGAACCGTAATATTACAATAGCAACGAAGGTATTTTCAATAGTAGTATTGAGCCTCGGTCTTGGTGGTCAGATTTCCTATAGCCAGGAAACCATCTCAGAGTTTGGTTCTAATACGGCCTATCACAATCAGTTATTCTTTAATAGGTTTTTAATCAACCCCACATTTTCTTTGGTAAGGGAGAACAAATCCTATCTTAACATTTTACATAGAAACCAGTATGCTACCTTCGAAGATAACAGTCAAAACTATTTCTTGGGCTTTAGCAATAAGCTAAATGATCATACAGCTTTAGGAATAAGCGTTTATAGCCAATGGGCAGGTGTTATCCAAGAATTTGGTTTTAATGCCAATTACGCCACTTCTGTACAATTAAGTAAAAAGAGCAAACTAACTTTTGGGACAAACGTTACCTATTTCAGTGAAGGGTTGGCCAAGAACAGGGTTATTGCAACGGAAAACGACCCCGAACTTCTTGAAGCGAGTTTAGAGAACAAACTTGCAATTCAGCCCGGAATTACATTGTCCGTAGGTAGTTTTGATTTTGGTTTGTACGCAGAAAACTTATTGAACTATAATCAAACAACAAACAGTTTTTTAACAAGCTTTAATGATAAAAGCATTAAAGCATCTCTCCAATATACTTATTCATTTATGACTAGAACCGGATTGTTCTCCAAAGCGAGGATAATGCCCTTAATGCAACTCGGTAAAAACGAGGATGGCAGTATGGACTATGTTGGTTCTATCTTACTTGATCTACCCGAGTACGGCTGGTTACAAACCACCTTGGATGATGAATACGGATTGTCTTTGGGTTTTGGACTTAATCTAAATAAAAAATTATCCCTCGGGTATTTATTGGAGAAAAATGTTTTTGAAGAGGAGGTAGATCTTGGTTGGAACCATGAACTTTCCTTGGCCTATACCTTTAAAAATAATGGCAATGGCTTCGGGGATAGCACCGAAGAGTCTAACGATAGGCAGATAGATCGCATCGTTAGAAACTACGAAGAACAAATCTTAAAGCTGGTTGCGGAAAAAGATAAAAGTGAAAAAGAACTAAAAAAAACCAGTCTTGCACAGGAAAGAAAGAACAAAAAAGAACGTAAGCAAAGTACCAGGGCTCTTGCCGGTAAAACCGAAAAGGATGCCAAAAAAAATGGGGCCGGATATAATGAGGTAACCTTTACCGGTGTAGATGAAAACTCCCTTGCCTATCAGAACCGTTTAATTTTGGACGAATTGATCCTAAGACAAGACTCTGTTGAAGAGGCCAGAAACGAAGCTTTTGAGAAGAAGTTTGAAACTATTGTAAGAATTCTAAGGAACGATGTTAGGCGAAACATCGATAGCAAACCAAAGAACTATAGAAGTTCATCCAATACAGTGCGTGTTGCAAGTAACGAAACATCGAGAACATCAAATACGTCGTTAAGCGGGCAGCACAAAAAGTATGAAAAACTCCCTATTAAGGTTGGAAACCTTTCCGATATCATTGGTGTAGAATCTGGATATTACGTAATCGCCAACGTTTATAAAAACAAAAGGTACCTAAACGCATTTATGAAAGACCTTAAAGAACAAGGTTTAAATGCCAAGCAGTTTTACAATAAGAAAAATGGGTTGCACTATGTTTATTTGGCAGATTTTAATGTTAAGTCAGATGCCGAGAACGCCTTTGTCTCCAATTTGGATGGCAAGTATCGAGACGAAAAATGGATCATGCAGGTAAACAATACCAATACCGCTACTGCCGATATTACTTTTGAAGACCAGTAGACCGTTTTTGACGGCGGTGATCCACAAATCACCAAAATAGTACGGAACTAAAAGCACGTCCTAGTTTGCTTTTACCTTGCCGACGATTAACCCTGATAAGGTAATCGTCGGTTAAGGTATTTTTAACCACTACACGCACGGCCAGAACTACTGACGCATCAATTATTAACTGCAAAAAAACGATGTAGTCTAGGGTTATCATATTTATAAGAATGTGTTTCAGTTGTTATTTTTTTACGTTTTTAGCGTTAAAATAATGAACAACAGGTGTGCATTTGAACGAAAATACGCATCAAATTTAGAGGCAAGTATTAAATATTACTATATTTAAGTATAGAGAAGATTATACAAAACCATTATAAAACCCCAAAAACCCCGCTATATGAAATCTTACCTCTACCTCTACAGTAACCAAAAAGGAGACACAGGTTGTAGCCTTTATGCAAAAACCGGACCTACTGGTCCGCAAGACGCTTATGCAAAACCAAGGCATAAGAAACACGAATCTTTTTTATCATTTAACACACAATTTGGAGAGAAACACAAATCCTGTTAACCATTGTGGAAACGGGAATCTTTATTGTTGTGCTGCTAAAATTATAAGAAGGTAATTCTCTTTTATTAGCATATACATCCCTATTTATCTTCTACGTGGAAATTTGATTTTCAAATTTCGATACGTGGCATCAACATTTCCTATGCATAAGAAACTGCTTAGCAGGTAAATCTATGCTCATAAACCGTTCCCTATTTCTACATTCTGGATATTCATTTTTTAGAAAATTTTAAATCAAACCATTAAAATACTATAAGATATGAAATCAAATATTTTAAGAATCATCGTTGTGGACAATGACCAAAAGTTCCACGAAGCCTACAAGTATTATTTTGAAACCTACATAGACTATTCCCTTATGGGCATTTATAGTTCTATGGAAACCGCTTTGTTGGATTATGACAACGCTATGCCCGATATCATTGTATCGGAAGCTTCCTTACCCGATATTTTTGGTATAAGGGGAATTAGACTTTTTAGGAAAAAAGACCCCGATGTAAAAATTATTATGGTAAGTGAACAAAGCGATTTTGAAGTCGTTAAAAAGGCTTTTAAAAATGGGGCCAATGGGTACCTTACCAAACCAGTAAGCAAAAAACGCTTGCACCATGCTTTAAACTCCATTAAATATGAAGGTGCGGCCATGAGCAACGATATTGCGAAGAAAGTAATCTCCATGTTCCGCAGAAAATCGTACAAATCTTTTTCCGAAAGAGAAAACCAAATTATAGATTATCTGTGTAGGGGAGCTACTTACAAGGTTATAGCCGACAAGTTGTTTGTTACCACGAGCACTATAAATTTCCACGTGCAGAATATTTATCTGAAACTTAATGTGAACTCAAAATCCGAAGCGTTAATGAAATTGAAAGAACTATAAAACAATAAAATATAAGGAAACCACTACTTTAAGACCGTTACTTTTTAAGGTTGTTGTTCTATATCGGAATTAATCATCTAGGCACCCGAATTCCCGTTGTAATGGGGTATCCCTATGGTTTGTACCCATCACGACCATTGGTCTAAGCTCTATTCCTTTAGGAATTTGGTTATAATGGAATCTACTTTCTGTTGCTGCTGTAGTGTAGCGTTGTATTGCGTGGTTATTGCTTGTTCCACTATGGCCATCATAATAATCTTATTGCGGAATTCGAATGATTTTAATGTTTCATAAGAGTTTATTTCCAGATTTGTAAAATCGATGTCCTTTACTAGGACATTGTAGAAGTTTTCGAATCTTGAATCCATACCTTTTTCAGAAATGTAAGTAAGTTGCTCCTGCAGGGAATGCAAATCTACCAATGCCGTGCTCAGTATAGAGTTTTCTTTGGTATTTGAGTTGATATAGCTCATAAGATAACTTTCCGAAAAACTATAGGAGGTTGAAATGAAAAATTCTGCCAGATAAACCCGCAATGAATCGCGTTCCTTTTCTATATCTTGCTTTGCAAGAAAAGAGTTGAATTTTAGCATCTTGGGGTAGGTAGATTCCCTGGCCGTTTTATCTACAATTAAATCCAGCATATTGGCCGTATTCTCTTGTTTCAACTGTTTTAACATAATCAGGGTATTGGCTTCGCTTTTCCGCTCTTCGTTCCAATTGTTGATCTGCAGTGCAATAAGGATGCCTATTACTACTAAAACAATTTCGCCAAGAGCATAAAACAAGTATTTTCTGAAGTTGTTTTCTGTCCCTTTATTATTTATAAGTATACGTTGTCGTATCCGTCTAAAGAATTTGATCATAAGTTATTCCTTGTCCTTGTATTTATTGAACCATGCAAGTACACTGGCAATTTTTGCAATAAGATTACTTGGCCTGTTGGCAATTCCATGGGAAGCTCCTGGTATCCTTACCATCGCCGTTTCCACTTCCTGTAGTTTTAAAGCCGCATAAAATTGTTCGGATTCTGCAATCGGCGTTCTGTAATCCTCCTCTCCTGTCAACAGCATAGTTGGTGTGGTAACGTTACCCACATACGTTAGGGGAGATCGTTTTAGGTAATTGGTAGGGTCTTCCCAAGGTTTGTTGGGAAACCAATATTTATAGAAAAATCCTGGTCCGTCGGAATATAGAACAAAACTATACCAGTTAATAACAGGTTTGGCTACTACGGCGGCCTTAAACCGATTTGTTTTTCCCACGATCCAGGCCGTAAGTACACCGCCGCCGCTACCGCCGGTAACAAAAAGGTTCTTATCATCTACAAATCCTTTTTGCAGTACCGCGTCCACGCCAGACATTAAATCATGGTAGTCGTTATTGGGATAGTCGTGATGGATAAGATTTCCAAATTCTTCACCATAGCTTGTGCTCCCACGCGGGTTTGTGTACAGAACCACATAACCTGCCGCGGCGTACAATTGTATTTCAGCAGAGAACACAGATCCATAGCTGGCAAATGGCCCTCCATGAATTTCCAAGATCATCGGGTATTTTTTGGAGGGATCAAAGTTGGGAGGTTTTACTAACCAACCCTGTACTTTTCTTTGGTCAAAAGAAGATTCCCACCATAGCTCTTCTACGCTGCCCAAATTTCGGAAAGAAAACAGGTCTGCGTTTAAACGGGTGAGTGTTCTATCATTCCCTTTGTATGAGGTAGCCAAATCTGCGGGGTGCTTCGTTCCTCCCAGGGTGTAAGCAAATTTGTCGTTTTTGGACACCGTGTAAGAGGCGGCGTTATAAGGTCTACCTAATGAAAGACCTCCCAAGGTATCCGTTATGGTACTTACCTTGCCGGTAAGGTTAATGTAGCCAATTTTGGTGTCGCCCTCATCGTCATACTGAAAGTATAGGCCTTTCCCATGGGAAGCCCATTTTGGATTTTGGATATCTCTATCAAAATCTTTGGATAGATTCTGTGGATTGCTTCCATCCCAATCCATGAGATATAGATCGGTTATTTGGTATCCCTGGAACCTATCATCAAAACCTAAGTAAGCTATTTTAGAACCGTCCGGAGAAACCGTGGGACTAAAATCCGGACCAAAACGAGAAGTAATGGCACTTACTTTTCCATCGCTGAGGTTAAGGCTATAAATTTCGTTATTCAAGGGTTCAAGCTCATGGTTTTCCCTTAGGTTGGCACTAAAAATTAATTGTGTATTGTTTTTGGACCATTGCGGTGTACCATGATCATATTCCGTAAACGTTAATTGCCTGGGGGTGCCGCCATCTGTGGATAGCGTAAAAATTTGATTGTACCCTGTTTTTAGATAACCCTCACCGTCTGCCCTATAATTTAATTCATCAATATACGCAGGTGGTTCGTTCCATTTTGCCCCTTCGGGTTTCGCGGGTAGTTTTATGATAGATTCTCCCTTTTTTTGGACAAACATGGTAAAAGCCAAGTACCGGTCATCGTACGACCAGGTAACCTGTCCCGGAGCTTGTTTGCTGTTTGTTAAAGGCGCAATTTCTTTGGTATCTATCCACATGAGGTACAATTTTACCCTATTGTCTGCTTTATTAGACTTAAAGATGATTTTTTCACCGTTGTGCGACCAACGGGGATAAAAATCGTTTTGATTACCTGTGGTGAGTGGTCTATTCCCAGACCCATCAAAATTTATGATCCATAGGTTAGACAAATTTTTGTCGGTCATCACATCCTTAAAATTTCTGACATAGATAATTTTACTTCCATCGGGCGATATTTGTGGGTCCGAGACATACTCCATATTGAAAACATCGATGAGTTCCAGGTTTGAATTCATTTGCGCGTAGGAGCCTTGGAGGGCAACAAGTAAGATGCCTATTTTTAAGAAGTATTTCATTGTATTTTTTGTTTGAAGTATTAGGGATTTAAAAAGTTAAGATAAGAAATAATATAATGGTAATTTAGAGGGGCGCATGCTGCTTGCCGCATATTTACAAGCGCAGCACCGGAGTAGGTTTTTTGTTAATTCCAGTATTGATGGTCTTGGTTTTTTCCTTGTTTAGATAACGATATGTTAGGCCACCTATAAAAATCAACAACAAAATCACTACTATTTTATTGATTTTAATTACTTGTTTAACAGTTAAATAGCTTGCTATGATTATTGAGGATATGAAAGCGATAAGTGAGCCCATTACCCCATATCCCAATACAATGGCACCACCGGCAAGTCCTTGACCTTTTCCGGCACCCAGTAACCCTGCCAACATGGCCCCAAGCATTAATCCCAAAATGGCCGCCAGCAGGTAAAGAAGTAGCTTAGCCGGTTTAAACAGTTGTTGCATAGTTTTTGGTTAGTGAAGCGTATAACGAGATTTGTTTATTCGTAAATGATCAGTTCTTCTTCGGAAAACCACGATTTATAGTAAGACTGATGAATTTTTTCGATACTACTTCGTTTTACTTTTAAAGTAGGCGTGGTTAATCCGTTTTCTACGGTCCAATCTTCCTTCATCACCACTATTTTTTCAATTTTCTCATGTTTTTCCAAGGAGGGATTTACCTCGTGCATCGTCTTTATAAGACCAGCTGTAAAATCGTCACGGTTCTTCGCCTTGCCTGATAATGACGGTGTTATGAGTGCAATGGGTTGCGGTATACCCGTGCCAACAATACATATCTGGTCTATATCCGTATTCTTGGATAAGGCCAGTTCTATGGGTGCCGGTGAAATGTATTTTCCCTTATCGGTCTTAAATTGATCTTTAACCCGCCCGGTAAGCGTTAGGTATCCATCATGATCATATTCGCCAATATCCCCTGTCCTTAGGTAGCCATCTTCCGTAAATGTCTGCTTAGTAATTTCGGGCGCATTGTAATACCCTGTCATTAAACAGTTGTTTTTAATGCAAACTTCGCCCTCTGCGGATAATTTGGCCTGTACTCCGGGTAAGGGTTTTCCAACGGTACCAATTTTATTGGCCCCGGGAAGGTTGGTATGCGAAACAATGCAGTCTTCTGTCATCCCATACATTTGCATAATATGGATGTCTAATTTTTGATACCATTTAATTAGGCTGCTAGCTACCGGAGCCGCTCCTACGGCAATAATCCGGGCATCTTTAAGTCCCAATTTCTTTTTTAACTTGTTTTTTATCAGATTTTTAATAATTGGAATACCCAACAGAACGTCCAACTTTTTTTGGGGAAGGCTTTCTAATATTTTTTCTTGAAATTTTGTCATGATCCTGGGTACCGCCCCAAAAGAATGAGGTTGTGTGGCTTCCAAATTTGCCGCGAAAGTATCCAACGATTCCGCAAAATATATTTGTGCGCCCATGGCAAGTCCCCTCATTTCTATACCTGCACGTTCTGCAACATGCGACAAGGGTAGATACGAGAAGAATCGCGGATGTTTCGGCAGCTCTACCAAATTGGCCAATGCATCTGCACTTTCCATAAAATTACCCGAGGTATGCATAACACCTTTGGGTATCCCCGTTGTGCCCGAAGTATATATTATGGTCGCCAGATCAGTTTTTTGCTGTACATAAGGCTTTTCTATGGGCGATTGTTGAGCAATTAGGGATTCCCATGAATCACCAATATCCTCCCCGTACAATTGAACGCTTATTTTATGGATGTCTGGGATGCCCGCTTTTTGAGAAGCGAAATCATCCAATTTTCCAATAATTATTGCCTTAGCACCGCTAAGGTCGAGGATTTGACCTATAGATTGCGCATTTAAAGTTGGGTATATGGGGATAGAAACATGGCCGGCCATCATAATGGCAAGGTCTGCCATAATCCAATGGGCACAATTCTTTGATAACAGTGCAATATTACTCTTTTCGGCTAGGTTATACCGTGCGAAACCCGAAGCAATTTTTCTAATTTCTTCCCCTGCGGTCTTATAGGAATAGGTGATTAACTTACCATTTATAGGTTGATTTAAAAAAGCCATCGATGGGGCTTCCTTTTCCCAATATAAAAAGGCTTCCAATGGTGTGCTGAATTTTTTCATAAATATTGCTGGGTTTGGAGGTTTTACATGTCCCTTAGGTGGCACCACCTTAAATATATGAAAATTAGTTTGCTATGTTGCAAAATACTAGTGGGTTAAAAAAATGAAACCCGCCCTAGGGCAGGTCTCCTAACGGTTCATAAGATTAATCAAGAACGCTAATACAAATACCGATTATTCTCTACTCGCCGCCTGTACTGCTCCGCTTAACCCGCTAAGGTCTTCTCGGAATATCCAAAGTTCTTGCTCTCCACCATGGGTAACTTCACCCCACTCCTTCAGGAAATCGGCAAAGGCACCTTCGCCATGGACTTCGTTGAATTTTTTGGGGAATTCGATGTCCTCGCCCATCCAGCTAAATTTATCGAAGAATGAAACAAAGACCATGTCCCTACCTTCTTTGGTGCTGGGTAACTCGTTGGTGTAAATGCCATAGGTATCTTCAGGAAGTTTTTCCACCATTACTCTTTGGATTTTTTTCACCAGTTCCAAAGCCTTTTGACGTTGAAATCGCTTAATATCGAACATATTGATATGCAGTTTAGCAATATTGAAATCTTTAGGAAAGTGGGAGAGAGCTGCTTCAAACTTCCAATAGGTCTGATTTCCTTCGGGCATCATATAAGGCAATACATTAGTGTTCCAATCGGCATCGTGGCCTTCCTGTGCGGGTCTGTTATCCAAAGCACTCCACGGTAGTGGTCCCATGACCCACATATAACTACCAACGTTAGATCCGTTAGATATCCAGTAAACGCGAGCACCATAGGGGCTTTCGGCATGGTACTTTTTGTTGTGGGCGGCCATACCCGCTTCAAATTCTGTAATCTTCGCCGGGTGTGCGGTTATCATTCCGTTTTCAAAAACGGCATATTCCGTTGCGGTTTGCGATATTGCTATTACGGGTACAAGCAACATCAGATAAAATACATTTTTCATTTGGTTTAATATTTAAAGGGTTAATATTTAGTTTTTGATTTAATTAAAACTGGAAATAGATAAACTGCTCGCCACTGCCCTGTGCCATACATATTAGAAAAAACATAGCCGCCCATACGGTTCCCAACAACCATGAGGGGGTTTTTTGACCAACTTGCTTTAAATTGGTATTCCTCATAAACCAATGGCAAAGAAATAATACGCTTATAACAGTAAATATTTTGATTATATCGAAGGTGCCTAAAATCTTGGTTCCTTCATCGTTCATAAAAAGCATGGAGGCCACCATGTTCTTGGCGGTAATAAATTCCCTGGCCCTGAAGAAAACCCATGTGAAATTCACCAAAGTATAGGTTAACAGTGCCAATAAAATACCGTTCCAAGTGGTTATCCGGATTTTTACAACGTTCCTCAGTAATCTTTCAACCACCAGATAAATACCATGCAAGGCACCCCATACTACAAAGGTCCAAGCAGCTCCGTGCCATAGGCCACCCAAAAGCATGGTAAGCATCAATGCTACATACATACGTGTAATTCCATGACGGTTACCTCCTAAGGGAATGTAGAGATAGTCCCGTAACCAGGTAGAAAGTGAAATATGCCACCGTTTCCATAGATCGGAAAAACCAATGGAGGCATAGGGATACATAAAGTTATCTGGCAGTACAATACCCAATAACAATGCTATCCCGATAGCGCAGGTAGAATACCCGGCAAAATCGAAGAATATCTGACCAGAAAATGCCAAGGTGCCCGACCAAGCATCCCAAACGTTCAAGATTTCCTTGGAACCAAATACACTATCCGCGGTTCCGGATAATAATGTATCTGCGAGGACAACCTTTTGAAACAGTCCAATAGTCAGTAAAAACAAACCCCAAATAAATTGCTTGGTCGTTGCTTTTTTTGCCTCATAGAATTGCGTAATGAGGTCTTTTGCCCTAACTATGGGCCCTGCTACAAGTTGTGGAAAGAAGGTTACGTACAGGGCAAAATCCAGGAAGGTTTTTGCCGGCCCAATTTTTCTTTTGTAAATGTCTATGGTATAGGACATGGTTTGGAATGTATAGAAAGAGATACCCATTGGTAAAATGATATCCATAGGGGCAGCTTCAAATTCAACACCTAGACCACTAGCAATACCAACAAAGTTTTCCAACAGAAAATCCCCGTATTTAAAGAAGGCCAGAAAGCCTAGATTAACTACCAAGCTCAATAGCAACCACATTTTTCTAATGTTCGGTCGCTCTTCTTTGGCAAGTTTATTTCCTGCGGTCCAATCTACCATAGTAGATATCCAAAGCAATAAAATAAGTGGGGGGTTCCATAGGCCGTAAAAAACATAGCTTGCCAATAGCAGCATTAATTTTTTTCCCGTCCAACTAAATAGCGGAGCATAATATAGTGCCAGGACAATGCCCAAAAAGACAATAAACCCAAGAGAGTTGAATAACATTATTAATTGGTTTGGTGGTTAGGTATCTGTTCGTCTTTTATCATTATTGCTATTAGTTCGCGCGTAAAAATATCGGCATCAGGTGCCGCCAGATGAGATAGTTCTGGTGTTCTAAGCCCTTGGAGTTGTCCAAAATCCTCAAAATGATATGCTGGCAACCCGCTTTGGACCACAAGTTGGTCCCAAAATGCTTCCCTGGGTGTAATATTAGATTCCAGTTCCCTAAATTGGCCAGCGGAAGGGCATCGTAGTAAAATTACTTTACCACCTCTTTGGGTTATTAACGCCACATCTTCAAGAAAAAATGCGGTAGTCCCCTCCCGATCTGGAGGAGGCATGTTTGGTCCCCCTTTTAGGCAAAACATCCAGACGTCTATTATGGACTGGGCGAAAGCCGGATCCGTAACCATACGATCTAACATGCGAACGTTTCGCTCCTCACTACTAAATCCAAAATCTGGGAAGGGTGGCATCTGGGGGTGCCCGGTTCGGTTGCCTATTTTGATATTCTGTAAAAGAGATTTTAAGTCAAAATTGCCCGAGACAAGATCCTCATAAGAATGAATTGTAGCAAGGTTACGTTGTAATGGCATGGAAAGCCAATGGTTGATGCGCTGCGCATAGGTACGGTCGTGGTAATAATCTACCCGTTCTTGTATGCCCAATATGGGCGGAGCTTGCGGAAAGGTCGTAGAAAAGAAAAGGGGAGGTGTAATCCCCACTACCAACGTTCCTGCAAAATTGGTGTTTCTGGCAATGTCGCGTATAGTTGGTAATGGCGAGGCGCCTCCCATAGACAGCTGTACAGGGCGTTTTCCGGTGTATTCTTCCCAGACATCCAGTTGAACATCAAAATGGATACGCGAAGAACCAGCAAAAACATAGTCTTCAGAAGTGAGTTTTTCTACCCTGGCCCTATTTGATGCCCATAGCGCCTTATCATCCTGGAAAGTGGGTACTTTGCCCTGTGAACGCCAGTAAATTTCCCAGCTGGTAAGACCAATAACGCCAAGGGTCAAAGCAATGATGAAAGATTGTTTTAAATCCATTTTGGTTTTTGATTAGAAAAGGTTGGTTCCGACAGTATTTGTAGTTCGCCAGAGTAATAGGTCCCTGAAGAATAAACCCTGCTTGTTTAAAGCAGGGTTATCGAACAAAATAATTACTCTTCCACAGCTTCTTCGGCCATTTTGGCGGCCGCAATTTCGTTCATACTGGTTACGTATTCGGACATATCGTAATAAGCATGTTCTTCTACAATTTTGTTTTCTACAAATTGCAGGGTAATATGTACCGGAATGGTCAATTTTTTATCGTTTGCTTCGAGCACACCCTCCCAGTTTGCCCAATAATTCACCCATTTTTCACCCTGGTCATCGATAACCATTTCATAGTACACGTCCTCGTCAGAAAATCCGTAGCTCGACACGGACTTCAACAGATCTTTTAGTCCCTCCGATATTTGTTCTGGAGTAACGGCATCCACGCTATTATGGTAAACTTTGGCAGAATCTGCGTAATGACCGGTCCATGCGTCCCAATCACCTTTTTCATAATCGGCCACCAATTTCTTTGCAACATCTATTTCAGCCGAATTAACGCTGTACCTAGCAGGGCCTTTGGGCTGGCAAGAAGCGAATAGCCCTATAGTTAAAATTAAAAAGATTGCTTTTTTCATTGTTTGTTTTTAAGTTGATGTATGGAATGTTTCTTTATTATACGGGTTAATCTTTTGGACTATAGGCAAGGTCTGGTCGCATTCTACCAGTTACTTCTTCCATTTCGGTAACATATTTCATTACCTCCCCGAACGTACCGGCCGCATCTTCCCCTAAAAGAGCATCATTTTCTACTCCATGGGTTTCAAAAGAAATACCGTCCTTATCTGCAACGGCCACCATAAAGAAGCTGCCTATAGTTCCAAAACCACTTCTGTAGATACGGTAATGAGATTTGGATCCTTTTCTTTCGTACAGGGCTTTAACTCCTTTTATAGCTTCTGTGATAGGACCTAAATTTTCGGGCGTAGTATGCAAGTAATAGAATCGCCTATAATCCTTTCCTTCAGGAGTTTGGGTCATTCCATCTGGCATATAAGAGAGGTCACTATCCAAGGTAATCACATAATCTCCATGGGCGGTATAACACTTGTCCATATCAGAAAACAGTTTATTGAACGCCTCTTCTCCCATTTTTTCCTGTAAGGGACCAAAACCGTCGTAAGTAATATCGGCCATAGAACTTATAGGGGATATAAAGAGGTAACGGAAGTCCTTAGTAGCAGCGGAAATCCAATTGAGTCCTTTAATATCGTGTTGTTGGCACTGTGTTACCAGATCTTTGGCTGCCTTTTCATATTCCGTAACCATGGATGGTTTTACGCGGTCTTCATGTACCCAAAAAGACTGAGTAGTTTTTTCTTCTTCTTGGCCGGTACCAAAATATGGTATCAGTAAAATAGCCAAGGTGGCCAATAGGGTTGTTTTTAGTGTTTTCATTGTTTAAAAATTTAGATTAATGGTATCGTTTTTATAAGTTTTTTTATGCTAAAATCACCATGGTTATTCCATAACCGGAGGTTTTAAGGTATAGCCCAATTGTTGCAAAAGATCTAACTCGTTATAGAACACATCTTCTTGGTACATTTTTCCCATTTCATTAAAATGGAGTTGCGATAGACCCAATATTTTCACTTTTTTTCCCGTTGCCGGCACCTCGCCAAATTCGCCGGTATTGGTTCCTGTAAAAACCCATTGAACAAATACCTGATTATCTTTAATATAGTTGGACGATTTGGAAATATGCATATCTGGAAAACCGGTATAAAAAACGTTAAGACTGGCATTTAACTCGGACGCATTGGACGCAACCTTTATTCCATTCATAAAGCGTGCGAAATCTGGAGTAACAACAGAGGCAAGTTTTGAACTATCTCTATTGTTTAGAAAATCTGCGAGAAAGACGTTTACTTGGTTGGTAATGGTGTCGTTCAGCGACAGTTTTTCTAAATTCATATCGGGTTCCCTCAACCTGTTGTCCTTATTTTTGCAGCTCATTAGCATCAAAACAAGAACTACCTGTACCATCCTCATTGTTCGCATGCCCTTCAATTCAAAATAGTAACCTTAGACCAAAATGGCTGGCCGTTACTATCAATTTCATTTCAATTAATTGTTTTCCAAGAGAACCATCAAGCTACTTTGGATGAAAAGCATGTTTTATTGTCCGAAAGGGCCTCCTTATTTATCGGGTTCCAAATGCTGAAATTATTTGTATATTTAGAGTTCTCGTTTCCCCCGTGAGAAAACTCCAGAAATGAGAAAGCACTTGTTGAAAGCCTTTATTGCCACTACCTGTTCTTTGTTGAGCTTCCTCAATACTATTGGTCAATTTGTTGATTTTAGCAGCGAAACCCCTTACAAAAAGGTTTTTGTAAGCACGGATAACTTTGGGATATCCTATTTAAAGACATTGGAGGAAGCCTATCCAAAAGCCAAGACCAACGCAATTAAGTTTTCCCTCCTTAACGATTTGGCTTACTACTGGCACACCAGAAATTTAAATAGGGCGTTAGAATTTACCCAGGAAGGACTAAAACTTACCGCAGCAATTACGGATACCCTTTGGCAAGGTAGGTTTATGATTACCCAAGGGGCCATTCTACTGCGTATGGAAAAATTGGACAAGGCCCTTGAAGTTTTAGAAGAAGCCAAAAGTCTTGTAAATGCAGAGGATCTTCCTTTTTTGTATACCCAGATGGGCTATGTTTTTGAAAGAAGGGGAGAACTTGGAAAAGCGGCGGACTATGCCATGGAATCTTTACGTTTGGGACAAGAACTACAAGACAAGAAGGCTATTGCAATGGCCTATAGCGATCTTAGCAATCTTTTCTGGAAACAGACCAAGTTTCAAAAAGGTTTGGAATATGGTCTTAGATCGCTGAAAATATTTGAGGAACGGGGCATTAACGACTTGGACTATGATTTTACGCTCTATGTGGTTGGCAACAATCATTTGGCACTAGGAGCCTATGAAAAGGCCCAGCGCTATTATGAACATGCCATCGCCATAGGAGAACGCTATGGTTTCTATAATAATTTAAGTGATGTTTACATTTCCCTGACAGATTTATATGCCTATCTCAATCAGTTTGACAAGGCCGCTATTGCGGGCGAGAATGCAGTTAAGTATGCAGAATTGCTAGATAACAATTTTATGATGATGCGGTCATGGCTTTCCATAGGAAAATATCAAAACCTACAAGGCAAGTATATTTCAGCGGTAGAAAGTCTGGAAAAAAGCATCGATATAGCCACCGCGGATTTCGGGGACGAATTTCACTTAAGCCAGGCCTACGAGACTTTGGGAAAGGCGTATGCAGGCAGCCATAATTACAAGAAGGCATATGAGGCATTTGCCAAATATGACGAACTGAAGGATTTGGTATTTACCTCAGAGGCAGATCACCGCACATCCTTACTCCATACAGAGTTTGAGGTAGCCCAAAAAGAGGGTACCATAGCACAGCAAGAAATACAAATAAGAAAACAGCAGTTTAGACAAACGCTCATTAGTATAGCCACCGCGCTGCTACTATTCTCGGTAGTTCTTTTTTACAATGCCATCAAGGTAAACCGAAGAAAAAACCGGTTACTGCAAAAACAAAACGAAGAAAAAGAATTTTTGCTAAAGGAAATCCATCATCGTGTAAAAAACAATTTGGAGATTGTATCCAGTTTATTATCCCTGCAAGCATCTGAAATTAAAGATTCCCAAGTAAAGGAACTTATGGAAGAAAGCCAGAGCCGGGTTCATAGTATGGGAATGATCCATCAAAAATTATATCAAGGAAAGAGTTTGGCATCGGTAGAGATGAAAGACTATTTTATTAATCTGGGCCATTACATTATCAGTGCTTTTGGTGCCGAAGATCGAATAAATATACATTGCGATATGCCTCCTCTAGAACTGGATGTGGACATGGCCATTCCAATTGGCCTGATTGTGAACGAGCTTTTGACCAATGCTCTAAAATATGCCTTTCCCAACGGTAGACAGGGAAAAATAACCATAAGTCTTACCCATACCCATCATCATCTCCTATTACAAGTTTCGGATAACGGTATAGGGATGGAGGAAAACGTAAAAAAAGAGGGTACAGGATTTGGTACAAGGCTTATAGATTTGCTTACCAGGCAATTAGACGGTAAAATGGTGCTTAATATCAACCAAGGGACTTCGGTTTCATTTAAATTTCAACTCAACAAAGCTGCTTAACGATGGAAGAAAAAACACGTATTTTAATTGTAGAGGACGATATGATCATTGCCGCCAATATTTCCTTACAACTTACCAACCTGGGTTATGAGGTCACAGGAATAGAATCTAGGGGGGAAGAGGCCATTATGCATGCCAAAACCAGTGTTCCGGATATTATCCTGATGGATATAAACCTTAAAGGACATATAGATGGTATTGCCACTGCAGAACAAATACAACAAGTTTCGGATATACCCATAGTGTATCTGACGGCCAATACAGATGACGCTACTTTTTCAAGAGCCAAGGCCACCCATCCCTTTGCTTTTGTTCCCAAACCGTTAAATGCACAACAACTTCGGCGCACAATAGCCCTATTGGTAGCGCGTATTAAAGAGAAAAAAGTAAAAAAAGATAGGCCACAATCCAATATCCAAATACTGCACGATCGGATATTTGTAAGGAAGGGGGGTAAAATGATAAAGTTGTTGTTAGATGACATTCTTTACATAGAAGCGGACCGAAACTACTGCAATATTGTAACCCAAAACGGCAATTACTTACTTAGTAGTACCCTAAAAATGATGGAGGACAAGCTGCCAAGAAATCATTTTTTAAGGGTCCACCGGTCATATATTATAAATATATCCCGATTGGATGTGGTGGGCGAAGGGCATTTGGAAATAAAAAGAAAGGTAATACCCTTAAGTAGATCGCATCGCGAATTTTTATTTGACCGAATCCAGACAATCTAAGAATACTTTACTACCAAATCTCTTGGTAGGGCCCATGCTGTAAACCAACGCCCCGATTAATTCCTTTCAAGCATACGACCCGTATACGGTCGGCACGCTTTTTTACAACCCATCCTGCAATACCTACAATTCGGTAGTTCTTTTTTCCTTTCAACGGTTGATAGCGACAACTTTGCCCTATAAATAATCTAAAAAAACAGAAACCATGAAAAGAGTAGTTGCAATCATTATGTTGTTAATAGGCCCTATGGCAATAGCCCAAGATCAATACACACAAGGGATGCAAAAGGCATTTCAACTTTGGGGAGAACAAAAAAATACGGAAGCCGCCAATTTGTTCGAAAGAATAAGTATGGCGGAGCCCGATAACTGGTTACCGCTATATTATGCCTCACAGATAAATACCTTTGCATCTTTTGAAGAAAAGGACAAAGAGAAGCTGTCTCAGCAAATGGCAAAAGCACAAGAACTATTGGATCTTGCAAAGGCCATAGCCCCTAACCATCCCGAAATATTGGTACAACAGGCCATGATCCACACGGTTTGGGTAGCTTTTGATGGAGCAACCTACGGACCCACTTTATCCGGTAAAGTAGCTGCTCTATATCAGCAAGCATTACAAATTGATGGCAATAACCCACGGGTAGTTTTTTCCAAAGCGGAATGGGACATGGGATCGGCCAAGTATTTTGGTCAGGACATTGCGCCCTATTGTAAGGAGGTAGCACGCTCCTTGGAACTTTTTGCTAACTTTAAACCAGAAACTCCGTTTCATCCAAATTGGGGGAAAGAGCGGGCAGAAGCTACTTTTGAAAATTGTAAAAGCTAAAATTTGCCGCTAGGTAATATCAAACAAATAAGGATGGTAAAATACATTGGAAAAATATTGGGGATCGGTCTGTTGGTCGGGGCAATTATATCCATCGTCTTTATTGGCACACGTGCTATTGCTGGGGAAACACTAGGGTTTAATGATAAACTCTTAACGGAAATAGGTTATAACATGCTCTATGCCGTTGTATTGACCCTCATCAATAGCATGTTTTTCGATTATCTGAATAACAAGGTTGTTTGGAAGAAATACGCAAAACACAGGATTTTAATAGGTGCTGCGGGGGGCGTGTTTTTTACCATGTTGGGCATCCTTTGGATCCGTATTCTGATCCGTATGGGTTTCGAGGGGGCCAGTTGGGAAGTATTTGTTGATGGTGAAAAGGCCATTTACTACGTGGTTGCCCTGTTGATTACCATTGTTGTTTCGGTCTTTTTCCATGCGGTCCATTTTTACAGGTCTCTGCAAGACAAAAGGGTAAAGGAACAAAAAATAATAGCAGGTACGGCTTCGGCCAAATTTGACGCGCTAAAAAATCAATTAGACCCCCATTTTTTGTTCAACAGCCTCAATGTACTAACCAGTTTAATTGAAGAAGACCCCGATCAGGCTCAGAAGTTCACAACCTCTCTTTCCAAAGTGTATCGCTATGTTTTGGAACAGAAAAATAAAGATTTGGTCTCCGTAGACGAGGAACTACAATTTGCCAAGACTTATGTACGTCTCTTGAAGATGAGGTTCGAGGATAGTATTGTTTTTGATGTCCCTGAAAAAAGCAGCAACCCAGAAGCCAAAATTGTTCCACTTTCCCTTCAATTGTTATTGGAAAATGCGGTAAAACATAATGTAGTAACAGCATCTAGACCACTTCATATAAAGGTTTTTGAGACCGACGGAATGCTTACCGTAAGCAACAACCTGCAAGAAAAGCAAGTGGTTAAAAAGAGCAGTGGGGTAGGGCTTAGAAACATACAGCAGCGGTACGGGATACTTACCGATAGAACGGTTGATGTAGCCAAAAGCAAAAAAGAATTTAAGGTGCATCTGCCGATGCTTACCAAGCAAATATCGGTTATGGCCACCCAAGAACGCTATATTTCCGATAAGCGCTATCAAAAAGCTAAAGAGAAAGTTGAGGCAATCAAAGGGTTTTACGGTAACCTTACCGCCTATTGCTTTGTGATACCGATACTTATTTGGATGAACTATAGTAATGGCGGATTTCCATGGGCCATTTTCCCTACACTAGGTTGGGGTTTTGGCGTTTTTATGCACGGTATGGAAGCCTATGGGTACAATCCGTTTTTAGGGAAAAGGTGGGAAGAGCGTAAGATGAAAGAGTTTATGGAGGACGACAAGTTTTGACCGCGTTTGTAATGAATAATAACGATCGGGGTTTAAAAAATGACAATTCAGAAATTAATTTTTAGAAAGATAACGCATACGTAGGATCTTTGTAACAGCAAGAATAGAAAAAGTAAAACAAATGGAAAATCAAAACACTGACAATAAATACCTTAGAGCCAAGGAACGCGTAGATAAACTGAAGAAGTTTTATGCAAACCTCTGGTCATATATCATAGTCATTTCCCTTTTGGCATTTATAAATTACTTCACTAATAATTTTAGATATATGTGGTTCCTTTGGGCAGCGCTTGGGTGGGGGATAGGTGTCTTCTTCCATGCCATGGATACTTTTAACCTCAATCCCTTTTTTGGAAAAAACTGGGAAGAGAAGAAGATTAAGGAGTACATGCAAGAAGATGGAAAAGAGAACAAATGGAACTAAAGGATAACAACGGTTCGGACAAGTTTACAAGGGCCAAAAAGCGGGTAGAGGAGTTGAAGGGGTTTTATATACATCTTACAGTGTATTTAGCCGTCAACACATTTATTACGGTTATGAAGGTGGTACGGAACCTGGGTGAAGGTGAAACGCTACAGCAAGCGTTATTTGATTTCGGCAGTTTTGCGATTTGGATTTTCTGGGGTATCGGAGTATTGTTCCATGCACTGAAGGTTTTTTCATTAAATCCATTTTTGACAAAAGGTTGGGAAGACAGACAAATTCAAAAATTTATAGAAGAAGATAAAAAAGAGGCAGAGCGGTACAAGTAAGTATTAACATATGGAGAATTATCAATCAGAAAAATATAAGAAAGCCCTAAGGAGGGTAGACATGCAAAAAAAATTCTATAAGCATGTTATGGTCTACATTGTCATCAACATAGTCTTGGTTGCGATTAAGATAAAACTCTTTCATGGTGTTATCCATGAAAATACATGGGGTGAGGGTTTCAGCGATTGGTTGGCCTGGAATTTTTTGGCAACCCCGCTGTTTTGGGGGCTTGGCCTTGTATTTCACGGCCTCTATGTGTTTCTGCTTAAGGGAAAGCCTCTAAAAGAATTTAAACCTAAACGTTTAAAGGAATGGGAAGAACGGCAGATTCAGAAATATATGGAGCAAGATAACCACTAATTATAACGCTTACAGAGACCCATAATAAACTCTTGAACAATATGAAGGTAATCATAATAGAAGATGAAAAACCGGCCGCGAGAAGGCTTTCCAGGTTATTGGAAGTTTTGGGCATACAGGTAACCACCATGCTATACTCCGTGGAAGAATCTATCCAATGGTTTCAGGAAAACCAGCATCCCGACCTTATTTTTTTGGACATTCAGTTGTCCGATGGACTATCTTTTGAAATTTTTGATGCCATCAACGTCAATAGTGCAATAATATTTACCACCGCTTACGATGAGTATGCTTTGCAAGCTTTTAAACTAAACAGTATTGATTACCTCTTAAAACCGATTGACGATGAGGATTTGGAAAAGGCCGTAGAAAAATATAAAAAACTAAAACCGTCATCACAGAAAATTGCGGTAGATTTTGACGACATAAAAAAGTTGTTGGTTAACCCTTTGGAGCGAGAATATAAAAAACGATTTACGGTTAGGGTAGGCCAACATCTAAAAATTATAAATGCCAATGACGTGGAGTGTTTTTATAGTGAGAACAAGGGCACCTATGCAGCAACTTCCGATGGTAGAAATTATTTGTTGGATACTACTTTGGAAAATTTGGAAACCGAACTTGCTCCCAATTTATTCTTTAGGGTAAGCCGTAGGTTTTACGTGAACATAAATCATATTAAAGACATTGTTTCGTACACCAATTCTAGGCTGAAAATTAAGCTGAACCGCTATAATGACCAAGAAATCATTGTAAGTAGGGAACGGGTTAAGGACTTTAAGTTATGGTTGGAATGAATTGAATTAAATATCTGATTAATAAATATTTAAATAGTCATATTTACAACTATAAATTTTTCTTATAGTGCTTTTTTTCAAGAAAATAACCCCTTTTTACTCCACCCTGTTGTCGTCGAATGCCGAAGGCAGTAATTTAGGAATCAATTTAATAAAAATTGGTAACAAAACCGCTCCCCCTGGTAGCATAAAAATTGCTAAAGACGGAATGCTTTTAAAAATATCCAACAACTGGTTTTGAATTTTTTTCTTTTCTTCGGGACTTAAATCCTTCACCGTAGATTTAGAAATTAAGGCTACCAATTCTTTACTTTCCGAAAGCTCTTTTTGAAGTCTTTTACTGTTTCTTAGAATTAATTTATTTACAATCTTGGCCATACTATCATAAAATTGAATGGCCAGATTACTATCTTTTAGATGGGGTATCTTTTTAAAATTTGAATCAAAAAAAGAGGCCACATATTTTAACAACACGGCAGTTTCCTCTGGAGAAAAATTTAAATCTTTTCCAATACCAAAAATAAATTCGGACTCCAAATAATCCAAATTTTGATCTTCCCAAACTGTAAGGCAAGCCACATCCATAAAATATTGGTTCTCGCAAGGAGAAAATTTGTTTATCATTTTTTTCCGATAAGAACCGTCAAAATTGGTCTGATCACTATCTATAAAAGTCAATGATGCGGCAAAAAGCTGTGCCAGTTTTTCGTCGTTTTTGTTCTTTTCCTTGGAATTTAGGGCGTGGTAGGTAAGATTTATCGTTATATACTCTAAGTTTTGGGCATATTCCCGTATCTGTACCTCTCCTTCCAAGTATTTTTTAAAGGTTAGTACATCAATAAATAAGAGCGAGTTGGTAATGATGCTATTAAAAGTTTTACTGATCAAATTGTCTTCTAAATAAACCCTACTCCCAATAAGCTTCTCCAATTGCGAAGAGGTTTTGTTGTCCGACAATATTTTTTTAAAAAACGAAATATTCCCAATGTCCAGGCTTTGATAAAAACCAAATATGGTATCTAAAAAGTCATCAAAAGAAGGCTTCGATCCCTGTTGCGCATAGGTAAAATACAAACCTCCCAAAAGATTGATCTTGGCTATCTCATCTTCCGATAGCTGATGTTCCGCTACTATAAAGTGGAAAGTGCTTAGGTTGATACCATAGATGAATCCGCATTCCCTTAGGGTGGTATATAGCTCCCCGAAGCTGGCATAATTGTCACAATTATCCTTCAAGAGGTGCCCAAACTTTTCAATCCAACCTGATGCGGAAGGGTTCATAGGCTAAAATTTAGTTCCCAAAATAAAACCAAATATAGAAATTTTCGTAGGTCTCAACGAGCGTTGGGTATAAGGGAAGCATTCGTTAACATCAATTTAACAGAAAAAACAAAACCCCCTCACGGCAGGTTGCGTAGGTAAGGGCAATGCTAATAATAATTAACTTATCATGAAAAACAAAAGAAGAAAATTGGGCCTTATTGGCCTTAGTATTATGGGGCTGGTCCTAATTGCGGCAGACCATATTGATGCACCTTCATCTAGGGGTACTACCGCCGATATTGCGGATCTTTATGCCTTTGAGCCCAGCGAGGGTTCAGACAACACGGTTTTTGCAGTTGACTTGCAATCGGACATTTTGCCAGAGCTGGCCTACGGCACTTTTGACGAAACGGTATTGACCGAGATTAATATCGACACCGATGGCGATTTAGTTGAAGATTTGGTCATTCAAGCCATACCAAGAAATGGAAACATGTATTTTTTTGGACCTGTGGCTCCATTGGAAACCGGGTTAAGGAGCCAGGTGTTGGTAGATTCTCCACTTGGTAATGTGGAGATTTCGGGCACAACAGCCATTATTGAGACCACATCGGAAGGTGTTTCACTTTTTGCCGGACCAAGACAGGATCCCTTCTTTTTCGATTTCTTTCAATTTAATGCGGTAGCAGGCGGAATGGCCCCTGAAGGATTTAAGACCCCGGAAGAGGCCTCAGATGCTTTCGATGGTACCAATACCATGTCCATAGTTATGGAAATACCCAATAGTCTCCTGGGCACGCCTACAGGAACAAATATTTTAGGAATCCCTGTTTACAAGGTGTGGGTTACCACCAATAAAAAACAATAGAACATTAATCTAACACAAAAAAAATGAAACTATTCAATTTAAAATATTTGCTGTTTTCTATGATAGCGGTAATATCCCTGGGCGCTTGCAATAATGATGATGATGCGCAAATTCCGGGTATGATGGCCGAGGCCAGTTGTACCGATGGTATTAAAAATGGCGATGAAACCGATATAGATTGTGGCGGTTCTTGTGAGCCCTGTGCTATTTCCTTGGATTTCTCCGGCGACTACGCCCAGGTAGATCATATGGGGCGACCCGGAATTAATACTACCCTGGGCTTTGATATGGAAGGGCAACCCAGCATAAAAGATGCCAATAACAATACCATAGCCTCTGAAATGGGAGCCGCCTTCCAAGCTGCTTTTGAGGCCAGATTAGAGCAATATCACGATGTTTATGCCAATTTACTGGGGTTAGATCCCTTGGCCGTAAACTATGAAAACAACATTTTGGGGCTAGATGCAGCTACACTGACAGGTGCTTTAGCAGCCGATGCCTTAGACGTTGCTCCGGATGCACCGACCACCTATTTTAACCCAGGTACGGATCTGGACAATGATGGTCGGATTTTGGTTCCGGATGGAGATGAAATAGCGCTCACAGGAAGATCGTTGAGCGATGATTTTGTAGATGTGTCATTGATCTTGTTTTTTGGAGGTGCTGAAGGAACACGGTTCAGCGGGCAAGATTTGGACGATGACGGTACCGCCGATTTGCCTAGGCTAACATCCGATGGTGTTGGTCTAACATCGGATATCTCTGATACCTTTCCTTACTTGGGTGCTCCCGAATAAGAACTTTTGACTATGAAGAAGAGAAAAGGGGAGGGGCATCTATTTTCCTCCTCTTTTTAAAAAGATGTTTAACAACTAAAATTCCGATCATGAAATTTATAACACTAGTAATGGGGCTACTCATCTTAAGTGCCTGTCATACAGAAAAGAAACCTGTTGGTGCAATTACCAATGAAAATGATTACAACAAATTCCTTACTGCCGAGGCTCCGACCACCACGTCCAAGTATTTTGAAATTTGGAATTCGAAAATAAAACCAGATAGTATGCAGCTTACCAGCTTTGGTATTGTAGCCAGCGAATATAACCGCTATTTTAAATCTACCGGAGATATCCAATATCTAAAGAAAGCAGCACAGGCTTTGCACAGGGCGGTGACCATAGCAGCGGTGGGAAAATCTAATTATTATAGGGCCTTGGCCCGAAATTACATTGCACAACATCGGTTTAAGGAGGCATTGGAATGGGCCGTGAAGGCCCATAATCTTGGGAGCGGACTAAAAGAATCGGAGCAGCTACTTTTTGATGTTCATATGGAATTGGGCAATTATACCGAGGCAGAAAGTTATTTAAAGAAAATTAGAAATATGTCGGACTTTGGATACCTGATCCGACTTGCCAAATGGAGCGATCATAAAGGAGATCTTACCAAGGCCATTGGATTTATGGAAATTGCCAAGAGAATAGCCGAAACTTCTAAAAATAAAGAACTGATACTTTGGTCCTATACAAATTTGGCAGATTACTATGGTCATGCCGGTCGTATCAAAAAATCATACGACCATTACCTTAAATCCTTACAATTGGATCCCAAAAATGCATACGCCAAAAAAGGCATCGCATGGATTGTGTTTTCGTACGAAAGAAATGCTACCGAAGCCCTACGCATTTTGGATGCCGTTACACATCAAAACCAAAGCCCTGATTATTGGCTGTTAAAAGCAGAAATAGCGGAATATTTAGAAGATAACCAGAAAAAAGACTCCTATTTGGAACAGTTTGATCGTGAAGTTGGTAATCCTTCCTATGGGGACATGTACAACGGTCATACTGTTGCATTGTTACAAGAAAGACCGGATACCACTGATAAGGCTTTGCATTTGGCAATGAAAGAGGTGCAAAATAGGGCAACTCCCCAAACGTATGATATGTTGGCATACAGTTATTTGAAACGTGGCGATAAAAACAAGGCCATGGAAATTGCCGAAAAGCATGTGGCGGGACAAACCCAGGAACCCGAAATCTTGTATCATTTGGCTGAAATCTATAAAGAAAATGGGGTTACCGAAAAAGTAGCGGACCTTAAGGAAGCGTTGCAGCAGGCAATTTATGAACTGGGCCCGTTAATGGAACAAAGGATAAGTGAATTGTAGTGGTAAATAAGATGGCAACACCTAAGGTTTTGCATCGTGCACCCCATTTTTTACAAGATGTTTGTTTTATTTTTAGGTTGTTTTTAAGAGCACCATGGTCTCACGGCCATGGTGTTTCATCGAATTTTAACAGTTTTTTTAGGCGGTTTCGGACGAAATGTATATTATTACCGTTCAAATGCCGTTATAGTACTACTTTATAAGCCCTAAATAGTACAGATTTAACCTAAGGACATTTAAAAATTGTCCGAAAGACCAACACAAATTATAACTGTTATGGAATACTTTCTTTTCTTTCTTTGGATTTCAGCAATGTTGTTTGTGGCTCTGAAAGTATTGGCGGCCCATAGGTCGTTACAGAAGCATACACGAATGAGGAAATAACCTCTTTTCCGTTCTAAGATGTTGTAGCACCAAGCGCGTACAATTGTTCTAAGTTGGGTACTTCACTACCACCTGCCGGTTCTAGTGTAATGCCAAAAGCTTCCGATTCGTTTTCGTTTAGTAAGGCGAAGACCTTATTTCCGTTTAAATCAAAATTTTCTAGTAGTCCAATACTCGTAGGGCTAAACGGATCTAATTTTAAAGACCATACCTGATATACCTTACCCTTGGGAGGTGCGGGTAATCCTTGGGCATCTATAAAAACCTTTTTTTCTTGTTTGTTCCAAAAAGCCTTTGCATAAGCGTTTGGCGAAATATCTTGTCCGGCAAGGGGTATCACCGCTATATTTTTGTCGCGCAAGGTGTTCAGCAATTTTTCAGAATCTTCCAAGGAATTTCTAGCTTCTAAAATTTGCTCTTCCATTACCGCATTTTCTTGGGTAACCACATCTATATTGGATTTTAGCTCTTTATTGTCGCTATAAAACCAGAGCATTCCTGCTGCAAAAAGAGCGGCCGCCGCCCAGCCCGAATATATTTTCCAATTTATTTTGTTACCTGGTAGTGTTAATGCCTTGGACGATTTGGTTTCATTGAGGCGAGATTTTAACTTTTCAAAATTTGTGGTACCGGAATAGGAAGCTGCACTCATAGCGAGAATGGCCGCCTCTATTTGTTCTATTTCTTTCCTTATTTCCGGGTGCTCGTTGGCCAAATGATATATTTCTAAATTCTCTTCATCAGATAGTGTGCCGGCTACGTAGAGTTCCAAAATCCCAGAGGCTATGTACTTTTTTACATCCATCTACGAAAATATATTATCTCTTAACTGCGAAATGCAGTTTCTGTTTCTTGTTTTTACCGTTCCCAACGGAATCTGCAATTGCTCGGCCGCCTCCTTTTGGGTATACCCTTTAAAATATAGCAGTTCTATGAGCTGTACGCATTTATCCTTTAAGTTTTTTAATAAGTTGGTAAGTCCTATTGCATCAACTTTTTTATTGAGGTTATCGTCATTCTCAAGGGTACCTACGAAATAATCTGCGGATAAGTTTTTTTTACGGTCCTTGTACGATTTTGATCTAAGTTCATCAATGGCCGCGTTTCTGGCAATATTTAGGATCCATGTAAAGAATCTGCCTTTAGATGGATCATAACTTTCCGCCTTGTTCCACACTTTTAAGAAAACATCCTGACAGATTTCTTGGGCAACATCATTATCACCTACAATGACATTGATTACACCACAAATGTTCTCCGAGTACATTTCATGGAGTTTCTCAAAAGCAACCATGTCCTTTTTTTGAAAAAGTGCAATTAAATCATCTAGCTCCATGCAAGGGCTTTTATTATATCAAGTTATAAAAAAAGCTGCCCAAAAGACAGCTTTTTACATGATATTTACCACAATTATTGTATGATTCCCGTACAACTGACACGGGCACCGGCGGCTCCGCTGGGCTGGGAGGTAAAGTCGTCCACACCTTGGTGAACAATTACGGCCTTGCCGATAATATTTTTTGTATCGTCATCGCACCCAATACACCATTGGTCTGTAGAAAAAGCGACGGTGGCATTCCCTTCGGCGTCCGCTGTAAGGTTGCCTATATCCCCTTTGTGATATCCTTCCTCTGCGCCCCATTTGGCGTGTGGTTGGAATGTAGGGTTCCAATGCCCTCCTGTAGATTTACCATCCGCGGAGGAGCAATCTGCCTTTTCATGAATGTGTATGGCATGTTCTCCCTCGGAAAGCCCGGTTAATTTGGCAATCATGCTTACCTGCGAGTCTTCTTGGGTAAAAGTCACTTCACCGGTAACATTGCTATCGCTCTTAGGCTCCATGGTGAAGGAAATGGTTTTTACCTGTAGTTCTTCTTTGATTTCATCAACTGCCGTTTCCATCTCCTCTTTTACTTCCTTTTTAACTTCCTTACAGTTATAGGAAACCAGGATAACAAGTCCTGTAAACAAAAGTTTTATTTTTTTCATGGTCTGTAGTTTAATTATTGCTTTTAAAGTTACACATTATTTCAGCCTAGGGCAACCTATTGTTTAAAATGATTTGTATTAATACGATGTGCTGACCCATGTTAGTAAACATATAATTTTTTAGGACAATCACTTATTTAAATAGATACAATATGGCCAGGTAAATCATAAAACAACCTAGTGCCACCAAGTAGGGCTTGTAATTTCTTTTAGCAGCTTTATCCCAAAAAATTAAACCAATAAGTAGCGCATTGACTAATAGGTACGGTAATTCCAGGAACCTTAGATAAACCGAATCAAGCGTAAGGTAAATAATCCTTCCCAAGGTGGGGCCCACAAAAATGAGTGCAATGGCGATCATATAGCGCATATGAATGGTAACGTTCTTCTTGTTCCGCATTGCCAATACATAGAATAGGATAAGCAGAATAACATCTAAACTGGCGTTTATTGGAAAAGAACCGCTACTGTACTGTTTTACCATTTGTGGTAAGAACGACAGAATTAATGCTGAAAAAACGACGTATGAAACCTTTCCAAAGATTCGATGCAGTTTAAAGTTTTTATATCTAATTAGCAATGGCTGGACAATGAGCAATGTTATCCACAAGGAGGCCGTAAACGCGTGTACATGGGTATAGATATCTACGGTGCCTTCAAATTCGGGAGCCAGGACAAAATAGGTCTTGTAAAACCCAAAAAATGTCAGTGGTATGAAAAGCAAAAAAATGAACCCAAGATTCCTGTATTGTTTTTCCATAATGCGCTATGTTGTTACCGGTTTATTTTTATTACTTCGAGATAATATAATGGCCACGATAATGATAAGTCCAACCTGAATCACTAATAGGTTCTTGTCACTTAAGGCGTCGGCTCCTAGAAAACCGTGCGTGAAATTCATTCCTCCATGTAATAATATTGCCAACAAGACGCTGCCTTTTGTTCTATTGTATAACCAGGAAAAAATAACCCCCATAGCAGTCATTAATGGTATGTATGCCAAAACGGACATATTGCCAACAGCTTTAGGTAAAAACAGTATTAAAGGTAGATGCCATATGCTCCATAGGAATCCAATAACTAAACCGGAAAGATTTGGATTGTATTTTTGTTGCATCATTTCCTGGGCATAACCCCTCCATCCCAACTCTTCAGCTATTGGCCCACCCAATAATGTGTTAATTAAGAAAAAAAGAGGAGACAGCAGTATGGCCACCATAAGTTGCCCCTCTGCCAAACCCATGCCCTGCAATATTGCTGCGGAACTTGGTAAATCCCCGCCCAAAGCTTTATGGATTAAAACCGCGATTGTACCAATGAATAAAATACCAAAAATGGAAAAAATATAGTATTTAAAAGGTACTCTCCAAATCAGAAGTTTTTTTAGCAGTTGCTTAATTCCTGTTTTTCCGTGACTGCGGTATGTTAGGATCAGGGCAGCAATTGTTGGCCCCCAAGCCCCGGGTAATACCAAAAATTCACTTACTTCTTCTGAGAAATAAAAGGGACTCCAAAGCCCCCATGAGATTAGAAACGTAAGTATAAAGTAATTATAAATGTTTGGTTTCTTTTTTTTTTCGGTCATATCATAATTTTTTCTTGCTATCAATGTACAAATTAAAGTAACCGTATGGATATTTCTAATAGGCCAATAATTTGATATTCAACTTTTTGTAATCACCGATTATCTGGGCCAAATGGTGCTCCACATGAAATATATAATCCCAAATGAGATAAGACAGATTCGATTCTTTCCCTTTTTGCAAGGTCCGCATACTTATCTTATCAAAGTTATGATGCACGGTTTTCCGGTTCATAACAGATTTGGGAATTACAGCGATTAACTGCGAAATATGAATATTTATCATTTCCCAAATTTTCAGAATTTCTTCCGCATTTCTAGATTGATAATTGTTCAACTTCACCCAATTTACTTGGTCGTAGCCCTCAAAAATTAAATCGTCCTTCGTTTGGGCAAGCAGTATTCTACTATAATTGTTTACCCCAGAATCTATTAAATGACCTAGAATTTGTTTTTTGGACCATTTTTCATCCGACGGCTTAAACGACATGTTTTTAGCATCAATTTCCTTAATTTGTTTCGAACCATTTTCTACAATACTAAGAAGCGCATCACTATAATTCATTTGTTACTTTATTTTCTGGTTGCCATTAGTAATAGTATACCTGCGCGTAAGTTAATGGAAGACCGCAATATTCGTTGCTGAAATATCTAAAAAACGGTAGTTAACATTTTTTTGTTGCAGTTTTAAAACCTTTACGGTCTCTTTCGATTTATTATTTTCTCGTATGGTAAATTTTAGGTGAGTAGGAGTGTTTTCTAGATTTCCAATATACTTGGTGTTCAATATCCATGGACCAGCACCAATGTCCTGAATCCCAAAACTTTTGGAAAAACAGCCCTTTTTACGTTCTTCTTTGAGAAGTTGTTGATTTTCCGTTTTGGTGTGGCTCCAAGTATAGTATCGGTTCAGAGGACCAACAAATTGTAGCTCAAATTCTGCATTAGGATTGTTCCACTGAACGATGATGGAGATGTCCTCCTGGTCCTGATCGAAAGTAAAACTGTCTTTATCCAACCCCAATACATTGTAATAGTTTTCCGCTAGGTCGCGCATTTCGCGCTTTACAATTTTATATAAACCATCCGTATCAGGATCCTTATGTTCCATGTTGAGATATTTTTTATACAGTTTCCATCCCTCTTTATAATCTCCATTATTAACAAAGGCTTTGGCCAAATCTCTTTGGCTTTGGGCCTGAGTTGGCTTTAAATCTAAAATTCGTTTGTAAATGGAGAGCGACTTCGTATATAAACCATGTTGTTCATAAGAATATGCCAGTAACCTTTGGGCATTAACATCTTCCGGAAATTTCTCAGCGATATTGGATAAAATTAATAATGCCATATCTCTTGCATTCCATTTTTGTAGCAAATGATGGTGTACGTCCGAAAAAAAGTGAGGCATATTTTGGTAAAGTGATCGTTGCTGTAAATAAAGTTGATAGGCATCTCCCAATGATTTTGCCTTTGCAATTTCTTGTAGGTATTTAGGTTTGCTCCCCGCATTGTGTTCTGGGAAAATAGCTTCTCCTTTATAGCCATTGTTCCTGAACAAGGTTTGGTCATACAACGATTTTTTCTCAACCTTAACATCTTCGAATGATTGATTTTTAGTGCGTACGATAATAATTCCTCCTGCGGCCATCCTACCATATCGGGCTGCCGCCCAGCTTCCCGGCATAATGGTTATGTGCTGTACATTAGTAACGTCTATGGGCGGTAAAACTCCATCGGGAGGGTACTGTAGTCCATCAATATCCCAGGCCGCAAATATACCCAGGGCCTCATTTCCACGTATTCCCACGAGATTACCAACAATTCTTACACCAGCAAATTTACCCCTTAGGGCATCTGTTAACGTTTGGGATGAGGTGTTTAAAAGATCACCTTCTATTTGTCTTATAGCAAAACCGGTGCTTTCCGGATCCAAAACCCCAAAGTTGGTAGATACTTTCTTTTTACCCATGGCATCTACGCTCAGCTTTTCCAGCCCTTTCCTTTTGTCTTCCAATACCACTTCATCCAACACTTTTACCCCTAATGGCATGGTAATACTAAGATTAGAGGTGCCGTAATTTACTGCGGCCTCTACTTTTATTCTTCCTGGGTAGGTAAACATAAGTGTTTCTCCTGCTTCTGCCAGAATTGTGAAATTCCCCTTTGTATCGGTTCTAGTTTTCCGATTGGTGTTTTTTACCTGAACAAGCACCCGCTCAATGGGGTCATCAAAATCTGAAACACTACCCCTGATGATGATCAATTTGGGTGGCGCATCTTTAGGCTTATTTTTAGAAGTGTAATTGCCTTTCATTCTTCTGTAATCTGTGGCTTTTCTAATATCGTGTAGGTCCGTTAGATTAATATAGCTCCCATCAGATTCTTCAGCAATGAAAGCCAGAAGTTCGTGATTGCCTTTCTTGTGGGTGTTGATCGGGAAAATTTTTCCATACCATTTTTGGTTAACATCGGTCATAAAACGTGCTCCGTCTGTAAACAACAGCGTAAATTCTTCTGTGTTCAGTTGCTCTAGTACGTCTATATTAGTGGCCCCATCGTTTTCTATTTGTTCAATATGGGCTTTGAGCGCGTTCCATTGACCCTTCCTGATTTCAAATGATTTCTCTTGACCCAATTTGTAACCAAAAGATTGAAAAGACACTTTAACATCTCCCATCCGTTCAAAAAATAGATCGAGATAATTCAGTTCCTTTTTCAAATCACGGTTTTCCATAGATAGTGAGTTATCCCATAGAACTTTAACCGATTTGGGCTTTTTGTTTTTCTTTTGGATATTCATGAAGGATGCTTGGTCACCTTCCAAAGGAGAAGTGTTAAGGTTGAACGCTATGGTAGTACCTTTACGAATTCTTCGCCATCTATCCTGACTTATTAACCGCGTATATGATCTTGCACCGTCGTTAAAGGCGGCAATAGCTATTCCCACCTTACCACCGTATATTTTTAGTAACTCCAGACTTACGATAAAATGGTTATTTACCACAATATCATAGGGAGAAAGATCTATGATTTCCCTACCACTTTTCTTCTTAATGGTGTAAAGGATATTTCTTTTGGAGATGTTTCGGCCCGGAAGGCCCTTTTCTATATCGTAAACGTTTACCCTCACCAGAATACTATCAGAAATACTCTTAATAATGTTGAACGATAGGTCTTCTAATTTTATGGGCCCTTTCCTGACCAAAATCTTTGAGGCATGTTCTCCGCCAAGAGCAAGACTGTCATTCCAAAACCCAATTAGATTTTTCGTTGTTTTCGAATAACCTATTCGGTTTTTTTCCACTTCGCCAACATCTACCACTACTTCTTGCAACTGATACACTTCCTCCTGTAGAAAAATAACGGGGTTGTGCGATATTCTTTTGTGAAGGTCGGAAGTTGATAACCTAAGTGGGGTGTAACCAATACGGGAGATTTGGACACTATCTATTTGATTTAACTCTTTCAATACCAAGTTAAATGTTCCATCATTATCGGACACCGTACCAATGGTTTGGTCTATAACACCAATATTTGCATAATCGACCGGTTTTCCTGTTTCTTGGTCCAATATAGTGCCCACTAATGTTTTTTGGGCAAAAAGGCCTTGAATGGAAATGAATAACATTACCATCAGGTATCTATTCCGCAAAATAAAAAGTAATGACAAAGGCACAATTAAAGATAACAAGATTTTGTTGACGATAATGAATTTTCTCATCTCCAAAAATAATTTGTCCTGTCTTTTGCACATTGGAGTCTTTCTACAAACTTTTATAGTATGTTACTGATCTACCGATAACAAAACGTAAAAATTTGGGTCAATGCCTATTGGTTTCCAATCTTTTAACCCATTTGCCCTGGCAAAGCTAATAGCCTTTGCCTTTGGCGTATATGAGACCCTGGGATATGCGGTAGAAGCGCTTTCTTTGATTTGATGTTTGTCTACCCATTCCACCCCAATAAAAACAGTTTCGGTAAGATAAATCCCGGAGTTTTCAAGATCAAATTCTAACCATCCTTTTTTCAAATTTGACGCTACCAAAATGTTGGTTTGCAAGATGTCCTTCCCCGGATTTTTTCCATCTATGCATTCAAGAATCCTTGCTCTTAGCTTAAAATTCTTGCCCAACCTGTTGTTCCTAATATGTACACGTAGTTTCATTAATTTTCCAGGAGATTCAATCTTTATTTTTGTAATTAAAGAAGCTCCGGGTATTTTACCACCGATGTATGCTCCAGAAGATACGATACCCAACCCCTTGTTACCCACTTTTACAATTTTCTTTTTCTTACCGGTTACAATCACTTCGGGTAACGCTTCAATTAGCCGAGTCATTCTGAGCGCCATAGCATCTGCATCCTGAACAGTTTTTATCTCAATTCTTTGTTTTTCGTATCCTAGTGCGGATACAGTTAGCATTTCATTGATACGCGCGGCTGGGATATTAATGGTGAAGTTTCCTTTTTCATCTGAAGCGGTACCCACATTTGTATTTTCAATACCGATATTTACGTAAGGAATAGGGGCACCGTTTTTATCGTACACAGTTCCTTTTAGGTAAGAAATTTTAGTGCTTGTATGGTGTTCTTTTTTAAGGGATGCCTTTGTAATTATATTGAGAACACCGATAACAACATTTTCTGAGGCAGGGGAGTCATAGTTAGATAAGACGGCAATATTTAAACCGGTAGGCCCATGAAAACCAATGGATGCGCTTACTCCCGGGAAAGCACCAACCAATTCAAAAATTTGCCCATTCTTTTTTAGATTCTCATTTTCAAAATTTGACGACAGTAGGGATACAGATTTTTTGGTGATAAAGTTGTGGTTAAAAACGGCATTTAAAAGGATGGATAAATCCCTTATGGAAGAATAACCGCCACCGTCCGAGGCTCCTCTCAATGATACTTCTTGGTTTGATTCAACCCATATATGGTTCTGATTTTTAACGTAGGGTTTCGCAAAAGAGGAGTCTAGTACATCCAAATATGGAAAACCTGTATCTTTCATATTAAGCGGTTCAAATATCTTTTGATTTACAAAAGAGTAAAAATCCATTCCCGAGATCTTTTCAATAACAGCTCCTAAAACTATGTATCCTTCATTACTATATTGATATTCCGAGCCGGGGTCAAAATCTAGTTTTTTCCTTGATATGAAATCTAGATACTCCGATATGCTATCGAGATCACTTCTTTTTTTAAGAAATTCCGGGTTGTTCCAATAATGTCCAAAGCCCGATTTATGGGCAAGAAGTTGCCTTATGGTAATTTTATGGGCCCGCGGATCTGAGAAGTTGAAATTAAATTTTTCAAGACTATCATCTAGCATTAGTCTTTGCTCCTCTATCAGTTTTAATGTTCCGACCATTGTAAAAAATTTACCCACTGAGGCTAAGGAAAACTTGGAAGCATGGGTATTTGCAATGCTCTTTTTTACATCGCTGTAACCACGGCATTCTTGCACTATGGTATTGGAGAAATTATCTGCCAATATTACACATCCGGAGAATTGTTTATTTAGAGCGAGGCTGTCTATCATGCTAACAACCTCTTCTTTAAGGATATCCCCGGAATACTGTGCAGTACCCCGTGTTGATAATAAACTTAGAAGGCAAAGTAGAAAGAATTGAAGGCTGACTTTATGAAGAATTGATTTATAACATGGGTCCATATACCGGTATTTGGGGCTCTTACGATTCTATTCTATGAATTTCTTTTTTCGATTTGACGAAAAATACGGTTATGAAGGTATTGTTTTGAAGACTTGAAAACATTTCAATTGTTGCGATTTAGCGTTGGTTTCAAAATGTTTAACTAAATAAGATAATTGTAACACTGGCTTTTGTTGAAAGTCTATTGAGTAAGAACTGTTATCGTAAAAGTTTATAGATGAAAGTAAGGGATAAAATAATATGCTTTAGCAACGACAAGACCCAGAGCTTCCCGGTTAAATTTTCTAATGAAATTTATATATCAAAGGGTAAATCGCCAAAATATGCCGCTCCGGTTTCCTACCGTTCATCCTATGCCATAAAATGCGTTGTAAACGGAGAGGAAGATTATTTGGTAGATGGCCAACTAAAGCGGCTAGGGACAGGTTCCGTTTTATTTGTACAACCAGATTCCAAGGTGCAATTTCTTAAAGCCAATGGTTTGGCAACATCAATTTTTCTAGAACCCGATGCTATGCTGGAAGCCCATAAGTATCTTTTATGGGGTGATAAGTTACTCGACTTTCCTTTTGACAGTTTTTCAACAGATTTCGTACCGTTCTTACCTATTAAGACCACTTGCAGTGGCCCAGAGCTTAAAAGGATAATAAATATGGTAGCAGCAAATTCCAATGCCGTTTTGGATGAATCTTTTTATTTGGAGCTGGCCGAAAATGTAATCCTTGCCCAGAATAAACTTGGCCTGGAAAAAAACAATTTAAAATTTAAGCGTAAAAAAACTAGGCTAGAAATTTTTAGGCGATTGTCCGTCGTTAGGGAATATATAGAAGATAATCTCTATAAAAATATAAGCCTTGATGAGCTATCCCATGTTTCTTGCTTATCCAAGTATTACATGGTTAGAACATTTAGACAACTTTACGGAAAATCGCCTTACCAATTTCATTTAGAACTTAAACTAAATAAAATGCACGCCCTAATTAACTCCGATTTGCAAATTGAATCTTTAAGAAGCTTGGCATCGGATTTTGGATTCTACGAGTACTCGGTTTTTTACAAACACTATATGCGGTTCTTCAACAAAAAACCTAGTCTTAATAGGGGTTTTCGCTAAGAAGGAGCAAGCTATTGTAAACATTGTAGGCATTTGCTATAATTCAAAAACATCTTCAATCTTCCCAATTTTAAAGCCTTGCTGAATTACTGCCTCACTTTCTTTACTAGTTGGGTTTAGCAAAGGATTGGTATGGTTAAAATGAATAAAAACGACTTTACTTTTTTCTTGCCGGTTCAGGGCTTTAAATTTTTCAAGACTCTCAATAATAAAGGGATGTGGAATTTGACTGATATCCCTGTTATTTATTTCTTTTTCGTTATAAAAGGTAGCGTCTAAAAATGCGTAATCTACCTGCTTTATTTCATCAATAATATTTTTGTTCCATTTTTCCCATTTATCTATGTCGGGAATAAACAGCGCACTTTTATGGGGTCCTTTAATCTTATAACCTACAGTTTCGGAATACTCGTCCCTATGAGGCACCATTATGGGCGTTACTTCAATAGCTTCGGATAGTTGAACCGGTTTTTCATTTTCCAATTCATTTAGTATTACATTGCTTTTTGTTATCAGTTGACTCCAAGGCCCGTTGTTAGTTAGGAACTCCTTCATTCTGGGCATCACATAAACGGGTGTGTTTTTGGAATTCATTGCTTCTTTTCCTAAAAATTGCAATCCTGTATAATGTCCTATATGGGCATGGGTTAAGAAAATGCCATCTACCAACTCCCTATCACTTTTCCTTTCGGATTTCGTAAGCATTTTCATTTGTGTGGCGATATCTGGAGTAGCTTCAAACAGATAGGTTTTATTGGTTTGTCGATCAATTAGGCCCAATGAAATTACTTTTCGGGTATGATCCGGATTTTTAAAAAGTTCAATACAGCATTCTTTTTTACAACCTATTTGAGGAGACCCCGCGTCTTGTACGGTTCCAAGAATAACAATGGAAGTTTGGTATGGATTTAGCTCTGGGGGTGATTGTTGGTCCAAACCGTTGTCCGAAGATTTTTTTTCAGCGCAAGAAAGAATAAAAAATATAAAAAAGCAGCTAAAATATTTATTCATGTTGGCTCTAATTAATACCGACGTTCTGGCCTAAACTTTGTGTACTCCACCTGTCCACTGGCGGATTGGATTAGCAGGGCAGCACTGCTTTACAGCTATTATTGGGCCTTAGCTATTTCCGCCTTTTAATTTGGGGAATGAAGACCAATTTTATTTCCTTCCGAATCAAGAAATATCGCAAAGTACCCACTTTCATCGGCGTGAAGTGTTTTTGGAACCATAATTTTCCCGCCGTTTTCCTCTATCTTATCAAGTATAACCTGAAGATCGTTTCCACCATTTAGATATATGGTGACGCCATCAGCTGAGGGTTTATACCCTTCTCCTTTGATTATAACTCCCGTAACTATTTCTCCTTCGTATGGGAATATTCCCATTTGCATTTCGGGCATATCCACTTTCTCAATGGTGATGTTCAAAATTGTTTGATAAAAATCGACTGCTCGTGAAATTTCAGTAGCTGGAATTTCAAATATTGAAATATGACTTTTCATTTCGTTTGTTATTTGTTTTACGTTTGAGTCAACCGCCGTAGTTTCGGTTTTAGACTTGTTTTGGTCCTTGCAAGCAAAGATGGTAATGGAAAGTACTGTAAGTAAACATAGTATGGCTCTGTTCATGCTAATCTATTTAAATGGGCTCCCAAATTTAAATTACTTGAGAAGACCGAAATTGTAAAAATGCGACACCTTGTCTATCTGTAAAAGAGCGTAGAAAGGGCCATATTTTCATTTCCTAAGAAATCCTTCGGGTTAACCCCGGTAAATTCCTTAAAGTCTTTAATAAAATGCGATTGGTCAAAATAGTCACTTTCATACGCAACATGGGTTAGACTTTCTGCCTTTTCACTAAGTAACATTTTTAGGGCTGTTTGCAATCGGATTACCTTACCTAATTGCTTTGGACTAACCCCGATTTGTTTGATGAAATTTCTTTCGAGTTGTCTCCTTTTTGACAAATCTTCGTTAAGAATGGTGTTTATCGAAGCACTTCCGTTCGTTGCCTGTAGTACGTCAATGGTCATTTTTACGATTTTGTCAATGGTTCTTGTATCATTTAACTCACCTAAAAGAAAGTGTTCAATGATTTCTATTCGCTGTTTTGTAGTTGTTGCTTGGATTATGTTTTGTTCTAATTCTTTAGCCGCATTTGGTTCGAAGAGTAGTTCTATTGGCGTTTCTTTGTTTGCCAAGTTTTTAATGGGTATGGAAACGAAATTGGCAAAACCATAGGGATAAAAGCTAACTGCAAATGTATTGACATAGCCCGTAGGTTCTATGTAGAAAGGCTCAATGGTCTGTCCGAGAACCATTGCCCGGGGTTGCAAGATAAATTCATCTTGGGAAGAATATCGCTTTATATCGTCTCCGAGTATAAAAGCCATTTCAATGCAACCATCAGGTATAATCCGTTGTCTTTGCGCATTATTTTCTGCTGGCACTTCTAAAGTCCAATAACAGTTTACGACAGCTTCTAAATCTGAATGTGGTCGAAAAGTTTGATAATCCATCAATAGTTCTTTTTTTCAGAGTAACGCACAACGATTAATATATGAAAAATTGTGAATTTTAAGGGATTTACTTTTTGGTTTACAAGAGACCCTATTTTCTGATACTCCATATTTCATGGATCGGGTCTCCCTTGCTGGACAGGCCGGTGTGGTGCCATTTACCATCTACCAGACTGTAATTAAACTCCAAACTAGCGCCTACTCTGGCATCATCCCGTGAAAAGAATTCTATGTTCTCGGTATATTTTTCATCAATTGTGGTATAGGTTCCTCCGCCCGTTCCCATAAATTGCTTTGTCTCCGTATTATAAGCGATCCATTGAAAACGAGTTCCCGACAAAATTTTCATCGTTTTTCTGGGTCTGGTCGTATCCCTTAATTGTGTTTCACCATCCCTAATTCTACCGGACATTAACCATGCACCTTGTAGCTTACCGGGCGTTCCACTATCAATTCGTTTAAACTGCGTTTCATTGCCAATAATGCTCATTATAGAGTCGGTAATAGCCACTTTAAAGCTAAACTCTTTACCCACATTTGCTGCATTATCGGTATGAAATTCTACTTTTTCCGTGACGGTGTCACCCTGTAATTTCCAGGTCCCGCCATTGCAATGGATAAATTTACCCGTTACGGCATGGTAGGTTGTGAGTACTTGATACCCATCGGAAAAAATCACCACATCTTTAAGTTTCTCCCCATTTTCGGAAGTATGATAGCTTTCCCAGGCTCCAAGTAAACTTTGGGCATTTATTCCAATTGAAAAGAGCATAAAAACGAGCACTACAATTATTTTTTTCATGACCTTATTTTAGTATCGGTGAGCATAATATTTAATGTATATATTCTTAAAAGCCATCCGGAAACAGTTGGATTGGTGGTCTTTTTAAATTAACTATCATCAGAATAATCGAACGAATCTTCGGATTGAACCCATTTTTTTGCAGCTAAAATCGAATTCTCCAATTCTTCAATTGGTAACCGAATAATTCTGTTGTCATCATAGATCTCAAACTGAATTGAACCTTTTTTAGCACATATAAATCTGCATAACGGATAAAGCCCTACATCTACTTCCTTCCCTTTCTTATTGGCTGCTAGCATCTCTAGTTGTGTTCCAAAATTTATTTCGGATGTAGTTTGATTAATAATCCTGTCAAGATTAACTATTTCTTTTTTATGCATTTTTCGATTAGATTAAGTATCTGCAAGAGAATCGTTCATTTTTCTTGTCAATGGTCTTGTGTTTGCTGAGTGACCGGCTATTGCCCGGGATGATCGTAATATGCATTGTTATGAGTGCTTATTCTTTGGATTTTTTGGATTCTATCAATTTCTTAATTTTTGAAAGAGACTCCTTTATTCGCTTGGTTTCACTTTTGTCGTACATCAGGTCAATTTTTCGTGTCATTGTTTCGAAATTTGCTGAAGGGTAGAGTTCAATAAGTCTGGTAAAGTACTTATCAATACCAACCGCCAGTAATTCCTTTCCTTCTTCCGAAAACGCATTTTCGTTCTTTATCTCGACCAAATAGATATTGAAGTTGTTAATCAACGTACTAATATTAGAGTTAAGATTTTTTTTCACACGAGCCGAATTTGGATCATCTGAGCTAGCAATAATGTTGTCATTTCCAAGTTTAAAATATCTTAACTGAAGACCAAGTCCAAATTGCCATACTTTTAGCAGTTCTCGGTCATACAAATATTTATCCTGAACGTCCCGAGCTTGATACACTTCATGCATATCTTTCCATTGTTTAAAGAACTCATCCGCAACTCCATTTCTATGTTTTAGTCCTAGTTCCTTGTCATTTAAAACCACTTCATAGTTTTGATGATCCGTAAGTTTTTCAACAATTATTCGGGTTTTAGGATCGTCTAGTGAAGGCAGTTTTTCATCATCATCATAACCATAGTTTAGCTCTAAAGTTACTTCTCTATAGTCATTTACGTCCCAGAATCTTTTTTCCAAGGGGAATTTATGTTTTTCAGTCTGACAGCCTAACATTGTAATACCAAGGAGGATTAGAGCTACTGTTTTGAGTTCATTCATTTAATATAACTTTTGGTTTTTCAAATTCTAAAAGCAAATTTAGCAAACTATCGATATCTCTTTCATATTTTTTTTGTTCACTAAAAACGTAGCTATGAAAAGTGTCATAGTCATATTTGCTCTGAAACTTTCTTTCTTGCCGCCATGAGCTACTTATAATTTTACTTACTTCATTTTTGCTTGAACTTTTTAAATCGACTATTTTCTTTTTTGCTTTTCGGGCAAATAGTTCGGTGATTTTAAAATGATAAATTTCATGACTCAGTAATTCTTTGCTATTCGAATGTGAATTGTAGACAAAGGATCTTGAGGGATGAAATAAAGCTTTGACACTAACGGAATCATCGTCAATTTCGGTTTCTATGGTGGTTACCACATATGCGAAACGTTCATTTCCATAAAGGGATTTCTTGAAAAACTCAAGGCCCCTGAAATTTTCAAATGTTATTTGATCCACCCTATCATAAGTAATCGGACTTTCATAGTTTAAAAAGTTAATTCGGGTCAGAATTGCAAAAGTGACTACCAAGGGGATAAGGGTCAGAAAACTATACTTTAAGATTCTTTTGAACTTTTTAAGAGGTACTTTATTACCCCTTTTACTCTCCTTAATGACGATTACTAATTGATAGAAGATTGGGGAAAAGTAAAGCCCTAAAATTAAAATAACAACGAGAGTATCATTCATTAGTAAGAGTTGGTCTGTAATTGCCTATAAAGGCTTCGGCTATGGTTAGTATGAGAATTAAGAAGCGATTAATTTCCGATTAAGCACTTAGCCAAAACTTTTTATTTTGTTTTAATTTTTTAGTTTTTAAAGCCAAATCAAAAGATTTGGTGAACTTTATAAAAATACACTAAACTTTGGATTAAGAACCAAACCCCGAATTACGTATAGCCATTGTTGTAGCCAGTTTTATTTCACACAATTACTCAATCCAGATTAAAGGACATTGATTGTTTTCTTTCGTTTTGAAAAATCAAAAAACTGTCATCTTTTATAAACTCAATTCGTATTTCTTCTGGTTTAAAAGTCAATTCGCCAAACTGAATAGAGTCCAAAACGAATTGAGCAACATTTTTCATCTTTTTTTCTGCGTAGTCAGTTTCTTCAATTATTTTTTCAATGTCCGAAGAGTTTTTGATTACCACATTAATAAATTTTCGATTTTCGGTTATTTTTCCATCCGTCTTGGTTTCGGTTTGAGTTAATCCGATGCTAATCCATTCAGCACTTAACTTCTCTGCTAAATAAGTTTCGCCTTCGTTCATTTCAGATTGTTCAGAAGCGCAAGAGAAGGTTATTAGTCCGATTAAAAACAGAGTGATTAGTTTTATGTCCATTTCCTGTGTGTAGTTATACTTTTTTTCCATAGCGCATCGTTTTTTTAAGGTTGTCAATATCCACAGAGCCGTCACAATGAATTATAGCCAATGTTGTGTAGCGTTTTTATTCATAAAGGTCATTCGTATCTGCGTTTGAAATCTCCAAAAATAAGTCTCCCAATTTACTACAAATGGCGTTGAAAAATATTTCCCCTTTTTCTTTAGTTGAAGCTTTTGGATTTCCAACTCCAGTGTCTTCGCTTATTTTGCTCCAAGGTCTTTCGGTCCAAGCCCACCCGTCATTAAATGCTTTTATTTTATTCTTTTTTTCTTTTCCTGCGCCCCAGTCTTTTCTTGGAAGAACTAGTTCAGGTGCTAGATGAAGAATCAGACTTGTTTCCATTTCGTCAGCGTGGTCTCCTGGGGTATCAAAAAAATCATTTCGGTTAACAACCTTTACCCACTCCCCAACACATAAAAACATTTTTGGATATAATAGTCCAAGTTCTCTAATCATTGATTTCCAGTTATTTCCCCCATGGCTGTTCAAAATCATAAACTTTTGGATGCCTTGACGGTCTAATACCTCAATTATGTCTTTTAGGATAGCGAATTGAGTACTTGGGTTTAAATTCATATCCAAGTATATGTCGGGTTGTCCAGTATTAACTCCAAAAGGAATTGTTGGTAATATGATAACTTTAGCTCCTTTTTCCCAAGCAATTCTTCCAGCCTCTTCTGCTATTGCGGTTCCCTCAATTACATCAGTTGAGTAGGGCAAATGATAATTATGGGCTTCTGTTGCTCCCCACGGAAGAACGGCTAAATCAAATTTTTCATCCATTAAATGTTTCCAGTTTGTATCAGCCAGAACGTAAGGTCTTATCATTTGCATTTTGTTTTTCAAAATTCTACACAACGTATGGATATAGTCGTTAGTAACTATATTTCTATTTTGTCCATACCTCTAATGTAGTCAATTTCCCCTTTTTGAAAGTAGGGGTATCAAAAAAACGGTTCCGAATCTGCTATGCTATGGGTATTCTATATTGCGGATTTTCAGAAGTAGGCGAGAACAAGCAATTACTTATAGCCATTGTTACCATGCGTTTTATATTTTTTCAATTCGTTTCAACACTTTGTCAAGTCGTTTTATTTGCGACTCCTTTTCACATTCTGTCTTTCGTTCATTTATTATTTTTTGATAAATTTCTTTATTCTTCTCGTTTATCGATATAGTTGATTTCTCCATGTATTTAGGCAATTGTTTAACAGGACATTTCCACAGTTGGTCAGTCAACAAGTTCTCAACTTTGTCTTGAAACTCCGAATATTTATTGAGCTTTGTATATATTTCAACTCCTGCATCTACCGTTATTACAGAACCGTTATTTACAGTATTAGAAATCAGTTCTATTGATTCAAACAACTCCTTACTTTTTAAATCCGAAATTGTTGCTAGAGCTATCATTCCTCCCCAAACCAATCTATTGTTTTTACTTGATAATAATTCCAGAAATTCGACATAATAATTAGCAATCAAGTCAGGTTTTATATAGGCAGTTTCGTAAAGAGTTTTTATGCAATCAGCTTGAATTTTTTTATCCTTGTTTTTCAAATTCTTAACAAGTTCCTGAATTGCATTATTATCTACAGTTTTAGCAATTCCTTTAGCTAAAGCAATATTTGCGTCATTTCCTTTTTGTCCTAATGATGATGAAAGTTGGTTTATTACAGTCATAAGTTTCTTTGATTATCTCAATTCCAGGATGCCTTTTCTTCAATGCATGGTAACGGTCTCGTATAACCGTCAGTTACGGGTTTATATGCGTTAATATTCGGTTTAGCACAGGCTTTAGCAATTCCGAGTGGATTCGGACGTAGTCGAATCCGCCGTAATTGCGGTTATACATTGTTGGCAGCTGGTTTTTATTTTTTCTCATACAAAAATCTTTCTCCAGAATCTGGGTCGCCAATAAAATTCCAAATAATGATTCCGTCATTTTGTAAATATAAATCGTATGAAGTCGACATACCGTTTTCATACAGATTGCTTTTGTCAAAACGAATATTCAGAACCCATTTTTCTCCTTTAAAATCTTTTCCAATTTCCCACGTTCCGTTTGTATTTACGAAACGTTCTTTTGTTTGGTCAAATACATTTATGTAATTCGGCAAGTTTATTATTTCAAAAGTTCCGTTTTCCTTTAAATTCAATTCGATTTTTTTCTTTTCATATCCTTTCTCTTCGTTTAATTCGTAACTGAATTTATCCACTTCCCAAATTCCAATCATTTCAGACTGAGTTGGTTTTTCAGTCAGATTTTTAGTTGTAATTCCGTTTGCAGGACTTACATTAAAATATCTGCAACTTGTTAAAGTCAAAACAATAAGTAGGTAAAAAATTCTTTTCATTTCTGATTTTTTAATTCGTGTTCTGCTTTGGTCAACTTGCTGCCAACTTATTTATATAGGTGTATTTTACATCTATATACCCCAATTTCGAAATAAAATCGATGTATTTAGCAATTGTTTATATGAAATTTTAGCGGTTTGTGTATCCCGTGCCTTCCATTAGCGCTCAATGATTTCGGAACTAATTCTACAGACATTTACATTTTTTGGACATTGTCATTTCCAATTGGGTCAATAGAGTCTGTTTCGACCATTAACATTACGGTTTTTTTCGCGCCCTTGGCCTGTGTAACACACCTTTTGAGATAGTTGTACCTTGATTAGGATTTAGTTCAATTGTTTTATTTTCGAGGTCAATGTAAAGTTTGCCACTTAAAACAAAGAAAAATTCATCGTCATTGTCATGTTTATGCCAATGATATTCCCCTTCCACGATACCTATTCTTGCTACACTGTCATTTACCTTCGTCAAGGTTTGATTAAACCATTTCTCATTGCATTCTTCGACAATTTTTGGTACATCAATCACTTCTTGATGTTCAAATTTTATGTCCATTTCCTGTGTGTAGTTATACTTTTTTTCCATAGCGTATCGTTTTTTTAAGGTTGTCTAGGTTGTCTAGGTTGTCAATGTCCGGAAAGCCGAATTTTTATTCCCGATAGCTATTGGGATTGTTTTTAATTTATTCATTTTAAAGCCATCCGCCAGCGGGCGGATTGGCGGTCTTTGCAAATATGCACAAGTCTTTAAGTTTAACACTTATTAGCTATGTTTTATACACCGTGTTGGGTGCAGTTTTTATTTTTTCTTAAAACGGTAAATCGTCTTCTAGACTTGGGTCGTGTCTTTCGATTTTATCAAGTCGTTGCCACAAATTGTTTAAAATCACTTTTTGTCTTTCTTTTGATGAAGAAATTAAGAATTTCGAAAAATCATAAACAGTATCAACTTTTATTTCTCTGTTTTTCCAATATCTAAAATTACCTTTTATGAAGCATCTTGCAAGTCTATTTTGGTTTTGAATGTTATCTTCTAAAATAGAATTCCTATGAACTTCCTGAACTTCTCTTATTATTTCTGGAATGTCAGTTATGTAATTAGCGTCAATATCAATATTACTAAAAACACTTTCTAATCCGTCTGCGAAATTTTGATACGTTTTCTTTTCGTCTTTTGTGAATGTTATTTCACTAGTCAATTCAGAAATCATTTTTCTATTTAGGTTGAAAAAGGAAGGTGTTCTTTTGAGATAATCTATATTGACCATAACTTTCAATAAGTCTTTGTATCTGAAATTTTGAAAGTCATTTTCTTTTATAATCTCTTCGAAAAGTTTTCCTAGAAAATATAATTCTGTTCTAAAATCATACTTTTTTTCTTGAAAATCATTAGGTGGAGAATATCGCCAATTCAAAGAAATACTTTTGTCAAAGTCTGATTCAAAATCTATTTTTTTACTGAATCCAAAATCTATTATTTTGACAATTCCTTCTTTGGAAATAAGAATATTATCAGGACGAATATCTCTATGAAGAATATTCGATTTTTCTAAATGAACAAATCCATTAATCGTTTGCCTAAAAGTATCATTTAATTTATCAGGATTATCTTTTAAGAAATTGGAAATGTTTTGTCCTTTAATGAATTCCATTAGAATATATCCAGTATGTTCTTCTGGATATAGGTAGTAATTAAAAACTCGGACAATATTTTTGTGATTTAGAAGATGAAGTAGTTTAATTTCATCTTTGAAATTGTTGAAGAATAATTTTTTGTGTTCTTCATAATAAGGCGAGTATTTTTTACAAACAAAGCGTTCGTTAATTATTTCATCTTCAAGAAGTACAGTTCTTCCAGTTCCACCTTGTCCAATTTCTTCTATGAACTTAAAGTCTTTACTTCTTATGAATTGAATAATCTTACCTTTCATTGTTTTTGTTCAAATTGCACCCAACTTGTTTATATAGATGTAAAATACATCTATATACCCCAATTTCGGAATAAAATCGATGTATTTGGCAATTGTTTATGTGAACTTTTCAATTATCCACAGACGTTCTAAAAAACCGATCTATTTTATACACACAAACCGTTTGGGAAAACCAAAAGGTTTACCCTTAAAAAGAAAGTAGTGGAAGGGCTTATTCTATAAGCTTGGTAATCACTTGGGTTTCGCTATGTAGTGTTCTATGTACGGGGCATTTGTCGGCGATTTGCATAATGCGTTGCCGTTGTTTTTCGTCCAGATCCCCGGTCAGTTTTATCTCCCTATTAAAGGTATCTATTTTTGCACTGGGCAGTTCGCAGGCCTCACAATCGGCCGCATGGTCTTTACCATAAGACGTATGCACCTCTACATTGTCTACGGGCCAGCCTTTGCGTTTGGCATACATCTGTATGGTCATTGCCGTACAGGCAGACAAACCCGCAGATACCAACTCATAGGGCGACGGACCAAAATCGTTACCGCCAACCTCTAGGGGTTCGTCCGCAAGCACATAGTGGTTCCCAATTTTCATTTGGGTGGTAAAACCATCATCACCGTCCAGACTTGCAGCTACTTGGTGTTTGCTGCGTAGGTTGGAGATTTCTGGGATATCCACATACCGTTGTGCCCAACCTGCAATAACCTTACCCACGTATTGGGAATCCCTTTTATCGCTCAATAGATGATCGGCATTGTCCAAGGAAACAAAGCTTTTGGGGTGGTGCGCCGCCAGGTAAATCTCTTCCGCATTTTTTATGCCTACGGTATCGTCCTGGGGCGAATGCATAATCAACAATGGCAAACGCAACCCTTTGGCCACCTGGGGAAGCGATTGGGTCTCCAGATCGTCCAAGAATTGTTTTTTTATGGTAAAATCCCTCCCGCTTAAGTTTACAACGGCCTTGCCGCTGGTCTGTATCTCTTCGATACCACTCCTCAACAAATGCTTAACATGCTCGGGGTTGGAGGGGGCACCAATGGTGGCCACTGCCTTTATGGAAGGTATTTCGGCAGCTGCAAAGATAGCCGCTGCCCCTCCCAACGAATGCCCTATAATGAGCGTGGGAGCCTCATAATTTTCCTTTAAATGATTTGCCGCCGCTACCAAATCGCCCACATTACCGGAGAAATTGGTATCTGCAAAATCGCCTTCGCTCTCGCCCAGTCCGGTAAAGTCGAAACGCAATACCCCAAAGCCATTGGCGGTCAGTGCCTTACCGATATTTTTAATGGCCAGCAAATTTTTATTGCAGGTAAAGCAGTGCGCAAAAATTGCATAATTATGGGGATGTCTGTCGGCAGGTAGCTCTAATCTACCTACTAACTTTTGCCCATCCTGGTTTTCAAAGGTTATTTTTTGGAGGTTCATAACTGATTTTTTTCATTCCTTTTCCTTAAGTCGGGATTATAGAAAATTCCTATCTGTATGCGATCAAAATTGGTAGCGCTGAAATGGTTTTTCAGATACCCCAACTGTAGGCTGGTCTTGGAATTAAGATGAAACCCTACGGCCCCGTACAACCTGTTTTGTCCAAATACGGAATCTTGCAGGTTTAGGAATACCTCGTCGTAGAAATTAAGGAACATAGCCTCGGTAAGGGGCAAGGTCAGCTGAAGCCTATACCGGGCCCTATGCTGGGTATCGTTGGTAGATAGGTCCTTGTTCTCTATAAATCGCTGTTCTAACCGATAGCGATGTTCAAATTTGAACTTTCCCACCTGATTTTTTAGAATGAACTGTTGAAAGATGCGATGTTCCTTAAGGTTGTCGGTTGTAGACGCACCATCGCTAAATGTAGGATCGGTATCTATATAACCATACCCAAAAGTGGCTATGGCCGATGGACTAAGATGATAATTGAGCCCCGTTCTTAACAATAACTGGTTAAAATTGGACAGGGTCTCGTAATATCTAAACTGCGCTTCGGTATGTATGCTCAGCTTTTCCGATATCTTATTGGTGCCAAAATACATATACCAGGCCCCAAATTTGTCTTCCCCGTTCTCTTGGGCCATTAAAAGGTATGGAAATAGCAGTATGGTAAGAAGTAGTTTTTTCATTTTATCTGAAACTGTTTTATGTCTTTGAAACGCGATATATTGAGGCCACTAATGGTATCTCTATAGGGGGTCCAATGTTCATTAAAAAAAGTATTGGTCTTTTTCAGCGCACTTTCCAGTTCTTCTTTGGCAAAGCGTACCAATCTTTTTTCGGTTTCCGTTATGGGCGATTTTCTGCTGCTAACGTACTCATCGGCCTCATTAATTCTTTTCATTACGGTAATCTCCGGATTGCGCACAATGCCCTGTCGCTTATCTTCCTTACCGAGGTAGAGTGCAATTACAGAGTCTATTTGCTTTACCATATCCGTGGAGGCCTTTATCTGGTCTTTGTATTTTTCCTTGTCCAGTTCCTTAAGTTCCTTTTGAAACTTATTGGTAACGTTTTTGCTTTCTACAAGTTGCTTCACCGCATCCGCCGCTATTTGGGTATATTCCTGTATGGTACCGCGTATGGTATACACCTCGTTGATGGCCTCTTGGGAAATATTGAGCCTAGGATCGGATTTTACCGTCACCTCGGTTTCATCGGTATGTTCGCCGTACTGTATTTTTACTTTATAGGTGCCCGGTCTTACTTTAGAGCCACCGGGTTCTTTTTTGCTTTTGTTTATTTTTCTGGAAGGTCTTTTCGGCCCTTTTTCGTCCATGTTCCAATACACCCTATGAAAACCTGCCTTCTTGGGCGTTTTGTGTTTTAATGTCCGGATGAGGTGGTCGCCGTCATAGAATTGAATGGTGATGGAATCTTTTTTATTTTCTTTTTTTTCTGCGGCCGACTTTTCATCTTCAGCGGCATCATCGGCCTGCTCTTTTTTGGTCTCTTTTTCGGGTTTGTCGTTCCCTTTTTTCAGGTAATAGGTAAGCATGGCCCCGGACTTTTTATTTTCCGCATTGTACAATGCATCCCCACCAAAACGCGAACCGGTAGGCTGTTGGTAGGCTGCTAAAAATGCAGTAGGGGGTGTAAACAATTTTATATCCTTTTCTAGGATCGAAACATCGGAAGCTATGGCCCTAAGGGGTCTAATATCGTCCAATACCCATGCCGCGCGACCAAAGGTACCTATGACAAGATCTTGCTCCCTGGGCTGTATCACCAAATCCTTTACGGAAACCGTGGGAAAGCCGTCGGTCCATTTTTGCCATTTAACCGCACCATCGAAGGAAATATATAATCCGTCGTCCGTACCAAGAAACAAGAGGTTGGGGTTTTCAAGGTCCTGCACAATAGAGAGCGTATAGCTCTTTACATCCCCAGCATCTACGATGCGTTCCCAGGTCTTACCATAATTTTTGGTCCTGTAGGCATAAGGTTGGTAATTAAACCTTCGGTAATCATTGGCGATCAACAGCGCTTCGCCCTTGTTTTTGTTGGAGGCCTTTATTTGAGCGATCCAGCTGCCTTTTGGCAATCCTTTTATATTTTCGGTAACTTCTGTCCAGTCTGTGCCGCCATTTTGGGTGTAATGCACACGTCCGTCATCGCTACCTGCCCAAAGCATATTTTTTTCTACAGGGGAAGGTTCCACTACCAAAATGGTACAGTGGTTTTCCGCACCGGTAGCATCCAACGTTAGGCCACCGCTTTCGCTTTGTTTTTGTTTTTCGGGATCGTTGGTGGTGAGGTCTGGCGAAATTACTTCCCACGTCAATCCCTTATCGGTGCTTTTATGTACAAACTGACTACCAAAATAAACGGTACTATTGTTAAAGGGGTCCTGACCAATACCCGCATTCCAGTTGAAACGTAGTTTTGTTTTGGCATCGGGTGGGGTAGGGCGTACGGTGTAATTGTTACCGGTTTTCCAATCGTATCGAGACACATAACCCTGCTGGCTCATGGCATAGCCATATTGCGAATCATCTAGATCGGGTACTACATCAAATCCGTCCCCAAATTCTATTTCCTGCCAATAGCTATTACGGATTCCCTGGGCACGCCACACATAAGCTGGCCCTCTCCAAGAGCCGTTATCTTGCATTCCGCCATAAACATTGTACGGGTATTCATTATCTATATTGATATGATAAAACTGGGCTACCGGCAAGTTTCCGATAAAACGCCAAGATTTTCCACCATCTTTGGTAATATTCAATCCGCCATCGTTGCCATCGATCATAAACTGACCGTTTTCCGGGTGAATCCACCATGCATGATGATCGGGATGCACACCGTTATTTACCTGATAGGCAGGCATAAGTTGTTTAAAATTCTTTCCACCGTCCTCTGAAACGTTCACGTAGGTAAAAACCGAGTATACCCGATTTTCGTTCTGTGGATCTACGTAGATTTCCGAATAATAGAAAGGTCGGTTACCGATATCTTTTTTATCGTTTACCTTTTTCCATTTAAAGCCGCCGTCCTCGGATTTGTAAAGGGCATTCTTTTTGGCCTCTATGAGTGCATAGATGGTGTTGGGCCTGTTTTTGGCAATGGCCACCCCAATACGGCCCAATTCGCCTTTTGGCAAGCCATCTTCATCCGAGAGTTTTTTCCAATTTTTGCCCCCATCATGCGTAATATGCAGTCCGCTTCCTTTTCCTCCGGAATTAAAGAACCAAGGGTCTCTTTTATGTTCCCATAGTGCGGCTATCAACTTATTCGGATTGGTGGGGTCCATGATTAGATCGGCAACCCCGGTTTTGTTATTTACGAATAGGATTTTTTCCCAAGTATCGCCACCATCGGTGGTTTTAAAAACACCGCGCTCGGGGTGTTCGCCCCAAGGAGAACCGATTGCCCCTACATAAACCGTGTTTGGGTCGGTAGGGTCGATAACAATTCTATGGATATGTCGGGTCTTTTCCAAGCCCATGGCTTTCCAGCTCTTACCGCCGTCCAAAGATCGGTATACCCCAAAACCTCCGTTTAAACTGTTCCTGGGATTTCCTTCCCCGGTACCCACCCAAATTACGGATGGATTGGATTGCTGAATGGCTACAGCGCCTATGGATGCGGTAACTTCTTTTTCAAAAATGGGTTTCCAGGTGATACCGCCCGAGGTAGATTTCCACAATCCGCCCGATGCCGTACCCACGTACATAATATCGGTATTGGAATGTACCACGTCTATTGCGGTAACCCTACCGCTCATACCGCCCGGACCTATATTCCGAGGCTTCAGATCTTGAACAAGATCCATTTTAAATTCTTGTGATGATAGGGGAATAGATGCGCATAGCGCCAACAGGATGAGAGCTTTTTTCATTCGTTTCAGATGGTTAATTAGTCGGCTAAATATACCAAAAACTTAAAGGAGAATTCTTAAAGCGATGTTAAGGATTTTCATCTAAACGGAGCGTGTTTCGGATCATTCATTTTTATAGATTGCACCGTCTTTCATCACAAAATTTACTGTTCTAAGCGCCCCAATGTCCTTGATGGGGTCGCCTTTTACGGCGATGATATCCGCTAAATTGCCCTGTTTTATATTTCCCAATCGATTTAAGTGAAAAACACGGGCATTTAAGGATGTTGCGGAACGTAGCGCATCTATAGTGGACATTCCGTAATCTACCATCATTTCCAACTCCCTTACATTATCACCATGCGAAAAAACACCCACATCACCGCCGAACACAATATCTACACCTGCCTGCAGTGCTAGTTTAAAGGAAGCTCTTTTTTGGGTGATTCCCTCGGGTTCTTTTTCGGTTCCCTTTTTCCACCCTCGGTATTGTGCTACGGCATCACTGGCCGCCAGGGTAGGGCAGAAGGCAACACCTTTTTCTTTCATAAGTTTAAAAACTTCCAAGGTACCGTCATCCCCATGTTCTATGGTTTCGGCACCTCCCAAAACCGCCCTGCGCATACCTTCGGGGGTACTTGCATGGGCTACAATGTACCTTCCTGCGCTTTTGGCCGTTTTGGACATCATGGTAATTTCGTCCAATAAAAAAGTGGGTTGTGAAGACTCACCGTTTCTCCAGCTGTAATCGGCATATATTTTTATAAAGTCGGCACCATTGCCCAATTGCCTTCGAACCGTCTCAATGACCTTATCTCCACTGGCCGGTTCCGCTCCCAAGGGCACAGTAACCCCGTCGTGAAATCCTCTTGGCCCATACGCTCCCGTGGCAACTATGGCCGGACCGGCAACCAGTAACCGGGGACCCGGAACAATACCTTCATCGATCATCTTTTTTAAATGGACGTCCGTATAACCGGCACCTTCCGAACCAAGATCGCGCATAGTGGTTACACCGGCCATCAACGATTTTTCGGCATAGACCACGCCTCTTATGGCGCGCTCCACGGGCGACTCCTTCAATACCTGATCGTTCCATGAGGTTTCATTATACGGATGCAAAAGAAGGTGCGAATGTCCTTCGATTAAACCTGGCATTAATGTAGACTCCGAAAGTCTTATAATTTCTGCCCCTTCCGGAATGGTTAACCCGTTGGACGGCCCTGCATAGACTATGGTATTTTCACTTACCATAACGGACCAGTTGGTATGTGTCTGCTGGCCGTCAAATACGGCTTTGGGTACCAAAACGGTTTGTCCATGTACCCAAACCACGGCTAGGCAAAAACATAGAAAGGTAATTTTTTTCATAATCATTAATTTTTGGAAGCGTTCTCGGCTATGGAGGCCAATTTTTCATCTATAGTTTCCCTAGACAACCATGTTCCCATTATCATGACACCCGAAATTTCCTTAAGAGCGTTAATATCTTCCATGGGATTGGCATTTATCAGTACCATATCCGCGGATAAACCTTCTTTAATGGATCCGTAAGCGTTTTCCATACCAAAATACAGCGCAGGATTTATGGTCCCCGATCTAATGATCTGTAAGGGTGTCAGCCCAGCTTGGAGCATACCTTGCATTTCGTGATGAATGGAAAAGCCAGGTACATTGAACAATTGCGGGGCATCTGACCCCAACAACATACCATGGCCGTTTTCATAGAGTTTCTTTATCAACGACCTTCTAATGTTTATAAATTGCTGCCATTGCGCTTCGTTAAAACCAGAATCGGCCCCCGTAGAATTGGTCTTTATCCGTTTCCAATTCTCCAAAGTGGTTTTGGGCATGTATTTCATTTCGGGTTGGGCCAGTAATTCTTCTGCGCCTATGGGAGCAAACCATCTTTCGAACAGACTTTGGGTGGGTACGATCCAGACTTTATTGTCTTTGGACAATTGCACCAGTTCGTCCATTTTGGACAGATCGGCCAAAGGCGTAAAATTATATCCAAAAAAGCCATTATCGTTTGGATCCACATTCGCCGAAGTCGGTACCATACCTTCCAAGAAGCCGTCTACATGGTCTATGGAAGCAAATTTACTTTCCAGCGCATGTCTGATACCTACATCAACAGGTACGTGCCCTGCTAAGGTTATACCCACCTCGTTGGCCGTACGTACAATTTCGTTGAACACCTCTAATTGAATACCGGGATGGATCTTTAAAAAGTCGTACCCATCTTTTTGGTAGGCGGTTACCTTGGTGGTGGCTTGCTCTACGGAGGTAACGGAATTGCCGTTTAAGGAAGGGCTAGAGGTGTATATCCTTGGGCTAAGCACTTCGCCTTTTTTTGCTTTTTCGCGCAATGTAAGATGCGAAGGATCTCCGAGCATACCCCTTATGGTGGTTATGCCGTTGGAAAGGTAAAGAAATAAGGTTTCCTCCAAACGTTCCGTTGAAGTGGATGGCGGTGGAATGTGGGCATGCATCTCGGCAAGTCCGGGAATAACGTATTTTCCTTTACCATCGATCTGGGTCGCAAAGCCATCAGCATTTTCAACGGTTTCTAGAATACCTTTTATTTTTCCCGAGTCGATAATAATTTGACGGTTTTCCAGAATACTACCGTTATCAACATCCACAATATTTACATCGGTTATCAAGATGGCATCCTTACCGGTTTCCGGTGGTGTAGCGGTCTTATTCTGTGCCCTGTTGCAGGCCGTAAGGGCCATGGCGATCATGAGGAAAACTATTTTTTTCATATCCATATTTTTAATTGGTTATAGAAGTATTTAAAAGATTGGCAAGTGCCTGTTTGGAATACACTTTGTTGCCCTTAAGTACAGAAAATATACGTTGCGTATTGGTGATATCCTCCAGTGGATTGCCTTCTAAGAAAACAAGGTCGGCAATTTTACCTACCGCTATAGTACCATAATCAGCGTCCTTTCCAAGAAATAGGGCCCCATTGTAAGCTGAGGTTCGGAGCACTTGCAAGGGCGACATGCCCGTCTTTGCCATGGCTTCCATTTCCTTGTGCAATGAAATGCCCGGATACGTATAGGAGTTAAAGGCCCCACTGTCCGATCCTGCCAGGAGCAATACCCCGGCATCATTGAGAGATTTTGTTAGTTGGCCAAAAAAGGTATCTAGGGCCTTTCGGTCTTTTCTGGCTTGGTCATCGGCTTTCATGGCTCTTTGTATTCTACCGTCATAGGTTTTTATGATACCATGGCCCATGTATTGAAGATAGGCATCCTTGGTATGGTCTACTTCGTCCAAATAGCTCAACGTTTCCCCAATATGCAGTGTAGGCACTACAAAGACATTTTTTTGCTTTAGGTTAGCGAAGGTTTGTTGGGCGGTACTGTCTTGGTAACTAGCCAGCAACGCGGGCATAGCCTGCCAAAAACCCATTTCTTTTGAAGCCAGTTTAGCGGTGATTTCCTTTTCGCGATTGGAACAACCCTTCATAACGTAGTACAAATGCTCTATGGCATCCAATCCAGCATCTAGGGTATGGTCTAGTTCTACGGTAAACGGCATATGCCCGGAGGTAATCAATTTCCTTTCTTCGGCCTGTCTTATCGTTTCCAAATATGCCTCTCCCGATATTTTACTGTCGTACAATTTAACAAAGTCGGTTCCCAACGCTTGCAAGGAATCCAAGGCCATGGCAATGTCATCATTGTTTTCCACCGCTAAGGAGCCTGCCCAAGTAGGTTCCGGACCATCGATCTTAGGCCCCGAGGTAAAAATGGTAGGGCCAATAAGTTTTCCCTCGGCAACGTGGGTCTTCCAATCCAATACGGACAATGTTAGGTCCCCCCCGGCGTCGCGCACGGTAGTAATTCCATTGGCAATGAAAAGGTTTAGGAAATTTTTATTCGCATTAATTAAGCTATCACCGCCTCTAAAGTGTACATGGTTATCCCAAAACCCTGGCAAAACATATGTTTCCGAAGCATCTACGGTTTCCTTCGCCTTATAATCCATGATATTGGGTGCGTCCGTGATTTTTTTTATCCTTCCCTCGGCAATGAAAATCGACTGCTGGGTAATTTGCCCTGTAACAAGGTCTACAGTGTTGGCATTTAGTATGGCAAGGTCGAACGTCTCTTTTTCTTCCTCTATACAACCCAAAATGACAAGGGACAAGATTAGTATGGACAACAAGTTTTTCATTATGCTATATTGATAGGATACCGTAATGTATTAATTATTCATGATAATTTAATACGCCACCGTTTAATTTGATGTAATCTATTTTCAGAAAATGGTTTTTTGGCTAAAACCGGGGTTCACGTGTTTTAATATTTTCCGCACAGAGTTTAATGATCTCTTGAATCCTTTTTTTACGGGTTTCTTCCCTTTTGGCCTGATTAAGCCAATACAAGTAGCTTTTTTGGTAGCCACGGGCAAAACTTTGATAATTCTCCAAAGCCTTTTTGTTTTTGTTGAACGCCAGCTGCAGGTCTTCCGGAATAGTTCCGTTTTCCACGGCATCCAGAGCGGTCCAAGAGCCATTTTTTTTGGCTGCCTCTATGGTTTTTAATCCACTTTCGTGCATCAGTCCAAGCGCTAAAAGCTCTTCAATGTGTGTTTTATTGACCCTGCTCCAAACGCTTTTGGGTTTTCTAGGGCAAAAATACTGTCGTCGTTTTCCGTCCCCGAGACTTTTTACGGTGCTATCTATCCAACCATAGCAAATGGCTACTCTAACGGCTTCTTCCCAACGCATACTTTCATTAGGATGGTCTACCTTGTACAAGATCAAATAAATACCTTGCGATGCGTGGTGATGCACATGTAACCAGTTTCGCCATTCGGTATCATTTTTAAAGTAGTGTTCTGAAATATTGGACATGGTTTTCTAAAAGTTGTTATACCTAGACCTTGCGGTTTTTTGATCGGACATCTAAATTTATGAAAAAGAATTTACCACCAATACCCCCTTGTTATTGAATTGATTCATTTTGGGGAGTTCCTTTATCGTTTCTTTCAGCGATATGGTTCGCTCTATTAGTAGATCGGGCCGTAATTCCCGCCTTTTTATCATGGCTAACATTTCTGGGTATCTGTGGGCCTGCATACCGTGACTCCCAATTATTTCCAACTCCTTGGCCAATACCTGATCCATGGGTATAGGAGGTTGCCGATGGTTATCCGTCATTAGTCCAACCTGAATGTGTTTTCCCCTTTTCCTAAGATTCGCAATGGAATTGACACAGGTTTCCAGACTGCCGAGCGCATCGAGGGAAACATGGGCACCACCCCTGGTTAAGTCTTTTATCTGTTCTGTTATGGCCTTGTTTCCTAGCGAGTTGAGCGTATGTGAGGCACCCAGTGTTTTGGCTAGTTGAAGCGTATCTTCATCGATATCCACGGCAATCACCTTTGCACCCAGCGCCCTTGCGATCATAATTGCGGAAAGACCAACACCGCCGCAGCCATGTACAGCCACATACTGTCCTTCGGACACCTTGGCTTGGTCCACTATAGCACGAAATGCCGTTACAAATCTACAGCCCAATGTTGCGGCAGTGACATCGTTTATTTCATCTGGCAACCTTACCAAATTAGTATCTGCGTAATCTAGGGCCACATACTCCGCAAAAGAACCCCAATGTGTAAAACCGGGTTGGGATTGGTGGTCACACACTTGTTGATTGCCCGTGTTGCATTGCTCACAATGGCCACATCCGCAAACAAAGGGAACCGTTACCCGATCTCCTATTTTAAATTCTTTTACGTGTTTCCCTACTGCTGCTATAGTACCTGCCAATTCATGTCCAGGAACGTGTGGTAGGGCAATGTCCGGATCATGGCCCATCCAACCGTGCCAATCACTACGGCAGAGGCCAGTGGCGCCAACTTTTACGACCACACCATGATGGTTTGGAGTAGGATCCGCTACCTTTTCAATAGATAATGATCCTCTAAATGTGTGGTAGACGATTGCTTCCATGCCAGGTGTAAAGTTTAATTAGGCGTTACAGCGTCTTGGTTTTGATGTAAAAATTCTGGTCTATTTTTAACTTGTAGTCGTCCTTGTCCATAGACTCTGTTTTCCATTCGGTGGTGGGAAATAGCCATTTTTCATCGTGGTTGATGAAAATGCGTACCGGCATATCAAATTCCTCAATAATATCGGTATACCTATATTTTAGTTGTGACCCTTCCTGTTTATATTCCAAAACCGGTATTTTGGTAGTCCTTAGGTATTGATCGAAGAAAGCCGATAGATCCTTTTTGGTCTTTTTGCTGATGTAATTCTCTACTTGCTCCGTAGTTACCGTTTTATGATAGAACTCTTTGTTGAGCCCGCGTAAAATTTGTCGCCATTTCTTATCGTCTTCTACCAAGTGACGCAGGGTATGTAATATGTTTGCTCCCTTATAGTACATATCACCAGAGCCTTTGGAATTTACCCCGTAGGTACCTATTATGGGCACGTCGTTCTGTATGTTGTCCCTTGTTCCGATAACGTAAGCAGCAGCTGCCTTTTCGCCAAAATGGTAATCTAAGTACAAGTTTTCGGAGTATGCCGTAAACCCTTCATGGATCCACATATCCGCTATGTCTTTGTAGGTAATATTATTGGCGAACCACTCGTGTCCCCCCTCATGGATAATTATAAAATCGAACTTAAGTCCCCAACCTGTTCTGGAGAGGTCATTACCAAGGTATCCATTACCGTATTTATTGCCATAGGTAACGGAACTTTGGTGTTCCATTCCCAGATAAGGAACCTCTACAAGTTTAAAACTATCTTCATAAAAAGGGTAGGGGCCAAACCAATGTTCAAAGGCCTTTATCATCATAGGGGCTTGCTTAAACTGTTCTTTTGCCTTTTCCAGATTATAGCGAAGCACGTAGTAATCCATATCCAACATTCCTTTTTCACCCTCATATTTCTCACCGAAATGCACATAATCGCCGATATTTACATTTACCCCGTAGTTGTTGATAGGGCTGTTCACGTACCAATGATACGTTGTGGTATTGGTATGTTCCTCCACTTTTTTTAATCGGCCATTGGAGACGTTCATTAAACCTTTGGGAACTTCAACACTGATTGCCATGCTATCTACTTCGTCGTACATATGGTCTTTGTTGGGCCACCATACACTGGCTCCAAGTCCCTGACAAGAAGTGGCCACAAAATGATTGCCATTAGCATCTTTTTTCCAGGAAAAACCTCCGTCCCAAGGCGCCCTTACGGCTTCTTTGGGCTTACCGTGATATTCTATTTTTACTTCATTGACAGCACCCTTTAGTTGCGGTTTTTGCAGGGTAACAAAATGGGCATTGCCGTTGGACTCAAATGCTAAGGTCTTCCCATCTTGCGTAATCTTGTCAATTTTCATAGGGGGTTGCAGATCTACTTGCAAAACCTGCGCTTCCGTTAGTACCTCATATCGAATGATATTGCTGCCCGAAATCTCCTTGTTGTCCGGATCAACCTTAATATCCAAATGGTAGAAACCCAAGTCCCACCACGCACGTTCGGGGGTAATGGAACCCCGTAAGGTGTCTTGTTCCGTAAATGGGGAGTGTTGCGCCAGGGTGGCCGTTGTACATAGTAAGATAAGCGGTAATACCTTTAAAATTTTCATTGTAGAAAGAATTTGTTAATCTCTAAAAATTGCATTTGGAAATACTACCATGCTCTCATGACCATCTTTACCTACTGCGGCTATACCGAAGAAGAAGTTATCAATTACAATGCCATCTAACGTGTATTCGCTAACATCACCAACATATTTGCTATGGTCCCAGGTAGGCGAAGTAGTATCTCGCCAATAAATTTTGTAGCCGACCGCCCCATCTACTTTTGACCATTTAAATTTGGCGGAAGGCTCCACAATACCTCCAATTTTCACTTCTTTAGGTGCTAAAGGTCCCCAGGCAGCGGAGGCTAAGCTAATAGCGTTTACGGCGGTAAGTTTTTTAGCGTAATCAAAATTAACATGTTCCAGTACATCACCATACTCGATACCGTTCTCGGTGCGTATGTCCTGATGTTGCTGTGTATAGTTTTCGTGCGATTCCATAATTCTGATTCCGGCAAAACCAGCATCGTTAAAGGGTCTATGATGGCCTCCACGGCCAAAACGATCCAATCTGTAGATCATCATAGGGTTCATTTCGGGCATGTAATTCTTTACTGCTTTATGGATATATCTGGCCAATTGCCTAGAGATACCATCTACTTCACCACCGTAAAAACGCCTTGCCCTGCGTTGGTCTTCCGTTTCCGTAGCGGGTACGGGTTCTGAAAATATCCTGAAATCCCTATTACTCGTTACACCATCCACACCGGTAACATTGCCGATCATATCATTGTTCAAAATACCGATAATGTCCCACTGGTTTTGTTTGGCGTGGGCTGCTAAGCCTTTTCCCCCGAACAAACCTTGTTCCTCTCCCGATAGCCCTACATAAATAATACTGTTTTCAAAGGTGTATTTAGATAATACCCTGGCGGCTTCCAAGGTTCCGGCCATTCCGCTGGCATTGTCATTGGCCCCTGGCGAATCAGAAGTATAGTTGTTGGGATCGCTGACCCTAGAATCTATATCGCCGCTCATAATAATAAAGCTATTCGGGTTTTTGGTGCCGCGTTGTATTGCCACCACATTTACTACCCAAACGTCGTTTACGATTCTATCGTTCTCACCTTTTGGCACTAGATTCTTCTGGTAAAAGACTTCCAAGCAACCATTGCAGTCGGCCGAAGTTTTTTCGAACTCGCTTTTGATCCAACGTCTTGCCGCTCCTATGCCACGGGTATTGCTTACCGTATCGCTTAGGGTATGTCTGGTACCAAAATTTGCCAAGGTGGTAACATCTTGGGCAATACGCTTTGCCGAAACGTTTTTGATGATATCGTACAGACGTTCATCTGTTTGGGATAAGGCTATGGAAGAAATACAGAGTGCTATGGGAATAAGTAATCTTTTCATCATGAGTTTTGAGTTTAGTGACCTATCAGTTCCACGAAAACCCCGTCCGGGTCTTGGACAAGGACAAAACCCCTACCATCACCAATTTTTATAGGTGTATCGCCCAACATAGGAATATTGTTTTCGGTAATCCGGGCTATAACCGGCTCCAAAGATTTAACAAATATGGTCATGTAACGCATTCCGTTTCGCTCTTGTATATGTTGTTCCGACATGTTTTTTTCATTGTTGAACGTCACAATTTTTAACTCGCTTGCACTGGGGTCATCCTCCAATTTTAATATTTTAACATCGAAGGGTGTTCCTCCGGTCAGTCCCGAACTTTTACCGAAGGCCTCATCAATGCTAAATCCGCCGGTCTCCACCAATCCAACAATTTCAGTATAAAATTTTAGCGATTCTTCCAGGTCCGAAGCTACAAGACCTATGGAAATAGTATTCCTTTCAAAAGCGCTTTCAGACGTCGTCTGTCCTATTAAAAGAGTAGGTAAGCAGACCAAGAGCAACAAAATTTCTTTGATTTTTTTCATGTTTTTATAGATTGATATGAGAGTACCCCGTACTATGGGCTATATATTGCCAGAGGCAATTCTTTTACGGGTTGAAGTTACCTAAGAAATGTAACTTTTGCAATTTTTCCGTTTTATACTTTAGAGGGAAACAGCTTTGAGGCTTGGACCTTTTTCCCCTATAAGGGATGTATTATTCGGCTACCAAAGCCAACAGCGTATTTGCGCTATTTACGGAAAGCCTGGTAATGTTTTTTATACCCTTTTGGCTAAAGGTCTGGACCACTATCCAATCCGAATCTGTTTTTGGATCAAATTTTAACAGACGATTACCGGACCCTATCAAAATAGTACCATTGGCGAGCCAGCATATATCCTGGGACTTTGGAATCATATGCGTTATTTTATCAGTGGCTCCCGTAATCGGATTCAAGGATTTAATTTCCCATTCATCTTGTTCTTTGCCAATGAAACTGACAAGATCCGAATTGGGGATTCTATGAAGCGACCTCCCTACATTTTTTTGGACTACATGATTGGAGTTGTCCTTTAAATTGGAAACTACCAGATCCATACGATCTTCCACCAAGACAGAAGAAATAAGCATATGGGTGTTGTACCATACATGATACCCAACTTTTAGATCGTTGAGCAAAACATTGGGGGCACCGGATTTTAGATCATATCGATACAACAACTGTGTACCGTCCTTATCTAACCTAATTGCCGATACGGCTTCTTGTTCGGGGATTTTTAATGGTGAATATTCACTGCCCTGTTCGGTAGCGGCAATCCAGGTTTTGTCTTGATCCTTAATGCGATAAAGAACAACATCAGTTTGGTTATCCCTTGTGGAGGTATAAAGGACAAGGCTATCTCCAATAAAGGAGGGTTGATTGTCATAGCCATGGTTATTTGAAATATTAACAAGATCGCTTAATGATATGCCGGTATCATCGGCTTTAAGATGTAACAGATAAACCTCGGTATTGGGTTGGGCCCACAAAAGGGAAAAGGCCAGCGTAAAAATGGCACAAAGCACATTTCTCATAATAATCGTTTTGTTATTTGATGTCCGCAAAGCGTTTTAAAAGCTCGCGAACGTTTTTAATGCCGTCAATAAAATATTTGGCTTGGGTTTTTTGTCGGCCCACTTTTACGGTAATGGCAGAATCGGGCAGTTCTTGGAACATAAATTCATCCGTCCAATCGTCACCTATGGCAAATACAAAATCATAATTGGCCTCTCCATAGACCCGCATGGCCGCCCTGCCTTTGTTTACGTTACTACTTTTTATCTCCATGACCTTATTTCCGTTAAGGACGCTTAAGTCATCATTGGCGATGAGGCTGGTAAGCACGGTATTAAGTTCGGAGGCCCTTTTCTGACCAAAATCCGGATCCGTATTGCGGTAATGCCAGGCCAAAGAGTAGTTTTTTTCCTCAATAAAACTTCCCGGGGTTCTATCTACAAAAGACTCTAGCACCGGACTTATCTTATCCATCCAGTCTCTTTTTACGTTTTCCAACATCCTAAAATCTTCCCCTTTTTGGGAAATCCAGACCCCATGCTCAACGATCATGTTATATTTTTTTGGCAAGAACCACCGGGTAAAAGTTTCCTTGTCCCTACCACTTATAAGGTACATATCCGTGTTTTTTTGAGCGGCAATCCGATCTAAAAGTACGTACAGTTCTTCGTCCGGACCCGCCTTTTGCGGATCGTTATGAAACCCTGCCAGGGTTCCGTCATAATCTAAGAACAGCAAACGTCTACTGGCATTGGTATAGCTCTTAATGGTGGTATTCATAATGTTCATGGACAATCTGCGCGATACGTATATATTATCGCGTTCTTTCTGATCGTAAAGCGATTTCATAAAATCGTTGGCCCATTTTTCCACGTTATAACGCTCCAGTCTTTTTTGTAGCAAGCCATTTCTGTATTGTTGTTCTGCCGGGGGCATAGTAATGGCCTCATTGAGCGCATCGGCTATTTGCTCAAAATTGTTAGGGTTTATTAGGAGCGATTCGTTCATTTCATTGGCAGAACCTGCCATTTCACTAAGGATCAATACTCCGGTCTTGTCCGTTCTGGTAGCAACATATTCTTTGGCGACCAAATTCATGCCGTCTCTAATAGGCGTTAACCAAGCAATATCGCAAGAGGTGTATAGGTCAATAAGGTTTTCAAAAGGCATGGAGCGATAAAAATACCAAATGGGTGTCCAGCTTACCGTTGCCAGTTCCCCATTGATACGACCTACCAGTTCATCTACTTCTTTTTTAAGCAACTTATACTGTGGAACGTTAGACCTAGAGGGTACGGCAAGAATAATGAGCCTTACCTTTTCCTTATACTGCGGGTATTTGTTTAAAAAATATTCAAACGCGTTAAGGCGTTTGGCAATTCCCTTGGAGTAATCCAGACGATCAATGGAAAGCAAAAATTTGGCATCAGGGGTAGATTGTTTATGCGTATTTAAACGCTGTTGAAGCTCCGACTGTTTTTCCGGGCTACGCTGTTGGTGTTCCTTGGCCGCTTCGCTAAACTTCTTGTAATCAATACCCATTGGAAAAGAATCTACCTTTATCACCCTGTTGTCCAAATAGATATCGTTAAAACTAACCTCCAAACCTAAAAGCCTCCTAACAGAACTTAGGAAATGACGTTCGTAGTCGTACGTATGAAAACCGATGAGGTCCGATCCCAAAAGACCTTCCAAAACCTCGCTTCGCCATGGAAGCGTTCTGAAAATTTCAAAGGAGGGAAAAGGGATATGCAAGAAAAAACCGATAGAGGTATTTGGGCGCTTTTTCTTTACCATCTGCGGAACCAACATAAGCTGATAATCATGTATCCAAATGGTATCGTCTTCTCCGGCTTTTTCTAAAATAGCATCGGCAAATTTTTGGTTCACCGCATTGTACATGTTCCAATTGTCCAGTTCAAATTCCGAATATTCCAAAAAGTAATGAAAAAGCGGCCAAATGGTACGATTACTAAAACCAAAGTAAAACCCGTCCACTTCTTCGGCACTAAGATTTACTTTAGAACATCCGTGTTCTTTTAGGGCCTTATCAATATCTGTTTCCAGGCTTTGCGGAATTTCCTCATCGGTAAGACCACTCCATCCAATCCAGAGACTATCACTACCCGAGTGAACGGTCTTCATTCCGGTTGCTAGTCCACCAACACTTGGCACTGCATTGATGGTGCCATTATGAATTTGCAATTGTACGGGTAGTCTATTTGAGATTATGATAGTTTTGCCCATAAATTGAAATATTTAGAACTGTTTGGTGTGAAATTTCCCTAAATTTCGACAAATTGAAGTGTAAAACCAACTATACAGACGTTTTTAAGATTAATTAAAATATGGATAACTTAAATTATGGAATCATCGGAAATTGCAGAAGTGCAGCATTAATTTCTGAAAAGGGTTCTTTGGATTGGTGTTGTTTGCCCGAATTTGATTCTTCATCTGTTTTTGCCAAAATTTTGGACGAAAAAATTGGTGGGAGTTTTGAGATACAGGTTTCGGAGGAATATAAGATCACGCAACGATATAAAAAACATACCGCCGTTCTTATTACACGATTTTCCGATGGAACCAACAAATTTGAGCTTCACGATTTTATGCCGAGGTATTATAAAGAAGACGGCAGCTATAATGCCCCTCCGGAAATAATCCGTTATATAAAGCACATAGACGGCAAGCCTGTTTTTAAGGTACACTACAACCCAAAGCTTGAATATGCATTGGGAAAGACCGAGACTTTTGTGAAGAAAAATTTTGTGGTTAGTCTAACCCACACTGAAAAGTACGATACCATTTTTCTCTATACCTCGTTCAACAAAAATGCTGTGGTGGAAGGACGGGAGATAGAACTTACCAAAGATGGGTACTTTTTGTTGGGATACAATGAAAAAATATTCTTGCCAAGCACCAGAAAAATGTATTTGGAATTGGAACGTACCAAAGTGTACTGGCTAAATTGGAGCGATGATACACCCAATTATAAAAAGTACAACGCCCAGATAAGTCGCAGTGCCATAACTTTAAAATTGCTTAGTTATGATAAGACCGGGGCCGTGTTGGCAGCTGCCACTACCTCTTTACCAGAAACTATAGGGGAGGTACGAAACTGGGATTATCGTTTTTGCTGGATCCGTGACGCATCCATGGTCATTAAGGTGATGTCGGAATTGGGACATAAAAATGTTGCTAGAAGATACCTGCAGTTTATCATAGACCTTATCCCCGATAAGGATGAAAAACTTCAGATTATGTACGGAATAAACAAGGAAAAAAAGTTAACCGAAGAAACCCTAGATCATTTAAACGGATACAAGGGATCTAAACCCGTAAGAATCGGAAATGCCGCCTATAAGCAAAGGCAGAACGATATATACGGCATTCTTATGGATGTTATTTACGAGCAGCTTGCCAAGTTTAGTACCGATATAGAGAACGGTGAGGAGTTGTGGGGCATAACCAAGGGTATCGTTTGGATTGTAACAAATCACTGGCAGGAACCAGATAAGGGTATTTGGGAGTTTAGGGCTGAGGACCGGCATTTTACCTTTTCGAAAGTGCTTTGCTGGGTAGCCATAGACCGTGCGATTAAAATAGCCCGAATCTTACGTAAATCCAGAAAAATTGAAAAATGGACAAAACTAGAACAGGAAATTAAGGAAGATATTCTTCGGAACTCTTGGAATAAGAAGGTCAACGCATTTACACAATCTTACGGCTCACCACATCTTGATGCTTCTGTCCTATTAATGGAATCTTATGGGTTTGTACATGCGAAGGATCCTAAATTTGTTAGCACAGTAAAGGCCATTGAGAAAGATCTTTGTAATGATGGACTTTTGTATCGCTATAAGAACGAAGATGATTTTGGGTTACCGTCATCATCTTTTACCATCTGTACATTTTGGTTTATCAACAGCCTTTTTAAAATAGGGGAGGAAGAAAAGGCCATGGCACATTTTGATAGACTATTAGGTTACAGCAACCATCTTGGGCTGTTTAGCGAGGATATCGATTTTAAAACCAAACGATTGTTGGGGAATTTTCCCCAGGCATACTCGCATTTGGCGCTTATAGAATGTGCGGTCAACTTTTCCAAAAAGGCCAGTGAGGAGGCCGTTTTGGCCTCCATGAGGTAATTGGTCCCGAAGAACTATTGGGTCTAAATCAGGTTTGCGAAATTTTGGCGAGCTCCTTTATTCTGGACAATAGTGACGTTAGGTGTTTTCTGGTCGTAAACGGATTCATAAGGGTTACGCGCAAATAGCTCCTACCACGCAACTTGGTCTGTACTATGTAGTATTCGCTTTCCTCTAACAACGTTTTTCTTATCCCTAAATTAATTTTATCGGTTTCTACGTTGTCTAAATGGGCATCCTTATATCGGAAACAAACAATGTTGGACATGGGTGCTACCGCCAGTTCAAACTGGGGATCTTCTTTAACCATGTCTCCAAACGTAAGACCAAGGTCGTATAAGGTGGTAACAAAGGCATCAAATAGTTCTTCACCGTAGGTTTTATGCAATATGTACCAGCTTAGGCACATCATAGTCTTTGTACATTCAAAGGTTCTTCTTCCAGAATTGTACCAGTCTTTTTCCGCGGATTGCTCTAAAAGGTAATCTGCCTTTTGGCTGAAAGTAGCGTAGGAGTTTTGCTCTTTTTTAAACAATAATGCGGTTGTAATCATGGGCATCATCATCATTTTATGGCCGTCTATTACCATAGAGTCTGCCCGATCCATACCTTTAAGCGTATGTTTATACTTTTCTGAAAATAGGGCCGCTCCGCCATGGGCACCATCTACATGGAACCAAAGGTTGTGCCTTTCGCTAAAATCGGCCAGTGCTTCCAAATCATCATAAATACCTGTAGCTGTGGAAGGTGCACTACCCACCACTGCAAAAATTTCAATGTTTTTGGCCAAGGCCTCATTATAATAAGATTCTAGAAGGGAGGTATCCATACTGAACATTGCGTTGGAAGGAATCTTGATAACTCCCTGGGATCCCAAGCCCATAATTTTGGCCGCCCTATCTACACAGTAATGTGCTTCTTCACTTACAATAATGCCAAGAGATTTGGAATTGCCTTCATTCCATACATCATAAGAGGCACTGGCTTTTCGGGCTGTGAGCAAGGCGGTGAGATTTGCCAAGGTGCCACCTGAGGTAAGAAAACCCGAGGCATCTGGTCCAAAACCAATTTTTGCACATAGCAAATCGGTAATTATCTTTTCAATCATTGTGGGCGCCATACCCATCTCATAAACGGCCATCCCATTGTTAAGAAGCGCACCTACCATACTGGATAAGGCTGTAATAGGCGCCGTTGGACTTGCCTGATGCCCCATGTATTTAGGATGATGAAGGTGTATGGTATGGTTCAGCACTTCTTTGAAAAATTGCCCTTCGTCACCACTTTGAAGAAACTCCTTCCAAAACACATGTTCTTTTTCGGGAGGGTTCCAAGAAGTAGTATTTTTGGATTTTTCCTCCAAAGTACGCTCCAGATGATCTGCCAAATCGTCGATAAGTCGATGCCCTCTTTTTCTAAAGTCGTCGGGGTCGTATGCTTTTTTTAGAATGCTGGTCATGATTAAATGTAATTAATTTGATTAAACTAGGATTTATTCAACCCATAATCACTAATTTTGAATTTAACCTATACTTATGCACATGGAATATAGATTTTTACTACTTTTTTTAGTTTTTACCGTTACAACAATCACTGCTCAGACTGAATTTGATAGTGGATATTTTATCAGTGACAATAATAAGAAAATAGATTGTCTTATTAAGAATGAAAAATGGCTTTCTAGTCCTAAAAGAATATTCTATAAAATCAAACCAAATGGGGAATCTCAATATTTCACTGTAAAGAACGTCAAGGAATTTGCGGTCTATGGAGAATCCGTGTACAGACGGGCCACAGGTGATTTCCCAATTACTAATGCCGGCCTAAAAAACGATGAAGCCAATCCAAACATAAAATTAGCTGCTAAAACAGAATTTGTTAGGCAATTGGTTAGTGGAAAAGCTCAACTATATGTTTATTCTGATGGTAATGGAGCTGTTTATTTATACAAAAAGGATAATGGCCCAATAGTACCTCTAATTTTTAAGCGATACGTAGCAAGTGATAATTTGGAAATCAGGGAAAACAATGCCTTTAGAAGACAACTCCTAGAACATTTAGCTTGCGACAAACCAGAGATGATTCAACGCACTAAATATTCGAAAAAGTCGCTGATTCAATTTTTTAAGAAATATAATACTTGTGTCGGAATTGATGTGGGAGCTGGTGTTGAGGGTATTACACTGGATAGTACAGGTACTGGTACAAAAAGTAAATTCTCTTTGTCCCTAAATTTATGGGCGGGTGCACAAGAACACAGTTTTGATCTGGAGATTTTTAATGATAATCAGAATTATAAGTCTGAAACAACTCTAAAACTTGGTGCGGAATTAGAAGGGATATTACCTTTTAACAATAACAAATGGAGTGTTTTTTTAGGAACATATTATTCTAACTATGAGACTGAGTATTCACCAATAATGGGAGAAGTCCTATTTTTTGGTGATGAGTTTCGTTTTAACATGGATCTTACGATACTGGAAAATATGTTTGGACTTAGGCATTATATGTTTTTGGATAAAAAGAACAGTCTTTTTCTTGAAGGTGGTGTAACACTCGATTTTCTTATTAATTCCACGTTCAACAACAATATTTCCGAGGTTTCAAATGACCCATTCGTCATAGCTGATTTGCGGGCATTTAGGACTAGGGACCAGAGCTTGGGAATTGGAGCCGGAGTAGGGTATAACTACAACAAGTGGTTGTATTTTAGGCTCAATTATCATATTGGACAAGATGTTGTAAAAGGACTTCCTGTTGAAAGAAATCAACTTACCAGAGTTTCGGGTATGGTCGGATTCAAGATTTAAAAAAACCGCTCCTTTATAGGGAGCGGTTTCCACTTCTGTCTCACAAAAGTAGCAATCTGAATTAGTCAAAGGTATAACCGTTATCCGCTGCTATCCTATCCGCAATTTGTGTACGGAGGGCTACAACGTTAGGTTGATTTGTATATTTTGTAAAGCGCTTTAAGCCCATGAGCATCATGCGCTGTTCATCCCCTTCTGCAAAAGAAACAATAGCTTCTTTCCCTTTTTGGATTATCGTATCCACAGCATTGTACAAGTACAATCTAGACATTGCTATTTGCGTGGACTGGGCTTCTTCCCCAAAACGCTTGGCATTTTTTTCCGTGCGCAATAAAGTAGATTCTGCCATGTATACTTCAATAAGAATATCCGAGGCTGCCATCAGTAATTGCTGATGTTTCTCTAAATCCGGTCCAAATTTTTGTACCGCACTACCTGCAACCATCAGGAATACTTTTTTTAATCGGGCTACCAAATCTTTTTCTTCAGCAAACAATTCCGAAAAATCTGGTGTATCAAAAGAAGGGATTCCCATAAGTTCTTCGCCTACCTTTGTTGCAGGTCCTAAAAGATCTACATGACCTTTCATCGCCTTTTTCACTAACATACCTACCGCCAACATTCTATTTATTTCATTGGTGCCCTCGTAGATACGTGCTATTCGCGAATCTCTCCAGGCAGATTCCATAGGGGTATCCGCGCTAAAGCCCATACCTCCAAAAATTTGTATCCCCTCATCGGTGGTACTCTGGCAATCTTCGGAAACAGCAACCTTAAGAATGGAACATTCTATGGCATATTCCTCAACACCTTTTAATTCAGCTTCTTGGTGAGAATTTCCACTGGCTTCGCGTAGTGTAATCCTGTCCTCGATATTTTTGGCGGCCCTGTAACTTGCAGATTCCCCGGCATAAGCATTGGTTGCCATTGTTGCTATTTTGGATTTAATGGCCCCAAAGTTTATGATAGGTGTTTTAAACTGTAAACGCTCATTGGCGTATTTCACAGCTTCGGTAATAACGCGCCTTTGTGCATCCAAACAGGCAGCTGCCAATTTTATACGTCCAATGTTTAGCGCGTTCATGGCAATTTTAAACCCGTTGCCTCTTTCCGATAACATGTTCTCTACAGGAACCTTGCAATCATTAAAGAACACTTGTCTGGTAGAGGAGGAGTGTATTCCCAGTTTCTTTTCCTCATCACCTAAGGTAATGCCATTACTGGGGTCGTTTTCTACGATAAACCCAGTTATATTTTTATCATCCTCAATCCGTGCAAAAACGATAAACAAATTGCAGAAACCGGCGTTGGATATCCACATTTTCTGTCCGGAGATGGAATAATGCTTCCCATCTTTGGATAGAACTGCTTTTGTTTTTCCGGAATTGGCATCGGAACCCGCGCCGGGCTCCGTAAGACAATAGGCACCAAACCACTCACCAGTGGCCAGTTTGGGCACATATTTGTTTTTTTGTTCCTCATTTCCATATAGGGTAATCGGCATGGTACCGATACCAGTATGGGCCCCGAAAGCTGTACTGAACGAGCCTGTGGCTCCGGAAATATAGTCGCAGACCAACATCGTGGATACAAACCCCATGCCCAGTCCGCCGTAGGCTTCAGGAACTGCAATACCAAGAAGCCCAAGTTCTCCGGCATGCCTCATTGTTTCTTCCGTATAGGCATAATCCTTACTTTCAAAACGTTCCCAATGCGACCAAAGCTCGCGATCTACAAATTCTTTGGTACTATCTCGCATCATTTTCTGCTCCTCGGAGAGGTCTTCCAAGGTAAATACGTCTTCACATTTGGTTTCCTTAACAAGGAACTGTCCACCGCGCAGAATGTCTTTTTCTATTGTCTCCATAGTTTAATTTTTAGGGATAGGAAAAAGAATGGATAGATTGGAAGGTCCATTTTCTTTCCCAATTCTTAACTTAATTTAAAAATTCAAAAATACCGGCTGCTCCCTGTCCTGTACCAACGCACATGGTAACCAGCCCGTGTTTTCCTTTCATATTCCGTTTTCGCATTTCATCAAACAGTTGTGTAGAGAGTTTTGCTCCTGTACAACCTAGAGGATGTCCAAGAGAAATGGCACCTCCATTTACGTTTACAATTTCCTGGTTCAAATCAAGTTCTCGTATCACCGCCAGGGATTGGGAAGCAAAGGCCTCGTTCAATTCTATAAGATCTATATCGTCTTGCTTCATTCCGGCTTGTTTCAACGCCTTTGGAATGGCCTTTACCGGACCTATACCCATAATCCGGGGTTCTACCCCCGCTGCTGCATAGTTCACCATTCGAGCTATTGGCTCTAGATTAAGTTCTTTAACCATTTCTTCACTCATAACTAGCACAAATGCGGCTCCATCGCTCATTTGGGATGAGTTGCCCGCCGTAACACTACCTCCTGCGGCAAATACAGGTCTTAATTTACTTAGTGCTTCTAAATTGGTGCCCTTTCTGGGTCCTTCATCTTTTTTAACTGTATAGGTCTTTGTTTCCTTCTTACCCGCTTCGTTTACAAAAGTATGTTCCACATCTATAGGCACTATTTGATCTTGAAAACGATCTTCTGCCTGTGCCTTTAGCGATTTCATATGGGAATTGTAGGCAAATTCATCCTGATCTTCCCTAGAAACCTTAAATTGTTGCGCCACGGCTTCTGCAGTTAGGCCCATACCCCAATAATAGTCTTCATTTCCTTGCTTGGCAACGGCATAATCCGGAGTAGGTTTGTATCCGCCCATAGGAATATAGCTCATGCTCTCCGCTCCACCAGCGATGATACAATCTGCCATTCCGGCCTGTATTTTGGCCGTTGCGATGCCTATGGTCTCCAAACCTGAAGCACAGTAGCGATTTACGGTTACCCCTGGTACGTCCTCTATATTCAATCCCATTAAAGAAATGAGACGGGCAATATTTAACCCTTGCTCGGCCTCGGGCATTGCGTTACCGACAATTACATCGTCTATGCGCTTTTTGTCTAATTGCGGTACCTCGTTCATCATATGTGCTATGGTCTCGGCAGCCAATTCGTCCGGTCTTTTAAACCTGAATAATCCTCTCGGCGCTTTGCCTACGGCGGTGCGGTACGCTTTTACTATATATGCTGTTCTCATGCTTTATTGTTACGTATTCGTATTTAATACTGCGCTTTTATATCTGAATTTATTTATTGCTGCTCAGTGACTTTATTGTCTATTCCCTTAATTACGAAGGGGTTTCCCTGTTTTTAACATATGCTGGATACGCTCCAAAGTTTTACGTTCCGTACAAAGCGAAAGGAAGGCTTCCCGTTCCAGATCCAATAAATAATCCTCGCTTACATAGCTCGCCTCGGACAGATCACCACCGGCCATAACGTACGCCAGTTTGTTGGCAATTTTTTTATCGTGCTCCGAAATGTAGTGGCCGGCTTCCATAGAGTCGGTACCTACCAAGAACATTCCCAAAGCCTGTTTGCCAAGTACTTTAACGTCTTTTCGTTTTACGGGTTTGGTATAACCGGCTTCCGCCATTAGTTTGGCGTGGGCCTTGGCGGTTGCTATCTGACGATCTTTATTCACAACAATAATATCCTTCCCTTTCTGCAATAAGCCCAAATCAAAAGCTTCATAGCCAGAGGTAGAAACCTTGGCCATGCCTATGGCAAGAAAATACTCCTGTAAAACATTCAATTCCACATCATTTTTTCTGAAAGTATCCGAAGCTCTAAGCGTCATTTCCTTAGAACCGCCACCTCCGGGGATGACCCCAACACCAAATTCTACCAATCCCATATAGGTTTCGGCCGCGGCAACCACTTTGTCGGCATGCAATGATATTTCGCATCCACCTCCCAAAGTCATACCATGCGGGGCCGATACGGTAGGTATAGAAGAATAGCGCATTCGCATTACGGTGTCTTGGAACATTTTTATGGCCATGTTCAACTCATCATATTCTTGCTCAACGGCCATCATAAAGATCATTCCGATATTGGCTCCTACGGAAAAATTGGCGGCCTGATTACCAACCACCAAGCCTTGAAAATCTTTTTCTGCCAAATCGATGGCCTTATTAAGTCCCGCAAGGACATCGCCGCCAATGGTGTTCATTTTGGATTGGAATTCCAGGTTTAAAATACCATCGCCCAAATCTTCGATTACCACACCACTATTTTTAAAGACCTCGTTGGATTTACGAATATTATCCAAAATTATAAAGGCATCCTGGCCGGGTATTTTGCCCATGGCCTTTTTGGGTATGTCGTAAAAATGGGTAGTTCCGTCTTTTACGGAATAGAAAGATTCAATACCGGCTGCCAGCATATCGGTTACCCAGGTGGCTGGTTCGGAACCTTCTGCTTTCATTATGCTAAGACCGGCTTCGACACCAATGGCATCCCATATTTGAAACGGTCCGTGCTCCCATCCAAATCCTGCCTTCATGGCATCATCTATTTTGTAAAGTTCGTCCGTAATTTCGGGGATACGATGCGATACATAAGCGAAAAGCGCTGCAAAACTTTTTCTATAAAAAGCTCCGGCCTTGTCCTCGGCGTTTACCAAAATCTTAAAACGATCGATTACCCTATCCACATTTTTGGTGAGCTCCAAAGCGGCAAATTGAGCCCTCTTTTTTGAGCGATAATCCAATGTATCCAGATCTAGGGAAAGAATTTCGCTAGACCCGTCTTCTTTTTTTACCTTTTTATAGAAGCCTTGTCCTGTTTTGCTGCCCAACCATTTATTTTCTACCATTGTTTTTATAAAACCGGGTAGTTTAAAAAGTTCCAAGCGTTCATCTTCAGGACAATTTTCGGCTATACCATTGGCCACGTGCACCAAAGTGTCTAAACCAACAACATCAACCGTTCTGAAAGTGGCAGATTTTGGCCTTCCAATGACTGGCCCTGTTAATTTGTCTACTTCCTCAATGGTGAGGCCTAAGTCCTTTACTGCATGAAAGAGACTCTGTATGCTGAAAATTCCAATTCTATTCCCAATAAATGCAGGTGTATCCTTGGCAACTACGGAAGTTTTTCCAAGATATTGCTCTCCATAACCATTTAAGAAATCCAATACTTCGGGGGAAGTCTTTGGCCCGGGAATTATTTCAAATAATTTTAAGTAACGGGCAGGGTTAAAGAAATGCGTGCCACAAAAGTGCTTCTGAAAGTCATCACTTCTACCTTCACTCATAAATTTAATTGGAATTCCGGAGGTATTGGAAGTAATTAAAGTACCGGGGGTACGATGTTTTTCTATATTTTCAAAGACTATTTTTTTTATGTCCAGGCGCTCAACCACCACTTCAATAATCCAATCTACTTCGGACACTTTGGCAATGTCGTCCTCCAGATTACCTGTTTTAATACGTTTTGCAAACTTACTATGGTAAATAGGGGAGGGTTTGGATTTCAACGCTGCGGCTAGGGAGTCGTTAACCAGTCTGTTACGAACCGCCTTATCTTCCAAACCAAGTCCTTTTGCCTTTTCCTTTTCATTGAGCTCTCTGGGAACGATATCCAACAGTAATACTTCTACACCAATATTTGCAAAGTGACAGGCTATGCCGCTGCCCATAATACCAGATCCTATTACCGCTACCTTATTTATATGCTTGTTCATTAATTAGCTGTATGTTTTGTATAGACTTTCTTTTCTATAATTAATTTATTGATCGTTTCAGTAACCTCAAAAAACATGTTCAGTTTTTCGTCACTTATGTTTTGACGTACTACTTCATTAAACCTTAGCACCACTGCTTTGGATATTTCTCTCTTATCCAGACCTAGTTTGGTTAGATGAATAAGTACTCCGCGGCCATCCTTGGGATTTCGTTTGCGTTCTATATAGCCTTTTTCCTCTATGCTGTTCAATATTCTAGATAAACTGGTTGCCTCCATACCCATTTTTGGCCCCAAAGCTGTGGAAGGAGTACCTGTTTTAGGGTCTATACTGAGCAGCGTAAAACCTATGGCCATGGTAAGGTCATAGTTTTTTGCTTCTTCGTTATACAATCTGGCAACGGCCTGCCAAGTGGCCCTTAGGGCATAGTCAATGGTTAGGTCCTTCATAAAGCTGTTTATTGGCCTTCAAATATAACAAAATTTATTATGCATGCATAATAAATTTAATTAAAATAATTATTGCGTTATAGATAGAATTAATAGGGAAGAATGTGCATTATTAAAGTGGGTAGTTAATGCCCATAGATGTTATTGTATAGGGTTAAGTATTTTTCTTTTACGATTTTACGTCTTAGTTTCATTGTAGGGGTAAGGTGTCCATCATCGATACTCCATACATCTGGAGTGAGTCTAAACTGTTTTACTTTTTCCCATTTGGCAAAACTTTCATTGGCAACATCTACTTCTTCCTGATAGCGTTCCAGGATTTTTTCATTGATAACGATATCAGAATTTTCACCTAGGGTTATATTATGGCGTTCTGCCCATTCATAAAGAAACTCAAAATTGGGCTGTATCAATGCCGCTGGCATTTTTTCACCTTCTCCCACTACCATGATCTGTTCTATGAAACGAGATTGTTTAAATCTATTTTCTAGCAGTTGGGGTGCCACATATTTCCCTCCCGAGGTTTTGAACATTTCCTTTTTGCGGTCGGTTATTTTTAAAAATCCGTCGGAGTCTACCTCACCAATATCCCCTGTATGAAAATAACCATCTTTTAAGACTTCTGCGGTCTTCTCCGGGTCTTTGTAATAGCCCATCATTACTTGTGGTCCTTTAATGCAGATTTCTCCGTCGCTTGCAATTTTAACCTCCGTCTCACCAATGGGTCTTCCTACGGTACCAATACGGAAACCACTATCGCGCATATCGTTCACTGAAACCACTGGAGAGGTTTCCGTAAGGCCATAACCTTCCATAACACCCATTTCTGCTGCATTGAATATCCTTGCCAATCGGGGTTGCAAAGCTGCACTACCTGAGGCTATTAACCCTAAATTACCACCCAAGCCGGCCTTCCATTTGCTGAAAATCAGTTTACGGGCAAGCTTCAGCTTTTGCTCGTACCACCAACCGTTTTGTCCATAAGGTTCATATTTTAAACCAATTTCAACCGACCAAAAGAAGAGTTTCTTTTTTATTCCGCTTAAATCGGCCCCCTTTGCTATTATCTTATCGTATACCTTCTCTAACAACCTGGGTACAGCCGTCATTACATGAGGTTCTGCCTCTTTTAAATTATCGCTTATTTTCTCTAGCGACTCGGCATAGTAAATGGTAACGCCCCTAAATTGATAGAGGTATATCAGCATACGCTCGTAGACATGACATAGGGGTAAAAAGCTTAGTGATCTTGTTTTACCATCAACAATAGGGAAACGTGCAGAACTGTGAATTGCGTTGGTTACCAAATTGTGGTGGGACAGCATAACGCCTTTGGGTCTTCCGGTAGTACCCGAAGTATATATCAAAGTTGCCAAATCCCCAGGTTTAACAGCATTCTTAAGTTGCTCCACTTCCTCTTGGTTAGCAGTATCTGCTCCCAATTCCAGTACTTTGCTCCAGTGTTTACAATTTGTAATGTCATCAAAGGAGTAAACCTCTTTTAGACTGGCCACTTTGTCCTTTATGGCCATAACTTTTTCAAGAACTTCCGTACAAGAAACAAAACAGTACTTGGCCTCCGAATGGTTTAGTACGTAGGCATAATCTTCCTCTGAAATTGTTGGATATATGGGAACATTTTGGGCTCCAAGTTGCAATATTCCTATATCCATGATGTTCCATTCCGTACGATTGGTCATAGAGATTACCGCTACCTTATCATTGGGTGCTACACCAAGACGTAGGAGTCCGCGGCTCATGGCATTGGCCCTGTCTATATATTCTTGTGTTGAGGTGGCTACCCATTTGCCATTGTATTTGGTAACGAGTGCCGCATCAAGGTTAAATTTTTCCAATTGGTAATAAGGAAAATCAAAGAGTCTGGTGATTTCTTGCATACTTAGTTTCTAATAGGTAATTGCAAAATAAGAAAAGGGAACGGTATAATAAAATGGGATTCGCATAAAGTGGCGACAATAATCTGATATTTCCCAAAAAAAAAAGCCTATCCTTAAATTGGATTGAAAATGTGTTTTATGGCTCCGTTACTTTTTTTGCCTCCTTGTGGTGTGGTTTTGCCTTATGACAATTACAAGTGCAGTTTCATTCCTTCGTGGGAGGCCTTAAAGCCAAGTTTTTCGTAGAAGTTTAGGGCTTCCGGTCTTTTCTTATCGGTTGTAAGCTGCACTCCGTGTGCTTTACGCTCCATGGCTCTGTTTATGGCCCACTCAAACAATTTTTGACCAATGCCCTTGCTCCGGTACGTTTTATGCACTCTCACGGCCTCGATCTGGGCCCTAATACCACCCTGATAAGTAAGATATTGAATAAAAGACAATTGCAGGGTGCCAATTACATCCTCTTTTGCATTCGTTATTACAACCAATTCCTGATTTGGATCTTCATTGATTCTTTTAAAGGCTTCATAATAGCGCAATGGCAATGGGTTTTGATAATTTTCGCGTAAGGCACCCAATTTGTCATCGGCAATCATGCTAACGATACTTGGCACATCTTCCTTAATGGCTTTTCTGATTATCATCAACAAGGGTTTACTTTGTATATGCTTCTATCCATTTTCGTGCGTTGACAAAGGCTTCCAACCAAGGCGAAACTTCGTCATTACGTTCACTGGGGTAATGTGCCCAGTTCCAAGGAAAGGTGGAGCGCTCTATGTGGGGCATGGTCACTAAATGCCTACCCGTTTCATCACAAAGCATTGCCGTGTTGTAATCACTACCGTTTGGATTGGCAGGATAGCCTTCATAACCATATTTTGCTACTATTCCATAGTGATCTTCTGGCATGGGTAAGCTAAATTTACCCTCCCCGTGTGATATCCAAACCCCCATGGTAGTACCCGCTAGTGAAGACAGCATTACAGAGTTGTTCTCCTGTATTTTTACAGAGGTAAAGTTGCTCTCGTGTTTATGCGAGTCGTTAAAGGTCATTTTTGCAAGCTTATTGTGTTCTGGGTTGATAAGATCTAGTTCCAAAAACAGCTGACAGCCATTGCAAATACCAACAGATAGGGTATCTTTCCGGGTAAAGAACCTTTGTAAGGTACTGTTGGCCTTATCGTTATATTTGAAGGCACCTGCCCAGCCTTTGGCACTACCGAGGACATCGGAGTTTGAGAATCCACCTACAGCACCCACAAACTGAATATCCTCCAACGTTTCGCGCCCAGTAATAAGGTCTGTCATATGTACGTCCTTCACATCAAAACCAGCAAGGTACATGGCATTGGCCATTTCCCGTTCAGAATTACTGCCTTTTTCTCGTAAAATGGCGGCCTTTGGCCTTGGTGTGCCCAGTTTGGATCTATCTAACAAACGCCCGGTAAAAGTGTCGGGAAATTTATAGGTAAGCGGCTGTTTTTTGTAATTCTTAAAACGATCTTGGGCCAGCGTATTTGCTGTTTGCTTTTGATCCAATAGAAAGGAGGTCTTAAACCAGGTATCCCTTAAGGAATCTACATTTAAGCCCATTTCCATACCTCCATTTTTAATGGTCAATTCGGGCTTTGCAACCACTTTGCCAATTTTATGGTAGGCTATATTAGCTTCGTTGAGCACCTGCTCCACAGAGGTATCCTTGGATTGAAACACCAAAGCAGTATTTTCGGCAAAAAGTAGTTTAATGGTATCTTGTTCGGCTAAACTTGAAAGGTCTAGATCGGCACCCAAATTAGTATCGGCAAAACAAAGCTCCAACAAGGTGGTAATTAGTCCGCCCGATGCCACATCGTGCCCTGCGAGTATTTTGTTATCCTTAATTAGATCCTGAATGGTATCGAACACATTTTTAAGGTATGCGGCATCCTTAATTGTTGGGGTTTCACTCCCTATTCGGTCACAAATTTGGGCAAAGGAAGAACCTCCCAGTTTATAACTATCTTGGGATAGGTTGATATAATAAATTGCACCCCCTTCTTTATGCAATACCGGTTCTACAATTTGTGTGATATTGCTACAGTGCGCACCGGCCGAAATAATAACAGTTCCGGGTGCAATGACCTCTCCATCTTTGTATTTTTGTTTCATGGAAAGCGAATCCTTTCCTGTTGGGACATTGATGCCCAAAGCGATGGAAAAGTCCGATATGGCCTTTACCGCCTCGTATAGTCTGGCATCTTCTCCTTCATTTTTACAGGGCCACATCCAATTGGCAGATAGGGAAACGGATTTTAATCCCTCCTTTAGTGGTGCCCATACAATGTTGGTAAGGGCTTCACCGATACTGTTCTTGCTTCCCGCTGCCGGATCAATCAGACCCGAAATAGGTGAGTGGCCAATAGCGGTTGCTATACCTTCTTTTCCTTTAAAATCGAGGGCCATAACCCCACAATTGTTAAGCGGTAGCTGCAAGGGACCTGCACACTGTTGCTTCGCTACCTTGCCCCCAACACAACGATCTACTTTGTTCGTTAGCCAGTCTTTACATGCTACAGCTTCAAGCTGAAGTACCTGCTCCAAATAATCATGAAAAAGGGATGTTTCATAGCCAATTTCCGGATAGTTATACTTAATCGTAGTATCGGTCATTACCGTTTTTGGTGAGCTCCCAAAGATATCGGATAGCTCAACATCCATTGGTTTTTGGCCACTGCTACTAGATTCAAAAGTAAACCTATTGTCGCCCGTTACATCACCAATAGTATACATTGGCGAACGTTCCCGTGCTGCAATTCGCTCCAAAAGAGCAAGGTCTTTTTCACCAATTACCAACCCCATGCGTTCTTGGGATTCGTTCCCTATGATTTCCTTAGCGGAAAGGGTAGGGTCACCTACGGGCAATTTATCCAGATCTATTTTACCTCCTGTCTCTTCCACCAGTTCCGACAGGCAATTAAGATGTCCGCCAGCACCATGATCATGAATGGATACGATGGTATTTTCATCATTCTCTACCATGCCACGTACCGCATTGGCAGCACGTTTTTGCATTTCCGGATTGGAGCGCTGTATGGCGTTTAATTCTATTACCGATCCAAATTCGCCGGTGTCCGAACTGGAGACTGCCGCTCCGCCCATGCCAATACGGTAGTTGTCTCCACCAAGAATAACGAGTTTGTCTCCCTTTGTCGGGATTTCCTTTATGGCCTGCTCCGCTTTGCCGTAACCTATGCCACCTGCCATCATAATTACCTTGTCGAATCCTAGGCGCCTTGCCTGGTGTTGATGCTCAAAAGTAAGTACGGAACCAGCAATCAACGGTTGGCCAAATTTGTTTCCAAAATCTGATGCTCCATTAGAAGCCTTAATAAGGATATCCATGGGCGTTTGGTATAGCCAAGGACGTTCTTCCATAGCATTTTCCCATGGTCTATTGTCTTCTAGCCTGGAATATGAAGTCATATACACGGCTGTTCCTGCCAAGGGTAAAGACCCTTTACCACCTGCCAATCTATCGCGTATTTCTCCACCCGATCCAGTGGCAGCCCCGTTAAAAGGTTCTACCGTAGTAGGGAAGTTATGGGTTTCCGCCTTTAGCGAGATTACGGATTGGAACCCCTTTTCTTCATAGTAATCTGGTTTATCCGGACTTTTTGGGGCAAACTGCACCACTTTAGGACCTTTTACAAAAGCCACATTGTCTTTATAGGCCGATACAATGTCGTTGGGGTTGTCTTTGGATGTCTTTTTTATAAGCTGAAAAAGGGATGATGGCATTTCTTTACCATCTATTATAAAGGTACCATTGAAGATTTTGTGCCGACAGTGTTCGGAGTTTACCTGGCTAAACCCGAAGACTTCAGAGTCCGTTAATTTTCTTCCCATTTTTTGGCCTACCTGCTCCAGATAAGTCACTTCCTCATCGCTTAAAGCCAACCCTTCTTGTTTATTATAAGCACCAATATCATCTATTTCCAAAATGGGTTCTGGGCTAATGTCAACTGTAAAAATATCTTGGGTAAGGCCATTATACTTTTGAGAAAGCATGGGGTCAAAGTCGGTATAACCCTTGTCTACTGCAGCAAACTCTTCAATACGCACTATCCCTTTAATTCCCATGTTTTGGGTAATCTCGGTAGCGTTGGTACTCCATGGGGTAACCATAGCGGCCCTAGGCCCAACAAAAAAGGCGTCTAGAGACGCCATGTTTATTTTTGGTTGGTTGCCGAACAACCATGTGAGTTTTGTAATTTCTTCGGGGGTAGGATCCTGATTTGTCTGAACGGCAAAGACTTTAGTGCTTAGACTTCCAAAAAAGTGAATCATGAACAACGATATATTTTATTTAGGAAAGCACAAATTTACATTTTATAGTGTATTATCGGAAGAGAAAAGTCAACATTTATAAAACGACTTGTTAACTATGCCCATTTTATTGTTGTACCCCTTTTTCCGTGTACCTTACCGCTAAGAAATGCAGATATGGGCCGTGGATATTAGATGCTATTGTCCCTGGCAATGAGAGATTAGTTTTTCTCTAGCAGGGCCATATAAAATCCGTCATATCCGGATTTGGAAGCGTAAATTTTGTCTTCCTTTACAAGACGAAAATCTTGTCCTTCGTCTGAGTTGAGAAAATACTGTACCTGTTCAAAATTTTCCTGGGGCAGAATGGAACAAGTGGCATATACCATTTTACCGCCTGTTTTAACTATTTTACTATAATCGCTGAGAATCTTTGATTGGGTTTTGGTAATTTTTTCCAAAAATTCGGGTTGTAGTTTCCATTTGGCATCAGGATTTCGGCGTAAGACCCCAAGACCTGTGCATGGGGCATCTATAAGGACCCTGTCCGCACTGCCGTGCAACTTTTTAATAACCTTTGTGGAGTCTATCGTTCTAGGTTCTATATTATGTGCACCGGCACGTTTGGCACGGCGCTTTAGTTCCCTCAGCTTATTTTCGTAAATATCCAAAGCGATCAACTGACCCTTGTTTTGCATAAGGGCCGCTAGATGTAGGGTTTTACCGCCGGCCCCAGCACAAGTATCTACCACCCGATGACCAGGTTGTACCTCTAAAAATTGTGAGACACGTTGCGAAGATGCGTCCTGTACTTCAAAAAAACCATTGCTGAAGGCATCGGTAACAAATACATTGGCCCGCTCTTTTAGTTTTAGTGCCTCCGGATACCCCTTAATAAAATCGGTCTCTATATCATTTTCCTTCAATACCATTCGGAGTTCCTTGTTGGTGGTCTTAAGGGTATTTACCCGTAAAATAACATCGGCTTGCTTGTTAAGGGCGCTTACTTCCGAGGTCCATAATTTTTCGCCAAGGGCTTTAACCCCAAGCTCATCTAACCAATCTGGGATGGATTCTTTAAATTTTCTGATTTTCGATAACTCATCGAACTTCCCTTTGATTCTTCGTGATGGGATGGGTTCTATTTGTTTCCAGTCGGGCACTTCTATGCCCCGAAGCACCGCCCATACCGCAAACAATCGAAATAAATTTGGACGACTATAAGGTGCTTTTACCTCTGCAATTTCCGCATATAGGCGTTTCCAACGAACTATATCATAGGTGGTCTCGGCAATAAATCCGCGATCTCTTGCTCCCCATCGTTTATCGAACTTCAAAACTTTTGCTACCACCTTATCCGCATACCCCCCTTCATTAAATATAAGGTTTAGGGCATCTACCACGGCGAACACCAGATTTCTATGTAATTTCATTGTTAAAATTAAGAACGCAAAGGTAGGGTTTTGAAATCGTATAAATTATGTAATTTGGCGACCAAACTCCGTCATTGGAAGAAAATTACTTTATTAAGGCCCTACAGGAAGGAAACCAGCAGGCTTATGGCGAATTGTTGCAAGCTTATGAGCAGCGGGTATACAACACCTGTATTTCCTTTGTACCTAATAAGGAAGATGCGGAAGACATTGCGCAAGAGGTATTTGTTGAGGTTTTTAACTCGGTCTCTAAATTTAAAGGGAATTCTAAGCTTTCTACCTGGATTTATAGGATTGCTGTAAACAAAAGTCTGGAGTTTATCCGAAAACGGAATACTAAAAAACGTTTTGGATTTATGCAATCTATTTTGGGAACAGGGCTTGCAATAGATAGAAGTTCTTATTTTACGGAGTTTAACCATCCTGGCGTTCAATTAGAGCAAAAGGAGAAGAATGAAATACTGTTCAATGCAATTAACAAGCTACCAGAAAATCAGCGGATTGTTTTTACCCTGCACAAAGTAGATGGGTTAAGTTATAAAGAAGTGGCGGAAATTGTTAATCTAAGTGTTTCCGCTGTAGAATCTTTAATGTTCAGGGCAAAAAAGAAACTACAGCAATTGTTGTACGACTATTATAAAAAAGAAGGAAATTAACGCAAGTTTTTTATGTTAAAGACATCTTAAAGGATACAAACCAATTTGCAGCATGAAAAAAAATAAGAATATTGAAAAACTGGTAGATGAAGTCCTAGATTCGGCCTCTACCATAGACACTTTAAAATCGCCTCCATTTTTTAAGGAACGGGTTTTTAATAAATTGGCGCGAAATGAGGATGTTGAAGAAGAAGACAGCCTACTTGGGTGGTTTTCCATTAAATATCAGGTGGCGGTTTTATTATGTTTCGTTACGCTTAATGCTTTTGCCTTGTTTTGGTATAGTGCGGGTAGCTACGATGTGAACGTAGACAACTTTGCGGAAGCTTATGGGCTCTCCAACCCTAATGATGAAACATTCTATAATTTAAATTAGATTTTATGAAGAAAAATTTACTCTTAACCCTTTTACTGGTTTTTTTGGTTTTAATGAACGGAGTACTACTTTTTCTTTTCTTTAGCAAACCACCTCGAAGATCTGGTCCCCCACATATGTTTGTTGTAAAAGAGCTCAATTTCAATACTTTACAGATGGAGCAGTATCAGGTATTGGACCAAAAGTTTGAGCAAGGTATGCGGCCATTACACCACCGGCGAAGGCAGTTAAAGAATGAAATGTTCAAAATGATTTCTGAAGGTAACGGTTCTGTCAAGGAGATAGATTCTATAACCGATTTAATTGGAGATTCCGAAAAAGAACGCGATTTAAAAGTATATTATCACTTTAGGGCTATTTATGAACTTTGTAATCCAGAACAGAAAAAGCGCTTTCAGCGTATAGTGCAAGATGCCCTCCAACGAGGTCGCAAAAAAGGCCCCGGACCGCCACATGGCCATTAAGATCTATAAGATAAAAACCTCTCTTGAAAACAAGGGAGGTTTTTTTATTGGGTACCGCAAGTTATTTTTCTTTTTATCATCTCATATTATATACACTTTAGACATAGGATATGATGAACAATTACTTTTTCTATTATTCACTAACCCATTTTAATAATTATAAATATGAAAAAGTGTATTGTTCTTTTGGCCCTAGCGGCCATATATTCTTGCGGAAAGGTAGAGGAGTTTACGGACATGGAAACCGAAGGGGAAATGATTGAGGAACCATTTGCGAATATGAGCTCCCTAGATCAGGAATTATTAACGGCCATAAACATAGCCTCGGATGGGGCAGGGGTCAGTTTTTTTGTATTGCCGGCTGAAACGGATTTGGCAAGCATACCACAAGACCCTAAAAACCCGCTAACTGCTGAAAAAGTGGCCCTTGGTAAATTATTGGTGCATGAAACAGCAACGGGGGGCGCTCCAAAAACAGTTTCTACAAAGTTTACCTATGCCTGTGCTACGTGTCATCCTGTGGCTTCGGGTTTTTATGCTGGGGCTCGCCAAGGTATCAGCGAAGGAGGGATTGGTTTTGGTTTTGCCGGTGAAGGTAGGCGTGTAGACCCAAGTGTTCCTTTAGATTCCGTGGATATTTTGCCTATAAAAGTACCCTCGTTATTGAATGTTGCCTACCAAGAGGTAATGCTCTGGAATGGTGCTTTGGGTGGTACAGGAATTAATACCCCCTATATAAATACGGGTACCAACGCCACTGATTTGCCAGATAATCTTTTAGGTTTCGAAGGTTTGGAAGTACAAGGCATGGCCGGGCAAGATGTTCATCGATTAAAAATAGACGAAGAATTTGCCGAAGAGTTTGGTTATACGGCAATGTTCGATGCTGCCTTCCCGGATGTGCCAGAGGCCGATAGGTACTCGCGCTTAACAGGCGCACTGGCCATAGCGGCTTTCAATAGGACGGTTTTAGCTACCCAGGCACCATGGCAATCTTGGTTAAAAGGAGATATGAGTGCCATGAGCGAACAAGAAAAGCGAGGGGCCATTGTATTTATGAACAACGGTAAATGTGTAAACTGCCACACAGGACCTTCTTTAAAATCTAACGAATTCCATGCGTTTGGCATGGGCGATTTAATTGGTAATGGTGCCATAATATTAGACAGAAGGGGTTTTAGAAAAGATGTTACCCGAGGAAGAGGGGCATTTACAAATCGAGAGGAGGATAACTTCAAATTTAAGGTCCCCAACCTTTACAATTTGGCAGATAACCCATTCTACGGGCATGGAGGAACACTTACAAGTATACAAGATGTGGTAGCTTATAAAAATAATGGCAATAAACAAAATGATCGGGTGCCCAACGATCGCTTGGCCGAAGAATTTGGGAATATTGATCTTAATCAGGAAGAAATAGAAGATCTCACGGCTTTTCTAACAGTCGCTTTACGAGATCCCAATTTAGAACGTTATGTGCCAGAAGAAGTACTTTCCGGGTTTTGCTTTCCGGCAAATGATGCTCAGGCAAAAGAAGAGTTAGGTTGCGATTAGTTTTTATGTTGGTTAGGTAGAAAGGGGAGGTTATTGGATACCTCCCCTTTCTTTATTGCAAAAAATGTGTTCAACCCGAGATTTGTCCTTATTTTTAGACATGCGTATTTCAATAATTCTTTTTTGTCTAGTTCTCTTTCAATCGTGCAACCAAAAAGTAGGTAGCCACAATTTCTCACAAGTTAAAATAGAACCCCTGTTTACAGATTCCCTTAGTATTAGGGCAATTGAAATTATGGACGGAAGTTTGGCTTTTGCCGCTAACAAAGGAACCTATGGTTTGATGGATTTGAAAACCAATGCCATAAAGACAAATAGTAAGATATATGACAGCATTATACCAGAATTTAGGGCCGTTGCCCATACCACTTCGGACTTCTTTATGCTATCTGTGGGCAGCCCTGCCTTACTTTTTAAAACTGGAGACAACGGCCAAATGCAGTTGGTATACCAAGAAACCGGCGATGGGGTATTTTATGATGCCATGACCTTTTGGAATGATATGGAAGGTATTGCTATTGGCGATAGTGTAGGTGGTTGCCTGTCCATTATTATCACTAGGGATGGAGGCCACAATTGGAAAAAAATTCCTTGTGATCAACTTCCTGAGGGAAGGGATAAGGAAGGTGCCTTTGCCGCTAGCAATACCAATGTGGTTACTAAAGGAAACAAAGCATGGATAGTTACCACTAGTGCCACCGTTTATTATACAAAGGATAAAGGCAATCATTGGGAGATATTCAATACACCCATTGTAAATTCAAAGGCTACCCAGGGGATTTATTCCATCGACTTCTATGATGAAGATTTAGGGTTTGTTATTGGAGGAGATTTTACAGACCCTGAGAACAAGGATAAAAATAAGGCTCTTACCACTGATGGTGGAAAAACGTGGCATTTGGTGGCCAATGGTTTGGAACCAGAATATAAAAGTTGTGTACAATTTGTCCCTAATTCTGGTGGGGAAGACCTTATTGCTCTTGGTTTCACAGGTATTTCGTATTCCAAGGACAAGGGAAAAACATGGACCTCTCTTTCGGAGGAATCTTTCTATACCTTACGATTTTTGAACGATTCCGTTGCCTATGCTGCTGGAAAGAACAAGATTTCAAAACTTACCTTTAAATGAAAAAGGGATGCAAGTACATCCCTTTTTCTAACACAATTCAACCAAACCAAACCAAATTGAACTAAACGTTGATCACTACGTAACCCCGGCCTTTTTTCTTATACCAAATACCTTTGTATTTGTATAACTTACGACCGTTATGTATAACTACCTTGTTTCCTCTAGGCAACCTTCTTACCGCAATTCCTGTTGGAGCGGCGCAGACTATATATTTTCTTCCTCTTACCTTATACCAAACCCCATCGGCAAAATGAAAGTTTATACCCTTATGGACTACCACTTTTGGTTTATGTAAAGTGGTTACCACGGTACCATGCCTGGGATAGACTTTTACTATTCTTTGCGCACTTAAGGAGGATAAGGTTCCAAACAATATTGCTGCGACTAAGATTATTTTTACGTTTTTCATCATTTTAAATTTTAGGGTTAATACTTCTTTGACTTGGGAAATGGAAAAAGGTTTAAACAAAAAAGAAGCCAATTGGCTTCTTTTTTTACACTATATCGATTTTCTTTAGTTACCCAGTCCCTTGCGGCGCTTTTGTATTTGCTGCAGCAGCCTTTTTTTGAAATCTTCCTCGGCTTTTATCAATAGAAATGCTTTCTTGGCAGATATGGCTTTGCCCATTTCTTTTATAAAGGACATATTTTCGTTATGCCGTTCTTGTTGTATTGCTATAGTTTGTTGCAGAAGATTGTTGACATCCCTATCGGACATACCGTCCATATTTTTAAGTGGGGCACGTACCTCCGAGATTTCTTTTCGCCTCAACGCCTCCAATTTATCCGAATGGGCGTTGTATATAGGCCAAAATGCCTGGGCCTCCTCTGAATTTAGGTTTAACCGTTCGGTTATAAATGCAACTTTTAAGGCCTTTATACGTTCCCCTGGCCTGCGCTGCCCATAAAACGAAGCGGTTACCAACAGGGCAAATACCAAAGCCAGCATTTTTGTTGTGTTATTCATCATATTCAAGGTTAAGGTCTTCTATATCGTCTATATTTTCATCAAGGTATTCAATAATATGTTCTCCATCCAATGCTATATCCAAGATGTCATTTATCTCTAGTTCCTCTACAGGGAGCACTTGGGCTATCTCGTAGGTAGTAAGTTCCAGTTCATTATGCTGTAAATAGGTTTCAATATCAGTATTGGCGAGGTCATCGAAGCTAATTTCGCCTGCACTGTTCCATTGTGTTCCAAATACAATGATTGCGATGGCAGCTATGGAAGCTGCCGCCAAATACCATTTTTTATTGGCCCATAGCGAAATCACCTTTGTTTCCTTATGGCCTACCTGTTGCGCCACTTTTGCTGAAAGATTCTCAAAATAGTCGTCAGGGACCTTAAATCCATCCTTTTTTGGTAAGGACGGGCCCACTTTGGATGTACGCTCCAAAATTTTGTCCGTAAGCTTATCAAAATAGCCGTCCGGAGTCTTAAAACCCTGTTTGTTGTTCGAATTTTTCATGTGTATAATTTGACCTTCAATATATTAAAAGGTTTAATCCGTTGTTAAATAGGCTTCCAGTTTTTTTACTGCCAAATGGTAGGAAGCTTTTAAACCGCCTACCGAGGTTTCTAAAATTTCCGATATTTCATCGTACTTCATTTCTTCAAAATACTTCATATTGAACACCAGTTTTTGCTTTTCTGGCAGCGATGCAATGGCTTTCTGAAGCTTCAACTGAATTTCATCGCCTTCAAAATAGACATCTGCCTCTAATCTGTCGGTCATTTTATCTATAAGTTCATCGTTGGTAACACCAAGTTTTTTCGACTTTGTCTTTAAAAATGTCAAGGATTCATTGGTTGCAATGCGGTACATCCAGGAATACAATTTGCTATCTCCTTTAAAACCACCAATATTCCTATACACCTTGATGAAGGTGTTTTGAAGTACATCATCCGTATCATCATGGTCCAATACTATTCTACGGATATGCCAATACAGCCGTTCCTTGTAGAGATTTACCAGTATCTCAAAGGCCTGCGACTGGGTCTCCTGTTGTTTTAGTTGATGTACTAAAGCTTCTTCGCCAATCAAAGTTTTTCGCTTATGGTTTTGTTCTAAGACAAATTTTCTTACAAAAGGTTTAATCCACTATCCGGCCAAAGATTGCATTGTTACCAACTTTTTGTACATTCCATTGGCCTCAAGCAGTTCTTTATGCGACCCTTGCTCCACGATTTCTCCTTGGTGGAGTACCACGATGGTGTTGGCATTCTGGATAGTAGAAAGTCTGTGGGCAATAACTATAGAGGTTCTGTTGCGCATCATTTTCTCCAAGGCATCTTGTACTAATCGCTCACTTTCCGTATCGAGCGCAGAAGTGGCTTCGTCCAAGATCATTAGAGGTGGGTTCTTTAGTACGGCCCTGGCAATGGACAAACGCTGTTTTTGGCCACCACTTATTTTGTTACCCCCATCACCAATATTGGTATCGTACCCTTTGGGCAATGCCATGATAAATTCATGGGCATTGGCTATTTTGGCCGCTGCTATAATTTCTTCATCTGTGGCTTCTTCTTTTCCTAGGGAAATGTTCTTTTTTATGGTATCGTTAAAAAGTATGGAATCTTGGGTTACCAAGCCCAATAATTCCCTAAGCGATTTTTTGGTAAGGTCCTTAATGTCCGTCCCATCTATCTTTATTACCCCTTCATTAACATCGTAAAAACGTGTAACCAAATTGGCAATGGTACTTTTACCACTTCCAGATTGCCCAACAAGGGCCACGGTACCTCCTTTGGGTACGGTGAGGTTAAAATTACGAAGGACATAATCGTCCTCATATTTAAAAGAGATATTTTCTAAGCGAACGTCTTTATCGAAGCTGGTTTTTGATATTGCATTGTCCTTATCTTTTATAGGGTTCTCCGTTTCCAAGATTTCCAGTACCCGCTCTGCTGCGGCGTTCCCTTTTTTTACACCATAAGAAGCTTTGCTAATTGCCTTTGCCGGGGTTAGAATGTTGTAGGCCAAGCCCATATAGGCAATAAAGGATGAAGCATCCAGGGTACGATGTACCAAAACCATCTTACCTCCAAACCAAAGCAATACCCCAATGACCAGGATACCTAAGAATTCCCCAGTGGGGGATGCTAAGTTCTGTCTGTTGAGCAGTTTATTGGAAAATCTAAAAAAGCGATAGGTAGAAGTCTTAAATGTCTTAAAGAAGCGCGATTCTGCATTAAACGCCTTTATTACCCTAAGACCGCTAAGGGTCTCTTCGATAATGGACAAAAATTCGCCCTGCTCTTTTTGTACGCGATCCGATTTTTTCTTTAGCGATTTACCAATTCTAGAAATGATCATCCCCGCTATGGGTATAAATATGAAGACAAACAGCGTGAGCTTTGTACTTATCCCGAACATAATTATAATGGTGAAGAGGATGGTCAGTGGTTCTCTTACGATCAACTCTAGAACGGACAGGAAAGAATGCTGAATTTCCAAAACATCAGAAGTAATGCGGGCAATTACATCTCCTTTGCGTTTTTCGGAGTAGTAACTAATGGGCAATTCAACCACCTTGCGGTACATGTTGTTCCGGATGTCCTTTAAGACTCCGTTTCTAAGAAAGGTAATAAAGTACATGGCCAAATAGTTGAACACGTTTTTAAGGAGAAACAATACCAATACCAGGCCAATGACCAAGACCAACCCTTTCATTTCGTCATCTCCAGAATAAATAGTAACCCTATAATTCATATAATCTTGGAGATAGTCCTTTAAATATCTTATTCCTGTGTAATTGGGTGCTTCGAGTACTTTTTCATCTTGTTTAAACAACACATCCAACATGGGGATGAGGGCCGCAAAGGACAATGCACTGAAAAGGGCATAAAGGATATTGAAAAAAATGTTTAGGTAACCGTATTTGCTATATGGTTTCGCAAAGCGAAGGATTTTCTTAAAATATTCCATTAATGCAGTTTCAACTCGGTGAGTATCCGAGTTATTTTATCGTCCAAATCTTTTTCGACCAATTTAAAATCCTCGGCCTTGTTTAGCGGCGCGTTTATGCTGAAGTAAAATTTTATCTTAGGCTCTGTGCCACTTGGGCGTGCTGCCATCCGTGTTCCGTCCTCCGCAGTATAAATAAGTACGTTAGATTGTGGTATGTTTATTTTTTCAGTCTTTCCGGTCAGTATGTTTTTCGCTACGGAGGTGTTATAGTCGTGGATCCAAACTACTTTGGAACCGTCTATGGTTTTAACAGGATTCTCCCTAAAGTCTACCATCATTTGCTTTATCTCCTCGGCCCCGCTCATTCCTTTTTTGGTTAGGGAGACCAACTTTTCTTTGTAGAAACCGCAATCTACATAACAGTTTATGAGGTCTTCATAAAAAGATCCTCCCATGGCCTTTGCGCTAGATCCTATTTCGCAGGCTAGTAGGGTAGCGGTAACCGCATCTTTGTCCCTTACAAAATCGCCTACCATAAAGCCAAAACTTTCCTCGCCCCCACCTACAAAATCTTGTTGTGGAAAATCCTTTATCATTTTGGCAATCCATTTAAATCCGGTCAAGGCTGTTTTGCATTCCACTTTGTAGATCTCGGCCAGTTTGTCCATCATAGGAGTGGAAACAATGGTAGAGGCTATGTATTCGTTTCCTTTCATTCCTTTCTCCTGTCTTCTGTCCAACAAAAATTTGGTCATAAGGATCATGGTCTGATTACCGTTCAGAAGCTCCATATTCCCTTCCAGGTTCCTTACGGCTATACCTAATCGATCACTATCGGGGTCCGTACCTACAACCATATCCGCTCCAATTTCCTCGGCTTTTTTAATGGCCAAGGTCAGTGCCTCTGGTTCTTCGGGATTTGGGGATACAACTGTGGGGAAATTTCCATCGGGCTCGGCTTGTTCTTCTATAATAGTTACGTTGGCATATCCGGCACGTTTTAGAACCTCTGGAATAGCGGTAATGGAGGTGCCGTGTAATGAGGTGAAAACAATTTTGAAGTTATCCTTTCCCTGTGATCCGAAGTCTCCATTGGCCACGGAAGCGTTAATAAAAGCTTCGTCCACATCCTTATCAATCAGTTCTATGAGCGTTTCATCAGCATTAAATTTAACATCTTCAAAAGTAAGGCGGTCTATCTCATCAATGATTGCATTGTCTTGAGGAGGTACAATCTGTCCGCCATCTGTCCAATACACCTTATAACCGTTATATTCTGGAGGATTATGCGATGCTGTTAATACAATACCTGCATGGCAGCCCAAGTGCCTTACAGCGAAGGAAAGCTCCGGTGTTGTGCGTAGTTCCGAAAACAAATACACTTTAATATTGTTTGCGGCAAAAACATCGGCTACAGTTTTGGCCAACGTATCACTATTATGACGGCAGTCGTAAGCTATGACTACTTTTATTGCTTCTGTCGAATATACTTTTTTTAAGTAATTGCTAAGTCCCTGAGTGTTTTTCCCCAAGGTATATTTGTTTATTCTATTGGTGCCAGCGCCCATTATGCCCCGCATGCCACCTGTGCCAAATTCTAAATCACGATAAAACCGATCCTTAATTTCCTCGGGATCCTTCTCCAGGAGCTGTTGTACTTCTTTTTTAGTTTCAGAATCGAAAAAATCGGTCAGCCAACTCTTGGCGGTATTTACAATAGGATCCATATACGTTTGGAGATTTATTTAACACTTCAAAATTACGAAGAATATTGGTTTTCTTTTGGTCTTAGATTTAATTCCTCGGAAATAGTATAGCGTGTTTCATTTTTTCGCGACCGTACCATAATTTCACCTAAAAAACCTGCCAAAAAGAGCTGGGTACCAATTATCATGGAAGTTAGAGAGATAAAAAATTGGGGGCGGTCTGTTATAAGTCTACCCGTTGGGTGAATAAATAGTTTGTCGATCCCTAAATACAGCGCAAACCCCAAACCTATTAAAAACATAACTACACCCAAGGCACCAAAGAGATGCATTGGCCGCCTACCGAATTTGGAAACGAACCATATGGTTATTAAATCTAAAAAGCCATTTATGAAACGTTCCATACCAAATTTAGTTTTACCGTATTTTCTTGCTTGGTGCTGTACCACTTTCTCGTCTATTTTAGAAAAGCCGGCGCTTTTGGCCAGTACTGGTATGTAGCGATGCATTTCGCCCGATACTTCAATGGTCTTCACCACCTCTTTTTTGAAAGCCTTTAGGCCACAGTTAAAATCGTGCAGTTTTACACCAGATGTTCTGCGAGCCGCCCAATTGAATAGTTTGGAGGGGAGGTTTTTACTGATTACGGAATCGTACCGCTTTTTCTTCCATCCAGAGATTAGATCGTAATTTTCCTTGGAGATGAGCCTGTACAATTCCGGAATTTCCTCGGGGTTGTCCTGCAAGTCGGCATCCATGGTTATCACCACATCTCCATTGGCAGCTTTAAAACCTGCATGCAATGCCTGCGATTTCCCAAAATTCTTTAGAAACCTAATACCCTTAACCTGGGGATTGGTTTCCGAAAGGGAGGTTATTATTTCCCAAGAACCGTCGTTGCTACCGTCGTCTATAAAAAGGATTTCATATAAAAAACCGTTGGACTGCATCACTTTTACAATCCAATCGTGCAGCTCTTCTATGGATTCTTCTTCGTTGAGCAGCGGAATAACTATGGACAAATTCATTGAATACTTTTGGGAAATCTATTCAAAAGTACAAATTTACTATCAATAAGCGGGCTTTTGCTTTTTCATGAATAGGCCCGTTACCAATGCAATGATCAACCCTAGAATTATATTGATAATCAGGTAAAAAGGATATCCCATCCAAAAGAATTTTAGGCTCATCTCTTTCTGCTGTTGTATGGCCTCTGCCGACAACTCTCCGGAAGCTTCTACCTCTGCCATGCGATAATCAATGGTTTTCTGGGCAAAATCCGGATCTATGAAGTTAGAAAGAATCAAAGAATAAATTACCCCAATAATAGCGGCAACTAGGGCGATACCGGCACCCAATTTAAGTGCCTCGCTAAGTGTTAGGAAACCTCCATTGGCTTTTTTATAGCTAAAAATACCCCATACAATTACAGCTACCATCATGGTAATGCCTATGATGGTATTGGAAATCTCTTGTGTGTAATGGGCATCCATGGTATACAACATTATGCCAAAGGCAACTCCAAGTGCCCCTAGAATAAGTCCGTAGTTCAGTGAAAATTTTCCTGTTTTGGGTTGGTTTTCTTCCATTTTAAGAATTGTTTATAGGTTTTATATAGATTAGTTGCTCCGCACAGACTTTTGTTACATTTAAAAATACGATTTTCTTTGCCTTTTTTAAGAATTAAAATTGTTGTTTTGAGAAAAATAAGTAAATTTGCACCTCTAAAATCTAGAAGACGTAAAGATTAGTTAAGATGAGAAAAGACATACATCCGGAGAATTATAGAATGGTAGCCTTTAAAGACATGTCCAATGACGATGTTTTTATCACCAAGTCTACCGCAGATACTAAAGAGACTTTGGAAGTGGATGGCGTTGAGTATCCTTTAGTGAAATTGGAAATTTCCAGAACATCACATCCTTTCTACACCGGAAAATCCAAATTGATCGATACAGCAGGGCGTATTGATAAGTTCAAGAATAAGTACAAAAAATTTAAGAAAGAGGAATAAAATTCTTTTCTGCAATATAAAGTTACGCCCCCGATAGCATCGGGGGCGTATTTTTTTTAATTTTATTCAAAATCCAACCAATGAACTACATTCTTTTTGACGGACCAGTTAGAAAAGCCCTATTGCCCCTTACCTATACGAGACCTGTAGCCGAAATTAGAATAGGAATACTGACCATTCGCGAAAAATGGGAAAAATACTTGGGGTATACCACTACTTCGCTAACGGAGGAATATCTTTCGGAAAAGTATCCTATGGTAGAGATGGAACGCAACATAATGATCAATGCCTCTTTTTTACCTAATCCAACTTTAGTCCGTGCCGTAAAGGCACTAAAAGAAAGGGAAGCCATTTTTTATGGCGAGGAAGTTATTGCCTTTTTCTCTTTGGAGACTCAGGAAAATATAGATTTTGAAGACTATAAATGTATTGAGTTTGAAGAAGATGTTCTTCGGATTCAACATACTTGGGATATCTTTTCCAAAAATGGGGAAGCGCTTCAAGCAGATTTTGATCTTATCACTAAGGATAGGAAAAGCGCCGCAATTTCTAAAACCAATACGGTATTGAACCCTCAAAACATTTTTTTGGAAGAGGGGGCAAAGGTAGAGTGCAGTATCCTTAACGCAAATGAAGGGCCAATATATATTGGCAAGGATGCAGAGGTTTTGGAAGGTAATATGATTAGGGGCGGATTTGCACTTTGTGAAAAGGCCGTGGTAAAAATGGGTGCTAAAATTTATGGCCCTACCACAGTAGGACCCCGTGGCAAGGTATGCGGTGAGATAAACAATTCGGTGATCTTTGCCAACTCCAGTAAGGGGCACGATGGATATCTTGGGAACTCTGTTTTAGGCGAGTGGTGTAATATTGGGGCGGACACCAATAATTCCAATCTTAAGAATAACTTCGATCAGGTGCGCCTTTGGAGTTATGAAACCGAAGGTTTTGCACGGACCGGACTCCAATTTTGCGGTTTAATCATGGGCGATCATAGCAAATGTGGCATTAATACAATGTTCAATACAGGTACAGTGGTAGGTGTTAACGCCAATATTTTTGGAAGCGGCTTTCCAAGAAATTTTATTCCTAGCTTTAGTTGGGGAGGAGCAGCTGGTTTTACTACTTACCTTCCAAAAAAAGCGTTTGAAGCGGCAAAGGTAATGATGGCACGCCGAAAAGCGGAGTTTAACGAAGAAGAAGCTTCTATATTGAACCACGTTTTTGAAGAAACAAAAAAATGGCGTAAAAGTTACCATAGCTAAATTAACGGAACTATCCATTTCTTTATACTTAGCGCATAAGTTGGTATATTTGCAATCCAAAAAAATCAGCATCGAATTCCATGGAAAGGAAAGTAGCATTTTATACTTTGGGATGTAAACTTAATTTTTCCGAAACCTCTACTATAGCCAGGGGCTTTCAGGAAGATGGGTATTTGCGTGTGGATTTTTCGGAGCCGGCGGATATGTACGTCATCAATACTTGTTCGGTCACAGAAAATGCAGACAAACGTTTTAAGACCATTGTTAAGCAAGCGCAAAAAACCAATCCAAAGGCCTTTATTGCAGCCATTGGTTGTTATGCCCAACTAAAGCCAGAGCAACTGGCATCGGTAGATGGGGTAGACCTTGTGTTGGGAGCCACGGAAAAGTTTAAGATTGCCGATTATATTAATGATCTATCCAAAAACGACTTTGGAGAAGTGCATTCCTGTGAAATTGGGGAGGCAGACTTTTATGTGGGTAGCTATGCCATTGGCGATAGGACCAGGGCTTTTTTGAAAGTACAGGACGGATGCGATTACAAATGTACTTATTGTACCATTCCCTTGGCCCGGGGTATATCGCGTAGCGATAGTCTAGAAAATGTATTGAAAAATGCATCGGAAATAGCTGAGCAAGGCATCAAGGAAATTGTGCTCACAGGCGTCAATATAGGAGATTATGGAAAGGGTGAGTTTGGCGACAAAAAGCACGAGCACACTTTTTTGGACCTTGTTAAGGCTCTGGACAAAAAACAAGGTATTCATCGGCTACGTATTTCTTCCATAGAACCCAATCTACTGAAGGATGAAACCATAGACTTCGTTACCCGTAGCAATTCTTTTGTACCGCATTTTCATATACCCTTGCAAAGCGGAAGTAATACCATTCTAAAATTGATGCGCAGACGTTATCAAAAAGAGGTATACGTAGATCGCGTTAATAGAATAAAAGAAAGGATGCCCCATGCCTGTATAGGCGTAGACGTCATTGTTGGCTTTCCGGGGGAGACCGAGGAACATTTTTTGGAGACCTACCATTTCCTTAATACGTTGGATATTTCTTATCTACACGTGTTTACCTATTCTGAACGAGACAATACAGTAGCGGCTTCCATGGAGGGTGTAGTATCTAAAAAAGTAAGGAACAAGCGGAGCAGAATGCTCAGGGGCCTGTCCGTAAAAAAACGAAGGGCCTTTTATGAAAGTCAGTTGGGAAGTGAAAGAACCGTACTTTTTGAAGGGGAGAACAAACAAGGGTTTATACAAGGATTTACAGAGAATTATGTTAAGGTAAAAACTCCTTGGAATCCGGAATTGGTAAACACCTTACAAAAAGTAGTGCTTACCGAAATTGCTGAAGACGGCTTGGTTAGGATGCAATTCTCGACAGATAGGGTAATGGCATAAAAAAACCTCTCGAGTGGAGAGGTTTGAAGAAGTTAGATGCGTATGCCTACCGGTAACATTTCTTTGTATTGCCGGTTTTTTCTTAAAAACCCTGCAATTTGCGGACTGGTAGGAACCACTCGAAGATTTTTCTCTTGTATGTGGTTAAGCACACCTTTGATAAAATCCTCTTTAAAATTTTCTTTTACAATCTCTTCAGGAATAACCAACTTGGTTAGAAAAACTTTACGTTCTTGTGATGAGTACTCAATCTTGGCTAAATGACCATCCATTCTAGTTTCAAATTGGCGTAAGAAACTATTATCCTTAATTTCTACTTCATTCATATAGTTTGATTTTTAATTTTGATTGGTCTTAAAACTACAACGTTCTCAAATTGTAATTTAAAATCACTGGTTGGATTAAGTTATTATTTCTTCGGGGTTAAATTTTGGTTAGGACAGCAAAAGTACTAAAAAAAATGGTAATTTCCTATTTTTACGGAGAGTTAACACAACATGACCATTAACAAAATACACGTTTACTTTATGCCGGGAATGGCTGCAAATTCTACAATTTTCAGCAATATCTCCTTACCGAAAAAACAGTTTGAACAGCATTTTCTGGATTGGTTTGTTCCCGAAAAAGGAGCAACATTACAGGAATATGCTTTGGCAATGAGCAAAAGAATAGTACACAAAAATCCAGTTTTGGTAGGTGTTTCCTTTGGGGGCATGTTGGTACAGGAAATAGCAAAACACATCGAGGTAAAAAAAGTGGTTATCGTATCTAGCGTAAAAACAAAATCCGAATTACCAAAACGTATGATTTTTGCCAGATATACCAAAATCCACAAATTACTTCCCACGGGTTTGGTAAACAATGTGGAATTGTTGGCCAAATACGCATTTGGGGAGACGGTAACAAAAAGATTGGAACTTTACGAACAATATCTTTCCATAAGGGACAAGTACTACATAGATTGGTCCATAGATCAAATAGTTAATTGGGAACCAAAAGAATCCCCGTCCAATTTGGTGCACATCCATGGCGAAAAGGACGCAGTGTTTCCCAAGGTCAACATTAAAAACTGTATTACCGTTAAAAACGGTACCCATGCCATGATCATTCATAGATTTAAATGGTTTAATGAACATTTGCCTGCAATTATATTGGAATAAATGAGTTATTTATTTCAAAGAAATAGAAGATTGGTCTAGATATCCTATTACAATTAAGAAGTTTTTTTCCGCTAAATAATGGGCAATACCATTGTTAATTGTGAAAACGGGAAAGCTGTCAAAGATATTTTTAAATTATTTCTTCAGTATATTTGAACTATGAATAAAGTAAACGTTATGCGGTTTTTGAAAAATATTTTGATGGGTTTGGGATTGGTTTTTGTATTGGGCAGTCTAATTTTTGCCGTGCAAAATACAGGTGATGTAGCCAGTGTAGAAAAGGACGAACAAATGGACAATGAAGTTAAGGGGTATAGGATTTCTGCCATCGATATTCCCAAAGATCTTAGTTTTGCTGGGGAATCTGTTCCTTCCGATGACCCGGAGATCATGGAGCGTGTAGACCGCGAATTTTTGGTCAATACCTATTGGCAATCTAACGCATTGCTCTTAATGAAAAGAGCCAACAAATATTTTCCTATCATAGAGCCAATTTTGGCAAAGAATGGGATTCCGGACGATTTTAAATATTTGGCCGTTGCGGAGAGTGGGCTACAAAATGTGGTATCTCCTGCGGGCGCTACTGGCTTTTGGCAAATAATGAGAGCCACCGGAAGGGAGTATGGATTAGAGGTAAACACCAATGTTGATGAGCGTTATCATATAGAAAAAGCAACGGAAGTGGCCTGCAGGTATCTAAAGAACTCAAAAAAGAAGTTTGGGAGTTGGACGTTGGCCGCAGCCTCGTACAATGCAGGATCTGGTTCTATCAATAAATTTATGGGTATTCAGAAAGCTGAAGGATATTACGATTTGCTGTTGGGAGAAGAGACGGGCCGTTACGTTTTTAGGATTTTGGCAATTAAGGAAATCCTTTCCAATCCGGATAAATATGGTTTCGACATTGCCCAAGAAGATTTGTACAATTCCGTTCCCACCTTTACGGTGGAAGTTAACGAACCCATTGCCAACTTTGCCGATTTCGCCAAACTTTACGAAATAAATTACAAAGTATTAAAACGGCACAATCCATGGTTAAGGGAGCCACATCTCAACAACAACTCCCGTAAAACATATGCGATAGCGATTCCGAACAAGGGTTACTACAAAATTATTAAGTAAAGAAAATTTAGATTTTTTTCATCTGTTGCTGCATCATCCGTATCTGCTCGGTAAGCATATTGTTCTTGTCCAATTTCTTGGCTTCCTGTAGTAATTGGGTAGCTTCGCGTTTACGGCGTTTTTGCATAGAAATACCGGCCAAACTTAATTTGGCCATGGCAATATCATAATCCATGGTAAGTCCAAGTTTCAATGCCTTTTTAAAGTATTTTTCCGCCTGGGTAAGGTTCTTTTGTGAAAAAATAATACCGTGGAGGTAATTATAATATCCCTGTTGTTTTTTAATTAGGGCAGCTTCCGGATTTTTTATTTTGGACAGCCACTTTTGTGTACCTTCCAAATCTTGCTTTCGCATCCTAAGAAATGCCAAAAGGATCATTTCATTACGGAAATAAAGAAATACAAAGATCAGGGAAAGCAAAATCAAAAATATTCCGTTTCCAATGTTGCCTTCCACAAATTGATATACGGCGTACGCAATTATCAAAGCAGCTATTACTAGTTTAATATTTTTATTGAACATATTATTCTTCTATTAATTCGTAGGTAATCGTAGATTTTATCTTGGTAGGTATTTCTTGTTCCCCAAGTTGGGTTATTGTAGAAAAACCTTCGGACAAACCTTCAACTTCCATTTTTTGGATAAAACCAGAATCCAAATTGGCCGTTATTTTAGTTTGTTGTGTACCATTAAGGAGCATGGTGGTAGCAGGTTCCTTAATATCCATTACCACTTCGGCCTTACCACTTATCATCGCCTGGGCAGCCGTTATTTCATCCAAAGCCCAGGAATTTTTTGTATTAAGCTTGCCCGTATAGCTATTTTCCCATGTGCTGCCAACACTTACAGGCTCATCTGGATATATATAGGTCATTTGCTTGTAACTGTTGGATAGCGCTTCGGAGCCAAACTCCTTTTCCAAGGATTTCTTCATTAGGTTCAGAGAAAACTCGTCTTCAATACCAGAGGCGTCCGCCATTTTGGAAACCAAACTATCCCCGCCAATAACCTGAAGGATGTCTCCGGTTCTGGCCAAAGTAAGCATTACCGGACTGTTAAGGAGGCTGTTAAAAATTTTGGATTGCATGTCTCCTTCTATTACCTCACTGGCCTTTACGTTCATCAATTCTCCCTGTATACTGGATGTCATACTTAGATTAAGGTCTTTGAAACGCAGTTCAATTTCATAACTGTCTTTTGCCAGAGCTACAACCTTAAACTCTAAAATACCATTGATTACATTTGTAATCTCGTGGGCAGCACCCTCTAGTTCCTGGGTAATAATCTGCACCGCATCTTGTTTTACGGTAAATACCTCGCCTTGCTTCAAATTATACTGCAGGGAAGTCTGTGCAAATAGGACGGAACTGTAAAGAAAAAGGATTAGGGGCGACAGTAAAAATTTCATGTTTTGGATGGCTTGTAATTCCACTGCGGCAAAAGTAATAAAAACAATTCGAAACATTTTTATATTTCGGTTTGGCAAAGCAAAAACTCTTCGTATATTTGCGCCCAGATTTTGCAGAGTATAATTGCAAGACTTTCAAATAGTATTTATAAGCACGGTTAAATTATTCTGGGATGAAAAGAACATATCAGCCATCAAAGAGAAAAAGAAAGAACAAGCATGGCTTTAGGGAACGCATGGCGTCTGTGAATGGTAGAAAGGTTCTTGCCAGAAGAAGAGCCAAGGGAAGAAAAAAACTATCTGTATCCTCTGAGCTGAGACACAAAAAATAATGACGATATTCTTTAAAATAAATTGGTGTTACTTTTCTAAAAGTAGCACCTTTTTTTTGTCCAATAAATTGATATACAAACCATAGAAAAATGCCGAAAAGAAAAGATCTGAAGTCTATTTTAATTATTGGTTCCGGTCCCATCATAATTGGGCAGGCCTGCGAATTTGATTATTCTGGCTCCCAATCCCTTCGTTCCTTACGCGAAGATGGGATAGAGACAATCCTAATTAATAGCAACCCAGCTACTATTATGACCGACCCTACCATGGCCGATCATGTATATCTTAAACCGCTGACTACTAAATCTATCATACAGATTTTGGAAGAACATCCAAATATTGATGCGGTATTACCAACGATGGGTGGACAAACAGCACTAAACTTATGTATTGAGGCGGGGGAGAAAGGTATTTGGGAAGATTTTGGAGTGGAAATTATCGGCGTGGATATCGACGCCATAAATATTACGGAAGATCGGGAGAAGTTTCGCGAGCTAATGCTGAAAATTGGCATAGGCATGGCTCCGCAGGCTACGGCGGCTTCATTTTTAAAAGGTAAAGAGATAGCCCAAGAATTTGGTTTTCCTTTGGTAATACGCGCCTCTTATACCCTAGGAGGAGCGGGTGCATCCATTGTTTATAAACCCGAAGATTTTGATGAACTATTGAGTAGAGGCCTAGAAATATCCCCTATCCATGAGGTAATGATAGATAAGGCCCTTATGGGTTGGAAGGAATATGAGTTGGAATTGCTGCGCGATAAAAACGATAACGTGGTAATCATTTGCGCCATAGAAAACATGGATCCCATGGGAATCCATACCGGAGATTCCATTACGGTTGCCCCCGCCATGACCTTGTCCGACCGTACTTACCAACGTATGCGGGATATGGCCATAAAGATGATGCGTAGTATCGGCGATTTCGCAGGGGGATGTAATGTACAGTTCGCTGTTAGTCCGGATGAAAAAGAAGATATTATTGCAATCGAAATCAACCCAAGAGTATCCAGGTCTTCGGCCTTGGCCTCCAAGGCAACCGGATATCCTATTGCAAAAGTAGCTTCCAAATTGGCCATCGGTTATAATTTGGACGAATTGGACAATCAGATCACCAAATCTACTTCCGCACTCTTTGAACCTACCTTAGACTATGTGATCGTTAAGATTCCACGTTGGAATTTTGATAAATTTGAGGGTTCCGATAGAACTTTGGGATTACAAATGAAATCTGTTGGAGAAGTTATGGGCATTGGGCGTTCCTTTCAGGAAGCACTACATAAGGCCACCCAATCCCTGGAGATCAAGAGAAACGGCCTTGGCGCCGATGGCAAAGGGTATCGTGATTATGATCAGATAATCCAAAAACTTACCATTGCAAGTTGGGACAGGGTCTTTGTAATCTATGATGCCATTCAACTAGGTATTCCTTTAAGTAGGATCCATGAAATTACCAAAATAGATATGTGGTTCTTAAAGCAATACGAGGAGCTACATTTCTTGGAAAAAGAAATTTCAAAATTTACGATAAAAACCTTGTCCAAGGAACTACTGCTAGAAGCCAAGCAAAAGGGCTTCGCCGACAGACAAGTGGCCCATATGTTAGACTGTTATGAGAGCGAAGTACATAAAAAGCGTTCTGATATGGGTATCAACAGGGTTTATAAATTGGTAGATACCTGTGCCGCAGAATTTAAGGCAATGACACCCTATTACTATTCCACTTTTGAAGCGGAAATAGAAACACCCGATGGTAAGAAATATGTGGAAAACGACAGTGTTGTTACCGATAGGAAGAAAATAGTGGTGCTAGGCTCCGGACCTAACCGTATTGGACAGGGAATAGAGTTCGATTACTGCTGTGTTCACGGGGTTTTGGCCGCTGCCGAATGCGGTTACGAAACAATTATGATCAATTGTAATCCGGAAACGGTCTCAACGGATTTCGACACAGCAGACAAGCTGTATTTTGAACCCGTTTTTTGGGAACATATCTACGATATTATTAGGCACGAAAAGCCCGAAGGGGTAATAGTTCAACTTGGTGGACAAACGGCCCTGAAGCTTGCAGAAAAATTGGATAAATACGGGATTAAGATAATAGGGACAAGTTTTAAATCCCTGGATCTGGCCGAAGATAGGGGAAGCTTCTCTAAATTGCTGAAGGACAATGACATTCCCTTCCCACAATTTGGCGTAGCGGAAACAGCCGATGAGGCCCTTCATCTTGCTGATGAACTCGATTTTCCACTCTTGGTACGACCTTCATATGTTTTAGGTGGGCAAGGGATGAAGATCGTGATCAATAAAGAGGAATTGGAAGCGCATGTTGTTGACTTGCTTAGGAAGATACCCAACAATAAATTGTTATTGGACCACTATTTGGATGGCGCCATAGAAGCAGAGGCCGATGCAATTTGCGACGGGAAAGACATTTACATTATTGGTATTATGGAACATATAGAACCTTGCGGAATACATTCGGGAGATTCCAATGCCACCCTACCTCCCTTTAACTTGGGCGAGTTTGTTATGCAACAGATAAAAGATCATACCAAAAAAATTGCCCTGGCCCTTAATACCGTAGGCCTTATCAATATACAATTTGCCATTAAGGATGATATGGTCTACATTATAGAGGCCAATCCAAGGGCATCCAGAACAGTTCCCTTTATAGCAAAAGCGTATAAAGAACCCTATGTAAACTATGCAACCAAGGTAATGCTAGGTGAAAAAAAGGTGAAAGACTTTAAGTTTAACCCGCAGTTAGAAGGATTTGCGATAAAGCAACCTGTTTTTTCATTCAACAAGTTTCCCAATGTAAACAAAAATCTAGGCCCGGAAATGAAGAGTACCGGCGAAAGTATTCTGTTTATAGATAGTTTAAAGGACGACGAGTTCTACAATCTGTACGCCCGTCGTAAGATGTATTTGAGCAAATAGGGGTAAGGCGCCAGTTTTTTAGTCAGTTATTTGAATTGCATCGCAAGTCCCAATAAAGGGAACACCGGTGTCACCGAAAGCATAGGTGATAAGCCCAACATATACCTCATTGCCGTATGATGGTGCTTCTCCTGGTAGTTGTCCGGTGTCGTTGTATAATATCCAATTGTCCGCTACTGTAGTAAAATTAAGGTTAGGTAACTGCCAATATACGGTAAGCCCATTATTTTCATCACCTACTATTCTAATATCGGCCCGTCCTTCAGGAACTGTATTGGCTCCAATATCGTTTACGGAAGAATCGCCGTTTACGGTATTTTTCCCTTCTATGGTAAAACCCGTTCCACCTCTGTGACCCACAACCACATGGGAAGAATTAATGGAGTTAAAATCGGTTACATGTACTTGTACCCCAGAAAATATATAGGGACTACCAGTTGGCAAGGGGGCAGACTGCGAATCGTCCATGGTCCCTATCCCAATGTTTCTGGCGATAAATTGGAAAGGGAATGTAAGCGCTTTGGCATCTAACCGCCCTTGTTCTTCATTAAAATGAAGCGTTGTATTGTTTGTGTTGTCAGTGAGTTCCGCATAATACCTGCCTGCTGACCTTGTTACCTGAGGTAAGGCCAGCGCGTTGTTGGTGACATAGTCCACAAGGGATCCGGTACCATTAAACTCATCAACAAAATCCGCTGTATTGTTCTGTTCTTCCCCATCTTCATCCGGTGTTTGGGAGTCATCATCGGAACACGACAAAAATAGCGACAGGAAAAGTATAAGATAGTAGCGTTTCATAGGTCTATAAAAACATCGATTGGGTCTTAAACAAACGTTACTTCTAGAGAAATATTACTTTTTGATCCCTATTTGTAAAGCGCTAAAAGCCTCATAATTGAGGCTTTAGACATAGAAGATAGACCTTTGGTGCCTATTTTAGTTTTTGCTTTTTATTGGATCTTCGGATACCAGTTTAGAGAGCGAAAAAGCTGCAATGGCCATAACAAGATCCCTAACGGCAACATCAATATAAGTGCCGCTAAACAATAAAGTAAGGGCAATAAGTCCTAACCATGCCGATACGATAAGGGCGCCTATTTTGGTCTTGACGAGCACCAGAATCCCAGCTACAATTTCTATTATCCCCACAACCACCATAAAGGCACCCGCTTCCATAGGTAACATATCTCCTAAACTAGGTGCAAGATATTGGGACCAATCGGTCAAAAGATTTAAAAACTTGTCCAATCCCGCAACAATAGGGACCAATCCAAAGGTGTATTTCAATAAGTTAACGGCTACTTCTTTGTTCGAATTCATTTTAGTTTCTTTTTGGTTTCTATTGTTTTGGATAGGCCATGGGTAAAAAGGTTACAAAACTTTGTAACTTTTTTGGTGTAATTTCATCCAAAGAGTAAAACTAAAAGTGATGAAAGCCATTAATCTATATGATTTTACCCGCAATACATTATCCGATGAGCAGGTTGTTAAACGTGTTTTGGCAGGGGAAAAAGAATTGTATGAACTTCTGATGAGGCGTTATAATCAAAAACTGTACAGGGTTGTCATTGGGTATTTAAGGGATAAGCAAGATATTGAGGATGTTATGCAGGAAGCTTATTTAAAGGCTTATGAGAAATTATATCAATTTCGATTCGATGCCAGTTTTTCCACATGGTTGATACGCATAGCCATAAACGAGGCGTTGATAAAAATTAGGCAGAGAGGCAAGTACGTACCACTTAACACGGATTTAATTGGAAGGAATACCAAAAACTTGGAAACACATGAAAGTTTTGGCCCACTAGACCCCGAAAAAAAGTTCATTCAGAAAGAAACAGCGCTGATGTTGGAACAAACTATTCAAAAACTAGACTCAAAATACAGAGTTGTTTATATCCTTAGGACCGTTGAGGGGATGTCATTGAAGGAAATCGGGGATTGCTTAAATCTTACTAATGCAAATGTGAAAGTACGACTACACCGCGCCAAGAAAATGGTAAAAGAGGAGTTATACCAATTATCGATAACCAAGGATGTTTTCGAGTTTGGGTCTACCAAATGCGATGTTCTTGTGGTGGAGGTAATGTCCAAGATATTGGTTTGAAGCGTAAAAGATAACAGCAAACCGTATAGAAAGCTGATTATAAATTAACTATGCTCCCCAAGCTGTGTGAAAAATACCCTCCTTATCTGTCCGCTCATAGGTATGCGAACCAAAATGATCGCGCTGAGCCTGTATTAAATTTAATGGTAAACGACCAGATGTGTAAGCATCAAAATAGGTAAGTGAATTGGAGAGGCCGGGTAATGGCACTCCATTTTTAGCGGAATAAGCAACCAATTCCCGCGCAGCATCGACCGTAGATTTAATCTTTTCCACAAAAGTTGGCGCCACTAATAAGTTGGGTAGCGTTGTATCACTGTTATAGGCCAGGGCAATATCTTCGAGAAGTCCAGCCCTAATGATACAACCAGCTCTCCATATTTTGGAAATAACCGCAAGGTCTAGATCATAACCATACTCCTTGGAGGCGTCCGCCAATTGATGTAACCCCTGGGCATAGGTAACAATAAATGAAAAGTATAGGGCTTCCTCGGCCATTTTTGCCAGTACATCTTTATCCATGGCAGTAGGGGTGGGTCTATCATAAAGCTTGTCGGCATTTACCCGCTCTTCTTTTAAGGCCGATATTTCTCGCATGCTTACTGCTATGTCTATGGATGGGATGGGTATCCCTAGATCCATGGCATTTTGAGATGTCCACTTTCCGGTACCTTTCTGTTTGGCCTTATCCAAAATTTTATCTACTAGGCGCCCAGGACCTTGGTCGTCTTCTTGTTTTAAAATCTCCGCGGTAATTTCAACTAAAAAAGATTGCAAACGACCGTTGTTCCATGCTGCAAAAGTTTCATGGAGTTCGTCGTTATTGAAATCGCCCGCTTTTTTTAGTAAATCGTAGATTTCCGAGGTAAGTTGCATTAGTCCATATTCAATGCCGTTGTGCACCATTTTTACATAGTTCCCGGCCGATTTTGGACCTAGGTAGGCCACACAAGGTTCACCTTTGAATTTGGCGGCAACAGCCTCAAAAATTGGTTGTACCTCCCTATAACCGGGTTTAGACCCGCCTGGCATTATGCTTGGACCTTTACGGGCTCCTTTGGCACCACCCGAAACACCAGCCCCAAAGAAATGTATACCTTTGGATTGTAGATAAGCTTCACGTCTGTCGGTATCGGTAAAGAAAGAGTTTCCACCGTCAATGATAATATCGTCCTTTTCCAAATGTGGTAATAAATTTTCAATTACGGCGTCCACGATCTTTCCTGCGGGTACCAAGAGCATAATCTTTCTGGGTTGGGCCAAAGCGGCTACAAAAGTTACTATATCGGATGTAGCATCTACCCTTGCAGTATCGCCTCCTTCTTCTTGTAAGGCACTTACTTTTTCCTCATCCAGATCATAGCCAAAAGCTTTAAAGTTATTGTCGGCCACATTCAATATAAAATTACGCCCCATGACGCCAAGGCCTATCAAACCAAAATCGTATTTATCTTGTCCCATATAATTATGTTGCAGTTACTTAACAAATTTGGTCTATTAAGTAACAAAGTTGTAAATCAGATAACCTAAATAAACTTTATCTTCGTTAAAGCTAAAATCAAAAATAATTTAAAATATCGACAATGGGGAAGTTTGTTAGATAAAGCAACACAGCGTAACTCCCTTGTTATATATTTATCGACCAACCACCATATCCAACTCATATGAATAAGACATCCAATCAAATGCTGGTTATCTTTGGAGCATCCGGAGACCTTACTGCCAGGAAACTGATTCCGGCGTTATACAATCTATACTTAGGAAATCATCTACCAGAAAATTTTGTAGTACTTGGTGTAAGTAGAAGCGACCTTACCGATGGAGAATTTAGGAAAAAGGTGGTCTTGGAAAGTTCGTACCTGTCCGATAAAATTGATAAGAAGAGCGAGGCGTTTGTTAAAAAGTTTTCAGATTCGCTTTTCTACGAAGATTTGGGTCGCGAATACGATACCAGCTACGATAGACTTGGCAAACGTATTGCAGATCTGAACACCAAATATGGCACGGACAACAACTATATTTTTTACCTGTCTACACCGCCCGGTATCTATGAACCTATAGCTAAAAATTTATATGATCAGGGCCTTACTTCGGAGCAAGACGGATGCAAGAGGTTAATTGTTGAAAAACCTTTTGGCTATAGCTTGGAAACGGCAAAAAACCTGAACACAGGATTGCAGCGTTATTTTCAGGAATCTCAAATTTATAGGATAGACCACTATCTGGGTAAAGAAACCGTTCAGAATCTGCTGGTGACCCGTTTTTCCAATAGTATTTTTGAACCGTTGTGGAACCGCAATTACATACGCCATGTGGAAATTACCAATGCCGAAAAGGTGGGCGTAGAAAAAAGAGGTGGTTATTATGATAAATCGGGCGCCCTTAGGGATATGTTCCAAAATCACTTACTACAAATAGTATCCCTTGTTGTTATGGAGCCTCCTATAGGGGATCAGGCAGAGGAGATTAGGAACGAAAAAGTAAAGGCCTTAAAATCGCTTCGGATTATGAAGGATGAAGAAACGCTTTTTAAAAATACCATCAGGGCGCAATATGTCTCATCGGTCATTGATGGGGAAAAGGTAAACGGATACAGAGAAGAACCAGGTGTAGATCCTGAGTCTACTACGGAAACGTACGCTGCCTTAAAATTTTATGTAGACAATTGGAGATGGAAAGATGTACCCTTCTATGTGCGTACGGCCAAACGTATGCCTACCAAGGTTACGGAAATAGTAATTCACTTTAAGTCGCCCCATCATCAGATTTTTAAAGAAGGCAATATCAATAACAAAGACAACAAATTGATTATAAGAATACAGCCCGATGAAGGCATTCTAATGAAATTTGGAGTAAAAGTACCGGGGCAAGGGTTTAAGGTAGAACGGGCCAATTTAGATTTTTACTATTCGAGTTTGGTAGAGACCCATGTGATGGAAGCCTATGAAAGGCTGCTATTGGATGCAATGCAGGGTGATGCCACTTTGTATGCACGGGCCGATGAGGTAGAGGCAGCTTGGGAGTTTGTAGACCCTATTCTAGATTATTGGGAAAATGGCAAAGATGTACATATCTATGGCTATTCTGCCGGGGTATGGGGCCCTACCAACGCCGATGATCTTATTGATGGCTTGTATATGTGGCGGAATCCTGGGGAAAATTTAGCGGACGATCCCGGTTTCTGCGTAATTAGTTAAATTGTTTAAATGGAAGTAAAGATTTATAAATCCAAGCAAGAGGTTGCCCAACATTTCTCTGAATATTTAAAAAGGCTTATTCAGAAAGGAGAGTCAATACATATAGCTCTTTCCGGAGGAAGCACGCCCAAAATAGTTTTCGATTACCTCGCTGATAACTTTAAGGATTTGGATTGGTCCCAGGTTCATTTTTATTGGGGAGATGAACGCTGCGTGCCTCCAACCGATGATGAGAGCAATTACCGGATGACCGATGAGCATCTATTTTCGAAGATTTCTGTTCCCAGTACCAACATACATCGCATTAAAGGAGAAAAAAATCCTTCGGAGGAAGCCGTGTCTTATGGCGAATTATTGAACTCGACTATACCGCGATCAGAAGATCTTCCGCAATTTGATCTGGTGATTTTGGGAATGGGCGATGATGGGCATACCGCATCTATATTTCCACATGAAATTCACTTATGGGATGCTCCAAACAATTGTGAGGTGGCGGTACATCCCGATTCTGGTCAGCGCCGAATTACACTTACCGGCAAAGTGATAAATAATGCCAAGGAGGTGGCCTTCTTGGTTACCGGGAGTAGTAAATCAGAAAAGATCAGGGAAATTATGAAGAGCGAGGGCGATTACAAAACGTACCCTGCGTCTTTAGTAGCCCCTAATACTGGTCGTTTATTATGGTTTTTGGATGAAGATGCCGCAGCGGGGATTGCTACAGCGCAATCTTGATATTCTCTTTTTCCAGAGATGTCATATAGTCATCTACCTTAAATTTTGAAGCATCAAAACGAGTGCTCCTTTGGGTAGCTTGTTCTTTTCTTTGGATACTCCGGGCAAATCTGCGTATACCCTGTTTATCGGTTACCAATAGGCCAGGAATTGGAACACTTTTACCATCCGTGTCCTTCGCCACCATGGTGAAGTAGGATGAGTTGCAGTGTTTAGTCTTTCCTGTGGTGATATTTTCGGACTCTACCCTAACCCCGACTACCATAGACGTACGCCCAGTGTAGTTGATGGAGGCCTTCAAGGTAACGAGTTCGCCTACTTCTATTGGGCTTAAAAAATCTACTTTGTTTACGGAAGCGGTTACACAATAGCGCTGCGAATGTTTAGAGGCGCAGGCAAAAGCTATTTGATCCATAAGGTTTAGAATATGCCCGCCATGTACCTTGCCTCCAAAATTGGAATGGGAGGGGAGCATAAGTTCGGTAATGGAAAGACGAGATTCCTTGGCTGTTTTAAAGGTGGACATAGTATTGGTTTAATCGGTGGGTTCTTCAATAAAATCATCTTCTTGGGCTCTTTTTAAGATAGGCTCGGGAATGGACTTCTTTGCCTTGGCACCCATTTTTTTTAGTTTTTCAATGCTGGTAATGATATTGCCACGGCCTTCTACCAATTTGTTCATGGCTCCCTTGTATTCGCTCTTGGCCTCATCCATTTTTTTACCAACTTTAGTAAGATCTGTTACAAAACCTTCGAACTTGTCGTACAAAGCTCCCGCTTGTCTGGCAATTTCAATGGCGTTCCGTTGCTGCTTTTCATTGCTCCACATGCTATCAATGGTTCGTAAAGTAGCTAAAAGGGTAGAGGGGGTAACTATTACTATGTTTTGTTCAAATGCCTTGTTATATAGGTTGCTGTCATTGTTAATAGCTATGGCAAATGCGGGTTCTATAGGTACAAACAACAATACAAAGTCTGGACTTTCCATGGTATACAAATCTTCGTATTTTTTAGATGACAATTGATCTACATGTTTACGAAGTGAATTGATATGATCTTTTAAGAAACGTTCCTTTAGCTCTTCGTCCTCGGAATTTATGAAGCGTTCATAATCTGTAAGGGAAACCTTGGAATCCACGATCATTTTTTTACCGTCCGGAAGGTTTATGATCACATCTGGGAGTACCCTGGTACCATCATCCAAGGTAAAGCTCTGCTGTACGGAATATTCCCTGTCTTTTTCTAATCCGGATTTTTCCAAGACCCGTTCCAAGACCAGCTCTCCCCAATTGCCTTGCATTTTACTATCACCCTTCAATGCCTTGGTAAGGTTAACGGCCTCCTTGCTCATTTGCTCATTAAGCTCTTTAAGGCCAAAGATTTGCTGCCTTAGTGCCGCATGGTAATCTATACTCTCTTTATGGGTCTGCTCTACCTTCTTTTCAAAATTTTGAATCTTTTCTTGCAATGGGGTCAATATGCTCTGCATATTCTCCTGATTTTGCTTTGTAAACTTGGTGCTTTTTTCATCCAAAATCTTGTTCGCCAAATTTTCGAATTCCTTGGTAAATTTTTCCTGTAATTTTTCTACTTCTTCCTTTTGCTCCCTATTTTTGGCATTAAGGTTTTCAAGATCCGATTCGTAGCGCGTTATCTTATTGCCCAAAAGTTCTTTTTCCAAGCGCATTTGCTCTTTTTCTGCCAACGTGCCTTCCAGCTTTCCTTCTAAAGCTGTCACGTTGGTCCTAAGCTGTTGTTCGCGTTCCAAGAGGGCACCCTGATCGGACCTGGTCTTAAGGTTCTGTATATAGACCCCCAAAAAGTAGCCCAAGGCCAAAAAAACCAGTCCAAGAATTGAATACAGTAGCAAGTCGTTCATAGGTTAATCAACTTTAGGGTAAAGATAAAGGTTTGACATTAAAATGTAATATGCCAAACCCCTTACTTATTAACCTTAAAAGAGCCGGTTTTGGGATCAAAGGTTATGGTATCGGTTGGGAAAAGGCTTTCAAAACTTTTCTTTTTTATCAATTCGCATGGCTCTCCAAAGGCATTTTGTTTGTTGTCTAACAACAACATTTTATCGCACAATTGTATGGCCATCTCTATCTCGTGAGAGGTGTACAATATCGTTTTATGGGTGCTATGGGCTATGTGTTTAAGAAGTTTTAAAATATGTACCTTATGGTAGAGGTCCAAATGGGTGGTGGGCTCGTCCAACAAAATAATGGAAGTGTCCTGGGCCAATGCCCTTGCGATCATCACTTTTTGCAATTGCCCATCACTAAGTTCATAACATTTTTTGTGTTGCAGATCTTCTAGACCTACCATACTTATGGCCGATTTTATTTTTGATACGTCATCCGTCGTCAGCGTGCCGATCCAGTTGGTATAGGGTTGTCGCCCTAAAGCTACCAACTCTAAAACGGTAAGGTTTTTAGATGCAATAGGATCGGTAAGGACCACACTTATTTTTGCGGCCAGATCCCTTGCATTGAAAGATTCTAGTGGTTTACCGTTCAACCAAATATTTCCCGATAGTTTTTCCTGCACTCGTCCAAGGGTTCGCAAAAGTGTGGATTTGCCTATTCCATTGACGCCCACAATAGCTGCCAACTCACCTTTCAACAAGGAAAACCCAATACCCTCAACGATGCTGTTTTGCCGCTTTTTGTGGCTATAACCTACGTTCAGCTTAGATACTTTTAACGAAATATGTATTGCCTCGTTGTTAATATTTGTTGATTTTGTCTTTGTTTAAAATATCATTTTCTTTTTTCGTACCAATAACCAGACGACCACGGGAGCCCCTACAATGGAGGTAATGGCATTTATAGGTAAAATATAGGCCGATGAAGGCAATTGTGCCATGGTATCGCAAAGTAACAACAATATTGAACCATAGATCAATACAGCGGGTACAAGTACTTTATGGTCGGTTGTATTGAAAATTTGTTTGGTAAGGTGTGGTACGGCCAGCCCAATAAATGCTATTGGCCCTGCAAAAGCGGTAACACCACCAGCCAATAGGCCAGTTGCGATAATTATTAAAAAGCGCGATTTCCGCAGTTCCACCCCAAGGCTTCGGGCGTAGTTTTCGCCCAACAAAAGGGCGTTTAAGGATTTGATCGAAAGTATACTCAAAAAGGTACCCACCAGCACAATACCTAATAAAAGAAGCAGTTGGTTCCAGGACAGGTTACCCACACTTCCAAAAGACCAGTATATAAACTGTTGCAATTTTTCCGCATCCGCAAAATAGGAGAGTACGCTTACTATTGCTGCTGTAATGCTCCCAAACATTAGACCAATGATCAGAAGCGCCATGGTATCCTTCACTTTTGAGGCCATGGCCATAACGGCCAATAGTACCAAAAAACTTCCAATACTTGATGCCAGTGCCAGGGAAACATCATTTACAAGGCGAAAGGCCAATATACCGGAGAACAACGAAGATCCCATAATCAGTAAGGCCGCTCCCAGGCTGGCTCCGGAACTTATTCCAAGAACAAAAGGGCCGGCCAACGGATTCCTAAAAAGGGTCTGCATTAACAAACCACTTAGGGCCAGGGCACTGCCTACCAAAATTGCGGTAAAGGCCTTGGGAAGCCTATAATTCCAAATTATGTATTCCCATGATCGATTATCCAGATTTCCTCCTAACAGACTGGCCAAGGTATCCTTAATGGGAATAGTAACGGATCCCACGCTTATATTTAATCCGAAAAAAAACAACAGCGCAATGGTCAGTAGCAAAAAAGAAGTTCTGTATGTTTTGGTTGTACCCACTTAATTCAAAGGCTTAAAGAAAACTGGGATATGCTCTGGCAATAATTCTGGGTGAAAAATATGAATGAGGTCTTTTAAAACCAAATCGGGTCTATTAGGCGCAAGCTCGTAGAAAAGAAGTCCGCCCGTACTGCCTTTGGCAATACTGTTAGAAAAGACGTTCTTGTTCTTAAAGGCATCAAATTCCTTGTAATGGCCATTTGCGGTTAGCATCTCATCATATGAAACGTGCAAGGACGGGTTAAGCCAAAATTCTGCTTCCCTACCTTTATCCAATACACTTTCTAGGCTTAGGGAGAGGCTACCGCTTTCTAGGTTATCCTTCCATAGATAATTGGTCTTAACATCGTCTAAAAAACCTGCGAGCCAACTTTTCCCCCCTGCAACGTACCAAACGTCCTTATACAGTCCACCGGTAAGTACAGTAGGTTTTGTGGACGCTTTTTTGCTCAATAATTTAATACTGTTGTACGATTCCTCAACCGTTTTAAAAATACTGTCCGCAAGCTGTTCTTTCTGAAAGAACGGGGCGAAGAATTTTATCCATTCTGCCTTTCCCAAAGGAGATTCTTCGGTCCATTCGCCGTTGTATACAACAGGGATATTAGATTGTTCCAATGTTCTGTAGGCTTTGTTTTTATTATTGATACCAAAGCCCACCACCACATCGGGGTCTAAAGAGATTACCATTTCGGCATTGATGTTCTCGTTGCTACCTAATTCCTGTACATGGCCGGCATCTATACGTTTGCGTGTTTCCTTGGAGGAAATAAAGGAAGTGTTGGGGAACCCCACTAATTTTTCCGTTGCCCCAAGCGACTCCAAAGCCGGAATATGGGTCGTGGAGGTAACAATGATCCTTTCCACGGGCACGTAAACAATAGCGTCATAATCATCATTGTTCAAGGTAATATCGGCTTTTTTTTCTCGCGGAACCAAGGCATACGTAAAAGCAGTTTCTGCATTGGGCCATGGAGATGTTAGCTTTATTACGGCTAAGCCCGAAGATTGTTTTTCTATACTAAAACCCTTGGCATAGGTAATGGTATATGATGCCGAATTTTGAGCGCTCATCGGCATATCTTTTTTTTGCTCTTTACAGGCCAGCATCAAAAAAAGACATAATAGGCCGATAATACTGTTTGGATTTCTTTTTTTCATCACCGTTCAAAAGTAGTATTATTTAAGTTGTAGCAAAAAGATTAAACAAAATGTTTACTTTCGCAGAGAATTTTGGTTTTTATCGGTTTTAGATCGATAAAATTAAAAGGGAATCCAGTGAAAATCTGGAACTGTTCCCGCAACTGTAAGCTTAGTCCGCCTTTGGTGGATGCCCGCTATAACTTCAAAACCACTGTCCGATACCTTTTGGACGGGAAGGTATTTAGCAGGACGCAAGTCAGGAGACCTGCCTTATTCACAACAAACATTGTTAAACTTTCGGGATAAAAGTTTACGTATGGGTACAGACATACTATTCTCCCGTTTATTTTGTAAACGAAATGAACAACAAATTTTTAGGCTATTGTGCTACGGTATTACTGTGCACAAGTGTTGCGGTACAAGCGCAGCAAAATGATTCGATCCCAGTTGAACAACTGGATGAGGTAGTGGTTAGCGATTCTCGCTTTAACCTCAAGAGAGAAAATTCCGGGAAAACGGTCATTAAGATCACCGCAGCGGAATTGGAAAGAAACCAAGGTAGATCAGTGGCAGAGATCATCAATGTAAAAAGTGGTTTGGAACTTGCTGGTAGTAGAGGTAGGCCCGGTACCACATTGGGTGTTTTTGCACGTGGTGGGCGAGGAAGCCAAGTACTCGTTATTATCGATGGGGTACGTATAAGTGATCCTTCTTCATTTTCCAGGGAGTATGATTTAAGATTACTCTTGGCGGCCAATATAGCCTCCATAGAAATTATCAAAGGGGCGGCAAGTACACTTTATGGTACTAATGCAGCAACGGCAGTAATCAATATTACTACTAAAAAGGCCTCTGACAAACCCATTGCTGCCAATTTTCAATCGAGTGTTGGTACAAACCAGACTTCGGAGGATCAAAATTACAATCTCTCCGATTTTTCCAATTCTGCGCAGATTAATGGTACCTTGGGGAGCTTTACGTATTTGGTTGGTTTTAGCAATACCTATACCAATGGTATTTCGGCACTTGTTACCACTACAGATGAGGAGGACGATTATTCCAACCTAAGCACGGACATTAAATTGGGCTATAAATTTTCCAATGCTCTTAGTGTACAGGTTTATGGTAGTCAAACAAAACTAAGGACTCAATTTGATGAAACTTTTGGTTTTGTTGATGCGCCTTATCAACTGACCATAGAGCAAAATAGGGTAGGTGTCTCTTCAATTTATAAGTATAACCAGGGCTCTTTAAACTTAAATGGGGCATATACAGATTACAATTCTGATAATGTTAGTGGCTTTCCCAGTGTTTTTAAAGCAAATAACGTAGTGTTGGATGTGTACAACAAATATAACTTCAACGACCGTTTTTATACCGTATTGGGATTAAATTACTTAAACGACAAGGCGGAAGCATCTGCCGAACAGGAGTTCACAATCATAGATCCATATGCCAATGTAGTGTATGTATCCCCATTTGGGTTAAATATTAATACCGGATTTAGGATCAATAACCATTCGGAGTATGGCAGTAACCTGGTGTATAATGTTAACCCCTCTTTTACTTTTAAAATGGAGGATAGTTATGTTAAAGTGTTGAGTTCTTATGCTACTTCATATATAACACCATCTTTAGCACAACTTTTCGGGGATTTTGGAGCCAACCCAAATTTAGAGCCAGAAGATAACCGTACCATAGAGGGTGGTGTGGAATATGGCCATAAGACACAACTTAGACTTAGCGCACTGTATTTTAATCGTAAAGAGGAGAACTTTATCACTTTTGATGAAAATTTTATGAGCATCAATTCTGAAAATACCATAGATGCCCAGGGAGTGGAAGTAGAATTGGATTGGCAGCCTCTTAACGAACTCAGGTTAAGTGCCAACTATACATATACGGAAAGAAAAGGAGACAATGCCATTCGGATTCCTAAACATAAAATAAATAGTTCGTTGTCTTACACCATTTCAAAAAGGACCAATGCCGCCGTAAACTATTCCCTTACCGGAGACAGATTGGATACGGATTTTGGTACCTTTACGGATATAGATTTACCCTCTTTTTCCTTGGTAGACCTGTATTTTTCGCATGAAATAATACCAGGAACGCTAAAATTCTTTTTAAGTGCCAATAATATCTTTAATGAAAGTTATACGGAGGTAATTGGGTTTAGTACAAAAGGAAGAAACATAAGAGGGGGTATAAACATTAATTTATAGCACCATGCTAAAAGTCTGCTCCTTTTTGCCAGCGGTTACCCAAATGATATACGATATGGGTTTGGCCGATTATTTGTATGGCGTAACCTTTGAATGTCCCAAGCGCGCATTGGATGAAAAACAACCGGTAGTGCGTTGTGTATTGGAAGGGAAGGCCTATACCAGTACGGAAATAGACGCTTTGTTCTCTGCCAGTAAGCACCAGGGCAAAAGTTTGTATTATGTGGATGAACACTTACTAGAGCGTATAGCGCCCGATGTAATCTTTACCCAAGACACGTGTGAGGTTTGCCAGATTGATACTGCCTGTACAGCGGCCGCTGTGGCCAAATTGGAAAAACAACCGCAATTAATATCGATTAGTCCAGAGTCCTTGGAAGATGTTTTTAAAACAGCGGTTACAATCGCTACGGCCATGGGCAAGGAAGAAAAGGCCTATGAATATCTAGATCTGCTTCAAAAACGAATAGATATCGTTATTGATAGTTTAAGGGCATCGCGAGCGTTAACTAAACGGGTAATGCTTATGGAATGGTTGGCCCCAATTTATAATTGCGGACATTGGATACCCCATCAAATTGCCTATGCTGGAGGTGTAGATATGCTATCTAACCCATCTGGGGATAGCGTTGTTACCTCTTGGGAGAAAATAGTACGATATAACCCGGAAGTTTTGGTAATTGCCCCTTGCGGTTTTACAATAGACCGTACTTTGGAAGAGATACATCTGTTGACCGAAAAAGAAGGTTGGGAGAATATAAAGGCAGTTCAGGAAAATGCAGTCTTTATAGCAGATTTCGATCTTTTCACGCAATCTTCGGCAAGTACCCTGGTAGATGGTATTGAGTTACTTGCGGGTCTGTTTCATCCCAGTAGTATAAAGGTACCAGAGCGTTTGATAACTCGTTATAAAAACCTTAGCGAAGTAAAAGCCATAAACTAATATTTATGGTCTCATATACGAAAAAGGGACCCGTTTAAACGGGTCCCTTTTTTATTGAAAGGTAAAACTTGTCTATTTAATACTTATGGGTTTGTCCAAATACATATTATCCTTCATAGCGGTATACATTTTGGAACTCGACATTATTTTTATTGGCATTTTAACGGTGAAATCCCTTTTAGAGGTTACTCCCGTTATTTCTTCAATGGCTTTGGCAAGCAAAGGCTCATTGGCATCGCCCAACACCCCTAAATTGGCCAAATCTTCCTCTAAGGGAACATCCGGGGCAAATCCGGCGGTATAATCCAAGAAACCTACTGAGTTTTCGTTTCTTCCTACAAGCGGCTGTATAGCCCAACTGTTTTGTGGATTAATATTGTTTTCCCTACCAGAGTTGTATACATAGTTATTGCCGGCATCATCTACCATGGTTATGGAAAACTCATTTTTTCCTCTTGTGGTTTCCCCAATATGAATCACCTCAATATAGGGGTCAAGACCATTCATGACCAATTCACTTGCCGAAGCGGAACTGTTGGTGGCTAAAATATAAACACGACTTAGGTTTAGTGTATTTATGGCCGTTCCAGATTCCGTAGTGGCGGCAAAATAGTCTTCTAGTTGATTTGCACTCAGTTGAGGTTGTACTTTATCGTTCCAACGCTGTTTAATATAAAGCTCGCTGGTATTGGTATCATATATCATACTCGCCAATAACCTAGAGGTATTTACGTTTCCACCGGGGTTGTACCTCATATCCAAGACCAGATCGGTTACTCCGCTGGTTTTTAATTGCCCGAAAGCTGCATTAAGCTGCTCATCAAATTCATCGGTAAATCCATTGTACATTATATACCCGATTTTTTGACCGCTAATATCGAACGATTTTGTTATGAACACTGGGTTTTCAACCAAACCTTCTTGCTTGGTAAGGGTAACTTCATTACCATTTGGGGTTACCACATCACCTGCAATATCAGCCATGTTTAGGGTATAGGTATCGTTCCCTCCAAAGAGAAGACCCTCAAAATTGTCGCCGGTAAGGGTTGTGCCGTTAACACCCACGAAAATATCGCCACGGGCAATGGCCTTGGTAGAAGCATCGGAATTTGGTACTATATATCGTACGTATCCAAAGACATCATCGCTATCGGAAAATTGTATCAACCCAAATTCTAGACCATTACTTTTAGAGATACCCGCAAAATTCTGAACAAGCTCTGTATAATCATCACTTAAGAAGCTAAACCTATCTTCGGTAAACAACAGTTTGCCAAAGAAAAAATCTTCAGGATTGGTATTATCCTCCAGAAATTGCGTATACTCATCGTCATTGGCAAATCTTCCGTCGGCCAAATCGGCGACTTCCTCTTGCCAAAAGTACCACAAGTTCATAGCTTGCCACATAAAATTCTGCACATCAACATCTGCGGAAGGATTGGGATTTGGTGTGCCGGGATTCCGTATGCCATCATCATCACTACTACAACTTAGTAATGCAAAGGCCACACCTAGGTAAAGAAACACAAATTTTTTCATAGTAATCTTTTTATTCCATTCCAGAAGACTATTGTAAACAATTATCATTCCAGAAATTTTGATAGTCAAAGGGGCATTGCTTAACTTTCTTCCATATGTACGTAAACCCTTATACTTTTAGTTTACAATTGCCTAAATTACTTACATTCAGAGGAAAAAAAAATTTTTTGTAACAAAATTCGCCAACCTTCGTCTTCCTTATGTAAAACACCAAGTAATGGTTTACGAGACAACCGGACCAACAATGAAACAAGAAGAGTTCTTAGATGTGGTAATGCCTTTTAAAGACAAGCTATATAGGCTTGCGAAACGGTTACTGGTATCTGCGGAGGAAGCAGAAGATGCCACACAGGAGATTTTGTTACGGTTGTGGGCAAAGAAAAAGGTTATGGAAAGTTATAATAATGTCGAAGCTTTTGCCATGACCATGACAAAGAATTTTTGTTTGGACCGTTTGAAGTCCAAACAGGCAGGCAACCTTAAATTGGTGCACAGTAATTATGCCGATGACAATGCCTCTTTACAGAAAACGGTGGAGGCCAAAGATAGTGTGGATTGGGTGCAGCGAATTATGGAAGATCTACCAGAACAACAGAAATTGGTTCTGCAACTGCGAGATGTTGAGGAGTATGATTTTGACGAGATAGCAAATTTGTTGGACATGCAACCAACCGCTGTGCGGGTAGCGCTCTCACGAGCAAGAAAAACAGTTAGAGAAAAATTAATTAAAAAACATAGCTATGGAATTGGATAGCATAGAAAAATTATTGGAAAAGTACTTTGAGGCCACCACTACGGTAGCCGAAGAGGAAACATTAAGGGCTTATTTTTCACAAGAAGGTGTTGCAACACATTTAAAACAGTATGCCCCCATGTTTAAATATTTTTCCAACGCCAAGGAAGAACGGTTTACCAAGCAGGTTCCATTAAAACCTAGAAATAACTATTATAAATGGATTTCCGTAGCAGCAGTGGCAGTTTTAACCTTTGGCATCTATTTTGGTAAGAGTTACCAAGAACAAAGAGAAGCGAAATATGCATATAATCAAACAAAAAAGGCATTAACGCTCTTGGCTGAAAATTTTGGACGTGGAACCGAAAAAGTAGCCTATTTAAATGAGTTTGAAGAAACTAAACGAAAAGTGTACAACAAAAATTAAAATCAGAAATCATGAAAAAGTATATTATAATAATATTAATGACGGCAGTACCATTGATGGGTTTTTCCCAGTCTTTGTTCGATAAGTACGAGGATTTGGATGAGGTTACCTCGGTAGTGGTAAACAAGAGCATGTTTAATCTGCTAAGTAAGATTGAAGTAGAGGTAGACGACAAGGAGGCTCAAGACTTTATGGACATAGCCAAAAGTGTAAACAGTTTAAAGGTATTTACTACCGAAGACAAGCAGATATCCACTGATATGAAGGCTTCTGTGAGTAAATATTTAAAATCTGCTTCCATGGAAGAATTGATGCGAATAAAGGATAAAGAAGCCAATGTTAAGTTCTACATTAAAAATGGCAAGGACGATGACCATGTAAGCGAGTTGCTTATGTTCGTTACCGGTATGAAGCATGACGTAGAGGTGGATGGTAGAAAGTTTGAGACCGTATTATTGTCCCTTACAGGAGATATTGATCTTAACAAAATCAATTCCCTTACCAAGAAAATGAACTTGCCCGAAGAACTTAACAAAGCCGGGAAAAAGAACAATTAAGAAATACCGCGATGGTCATGAAAACGACGACCCTTCTTCTTTTAATGGTCTTAACACCTTTAGCAGGTTTCTCGCAATCGGTTTTCGATAAATATGAAGAAGAACCCGAAGTGTTTTCAATGACGGTAAACAGTCCAATGATGAACCTATTGGTGAAATTGGGAATGGATCTAAATGATACCAATGATTTGGCATTTATCAATTTAATAAGCAAAGTAGACAGTTTAAAAGTATGTGCTACGAACGATAAAAACATTTCCGAGGAAATGTTGCAATCTACGAATCAATACGTAAAAACCTCACGTCTATATGAGCTTAAGGTAGATGATGCAACATCGCAGAATCAAAATATAAGATACTTTGTTGATAAAGTTGCAGAGGGAAAGTATGTTAACGAGCTTGTTATGTCCGTTTCCGGATCCAAAAAGATCAGACTTCCCGTCAATGACAATAGGTACAAAACCCTTTTGCTTTCTTTGATGGGAGACCAGATGGATCTGAGCGAGCTAGACAAGCTTACAAGGAAAATGAACTTGCCCAAAGAGTTGGGTAAGGTAAAACATGGATTGAAATATTAAAACTAGAAAATGAGAAAGTACGTAAAGAATATAACCATTTGTTTAATGCTTGTCGGACTGGTTTCGGCCTGTTCTTCTACCCAGAGTTTGCAAGAGTATTATGTGGACAATGCAGAAAACCCCAACTTTATTTCGTTAGATGTGCCCGCTAGTATTCTAAATTTGGAAGAAACCGATTTGTCCGAGGTACAAAGAACAGCACTGGGGTCTCTTAAGAAGCTGAACGTTTTGGCCTTTAGGAAGACTGCCCAAAACGCGGAGGAATACAAATTGGAAAAGGCTAAAGTAAAGGCCATTTTAAAAAACGATGAGTTTGTAGAGTTAATGAAGCTAAATTCTAGCTATGGTAGAGGAGTTATTAAATATCTGGGTGATGAAGAAGCTATCGATGAGGTAATTATATATGGAAACAGTGATGATAAAGGTTTTGCCCTGGTACGTGTTCTCGGCAATAATATGAATCCAGCACATTTGGTACAACTTATACAAGTTATTCAGCAATCCGATTATAAAGGTGAGGGATTGGGCGAAATAGGTCAATTCTTGAAAGGCTGATCGCTTATACTGACTTAAATTGATAAAAATCCTGCCCTGTTATTTAAACAGAGCAGGATTTTTCATTAAATAGACACTGTGGTATTTACTTTTTCTAACCGAATACTTATCTTGTTCCTACTTTAAACACTAACAAAATACAACTATGGAAAAAGCACAGGAATGGTTTAACTATGGCATTGATCTAGCAAAGGAATTTGGGCCAAAGTTAATTACGGCAATTCTGATTTATATTATAGGTTCTTGGATAATTAAAAGGATTATCGGAGCGGCAAGGAACGTAATGTCCAAAAGTAAGTACGACGAATCCTTACAGAGGTTTCTGCTAAATCTGGTTTCTTGGGCCTTAAAGGTATTTTTATTGATTATTGTAATCTCCAGGTTAGGGGTAGACGTAACTACCTTTGCCGCTGTAATAGCCGCAGCCGGTTTGGCTGTTGGATTAGCCCTACAAGGGTCACTGTCCAATTTTGCCGGGGGAGTATTGATCATGATTTTTAAACCCTATAAAATTGGGGATTTAATTGAGGCACAAGGTGTTCTGGGAGAAGTAAAGGAAATAGAGATCTTTACCACCAAACTTACCACCCCGGATAGTAAATTGGGGATAGTACCCAATGGCGCTATGGCCAATGGTAACATTATCAATTATTCGGCCGAAGGAAGAATAAGAGTAGATACCACCATCGGGATAGGTTATGGGGAAGATATTAAAACGGCCAAAGCCGTTTTAATGGAAGTGTTGACATCCAACCCTAAGGTTTTGCAAGACCCGGCGCCATCCGTAAATGTGTCGGAATTGGCCGATAGCTCTGTAAACTTTGCGGTACGGCCATTCTGTAAACCGGAACTTTATTGGGACGTGTATTTTGAAACCCTGGAGGGCTGCAAATTGGCATTGGATAATGCCGGTATAGAGATACCATACCCACACCAAGTAGAAATCCACAAAGAAGAATAGGGTTTTACCTTTTCTTTTTCGGATTATCGCTAAATACCGGTGTAGTTACTAGGGGTTATGGCCTTTAATTCCGTTTTTATCGCTGTAGATACATCTAAGGTATCTATGAAATCGGCAATGGATTGACGTGTAATCTTTGTATTGGTACGCGTTAATCCTTTTAATGCTTCATAAGGATTTGGATAACCTTCACGCCTTAAAATGGTCTGAATGGCCTCGGCCACTACAGCCCAGTTGTTTTCCAGATCTTGCTCAAACTTGTCCTGGTTCAGTAACAATTTATCCAACCCTTTAAGGGTAGATTGAAACGCTATTACCGTATGGGCCAAAGGAACACCGATATTTCGTAGTACTGTACTATCTGTAAGATCGCGTTGTAACCTAGACACCGGTAGTTTAGCCGATAAGTGCTCAAAAATGGCATTCGCCATTCCTAAATTTCCTTCGGAGTTCTCAAAATCGATAGGGTTAACCTTATGGGGCATGGCAGAAGAGCCCACTTCGCCCTCTTTTATTTTCTGTTTAAAATAATCCATGGACACGTAGGTCCAAAAATCCCTATCCAAATCAATGATAATGGTATTGATTCTTTTTAAGGTATCAAACAGTGCGGCCATATGGTCATAATGCTCTATTTGCGTGGTTGGAAAAGAATGGTAAAGGCCTAGTTTTTCCTGCACAAACTGCTGTCCAAAATTTCTCCAGTCTATCTTTGGGTATGCGATCTTATGTGCATTATAATTGCCTGTTGCGCCACCAAACTTAGCCGCACTGGGAATATCATTGAGCAGATTAAACTGTTCTTTTAAACGGGTTACAAATACTGCTATCTCCTTGCCCAAGCGTGTGGGTGAGGCCGGTTGCCCATGCGTTCTGGCCAACATGGGAACGGCATCCCAGTCTTTGGATAACTGTTCCAATTTTTCCAATACCTGCATGTATTGGGGTACGTATATTTCATTGACAGCTTCCTTAAGGGAGAGTGGAATGGCTGTATTGTTAATATCTTGGGAGGTTAATCCAAAATGTATAAACTCTTTGTAATCTTGTAGACCTAGTGTATCAAATTGTTTTTTTATGAAATATTCAACCGCCTTAACGTCGTGGTTGGTAATACTTTCGATTTCCTTAATTGCCTGGGCCTCTGCTGTTCCAAAAACAGTGTATATTTTCCTTAGATCATCAAACTTCGAGTTATCAAACTTCGATAACTGCGGTAATGGAATTTCGCAAAGGGCTATAAAATATTCTATTTCTACCCTAACGCGGTATTTTATAAGGGCTTCCTCCGAAAAAAAAGGTGCCAAATCGGCGGCTTTGTTTCTATAACGCCCATCAATGGGGGAAATCGCGTTTAATTGGTTTAAGGACATCGCTGAACAGATTATTTTTGGAAAGGCCCAAAGATAACCATTAGTTAATGAGTTTAAAAGGTTTGAGGGTCTTAATCCGGTTCCGATTTATTTAAGTTTTGCCAAGGTATGCCTAGCCCTGGCCTTGTACGCAGCACTACCGGTGGCATAATTTTGCTCAATAACAAGCCGAAGCTCAGGATGTACCCAAGGAAACTTCCTACCCAGTAGATAGAGCGAAGTCATGGAATAGGCTTTAGCAGCGACTTTGTAATCGCCTATGAGCCAATCAAAACAGCTGGTGACCATTTGCTCCAAATGTTTCTCGCTAAGGGCCAGTTGTACTTGTTCATTGTTTTTTGAGAAGTAAGCCAAGACCAAGCACTCACATATTTTGGCAAGAGGACGTACCGAAGAATCTAGATAAACGCTTCCCATATTGGCAATAAAGGTGTCCAAATGCGGGAAAAGAAGGCTTAGGTTTTCTTTAACCACAAATTCCAGAACCCAACATGCCTTGCTGGAAACAGGGTCGTCTACCTCAAAAACCAAGGACAACAGCACAGGAACTAGGGTAGGGTCATTACGGACCATGTGAGCCATTTCGGTTCTTTTTTCCCTGGTATGGTTTACATAATTCAACTTATTATAAAGTTCTGTTTTGGTCACAAATATTGTATTTTTAATGCATAAAATAAGGAAAATGAAATCGATTAAAAAAATACTTGTAGCCTTACTTATAATCTTTATCGGTATGCAGTTCTATAGACCCGATAAGAATCTTGCGGCCGAAGGGCATGCCCATAATTTTGTTACGGAAACGGTGCCTTCTGCCCCTGTAACTTCTTTATTGGAACAGACATGCTATGATTGTCATAGCAACAATACGGTATACCCTTGGTACAATAATATTGCACCGGTTTCCTATTGGTTAAAAGACCATATTGATGAAGGGAAGGGACACCTAAATTTTTCGGCTTGGGATACGTATGATAATAAGAAGAAAGACCATAAGCTGGAAGAAGTCGTAGAAATGCTGGAAGCTAAGGAGATGCCTTTAAAAGAGTATACCTGGACCCATGAGGAAGCACGGCTCACGGAATCCCAACGGGAAGCGATTATAACTTGGGCCAAGAAAACTAGGACACGCTATCAATTAGATCAGCGACCAGAGTAGGAAGACCTTCAGCTGCAGTTTTAGGAATCAATGTTAAACCTTCGTAATCAGACCTATTAATATTAGGGTTGGGGTCAACAAAGTAGATGGGCGTTTTAGGGGCGGCATAACCAATAAGCCCGGCGGCAGGGTATACCTGCATAGAGGTACCCACAATAATAAGGATATCGGCAGTTTGGGTAATCTCAACGGCTTTGTTCAACAGAGGTACCTGTTCTCCAAACCAAACGATATGAGGTCTAAGCTGGTAACCATTTTCGCAAAGATCGCCCTGGTTAAGATCGGTCTCCCAATCTAAAATTAGATTTTCATCGTAGGTGCTCCTAACTTTTAACAGTTCGCCATGTAAATGAACTACATGGGAGCTACCTGCACGTTCGTGCAAGTTATCCACGTTTTGGGTTACAATACTAACATCAAAATACTTTTCCATTAGTACCAATGCTTTGTGTCCCTTGTTGGGATCTACCTGTAATAGCTGCTTTCTTCGTTGATTGTAAAACTCAAAGACCAATGTTGGGTTTAAAGCAAATCCTTCTGGGGAAGCTACTTCCATTACATCGTGGCCCTCCCAAAGGCCGTTGGCATCCCTAAAGGTTTTAAGGCCGCTTTCCGCACTCATACCGGCGCCCGTTAGCACAACAATTTTTTGTTTCATTTTAAATCGAGATAGGTACGGATATAAAGATACATTTTCCTTTTTTCTTATATTCGATTTATGATAGACCATCAACTTTTGGCGTATCTGGAAGGTTTTGTTTCAGAAGAGCGAAAAAAACGCTTTTTGGAAGTATTGGAACAACGCACTAATTTCATTACCGTGGGCATTGAAGATGTATTTCAGATGCACAATACCAGCGCTGTTATAAGAAGTTGTGAGGTATTTGGTGTACAGCGGGCACATGTAATCGAAAATAAATTTAAAAAAAGGCTTGATAAAAATATTGCCATGGGCGCACAGAAATGGGTAGATATAGAGCAGCACCAAACCGCTTCTTCCTGTATTTCGACATTAAGGGCAGAAGGATATAAAATAGTTGCCACCACACCGCATACCGAGCATTGTTTGCTAGATGATTTTAAACTTACCGATAAAACCGCCCTTTTCTTTGGGACCGAACAGGAAGGCCTAAGTAAAGAGGTATTGGAGCAGGCAGATGAACAAATAAAAATTCCTATGGTGGGCTTTACAGAGAGCCTAAACATATCAGTGTCTGCCGCAATTATTTTAAACACGCTTACCGTACAACTGAGGAAATCTAATTTGGATTGGCGTTTAACGGAAGAGGAAATGTTGGAGAAACGGATGGATTGGGCGCAAAAATCGATTAAAAGTATCGATGCTATTATGGCCAGATATTATGATGGTGAATAGTTTTTTTACTAATTTTAATACGCAACTAACAAATTTTAAACAAATGATGATAATACTTTACATTCTCGCAGGACTAGTGGTCCTAATTGCACTTTTGGCGGTGATAGCCCCAAAATCCTACGATGTTTTTAGAAAGATCGAGATTTCGCGACCTAGAGCGGAAGTTTTTGAATACTTGAAGTACTTGAAGAAACAAGACGAATGGTCTCCATGGGCAAAGAAAGACCCAAATATGGAAAAGAAGTTTACTGGGACCGATGGTGAAGTTGGCGCCGTAAGCTATTGGAACGGAAATAAAGATGTTGGCGAGGGAGAGCAGGAAATTACCAAGATTGAAGAAGGTAAAAGGGTAGAAGGGGAGCTTAGGTTTCTTAAGCCGTTTAAATCTACCTCAGATTGCTATATGGAAGTTGAAGACGTTTCAGAAGGCAATACTAGGGTCACTTGGGGCTTCACAGGGAAGAATAAGTTTCCCATGAGCATTATGATGTTGTTTATGAGCATGGACAAAATGGTGGGTAAGGACTTTGAAGAAGGCTTGGCCAGCTTAAAAACTATTTTGGAAAAAGATTAGTTATGGAAACCAATATGGTAGGATGGTTTGAAATTCCTGTCGTTGACATGGAACGAGCCAAAGCTTTTTATGATTCGGTTTTTGAAATTTCTATAGACATACACGATTTGGATGGCTTGGTTATGGGCTGGTTTCCAAATGCCCACGATAAAGTGGGCACATCCGGATCTCTTGTGAAACACAGTATGTATCAACCAAGCGATACGGCAGGGCCGCTGATTTATTTTTCGTGCGCAGACCTTTCAGAACAACTTGGCAGGGTAGAATCTGCCGGTGGTACTATTATGAAACCTAAAACCGAAATAGGAGGGGGACATGGTTTTATGGCCTTGGTAAAGGATACCGAAGGTAATAGAATTGCCTTGCATTCCGTGGCATAGCCTTTTACTGGGCAGCAAGTTCTAAGAGTGCAATATTGTAATTGTTCTCTAAGATTACCTTTCCGTTTTTTACCTCGACCGCCGTTTGGGAATACGTGTCGTATAATTTGGTTCCATCACCAAAAAAACCTTTGACCCACAAAGATTTTTTGCCATTGGGCAAATTTAGGCCTACCACCACTTTGTCCTTATAATCGCCCTTCATATATGTTCTGCTGAACACGTAGGGCTTTTTAGCCAAACGCTTATGCTTCCCAGCGCCTATCGCCGGGTGGTTTGCCCTGAATTTTCCCAATTTTTGCCAGTGTGCCAAGACATTCTTGGTTTCGGGTAGGCTGTCCAATTCGCTCCAATTCATAAAAGAACGCAACGTAGCATCACCTTGTGTACTATCAATTTTAAGACTTCTAGCAGTTTCGTCCCCATAATAAATTTGCGAAGCACCAGGTGTCAACAACAGTACGTTGGCAGCATGATATGGGTTTTTTCTTTCCATATCGAAGGGCTCACTATCGTCATGGGAAGAAAGGTAATTGAGTACGCTTTTTCCTTTTAGTTTGGTGTTTAGAAGGTCGTTGTATTTTTTGAAAATCGATTGGTAATTCTTTTCCGCATCCTTTTTAAGTTCAAAATTGATAAGCGCCTTAAAACCATGATCAAAGTAGTCTACACTTTTGTCCTCAAAAGCAAAGTCCCTTCCACCAGAAATCCCGTAACCGTATACCTCGCCTACCATATAAAAGGGATTATCGTCCAAAATTTCATCCGGATGTTTTTTCTTCCAAGTTTCAAAAGCGTTGGAAGCTTCCGTATATAGTTCGGCCCAAGTCTTTTCATCGGCGTTACGTACGGTGTCTACCCTAAAGCCATCAACACCCAGGGCATTGACATAATCTGTTAACCACTTAATAATGTAAAAACGAGGCGCTCTAGGATAGCCAGTGCGCTCAAAGAACAGTTGCAGTTCGTCCAATTCGGTACTTAGGCGGCCTTCCGCCTTCCATTTAGCCAAAAGGGCATCTGGTAGTTCCACAGCTTCATCGGAATGTGTATAGATATCTGGTAGATTGTCTACCAAAGTGCAGCTCGTAGTCTTTTCATAGGTAGTGTATTCGCAAGTGGGGTCTGTCCGTACCCATTGTTCTGGCCATACAGGGTCTTCCTCAGTTGCAGGGCCGGTATGGTTAACCACAACATCCAAAAGAACACGAATACCTTTTTCATGGGCCTTTTTTACCATGGTTTCCAGTTCTTCCTTGGTTCCAAAATTTGGATCTAAGGCAGTCCAGTCCTTTGCCCAATAGCCATGATAGCCATAGGTGTTGCCCGTACCTTCATCGGTATCTCCATGGATCTGCTCTACCACTGGGGTAAACCATATTGCATTTACACCAAGATCGGTAAAATAACCTTCATCCAATTTTTGCGTAATCCCCGCTATATCACCGCCCATAAAACCCCTAAGCTTACCGGTGGGATTGTTTCGCCCAAAGTTCTCATCGTTTTCGGGATTACCGTTGTTAAAACGGTCCGTCAAAAGAAAGTAAATATTGGCGCCTTCCCAGGTAAATGGAACAGATTTATCTTGTGTAGCAACAGAATCCAGTAGCACGGTGGGTTCTTCTGATACTGTTTCTTTTTTATCTTCTTTACAAGCAAAAAACAACGTGAAAACAGCCACGGCCGTGAGCAGTTTTTTCATTTTCATCTATTTTGCCTAAAACTATAAAATGATAGTGGAAATATAAAATTTATTTCTTCGGATTATGCAATCGCCCAATTTTGGAGACCGCAGTACAAAATACGACAATGCGAAGCCTAAGAAAATAATTTTAGTGGTCTGTATAACAGTAGTTTAACCGTGCTAATTTCTTCTATTCAAAACTTTGTATTCTTCGTAACAACTGCTTATGGCGTCTAATATTTGTAGATCATTGGCCGTAGTGATAAAAGATTTGGAATAATTACAGTTGTTAAGGATATCGTCTATATCCATTTTTTCTATTTGTAGCAGCTCTGTTAAGGTTTCCCGATCGAACTTTGAGGCCAGTAGGTCCCTAATATCATCATCTTCCTTCATTTGCCTTAATTTTCGCATCTGATTGGGTTTTTTTCCAAATAGATTGCGCAGTAAATCCGCAGGGTTTAATATGGCACCCAGCACTTTGGTAACGGCACTTGGGTTCTTCTTTCCGGCTTCATAGCCAACGGAAAGGCCAGATATGCTATATTGATAGGCATTGTTTATAGGAAGGTTTTTAACATCTATTTCCAGGTATCCTGTGAGCTGGTAGGGTCTTAATATAACTTCCTCTAGGGCATAGGCCAATTCCGTTAGTTTAATCTCCGTATCCTCAAAACGGAACATATCGTTGGTGACCCGGATTTTTTGGGATTTAAAACCTAGAAAAGAAAAGAACAAAGTATCGTTTACGGCAGCGGTAATTTGGAACTCACCTTTTTTGTTTGTTATAGTACCTACTACTTTGTTGAGGTTTACCACATGCACGCTTTCCATTGGAAAATCAGTTTGTGCATTTACAACAACCGCTTTAATCTCTTTTTCTGTAATGTTCTCAACATCGTCTTGCGAAAAAACGGAGAACCCGATTAATACAAAACATAGCAATATACTTTTTTTCATAAACTGTAATCAGTTTTAAAAATAGTAAACAAAACAAAAAAACACGCTGCGGCGTGTTTTTTTAATATACAATTAACTAAAAGAAGCCGTCTCTTCTTTTACTTCTTCTTTTTCCCGAATTTCCAGCACCTTCGGACTTGCTATAGGAAGATTTTCTGTCTCTTCGCTTATCGCGTTTTCTATCCCTGCCTTTTCCGCCACGGCCACGATCCCTGCCGCCACGGCCACCACCGCCACCAGGGTTTTTGGAAACCTCTACGTTTACAAATCTTCCATCTACCTTAAAATCGGAGAAGGTCTGTAAAATATTTTCGGTGTGTTCGGCATCGGTGTTAAAGAAGGAAAAGCTATCTTTTACATCTACTTTGTACACCGCATCCCTGTCTAAATTTAAAGTGTCCTTAAGGAAATCCTTTAATGACATCCAATCGTAGTTGTCCTTTTCACCTACATTAATGAAATAACGCACAGACCCATTTGAAGACTGCTCGCCACGACTGTTCCTATCCTTTCTTCTTTCTCCACGACCTTCACCATCGGTAGTATTAAGGTCTTTTGATTTGTTGTAATAATTATAGAAACGGGTAAACTCTACTGAAATTATTTTTTTGATAAGTTCCTCGCGATCAATGTCCTTTAAAACGTCGTTAATGGCGGGGAGATAGCCATCTACTTCTTCGTTTATCTTGGTATCCCGTATCTTACTTGCCAAATGGTACAACTGTATTTCGCAGATTTCCATCCCCGTAGGAATTTTTTTAGAGATGAATTTCTGTTGGATTTTATTCTCGATGGATTTTATCTTGCGTAACTCGCTACGTGTTACGATGACCATGGAAATTCCAGATTTACCTGCTCTTCCCGTACGACCACTTCTGTGCGTGTACGTTTCTATTTCGTCTGGTAGTTGATAATTGATTACGTGCGTAATATCGTCAACATCTATACCACGGGCAGCTACATCGGTAGCCACCAACATTTGGATTTGCTTTTTTCTGAAAGCGTTCATAACCAGATCGCGCTGGTTTTGACTTAGATCGCCATGCAATGCCCCTGCATTATAACCGTCTTCTATTAACTTTTCTGCTACTTTCTGAGTGTCTCTTTTTGTTCTACAGAAAACAACGGAAAAAATATCGGGATTGGTATCTGCCAGTCTTTTTAGTGCAGGATAGCGATCTCTTCCACCCACCACATAATACTCGTGCTGTACTGTAGAAGTACCGGCATTCTTGGTGCCCACAGTAATTTCTTTTGGGTTATGCATAAACTTCTTGGCTATTACGGATACCTCTTTGGGCATCGTGGCCGAGAACAACCAAGTGAGTTTTTCTTCGGGTGTATTGGCAAGAATATCCTTAATATCTTCATAGAAACCCATGTTCAGCATTTCATCGGCCTCATCCAGTACACAATAATCTATTTTGGAGATATCCACCATTCTTCGGCCGATCATATCTTTCATCCGGCCAGGAGTAGCTACAACAATCTGCGCCCCTCTTTTTATTTGATTGGCCTGTTCAGAAATACTGGCACCACCATAAATGGCAACGGTGTTCAATCCCTTTACATATTTGGAATATAATTTCAGTTCATTGGTAATCTGGAGACAAAGCTCCCTAGTAGGGGATAATATAAGCCCCTGCGTGGTTCTGCTGCTGCTATCTATTTTTTGGATCAACGGAAAACCAAAGGCGGCGGTTTTTCCTGTTCCTGTCTGGGCAAGTGCTACCAGGTCAGTGTCATTTTCCAATAAAATGGGAATTGCTTTTTCTTGTACTTCGGAAGGATTTTCGAACCCAAGATCGGAAACGGCATCAATTAAGGGCTTGTTTAGCCCAAGCGCTTCAAATTTTTTCATAATAAGTTATACTTAATCGCAAATATGTATGTTGCATAGAGCGATTATCGCAATAACCTATTGTACTCAGCGCAACACATGCTATACCAGCGGCGTTAATTAAAGCGGCAAAGGTAGTGCTAATTATTAACATGGTGATGTGGAATGCAATAATACTTAATGGGTTAGGGTGCAAGGGTCCATCCGTAACCAAAAATGGCAACCCCAATGAGTCCAAAACAGATCATAGAAAAGATGAAACCTCTTTGTAGTTTTGGACTATCGGTAATGATAAGACATACTGCACCAAGAACAATGCAAATTTGAAAGAAAACAATGCCCAAACCAAACTTTCTTACTGCTCTTTCATAGCCTGTGGTAAGTACTTCCCATTCGCGCAGACCCACTATTTTTCCCATTTCCCCATCCAGATCCTGTACCCAGTAGTCTTTTGGAATATTGGCCGACCCCATGAGGATCTCCGTTTTTTCGGCGTTGTACTTTAAAATCAATTTTTTGGTCTCCTTAATTTTCTCCTTTATGGGATCTGGGTCCGCCGTAACCGATAAGGTGCTTAATATGGATTCTAAATAATTGAGCTCGTTTTCCTTTAGAACTTGTTTTATGCTTTTTGCTTGGTACCAATCCGTATAACTTGTGTGTTTGTTATGTGCAATTAGCCTATTCTCCTCCAAGGTGCTCGATACCATTTCTGCTATGGCCATCAGGGCTGCAAATAAAACAATAAGTACACCGCTAATTAATTTGAGACGCTTAGGGTGTAGCAACCTTATTAGGGGTTTGTAATCTGTCATCTTTTTATTTTTTCAAATGGGTTATCAATTTTTGAATGGCTATTCCCCTGTGACTTATCTTGTTCTTGGTTGTCAGGGGCAGTTCTGCGAAAGTACCGTTGTGTCCGTTGGGTTTAAAGATGGGGTCGTAACCAAAACCTTTTGTACCCTGCATCCTTTCCGTGATTACTCCTTTTACAGTACCTATAAACAGTTGCCTTTGTCCTTCCAGATTTAAAGCGATCACTGTTTTAAATTGTGCCTCCCGGTTAGCTTCATTTTTAAGCTGGCCTAGTAATTTGTCTATATTGTCCAAAGCGTTCTTTTGCTCACCTGCATAGCGGGCAGTATGTACGCCCGGGGCTCCGTTTAGTGCCTCTACAAGAAGGCCCGTATCATCTGCAAAACAAGGATACCCATAATGTTCGGTAACAAAATCGGCTTTTAACTGGGCATTGCCTTCTAGGGTGGCTGCCGTTTCCGGAATTTCTTTATTGCAACCGATGTCCGTTAGGGATACTAATTTTATATGCTTGGGAAGTAGAAGTTTTACTTCTTTCAATTTGTTTGGGTTATGCGTTGCAAAAACAAGTTTCATTTTTTATAAATCCTCCTGAAGAAAGTAAAAATTGAGCTGAGCGAAATTAATGAATTTATTTTCTTGTTAATTTGTAATATGAAATTAAAAATTCCGCCTGCCGTTGTAGTAGTTGTTTTTGGATTGTTGATGTATACATTGGCAAAATTTTTACCTGTTGGCTATTTCGATTTTTTTGGACGAAAATATCTTATAAAACTGTTATTGGTTTTGGCCATTGGCATAGTGATCATTGCACAGATACAGTTTTTTAGAAAAAAGACCACGGTAAACCCCATGGCACCTTCCAAGGCTTCCTATTTGGTAACTACGGGTATTTATTCCTATTCTAGAAACCCTATGTATTTGGGAATGCTACTTATTTTATTGGCTTGGGGCCTGTCTCTCGGAAATGCGTTCAATACCTTATTGGCAGCTGGCTTTGTTGCTTATATGAATGCGTTTCAGATTATACCCGAGGAAGAAAAACTACAGAAAAATTTTGGAAAGGAATATCAACAATATTGTGTCTTGGTAAGACGTTGGTTTTAACAATAAGGATAATATCAGGTAATTACTTAATATAATTAAATATTAGCTTTTTAACTTATATAGTATAAATATTAGCTTTTTAGCTTATAAATTATTATATTAGCACTTTAACTTATAATAATGATAGGAATTATTACAGGGGATATTATCAATTCTGGGAACAACCAAGACTCCCAATGGATCGGGATATTAAAAAAATACCTAGCTAGATTGGGAAAACCTGGAACCGACTGGGAGATATATCGAGGAGATGAATTTCAAGTGCGGGTACCCGTGGAAAATACCTTGCGTACTGCTATTCATCTAAAGGCATTGGTAAAAACTATAAAAGGGTTAGATGTACGTATCGGTATCGGCATAGGGGAAGAAACTTATAGAGGTGATACGGTCAGTGAGTCTAACGGGCCGGCATATCAACGTTCTGGCCGTACATTTAACAGCTTGCGGGAACAAAAATTGAATATGGCAATTTCTTTTGGTTATGAGCGCCCCGACATAACACTAAACCTAATGCTAAAATTGGCATTGGATTTTATGGATCATTGGTCTACCGTTTCCGCAGAAATAGTGGCCTTGGCATTGGAAAGACCAGATGCTTCTCAAAAAACAACTGCTAAACAGCTTAATATACAGCAATCTGCAGTTAGCCAGCGCCAAAAACGGGCCAGATTGGATTTGGTATTCGAACTTTTGGCCTATTATACCCTAACTCTAAAAGAAATCTATAAATGATATTGTTTATAAAATTATTGCTGGCCCATCTTATAGGTGATTTTTTGTTGCAACCTGCCCGTTGGGTAATACATAAAGAAAGCCATAAGGCCGCATCCAAGTACCTATATTTTCATGTGCTATTGCATTTTGTGGTCACCATGCTACTGCTATGGGATATTACCCAATGGAAACTGGTACTGGTAATAACCGTTTCACATTATTTCATAGATGCGGGTAAACTATATGCAAATCCGTTTTTTAAGAACCAGGCAATTCCTTTTTTCATAGACCAGTTTCTGCATATAGGTGTGCTATATGCTTGTGCATATCATCTTAATTTAACCGAGCATACCCTCCAACTGGTATCCCAAATAGATTGGGCTCTGGTAACAGCGGTGGTATTTGTAAGCTTTCCGGCCGCCATAATAATGGGCAAGCTATTGGAGGGGTTGTCAGACCAAATTACCTTAGATCATAAGTCCCTGCCGCATGCCGGAAAATATATAGGTATTTTAGAGCGGTTGTTTGTTTTGGTATTCATCATTTTGGGCAGATGGGAGGCCATTGGTCTATTAATTACCGCAAAATCCGTATTTAGATTCAACGATCTCAAAGATACCAACAATAGAAAATTGACCGAATATATTTTAATTGGCACCTTGGTAAGCTTCGGATTGGCTATTTTAACCGGCATTCTCTACACGCGCATTTAAAAGCTGGAAAAATATAACTGTACACCATGTCGCCACTAAATTCTATCGCATCGCATAACTGAAAATTGTGATATCTGTAATTTTGACAGCTTATTTAAAACAATTTCGCATTAAAATGTGAGTAACTATAGTGCTAAAACACTTTTAGTTCAAAAACGGAAAATGCGATAGAATTAATTTCTACTTTTACGGTTTAATTTTTTAATAAATGATAGCAGTGGGCAGAAAGTACGTATTCGATTTTGATAGTACCCTAACACGGGTAGAAGCATTGGATGTACTTGCAGAAATGACTTTACAAGGTAAATCCAACAGGGATGAAATCGTAGAAGAAATTCAAAAGATCACCAATTTGGGAATCGACGGGGATATTTCGTTTACCGAATCCTTGGAAAGAAGGATAAAACTATTAAATGCCCATAAAAATGATCTCGATGGGCTTGTGAAGGAATTACGTCAGAAAATTTCAAAATCTATCGAATCCAATAAGGAATTCTTTCAGAATTACTCGGACGACATTTATGTCATTTCCTGTGGTTTTAAAGAATTTATAGATCCTATCGTGGAGGAATATAACATTCCATCCGACCGCGTTTATGCCAATACTTTTAGGTTTGATGACGCAGGAAAGATCATCGGTTTTGATGAAGAAAATGTACTGGCCTCCCATAATGGAAAAATAGAATGCCTAAAAAATTTGGACCTAGAAGGTGAAGTGCAGGTAATAGGCGATGGATATAGCGATTATGTGATGCGAGAAGCCGGCATAGCCGATAAGTTTTTTGCTTATACAGAAAATGTGCATCGCGAGAAAGCAGCCAATAATGCCGATCATGTGGCTCCAAATTTGGACGAATTTTTGTTTGTGAACGATTTGCCCAGAAAAATATCGTACCCAAAAAACAGGATAAAGATTCTATTATTGGAAAACGTGCACCCGGCTGCCTTCGATAATCTTTCCGAAGACGGTTTTTCTGTAGAATTGGTGAAACATAGCCTTTCTGAGGATGAGCTAATAAAAAAAATAAAAGGGGTACATGTTTTGGGCATTAGGTCTAAGACCCAAGTTACCAAACGTGTACTGGAAGCGGCCAACAAATTACTGGTAGTAGGGGCGTTTTGTATAGGAACTACACAGATAGACCTCGATAATTGTAAGAGAAAGGGAGTTGTGGTATTTAACGCGCCCTATAGTAATACCAGGTCGGTTGTGGAGCTTGCCATAGGGCAGATTATTATGTTGATGCGCAACGTATTTCCCAGAAGCATGGAGATACACAAGGGTGAATGGAACAAAACCGCGGCAAACTCTAGAGAAGTTAGGGGCAAAAACTTGGGTATTTTAGGTTATGGCAATATTGGAAAACAGCTATCTGTTTTGGCAGAAGCCATAGGTATGCGTGTTTACTATTATGATATAGAGGATAGGTTGGCCTTGGGGAACGCCACAAAATGTAATTCCCTAGAAGATTTGTTGAGTATTTCCGATGTGGTTACCCTGCATATAGACGATAATAGGGCCAACAAAAATTTTATGGGCGAACGAGAAATAAGCCAAATGAAACAAGGCGCAATGTTAATAAACCTTTCACGGGGATTTGTTGTTGATATAGCAGCTTTGGTCGCAGCGCTTAAAAGTGGTAAACTGGCCGGAGCAGCTGTGGATGTTTACCCCGAAGAACCTAGGAGCAATGGTAAGTTTGTTTCCGAGCTACAAGGACTCAACAACGTTATTTTAACCCCTCATGTTGGCGGAAGTACTGAAGAAGCTCAGCGTAATATAGCCGATTTTGTGCCAAACAAAATAATGGATTACATAAATTCTGGTAACACTGTTGATGCCGTTAATTTCCCCAACATTAGGTTGCCAAAACAAAATAAAGCCCATAGATTTTTACATATCCATAAGAACGTTCCCGGTATTATGGCAAAAATCAATGAGGTGCTCGCAACCTATGAAATGAATATTTCCGGACAGTACCTTTCTACCGACAATGAGGTAGGTTATGTTATTACAGATCTGGACAAAGAGTACAACAAAGATGTGGTTAAAGCACTTAAAAAAGTGGAAAACACTATTAAATTCAGGGTTTTATACTAGCTTTTACTTCTGGCTAAAATTTTAATTGCTACCTATGATGATAGGGCTCATTCTTAAGAATGGTAAAGGCTCTATAGATTTGTTCTACCGCAAAAAGGCGTATCATCTGATGGGAAAAAGTCATTTTGGAAAAACTTATTTGTCCCTGAGCTTTGGCATAAACCGCATGGCTAAACCCGTAAGGTCCGCCTATAGCAAAAACCAATTGTCTGGTACCGGCGTTCATTTTTTTTTGTAGGTATTCCGAAAACCCAATAGAAGTAAACTGCTGCCCTTTTTCATCGAGTAGAACAAGCACATCCGTTGGACTTAAACTCTTAAGTATAATGGCTCCCTCTTGTTCTTTTTGTTGGGTTTCGGATAAGTGTTTCGCATTTTTTAAATCGGGAATTACCCGTATCTCAAATTTTATATAGTGCTTAAGTCTACGCTCATATTCCGCGATCATTTGAACGAGCGGCTTGCTGTCCGTTTTGCCAATAACAAGAAGTTTTATCGTCATACGCCAAAGTTATAACTTTCAACTTATAGGATTTCTTTATTGGGTTTTGTTTTTAGTAAATTAGCGCAAAACAAAAACCCCTCGATGATTTCAGAAGAACAGTTCAACTACGAGATAACAAGTATCATAAAAAATGCTATACGAGAAGATGTTGGGGATGGGGATCATAGTTCATTAGCCTGCATACCTGAAAACGCGACGGGAAAGGCCAAGCTATTGGTAAAGGATGAAGGCATTATTGCCGGCGTGGCTTTTGCCAAAGCCGTATTTACCCAGGTAGATAATGGCTTGGTGGTAGATACCAAAATTAATGATGGAACCCATGTAAAGTACGGAGATGTGGTCTTTTTTGTTGAGGGAAGTTCCCAAAGTATCCTAAAAGCGGAACGTTTGGTGTTGAACGCCATGCAACGTATGAGTGCCATTGCCACCAAGACCAAAAGTTTTGTGGATCTGTTGGAGGGCACCGGAACCAAAATTTTGGATACGCGCAAAACAACGCCGGGTATACGGGCATTGGAAAAATGGGCCGTAAAGATAGGGGGGGGAGAAAACCACCGATTTGCCCTTTACGATATGATTATGCTAAAAGACAACCATATCGATTTTGCTGGTGGTATTACAAAAGCCATTACAAAGACCAAGGACTATCTTGAAACTACCGGGCGTCGTTTAAAAATTATTGTTGAAGCCCGTAATCTAAGCGAAGTTGAGGAAATACTTAAGACCCCGGGTGTCTATCGTATACTTTTGGATAACTTCAATTATACGGATACAAAAAAAGCAGTAGCCATGATCGGGGATAATTGTCTTACCGAATCTTCTGGGGGAATCAATGAAACAACCATTCGTAACTACGCGGAATGCGGGGTAGATTATATATCCTCTGGTGCCCTTACACATTCTGTACATAATATGGACCTAAGTCTTAAAGCAGTTTAGATGTCGCAGGAGATAGAGGAAAAATTGGATAAGATTCCAGTAGTAAATTGGATTGTAAGGCTTTTAAAAAGTATTAGGCTCCGTGCCTTTGAAGGTCTTTCTTTTTATGATTTAATAGAAATGTACTTTTTAGGAATTGTTAAAGGAGCACTATCCACAAGGGCCAGTTCCATTGCCTTTAGTTTGTTTATGGCACTCTTTCCTTTGTTGATATTCATGATTACCCTGATTCCTTTCATTATACCCTATGTAAGTTTGGGAAACGAAAATTTTGACGCGCAGTTCTTGGTTTTTTTAGAATCGTTTCTTCCTTCTGCCACAAGTGATTATTTTGGTGATATCTACCAACAGATTAAAGACCAAAAGCGGGGTGGTTTATTATCTTCCTCTTTTGTAGTATCCATTTTCTTAATGGCCAATGGGGTAAATGCCATTTTCGGCGGCTTTGAGAATTCGTATCACGTAGAGTTGGCCCGTAATTTCTTTAGGCAATACATCTATGCCCTAATGGTGGGTTTAATACTATCTATTTTACTTTTAATCGGTGCCGTGGCCTTTGTGTATTTCGAATTTTATGTGGTGGAATACCTTAGCGAGTTCGCGGCCAAGACCAGGGGGTACGATTTGGAAGAGAACGATATCGTAGGGGTACAAATTGGCAAGGTGCTTTTTTTTAGTGTACTGTCTTACTTTACTACGGCAATTTTATATTATTTTGGGACTGCAGAAGGTAGGCAAGCACGGTTTTTCTCTGCCGGTGCCCTTATGACCACACTGTTATTTTTGCTAACATCCTATCTGTTTGGGGTCTATGTAGAAAAATTTGCCCGCTACAACGAATTATATGGGGCGTTGGGAGGATTATTGATCCTAATGGTCTATATATGGTTAAATTCCAATATATTGCTGCTTGGTTTTGAATTGAACGGTACCCTAAATTCTTTAAGAAAAAAATACAAGGAGTAATAATGAAGTTGAAGATTGTTGTAACCACCCTACTTACCCTGTTTTTCTTCCTACACGGCAGTTCGCAGAGCATTTTTGGAAAATGGAAGACCATAGATGATAGAACGGGAATGCCCAAAGCCATTGTAGAAGTCTACGAAAAAGATGGATTGATGTATGGAAAGATCGACACCATTTTGGAAGCCGGAAGATCCGATGCCAGATGCATAAAATGCAAAGGCGAGCGCAAGGATAAACCCATAGTTGGCATGCAAATTATAAACGCCCTAAAAAAGAACAGTAAGGGAGAATATAAGGGCAGCACACTTTTTGACCCGGAACAGGCAATGACCTTCCGGTGCAAAATCTGGTTAAATCGTGATGACCCGGATAAATTAATGGTGCGGGGCTATCTGGCATTTATTTATCGTACTCAGACCTGGATTAGGCATAAGGAAAAGTAGCTAATCGAGATATGCAACATTTTATAGATGTAATCTTACCCATTCCCTTAGAAAAACTCTTTACCTATAGTATTTCTGCTTCGGAAGCCTCCATTTTGGAAGTGGGTATGCGCGTTGCGGTCCCTTTTGGAAAGTCTAAGATATATACGGCTTTGGTGTATAAGGTGCATCAAGATCCACCTTCGGTTTACGAACCCAAGGACATCCATCAAATTTTGGATGAACATGCCATAGTTAATGATTATCAATTGGCACATTGGTCGTGGATAGCCTCGTATTACATGTGTACCATAGGCGAAGTTTTTAGGAGTGCAATTCCAAAGGCCTTGTTGTTGGAAAGCGAGACCCTAATCCTTAAAAACACGGAAGCGGAAGTAGATGAAAGTATGCTGAAGGATGATGAGTTCTTGGTCTTTGAAGCCCTTCAATACCAAACTACCCTTACGGTTCAGGAGATAAGTGCCATTGTGGAAAGAAAAAATATTCTTCCTGTATTACAACGTTTATTGGAAAAGAACATCGTACTGCTTAAGGAAGAGATATATGAGCAATACAAACCTAAAATGGTTCGCTATGTACGCTTAGGAGCAGCTTATTCATCCGAGGAGCGGTTGGAGGCATTACTACAAGATTTAACGCGGGCGCCAAAACAAAGTCAGGTAGTGTTATCGCTATTTCAACTTGCAAGCGACAAGAAGCCAATTAAGGTTACGGATTTGGAAAAGTATAGCGGTGGTTCGAAAGCTGTAATCAATGCCCTGATCAAAAAAGAGGTTCTGGAAGCGTATTTTATACAAACAGACCGGGTACATTATGAGGGCGATGGAGAAAATTCAAGTTTAAAAGAACTGAATGAATATCAACAAAAAGCTTTGGACCATATTTCACAAAGTTTTACCAACAAAAAAGTTACACTTTTACATGGGGTAACTTCCTCCGGAAAGACCGAAGTATACGTTAAACTTATCGAAGACTGCATACAAACCGGGAAACAGGTACTATACCTCCTTCCGGAGATTGCGCTAACGACACAACTGATCAGTAGATTACAAATGTATTTTGGAGCCAAAGTCTCGGTTTATCATTCCAAATATAATGTTCAGGAGCGGGTAGAGGTATGGAACAATGTTCTGACCGCCAAACCAAAGGCTCAGATTGTTATTGGGGCCCGTAGTGCCCTGTTTCTGCCCTTTTCTGATTTGGGGCTCGTTATTGTAGATGAAGAGCACGAGGCGTCCTTTAAACAATACGACCCTGCTCCCAGATACCATGCCAGGGACGCTGCCATAGTGCTTGCCAATTTGCACGATTGCCATGTACTGTTGGGTTCGGCCACACCAAGTATTGAAAGCTTTTACAATGTTAAAACAGGTAAATATGGTTTTGCCAGTATTACCCGTAGGTATGGGAATGTACTGATGCCCGATATGGAATTGGTAGATATTAAGGAGCAGACAAGGAAAAAAAGAATGCAGGGTCATTTTTCGGAACGTCTGTTGGCCGAAATATCCGAGAAACTGGAAGAAGGCGAGCAGATTATTTTATTTCAGAACAGGAGGGGATATGCCCCTATTGTGGAGTGCACTACATGCGGACACTCGCCCCAATGCCCAAATTGCGATGTTAGCCTAACCTACCACCAATACAGAAAACAATTACGTTGCCATTATTGTGGTCACCAGATGGCCCTACAAGAAAGTTGTTTGGCCTGTGGCAGTGCTACTTTGGATACTAAGGGTTTTGGTACGGAACAAGTAGAGCAAGAGTTACAAGAACTCCTCCCAGATGCCAAGGTAGGAAGAATGGATTTGGACACTACAAGGGGGAAACATGGCTACGAAAAAATAATAACCGCCTTTGAACGGCAAGAAATCGATGTTTTGGTAGGTACCCAGATGTTGACCAAGGGTCTCGATTTTAGAAATGTAGGTTTGGTAGGGATAATGAATGCAGACGCATTACTTAATTTTCCCGATTTTAGGGCACACGAACGCAGTTTTCAATTGTTGACCCAAGTTGCCGGTAGGGCAGGGCGCACCAAAAAAAGGGGGAAGGTAATTATACAGACCTACAATCCTTACCATCAAATATTAAAACAAGTAACCACTAGTGATTATATAGGTATGTATGAAGAGCAGTTGTATGATCGTGAGCAGTACAAATATCCGCCGGCCAACAGAATTTTAAAGATTACCTTTAAGCATAGGGATTACAATAAGCTTAATGAAGCCGCTGCCTGGTTTTCCAAATCCTTGAGAAATATACTTCAAGAGGGCGTGCTGGGTCCGGAATACCCTCCAGTGGCCAGGATACGTAATCAATACCTAAAAAACACGATCGTAAAAATAGGAAAGGAACAGTCCCTGACAAAAACAAAAAATAGCATTAAAAGAATAGAAAAATCCTTTAATGCCATTTCTAGTTATAGAAGTGTAAGGGTTATTTACAATATAGATTATTTTTAGTTAAACGTTGCTCAATGCTTCGGCCAATTCTGTCTTTTTGTTTCTACTCAACGGAATTGATCTACCACTAACTTCAACATTTTTGCTATTGAATTTTTCTACCTTCTCCAAGTTCACAATATAGGATTTATGTATCCTAAGGAATTTTTCTTCCGGTAATTGCTGTTCAAAAGATTTCATAGTAGAAAGTATCACTATGTTAGCCTCATCGGTAACCAATTTTATATAGTCGCCCAAGGCTTCTATCCATTTGATATCGTTAAGGATAACTTTTCTCTTTTTAAGGTTGCTTTTAACAAAAATATGCTCTTCGTCCTCATTTACCTTGTGGATCTGCTCATATTTGGCAACAGCTCTTTTTACCGAAGCATCAAACCGGGCCATAGTTATCGGTTTATGAAGGTAATCGGTAACGTCGTAATCAAATGCCTTTAAGGCATAATCGGGCTTTCCTGTGATTAAAATCACTTGCGGACGGTTTTCCAAGGACTCAAGAAGGTCAAATCCACTAATGATCGGCATTTCAACATCAAGAAAAATAAGATCTATTTCGTTGTTTTTAATGCCGTTCTTTGCTTCAATTGCATTGCTGTATTCGGCTACCAGCGCTAAGTTTGGGTGGTTGTTTACGAGTTTTGCAACTGCCATCCGTTGCATGGATGAATCGTCTACAATTATACTTCTTAATTTCATAAAAAGGTTGATTTGTGGGGTTAAATCATCGACAAATTACCGAAAAAACACGCTCAACTGCAACAAAAGATGTAAACATTGCACTGTTTATTGTGTAATTGGTGATGATCATAGGTTTTTAAAGATTTAGGTTAAGTTCATGTTTTATTATACTTCTACCTATAACGAAGATTTTTTCATTTTCTTGTGATTAGTGTGAATAATTATTACTTTTGCCCACCAAAAATTTATATAAATATGAATAATTACGAAACTGTTTTCATTTTAAATCCCGTTCTATCAGATACTCAGATAGAGGAAACAGTTAAGAAATTCGAGGATTTCTTAATTAAGAGAAAGGCCAAAATGGTCGCCAAAGAAAATTGGGGGCTAAAGAAATTGGCCTACGCAATTCAGCACAAAAAAAGTGGTTTTTATCATTTGTTCGAGTTTACAGCTCCTGGAGAGGTAATTGCACCTTACGAATTGGAATTTAGGAGAGATGAGCGTGTTATGCGCTTTCTAACTGTTAAATTGGACAAACATGCCGTATCATGGGCAGAGCGAAGAAGAACAAAGTTAAAAGCTAAAGCATAAGGATATGTCTAGTATAGAACAACAAGCCAAAGGCAAGAAAGATGGGGAAATCAGGTATCTGACCCCACTGAACATAGAAACCAATAAGCAAAACAAGTATTGCCGATTTAAGCGTTCGGGAATTAAATATGTGGATTATAAAGATCCGGATTTCTTGATGAAATTGGTAAACGAACAAGGAAAATTACTTCCTAGAAGACTTACGGGTACTTCCTTGAAATATCAGAGAAAAGTGGCAACTGCCGTAAAGAGAGCACGTCACTTAGCATTAATGCCCTATGTTGGCGATTTATTAAAGTAAAAAAGAGCTAATTATGGAACTTATATTAAAGGAAGACGTACAGAATCTTGGTTTTAAGGACGATTTGGTAAACGTTAAGAATGGCTTTGGTAGAAACTACCTTATTCCACAGGGATTGGCAATGATGGCTACCCCTTCGGCAAAAAAAGTCCTAGCGGAAAACCTAAGACAAAAAGCGCATAAGGAGAAGAAAATAATCGATGCCGCCAACAAACAAGGAGAAGCCCTTAAACAGCTCGAAATCAAGATTTCAGCCAAAGTAGGCACCGGAGATAAACTGTTTGGTTCTATCACTACGATAGATTTGGCAGACGCCATACAAAAAGCAGGTCATGAGGTTGATAAGAAATTCATCAATATTCAAGGCGGAAGTGTAAAAAGAACGGGACCATATAATGCCCAAATTAGGTTACACAGGGACGTTATCATCGAATTTCCCTTCGAAGTTATCGCCGAGGCAAAAAAATAAACCAAAAACGGTTAATAACTTTTTTAAGAGCTATGCATGCATAGCTCTTTTTTTTTTCATTAAGTTTACCTTACTTAAACTAATTTAACTCAAACTCCCTATGAAAAAACTAATACTCCTTAGTGTTACGTTACTTTTGGCGGTTTTTTCCGCTTATTCCCAAGTAACTACTTCCAATATTAGAGGTACTGTAGTAGATGATTTGGATGCTCCCTTGTTAGGGGCCAACGTATTGGCCATACATACCCCAACGGGTACTCGTTATGGAGCCATCACCAACGAAGATGGACGATTTAATTTGCTAAACTTAAGAGTTGGTGGCCCTTATGAGGTAACTATCTCTTATGTTGGTTTTAAAAACCAGGTTAGAGACGATGTTTTCTTAACCTTGGGTAAGACCTTTAACTTTGATTCCAAAATGGTTTCCGAAAGTCAGGCATTGGACGAAGTAATTGTAGTGTCCGATAGAGGTGGTACATTTGGTAGCGACAGAACAGGTGCGGAGACCAGTGTGGGCAGAAGAGAGCTTACCAGACTACCAACCATCTCCAGGTCTACCAATGACTTTACACGTTTGGAACCCACCGCAAGTGCGGGTTCTTTTGGAGGTCGTAACGACCAATTCAACAATTTCTCCCTGGATGGAGCTATTTTCAACAACCCATTTGGTTTGGATGCGGCACAGCCAGGCGGGCAAACCAATGCGACGCCAATTTCCATAGATGCCATTGACCAGATTCAGGTGAGTACTGCACCATATGATGTAACCCAGGCAGGTTTTACAGGGGCTTCCGTAAACGCGGTTACTAAAAGTGGTACCAATGAGTTTTACGGTACCGCCTACGGTTTCTTTAGGAATGATGACCTTACTGGAGGAAAAATTAATGGAGACGATGTCTTTAAGACAGGTTTGGAACAAAAACAATACGGTTTCAGTGTCGGTGGGCCCATCGTTAAAAATAAATTGTTCTTTTTTGTAAATTTTGAAAGGGATGAGCTAACGGAATTGGGTACGGACGGTTTTGTGCCCAATAGTGGCAGTGGCGGCATTAATGAAAGTAGAGTATCGGAATCTGATCTTCAGTTGGTAGACAATTTGTTGCGCCAAGTGGTTGTTGGCCAAGATGGTTCGGGAAATAATATCTTTTATGATCCAGGCAGGTATGAAGGTTTTAATTTCGACCAAGAATCCATAAAGGGAATACTAAAATTAGATTGGAACATCAACGATAAAAATAGACTGGCGGTTATCTACAACTTCTTGGATGCATCCAAAGGGAAACCGGCAAATAGAAATGCAATTCAATTTAGAGGTCCGGATTTGGCCACCCTTCAGTTTGAAAACGCAGGTTATGAAATCAATAACAAGATCCAATCCATTCAGATAGAATTGAATAGCACCTTGTCCGATGAAGCAACCAATAAACTGCAGATAGGGTATACGCATTTTGATGATTTTAGAAATCCGTTCTCATCTCCCGCACCCAGCATAACCATATTGGATGCGGCCGGTACATCTAACTATATCATAGCCGGGCACGAACCTTTTTCCATAAATAACAGACTAGATCAAAAAGTGCTTCAGATTACGGATAATCTTAACTTTTTTAAAGGCGATCATACCTTTACGGTTGGTTTTTCCTTTGAAAAATTTCAATTCGACAACTCCTTTAACCTAGGGGTATATGGAGCGCAGGGCGTGTTTTTCCCTACTTCCACCATCACCGATTTTCCAACTTTTGCAAGTTCTGGTGATTTACAGGCGGCGTTTGACGGTGCCATTGCGGCAAATGCCGGTTTTAATGAAGCAGGAACCGGTGTACCCGGCGGATGGGCCCTTGCTGAAACCAACGTAGGTCAACTATCGTTCTATGCACAAGATCAGTGGGATGTAACCGATAATTTTAAACTTACCTACGGGGTACGTTTTGATAAACCTTTGTATTTTGACTCCGCAGATAAAGCACAAGAGGTTATAGACCGTAATTGCTGCTACGATCCTACGGTACCCTATACCGATCCGTCTACCGGAGAAACAGCATTCTTCGATTCTACACAATTGCCCAATAACGATTTCATAATATCGCCCAGAGTAGGTTTTAACTGGGATGTTAAGGGCAATTCTTCCCTACAGATAAGGGGTGGTTCAGGCTTATTCACAGGACGTTTCCCTTTCGTATGGTTGGGTAATCAAATTGCAAATCCAAATACCTTTTTCTACACTGTTGTAGATCCAGATTTCAAATACCCACAAGTTTGGAGAACCAATTTGGGGGCGGACAAAAGATTTGAAAATGGCCTAGTTGCTACCTTGGATGTTTCCTATACGAAAGATGTGAACGGTATTCATGTTCAGAATTGGGGGCTTGGAGCTCCTTCAAGTACTTTAAACACCCCGTTTGATCAGCGAGCGTTCTATACCGATGCCGATAAGTCTCCCAACTCGGCTTACGTCTTTACAAATGCCGATGAAGGTCGTATTTGGAATATTTCCGGGAAAGTAGAAAAGACCTTCGATAATGGCCTGTACAGTATGTTGGCCTATAGTTTTTTAAATGCAAAGAGTGTTAATTCTATAGATGCGGAGATTACTAGCGACGCCTTTAATGGTAATGCCATAGTGGGCAACGCAAATACTCCAGAACTGGCTTTTGCAAGATTTGGTGATACCCATCGGTTTATAGGCGTTATCTCCAAACAATTTAAAACAGGTACCACCGTATCCACTTTCTTTGAATATGCAAAGGGTGGTAGGTATAACTACGTTTATGGAGGTAATATAAATAATGATGGTATTGCAGGCAATGGCGATGGGGTTCAGAATGATTTAATTTATATCCCTACGTCTAGCGAAGTAAACCAAATGAATTTCAGCGAAGCGGGCATGGCAGCGGCTTTTGAGGCGTTTATTCAACAAGACGATTATTTAAGTGATAATCGTGGGCAGTATGCCGAACGTTATGGAGCCCTGGCGCCGTGGAGAAGCAGTTGGGACCTAAAAGTATTGCAAGACATTAAACTTACCGATAAGAACAAAATACAGTTAAGTTTAGATGTACTTAATGTGGGCAATCTTATCAACTCCAATTGGGGAGTAGTAGAGATACCTACATTCAATCAGTTATTGGGTGTATCCGTAGATTCTAACAACGAACCTACCTATACCTTCGATCCTAACCTAACCAATACGTTTACTGCCAACACTAGTGTAATATCTAGATGGAGGGCCCAATTGGGGGTACGCTACATTTTTAATTAAAAAGAAAATTTATAAGGAAGAAAGGCTGCACATTTTTGCGGCCTTTTTTATTTTTGCGGCTAATTCTCTAAGCGCGGCAGTTTGTTTATCGTTTTAAATGGATAGTCCCCAAGGAATAACAAAAATTAGGAGATGAAATATTTGCGACTCACAAAACAACAGTTGGAAGAACTGCACCCAGAATTTATAAATTTTTTGGCAACACAGTCCATCACCGCAGCAGAATGGGCAACCATAAAGAAAGATCAACCCCAGGTAGCAGAAGAGGAGTTGGACGTATTTAGCGATTTAATTTGGGAAGGGGTGCTTACCAAGGTTACTTTCTTAGAAAATATCTCGGCTCAACATATGCATTTGTTTCATCTTACCGACAAAGAAATGAAATTGATCTCGGTAAAGGTTATGAATCCGGAAATTGATCTATCCACTAAAGAAGGGTTTACTTGGTTTAAAAATAATTACCAATCAGATTTTGTGGAATATCTTACCGCTTCCAAGGCTTATACGGAGGATAAGAATTTGGACAAGTTTAAATTGCTGCAACAAGGGGCCAATATCACAAAAGGAGAGCTGTATAAATGGTTCGATACTTTCGTGGGCTAATTTATTGCCTACCAAGGCAGGCAGCATTCCTCAAACATTTATATTTGCAACAGAACACAGTTAAATGGCACAAAAACCAAGTATACCTAAAGGCACTCGCGATTTATCACCGACCGAAGTCAGTAAACGCAATTATATTGTCGGAATTATAAAAAAACACTTCGAAACCTACGGTTTCCTGCCTATAGAGACCCCGTCTTTCGAAAACTCTGAAACCCTTATGGGCAAGTATGGTGATGAGGGCGATCGATTGATTTTTAAAATTTTGAATTCGGGCGACTTTATAGACAAAGTAGATGACGTTACATATAGCTCCAAAAAATCTAGTTCCTTACTGCCTAAAATTTCAGAGAAGGCCTTGCGCTATGATCTTACCGTACCTTTTGCCCGTTACGTGGTAATGCACAGGAACGAATTGGATTTTCCCTTTAAACGCTATCAAATACAGCCTGTTTGGCGGGCAGATAGGCCCCAACGTGGCAGGTATAGGGAATTTTATCAATGCGATGCCGATGTGGTAGGAGCAAATTCGCCCTTACAAGAGGTAGAACTAATACAATTATACGATGCCGTTTTTGCAGATTTAAACCTCAAAGGGGTTACCATAAAACTGAACAACAGAAAAATATTGGCAGGTATTGCGGAAGTGATCGGCGCCAATAATTATTTAATCCCCTTTACGGTGGCGCTAGATAAACTTGATAAAATTGGGATAGCGGGCGTTAAACAAGAAATGTTGGATAGGGGTATCAGTGAACAAGCAATTACCAAAGCCCAACCTTTGTTTGAACTGCAGGGTTCAAATACGTCTCGATTGGCCACACTGAAAGGTTTTTTAAAAAACTCCGAAGTAGGTAGCAAAGGGGTAGAGGAACTGTCCTTTATTCTTGACACGATAGAAAATTTAGGGCTTCAAACGGCCTCACTGCTTATAGATGTAACTCTGGCAAGAGGGCTAAATTATTATACCGGTGCCATTTTTGAAGTTGCCCCTCCCGCAGAAATAAATATGGGATCTATAGGAGGTGGGGGCCGGTACGATGACCTAACGGGGATATTTGGCTTAAAAGACGTAAGTGGTGTAGGCATATCCTTTGGGTTAGATCGTATTTATTTGGTTTTGGAAGAGATGGGACTTTTCCCAGCAAGTGTAGACCAGTCAGTAACCATTTTGTGCGTTAATTTTGGTGACAAAGAAGCGCTAGCGGCGTTGGCCCTTGTTGGTAAGCTTAGAAAATCTGGAGTAAAGGCCGATTTATATCCTACGGCTGCCAAAATGCAAAAGCAAATGAAGTATGCCCATAACAGAAAAATACCTTATGTGGTTTTAATTGGCGAGAACGAACTGGCCAAAAATGAGTTTGTAGTTAAGAACATGATGCAGGGAACAGAGCAGGCCTATGACCTAGAACAGCCCGAAGCTTTTGTAAATCAATTATAGTAATGTCTTAATGGCCGTTAGAATGGTTTGGTAGTACTCGGCATGGTGAGGCACATACTTTTGGGAGGCAAGATCATCATTGATTTCCGATTCAAATTGTGCAATTGGGATCATACTCAATGCATCCACCTCACTGTCTTGTTTTTTTAGTTGAGTTAGCGGAACGTTTAATTTGCACAAATAAGTATGATGAAACTCACAATCGATAAAGTTGGGCCCGTGTTGATGTTCCGATTTAAAAACCCCGATCTTTTGGAGATTTTCTTCGGAAATGATCAGTCCAATTTCTTCTTCTATTTCTCGTATAGCCGACTTTTCAATGGCTTCACCACTGCCCACATGGCCAGCAACCGATACATCCCACAATAGGGGGAAAGTGGCTTTGTCCTTTCCCCGCTTTTGAATCAATACTTGTCCGTCTTTAGTGTAGAACCAAACATGGATTGTAGGATGGAACAACCCCTTTTGGTGAGCATTGGATTTCATGGTGGTCTGCCCGGTAAATTTACCTTCAGTATCCAGAATATCGATTAGCTCATCCATTGGTTATCTACATGTCATAAAACTTGGATCAATACTATCAGAGGAGTTTACGACCGCTAGTCAAAATAACTAAACGTTTCACCCTCCTTAATGGTCAACAAAGTCTCGTAAATTAAACGGATTACGTTTTCCACATCATCTTTATGCACAGTTTCCACAGTAGTATGCATATACCTTAAAGGCAAAGAAATCAGTGCCGAAGCAACCCCGCCATTACTATAGGCAAAAGCGTCGGTATCAGTACCTGTAGATCTAGAGGCAGCCATGCGTTGAAATGGTATTTTTTTGGCTTCTGCAGTGGCTATGATGCGTTCCCTAAGTCTGTTCTGTACTGCTGGGGCGTAGGAGATTACCGGTCCTGCTCCCATTTCTGTATGTCCCTGCTTCTTTTTATCAATCATGGGTGTTGTTGTATCATGACAGACGTCCGTAATGATGGCAACATTGGGTTTTATGGTATGTGTTATCATCTCTGCACCCCTTAGACCAATTTCTTCCTGAACAGAATTTGTGATGTAAAGACCAAAAGGCAGCACATCTTTGTTTTCATGTAAAAGTCGGGCTACTTCGGCGATCATGAATCCTCCTGCGCGGTTGTCAATGGCCCTGCACACATATTTGTTATTGTTGAGCACGTGAAATTCGTCGGGATAGGTAATTACACATCCCACATGTACACCCATTTTTTCGACTTCGGCCTTGTCTTTGGCCCCGATATCAATAAATATATTATCTAATTTTGGAGGTTCCTCCTTGCCACGGTCGCGGGTGTGTATCGCAGGCCACCCAAAAACACCTTTTACAATGCCTTTTTTGGTATGGATATTCACCCATTTGGAGGGTGCTATCTGGTGGTCACTACCACCATTTCTAATCACGTAGAGCAAACCATTGTCGGTAATGTAATTAACATACCAAGAGATTTCATCAGAATGCCCTTCAATGACCACCCTGTATTTTGCATCCGGGTTTATAACGCCCACGGCGGTCCCATAGGTGTCCGTAATAAAAGTGTCCACATAGGGTTTTACATAATCCATCCATAGTTTTTGTCCTTCCCACTCATAACCCGTAGGGGCGGCATTATTAAGGTATTTTTCAAAAAAACCTAGAGATTTTTTTGTGATGATCTTCTTTGTGCTCATGTATATAGATTTTATAAACACAAACTTAGCAATATTCACTTTTATTTAATAATATCGTCACATGTTTATCGTTAATTTTGGCGGGGCTATTCCATTATAGAAGAATGAAAGGATTTTTTTTGATACTGGTGTTTATGTTGTTGGGCTATATTACCTATGCACAGGTGAAGGAAAAACCCTTGGATTCAATAGCGGAGAAATACATTATCATCGAAGGAGATTCTTTGGCGCAAAGCTCCATTCCCTTAGACGAGGTATACATTTTTGGTAAGTTGGAGTTTGCCAACTACAAGGAAAAACTTAGGTATTATATTCTAAGACGCAAGACCATTAAGGTGTATCCTTATGCAAAATTGGCATCTGAAAGGTTGGTAGAACTTAACGATAGTTTGGCTAAGATCAAGAAAAAAAGGAAACGTAAGAAATATACGAAAGAGGTTCAGAAATATATTGAAAGCGAATTTTCCGAAGAACTTAAAAAGTTGACACGTACGGAAGGGCAAATTTTGGTTAAGTTGATATATAGACAAACCGGTAAGACCGCCTTTAATTTGGTAAAAGAATTGCGAAGCGGTTGGCGCGCCTTTTGGTACAATACTACAGCGAAGCTTTTTAAGATAAGTATAAAGGAAGAATTTCATCCTCAGGACATCCATGAAGATTACCTTATAGAAGATATTCTACAGCGGGCTTTTGCGGCCAACCGGCTAGAACGGCAAGAGTCCGTGCTCGATTATGATTACGCTTCACTTACCAATAAATGGGTCACTGGGCCAAAACAAAAAAAATAGTTGTAGAAACAATTATTATCTACTATATTTAATACCCTTTTTTGGAGACTATTTTTATTGCAAGAATCTAGTTTATAATACGTTAAAAAAGGGGCTAAAAAAAAAGTCAAAAAAATAACCGGTTTTATATTTTTAATTAAAAAAACGGTTATATATTTGCACCCGCTTTGGGGGACATGATTTAGGTTGTTCCCATGAATAGAGCGATATTGTTAAAATAAAAGTTCATTGATATATTGGATCGACAACAGAAGGGGGCTGCCGTTTGATCGGCGGTCCCTAGGATTGGAACAACAATGCGATAATGATATTTTTGTGCCGGGATCTCGGGCATCGTGAATTTATAAATAGTACAACGATGAAGAGTTTGATCCTGGCTCAGGATGAACGCTAGCGGCAGGCCTAACACATGCAAGTCGAGGGGCAGCATTTCTTGCTTGCAAGAAGATGGCGACCGGCGCACGGGTGCGCAACGCGTATAGAATCTGCCCTTTACCGGGGAATAGCCCAGAGAAATTTGGATTAACGCCCCATGGTATGTGAAAGCGGCATCGCTTTCACATTAAAGGTCACGGTAAAGGATGACTATGCGTACCATTAGCTAGTTGGTAAGGTAACGGCTTACCAAGGCCACGATGGTTAGGGGCC
>NZ_JBHEBG010000005.1:0-134849 GCF_046557915.1 Spongiimicrobium sp. 3-5
GTAGGCAAATTCAGATGGTTGTACTCTATCCCACCTGCGGCTATCCCCTTATTGAGGTCGGACGTCATGTTCCCGTTGGCATCATAGGTATATTCCGTTGCGGTATTTGCCCCGTCCTTAAAACCATAGGAGTCGTTGCCGTTGTCCAACACTTTGGTCAGCTTGTTACCATTGTCATAGCTATAGACCAGGGCGTCCATATTTCCAAAGAGCGTTGCACTGGCATTGGTATGCCCTTGCCTTTGTAAAGATAGGATATTTCCGTTCTTGTCATACGCCATACCGCCCAGCTTGTAGCGGTTTGCATTGTCCGTTGCTGAGCTTATACGGTTAAGGGCATCATAACCATATCTATACCAGCGGTTTGTATTATCGTTTGCCGTTATCCACTCGGTTTCGGCGATATTGCCGTTATAGAGCCTATTGGCCCCGTGGTCCGCGGTGTTGTAATTGATACCAAAGGCAAAGAGGTCTGTCCCCAAACTATTGGGGTCGTTGATCTGTTTTAACCACCCCCTAACGTTATAGGCATAGTCCACCGTCTGTAGGCCACCGCCCACCTTTTTGCGCTGCAGCTGCCCCAGTCCGTCATAACCATTTTCCACAAGGGTCTCTTCCCTACCCCCGTTTATGGTCTGCTTGTGGGCCAGCAGCCTGCCCACATGGTCGTAGGTAAAACGGTCATCGGTGGTTATGGGGGCATTGCCCGCTTTGGTGTGCACCGTTCTGGTCCTTTTGGCCTTTCCGGTGAAGTTAAGCTCCGTCTCCACAACCTCCAGGGTGTTCAGGTAATCGTTCTTGGTGGCTGTATAGATGGGCCTTCCCTTGCGGTCGTACAGCGTAATGGTGGTGATCCACTTGTCGGTCCCCAATACCCGTACCTTGCTCCCCGTGGACAACCCTTGCGCACTGGTTGCCAATAACTGTCCCAACACGCTTCCCGTAGGGAGGGCAATGCCGGCATGGTCAAAATTGTAATTGTCGTAATAGTTTATGGTGTGCAGTTCCTCTACCCTGTTCGGAAAGGCGTTATTGGTGTAATATACCTGTGTACCCGCCAAAGTTATAGGTACGTTACTGCTGGTTTCGTACTGGTTGCTTGTTCTATTGCCCGTTCTTTGTACGCCTTCCCTTTCCCCGGGGAAATTGCCGGTCATCCCCGTATAGGCCACGCGCCCAAAGATGTCGTACTTGCTAAAGAGCCACTCATTGTTGGCACGCTGTATCGCATCTTGGGTCATCACGGAACGGTCCCCTTTGTTATACACTAGGTACTCCCATCCCTTGCCGGGGATCTTCTTTTCCACGAGTCGGTTCCTATCGTCGTATCTGTACTGGTAGCAGAGTTCGGCCAGTTCGGTGGCCAATACCCCGTTGGAGGTATCCACCTTGGGCGGCAGCACATAGCTAAGGTTGCCGTAACGATCGTATACGTAATAGGTATCGTGGGGCACTTGGCCGTTATAGGTACGTTTAAGTACGGTACGTCCCTGTTTGTCGGTGAACTCCTCCATGCTGTGGTCCTTGCCGCTGGTATGGTTCTCGTCATAGGTAACGGTCTTGTACAGTTGTCCGGCCCTATAGTGTCCGGCCCAGTTTAATGTTGGGGTTACGTTATGTTCTCCCGATAGGTAGGCCTCGAAGAGGCGTACCTCCCCGTTGGTGTTGGTTTTGTAACGGGTCTCTATGCCATGGCCCCCGCCCAGTTGCCAGTCCTTCCCCGGGGCGGCCTGCTCCACCGTTCGGTTCAGGGGCGAGGCCTCGTAGCCCGTTTGGGAATACGGGTTTACGGTCTGGGCGGACATACCGCTAAAGTCCTCCGGGTACCATTGCCGGTAATAGTTTTGGGTGTTTGCCCGTACATCGCCCCTATAGCTGCCGTTAATACCGCCCTGTTCCACATAGGGCAGCCACTGCTTGTCTTGCCTGCCATGGGCATCGTAACCGATATGGGTAACAAGGTCCCTACTTTCCGGGGAGGCCGCTATGGCCAGCTCCTGCATGGGGCGCCCCAGCCCATCGTAATAGGTAATGGAGCGGATATGCCTTTCGGGGGCCGGGTCGGTAGGACCGCCGGTACGGTCAATCTCCGTTATGGTCACCGGCTTTTGGGGTACCGTTACGTGTATGTAGTTCTTGTCCGAGGCCCCTTCCTGGGCCATTAGGGTGCCTGTCCATAGGTACAGCAACACCATCACCAAACTATATTCTTTGCTTATCATACTGTTCATTTTTTAATCCGTTTATTGGTGTGGGGCATTGGTACCTGTGTTATAGGTGCCGTTTTTGTTTCTTGTGGGTCTGGTACTTCTTCTGCTGCAACGTCCTGTAAAATAATATCGGCCATCCAACACCTTGGTCTTCCCAGTCCTGTTGTCCGTTATGATACATTTTACCCGGTCGCTGCGGTTTTTACAGTCCAAATAAATAATATGGTCCTTTTTAGTGGTCAACACCCTAGAGGAACCATCTACATACCACTTATAGCTATAGTGTCCGGAACCGTTGAGCGAACCTACGGAAAGCCGGTATTGTTGATAGTATCGGTTGGAGTTTATGGTAGACTTTACATACTTGCCCGACAGGGAAGGGGCATTGCCCACCAAAAGGGTCTTGGTTACGGTACGGGTAGCTCCAGTACGGGTGTCGGTAATCTTACAACTAACGGTGTTGGTACCATAATAATCGTAGGTCATGGTAAGCCAAAAAGATCGGGGACTACCGGTATAGGTTCTCCATCGGCCCGCTACTTTCCATGCATAGCTATAACTGCCAGACCCACCTGCCGGACTGATGCTGAACGTGGCCTTACCATTTACATTTACCTTGGCAGGGGCTGCTATAGTAACGGGCCTTAAGGGATCGTATACGTAAACCGTCTTGGTGCGGTCCTTGTACTGACCTGTATAACTGTCCTTCACCCTGAATTTGACCGTATAGGTACCATTCGCATAAAAAGATTTGCTAAAGCTACTTCCCGTACCGGATTGCCGGACATTGTTGATGTACCACTCGTACCTACGGCTCCCGGAACCACCACCTATTCCGCTGGTAGTAAAACCAATACTAGTACCTTCGGTGATATAGGTCTTGTTGTTGTATAGGTTAGGAACGGTCAGGGGACTATAGGCATAAATTGTCGTTGCCACTTCTTTATAATGACCGGTTATACTATTATCGATTACCCTGAATTTGACCGTATAGGTACCATTGGCATAAAAAGATTTGCTAAAGCTACTGCCCGTACCGGATTGCCGGGCATTATTGATATACCACTCGTACCTACGGCTCCCGGAACCACCGCCTATACCGCCAGTTGTGAAATTAATGCTAGTACCTCGTACAATACGCGTACTATTCGCATTTAGGCTTGGCGTACCCAAGGCGTTATAACTGTGTATGGTCTTTACACCCTCCTTATAATGGTTGGGGACTTGGTTGTCCGTAACCCGGAATTTTATGGTATAGGTACCTGTGCCCGATGGGGTGTGGTTAAAGCTGGTACCGGTGGCAGATTGCCTTGTTCCATTAACGTACCAAGAATAACTTCTGTTACCCGAACCACCACTGATGTTGGAAGCGGTAAAATTTATTCGCGTTCCCCTTAAAGCAGCCACCCTACTAGAAGTGATATTTGGAGTGGCCAGTGCGGGACCAACAGTTACGGAATCCTCTTTTGTAATGGTCTTGTTGTTTACTCTATCATACACGGTTACGGATACGTTGGAGGTACCGGCATTTGCAAAAGAGTGTGTTATGCTAGGGCCTGCTCCTGGAACGGAGCGCCCGTTCACCTTCCAACTGTAGCTAAAACTACCAGAACCACCCTGCGCGGCCACGGCCAATTGTGCTGCCGACCCTTGTACCACGGAACCGGGCACCGACATGCTTATTGAAAATGGGTTGGAACCGTTGTAATTGTAATCGTACTTTTTGATCACTTTCTGGTTATGGTCGGCTACATACCCCAATCGGTTAAATTCATCATGGTGATAGGTAGTAACAAGGCCCTTAGGGTCTGTAATACTGGTAACGCCCACAAGTGGATCGTAGGTATAGGTAGTAACCAGGGCCATGGGCATGGACTCCCTTAAACTGGTAAAGGCAAATCTTAGATTGGCCTCATCGCTGGGTGAGTCTTCGGCATTGGACAATACCTCCACATATTCCATCCGTGTTCGCATTGTAGGAGTAATGTCCACGTCCTTCAATCCTTCGATCTTGGCTGTGGGTAAACTGCTGTTATATCCCCAGATGTAACGCACTGTGGTTCCATCTGGTCGCAATAACTTGGTTAGATTTCCTAAATCGTCATAAGAGACAAAATCTATTCGTTTAGTAAGGTCATCCCTTCCTTTGGCTTGGAGCACTTCCTTTTTCCAATACTTGCCATTACCATAATCCCCAAACCTGAACAAGGTCTGGGAAAGGAGGTCCTCGCCATTATAGGTACGGGTGTGTACCGGTTCAGTTATTCGGTTCTGACTTACCAAATTGGCCATAAAGGGCATGGAACTTATCCCCATATCACTATCAAAGGGGTAGTAAACTTCCTGTCTTAAGGGCCTATTATCCATAGAGTTATCGGTGATAATGGCCCTGGGGAAATAATGCTGCCCCTCATAGGTATTAGACCGTGTGGTCTTTACAACCTGGTCCCCAAAATAATTATGGGTCGTGGTTTTGGTCAACAACGCTTTCTTCCCGAACAGGCTGTACTTATAATAATGAGGGATATTTTTGGAAGCATAGTAAATTTTCCAGGTATCCACAGCAGAGACGGGAATGGTCTCATAATCATAAAATAGCTGCTTTACCTTCTTATTGGAGTTATCATAGACCAGTTCTTCTTTGACATTACCGTTTAAATGTTCAAAACTATCAGGCGGGACCCCCAGATAAAATACCTCGCCGTAACTTACGAACGCATTCCTGCCCCTACCGCCAATACCTTTGGAATAGTTATCATAACCGTAAGTATAGGTGTTACCTATAAATCTTGTATAGGGTGCATTTTTTGTATTATAGTAGAAACTTTCGCGCCTTCCATTGTTCGAACCAGTGGGGGACACCGTTTTTTCGGTAACCTTGGAATAACCGATATGACTTCCTTTCGCGGAAAAACTGTTCACCAACATATTGGATGAATGCAGGTTTATGTTGGAGGCGTTATAGCCCTCTGGCGTATAATCAAAGTAACCCGACTTGGAATGGTAGATCAAATCGTCCATCAGCACACCGGAAGACATTCGAATTCCATAGCGTTCTTGCGTATAATCGTACTCCTTTTTGGTAAGTAACTCATTATTTGCCCCATAATTGGTTATGCTTTTTACCCGGGCCCCACCTACCAAATACTCCCTTAATGGTGGAAATTGGGGTATTGGCGGATTGTCGTATACGGCTATGTTCTTGTCGGAGGTACTAATGGCTACCACCCCGCCCAAGTTGCGCTGGGAGTTGTCATAGCCGGGTGAGCTAACGGTATAGCTTCCGTTTGGCAGTCTTACGCTGCCTTCCAACTTTATCCATTGCCCTTGGGTATTGGGCACAAATCTATACGCCAGTACGTTTCCAAAATCGTTTTTGGCATAGTATTTTTGTCCGGTTTGCGTGTTGGTGAAGGTAAAAATGGGTTGGTTCTCCGCAGAATCGCAATTCATAACGCAAGTAAGCTTTATGGACACTTTTACGTTTTTATCGAAAGGCAGGTTCTCCGCTCCACTGAGCGTAAATTTACCATCGGTTATTTTAACACTTGTAGCTGCCCTGGCCCTTTCCAGATATTGATAGGTGTATTTGTAATCCGTGGAATTGTTATAGCTGGCAAGCGTGGATTCTGGTACTTCCACTGTGGCCTTGTGACCCTCATATTCCAGTAATGAATACCCTTGTGTGGGATAAGTGATCTTTTTTAAAAGACCGATTTTCCCAAAGGTAAAATCGCTGCTTTTATTGGCCCCGTGATAAATAAAGAACCGCTCTTCGAATTTCGCCGGACTTCTCCATACGTAGCGCCCAAAAGAAGGGATTCTTAGATTGTATTGTTCGTGCTTATTTGAGATCCCATTATAATAGCCCCAAAAATCCTCCGATGGCGAATCTTTTGCAGGGAGGGCATCAGGTTGTTCGTAATCAAAAGTATACTCTTGGTCCTGTACCAAGACCTTATCCAGTTTTAATCGGATATAGCGTTCTTTTTCTGGGTGATTTAGTTTCGGTCCGTTGAAATAGGAATGGAACAAACGGGCATACCTAACGATAGCTCCGTCCGAGTTTTTTACGGTTACCGAAGTTAGTTTTCGTTGTTTGGTACCCAAATTGGGGAGGGCTTGGGGGGTTGAAGGCGCCACCACATCCCTATGGGATTCCCAATTGTAAAGATCCTTCCTATCGCTAAGCTCAAAGATCACTTCCCCAAAATCACCTTGGATACCGCTGAGGTATTTCGTTTTCATTACCGAAATACTACAATCAACGTTGACTAAACCACGGTAGTTCAAATCAAAGACCACCGGGTTTAGATCGGCATTCGGATTTACGCTATAGGAATGTGAATAACTGGGATAGGTAAAATGTATTCCGTTTTCGTACGTAAAATGAAGTGTACGCCCGGTCGGGGAAACAACACGGTCTAAGTGCCACGCCATAGTGGAATTACTCACCTTTTGCCGATCCATGACCTGGCCCACCATCTTTCTTATAATATGTTCCGTAGCCGTCCCGGAAGTACCGCTGTAAGGAGTGGGTTGAAACCTGAACGGATCGGAAACCTCCCTGCTATTAAAAAAATAATGAAACCCACCTGAATCAACGATCTCGAAGGCCAATGTATTTTTATCGAATTTAACGATCAGCTCTTTGTTGTTGTGGTTAATGGCCTGTATTACCGTATTGTTTCCGGCCTTTGGCAGCGTAAACATATAAGAACCACCAAACAGGTTTGCGGTAAAAAGATCGGGCTCCACATCTATTTGCCTGTTATGCTTATGGGCACTAAGTAGCTGAATGGAATCTGATTTGGATAATAGATATCCTGTTCCGGGATCCTGATCCGGGATGATGGGCGAATAGATATATCCCATACTGTTATTACGGTTCAGAATATCGTCAAAACCATTGATCTTTCTACTGATAATGGCGTTGGCGGACATGTTCCAACCCAAACCTACCGAAGTAGCTTCCTGGGATACTCTAATGCCCGATGAGTTGTAGGCAAGATTTATGGGAATCTTTAACCCTTCAAAATCCAGGGTGTAGATAGGAATGGCAATATTGGAGGTTCCAGTGTATTTCCCCACCGGTAAATCGCCGAACCTTCCAAGTTCTGCCACCTCCGGACTAGAAGGTATGCGCTCGGTATAGTACGATGGGTTGTCAAAGGCAAAATCCTGCACTTGGCCGCTTGCCAAAATTCCACTGGTAAGTGCACTTAGCATAAGTAGGTTAAATCTTTTCATTTTACTCCATTATTTAGTGTTCTGGATGCCCCTTGGGAAACTATTCCCTAACGGAACATCTTGTTATAGTTCCACGTACTGTAACACAATACAGCTATGGTTTGTTTGTGCAACCCGCCAGCTAATATGGTTACACTCTTGCAGTCAATTGCTGCAGGGCAAAAATGTTAGGTTATAGGGACCCTATTTGTAATGTTGTCTCACTTCTTTCCAATAGGGGTTGTAAGAAGAATTTTTACGTACGATCCTTGGGAAATGTCCTTTTTTTTGTTTTAAAAGGTATCACCAAAGTTTCATGCTTAAATCATTAAAAAGCACATTTTGCTTTCCAAGATTTGATGTCAGCGATAGGCCAACAGATTTATTTGTGGGAGTTTTTTATAAATCAAAGGTTAATGGGCACTATAGATGACCAACAGGAGGCATATTGGCCTTGTCCCGTTTGCATCCTTCCTTTTTTGAATTACCTTGCATCTTGGCAATAGCACCGCTATTCACCTGTCCTTTTTTAGAGACCAGTGTGCCACTAAGATTGAGAAAATTGATAAAAAAAGGAATACGTGTCACAGATAAAATTTCCCGTGATTCTTTTTTTTCGGGATAACATAACCCCAAGCGCTTTGCGCTTTTAATCGTAGTCTGCATAATTTGTAGGTTTAAAACAAGACCTGGGGTAAGCGGTCCGTTTTGTTATTTTAACATGAATAACAATGCGAAATAAAGCATAAATTTTTTAATATTAAAATTAATTTTCGTTTTTTTGTATCTTATAAATCCTACTTTGTATGAGGTATAAATATGATGTACCTTATAATAATACTTGGTATAATCTGTTATACTAAGACCCGAATCTTAACTTAACCAATCCGAGAACATGGCATGTTATAGGAAAAGATTACCCGCGCTCAACCTTCAGGAGACGCTAATTGTACTTGCAATTATTGGCATTTTGCTATTATTGGCCTTGCCCAATCTAATGCCCCTGATATCCAAAGCAAAAAGTATTGAGGCACAAACACAGCTAAAGGCCCTGTACAACGCCGAAACTACATATCGGTATATGTACAGTAAATTCAGTGCCGATTTTAACGAACTGGATTTTGTACCGCCAAAAACCGTAAAGGACAACGGTACCGCCAACTATCAATACCAAATCATAAGTGCCGACCACGCCACTTTTAGGGCAAGGGCCGAGGCCGTAACCGATTTTGATGGTGATGGTATCCTCAACGTTTGGGAAATTGATCAAGAAGGTAACCCTAAACAAACGGTAAAGGACTGATGGTTCTTATTAAAATATTGGTAGTACTCAATTGTGGTGCCATCGCCCTTCAAGATTTTAAGGAGCGTGCGGTAATGGCATTTCTGTTTCCGACAGTAGGCATATTACTGGCAATTAACTACTTATACAATGCTACCTGGAACGTTTATTTATTGTTCGTTGGGATAAACGTTCTTTTGGTAAGTCTAATACTATTTCTCTTGTACCTCTATACCAAATGGGTAATCCGTAAACCTTTTTTAAACGTGAGCTTCGGCCTGGGAGATCTCTTTTTTTTCTATGCCCTTGCCCTAGGATTCCCTACCGTAACCTTTATTTTACTTTTTGTAGGGGCACTGTTGTTTTCCCTGTTGGTATTGCTATTTGCAAAAATGAACAATAACATGGATACGGTACCCTTGGCCGGACTCATGGGTCTCTTTTTAATGGGGATATTGATTTTAAGTTTTTTCCCTAACGTTCCATCGCTATACATACTATAACATGAGGCAAAATACGTATCAAATACCCAATGCGCTGCAACAACGGATCACTTCCGAACAGGCCTTCCATTATAGGATTGTTCCGGTAGCCGATACAGGGACCGAAATTAAATTTAAAACCGATAGCGATGCTTTGGATCAGCTCTTATCGGAACTACAGATTGTACTGGACACTTCCGTAACCCTAGAGCAATGTCGGAAAGAAGAATTGCAAAAGTACCTCACCGCCAACTACAGGCAGCAGACAAATAATAGTGAACAACAGCTGCACTACACGGCAGATTTTTTAGAAAAAATATTGGTCAACGCCAAGAATATTGGGAGTAGCGATATACATTTTGAACCCTATGAAAAAAGATGTCGGATACGTTTTAGACTAGACGGTAAGCTCTTGGAACAGTTCAATATTCCCCTGGAAGAATACCCTACCATTATCAATAAAATAAAAATAAAGGCCAATTTGGATATTTCCGAGAAAAGGCTGCCTCAAGATGGCCGTATTACGTCGAATACCCAGGGCAACGAATTTGATATCCGGGTTTCCTCCCTCCCTACCCTGCACGGGGAAAAATTGGTGCTTCGACTCCTTAACAAAGATACCGGAGCCATAGATTTGGAACGTATGGGCTTTACCAGAAAAGAACTGGCCCGCTATAAGGAAGGCATACGAAAACCCAACGGAATTGTACTCATATCCGGACCTACAGGGTCTGGAAAAACAACCACCTTATACGCTACCTTAAAACTTTTGAATAGTGGGGAAACCAATATCCTCACTATTGAAGACCCCATAGAATATACCTTGGAGGGTGTTAACCAAGTGCAACTGAAAGAAAGTATCGGGTTAGATTTTGCCAGTTCCCTACGTACATTTTTACGCCAAGATCCGGATATTATCATGGTAGGGGAAATACGAGACGTTAAAACGGCCAACATGGCCATAAGGGCGGCCCTAACCGGGCATTTGGTACTCTCTACCATACATACAAACTCGGCCTGGGCCACCATTTCCCGACTTATAGATATGGGCGTGCCCTCCTTTCTAATTGCCAGTACCCTAAACATGAGCGTTGCCCAAAGGCTGGTGCGTAAACTGTGTGATCATTGCAAGGAGAAGCAGGTCTTGGATCTTACCCTTTTTCCAGAAAATTTTGTACCCCCTAAAGACCTTACACATTATCATGCAGCAATTGGTTGCAATCATTGCCACCATACGGGCTATGATGGAAGAAAAGCCATTTACGAAATTTTGCCCATTACCAAGAACCTCAGTAATTCCATTAAAAACAATATACTGGAAATAGACAACTATCTGAAAGAAAACCAAATCGACACCCTAAAACAGAACGCCATAAACTTAATAAGGGAAGGTACTACCTCCATAACGGAAGTGTATCCCCTATTAACGGAATAACTTATGAAAAACCTACTTACCATGTTATTGCTTCTGGCAGTACTAGCTCTTAATGGGCAAGAAACCAGCAGAATACAGAACATTAGAAACAATCTAGAATTACTGGCACAAGACAATTTGGGCCTTGGCGAAAACCTAAAGTTAGAAATTAACGTTACCAACGTAACCTTACCCAACTTTTTGATCGCCGTCTCCAAAGTGCATAAGCTTAACCTAAATGTTTCACCGGATATAAACAACATTACCATTGTAAATAATTTTGCAGACGTATCGGTTCTGGATCTACTTGTTTTCCTGTGTAAAGAATACCGGTTGGATATTGATTTTACCGGAAGTATACTTTCCGTTAAAAAATACCAGGAAGTCCCACCCGAAATTCAGGAAAAAGAAATTCAGCTTAGCTATAACCCCACCAATGACCTTATTTCTTTGGACTTAACGAACGATCCCTTGGGAAAGGTTTTTAGAAAAATCATGGATGTTTCCGGGGAAAATCTGCTGTTCTCACACGGTATGGAAAACCGGCCCTTAAACCTTTACTTAACCAATGTTCCTTTTGATAAGGCGATGGAAAAACTAGCGGTAATGAACACGCTGTCTTTTTCCAAATCCAGAGATGGTTTTTATCTCTTCAATGCATTGGCCAACGATGATGATAAAGGCAGAATGCGCAGAACCTCTTTGGGCAATGGTTTAAACTATAAGGTGTTGGATACGGTTACTGGCCTACTGAACGTAGATTTTGGAAATACGCCCATTGCACAAATTATACATGAATTAAGTATAGATCTGGATTTGGACGTTTATACGGCCGCACCCCTTCACGAGGCCGGAAACGTTACTTTCAATGCCAAGAATATTTATTTTGATGATCTTTTGGAACATATTTTTGAAGGGGGCGAACAAGGAACAACCCCATTTCAAAACACCTCCCAAAATAATAGCTCCCTAGGGGCTCGGCAAAGTGGAAATGTAGGTGCCCAGCCTCCAAGTACGGCATCGCACTTTACCTTTAAAAAGGAAAATAACATTTACTTTTTTGGTACTACAGACCAACTAAGTGTCCGTAAAGTAGAAATTGTACAGATGATGCACCGTTCTATTGAGTTGCTTAGCGATCCATCCTCCTTTTCGGGGGGCTACCGATCGGCAGGAAGGACGGAAACCGCCAATATCAATTACGTTGGCAGCAATGGCGCACAAAACAATTTTCAGGGCAACCAGCAGGGTTATTCCTCCAACAGAAGGACCGTAAGAACCCAAACCGATAATTTTGGATCGTTCCAAAGCGGGGCCGAAGCCCTGGTCAATATTCTACCGGACGAGATAAAATCGGACCTCGATATTAAGGTCGATTTTGAACTAAACAGTTTTTTTGTAAGTGGCCCCTCGGCCAAAATCAATAGGTTTAAAAAATTCATCAAAGAGATCGATAAACCCGTACCCGTAATTCTTATAGAGGTTATGATCATTGAAGTGCGCAAAACCGCTACCGTGGAAACCGGTATCAGTTGGGGTATTGGGGAAGAAGCCAGGGAAACCCAGGGAAAATTATTTCCCTCAACGGACCTAACACTAGGAGCGAAAACGGTAAATAAAATTATTGGTGGTTTCGATGGTTTTGGGTCATTTAATATTGGTAGGGTGGTCCCGGAGTTTTTTGCCACCATTAAAGCCATGGAGGCCAATGGCAATATAAAAATACGGTCCACACCAAAACTATCTACCCTTAACGGACATAGGGCAAATTTATCTATTGGGGAAACTACCTATTACGTAATAACCAACCAGAATTTTTTTGGCTCTCAAAATCCCATACCATCGGAAGTACGTAACTATGCACCTATTGATGCCGAACTGGCAGTAAGTATAAAACCGTTAGTATCCGGTAATGGACAGGTTACTTTGGATATTAATGTAATACAATCCGATTTTAGCGGGGAACGTATAGAGGATGAAGCCCCACCCGGGCTTACCTCGCGCGAGTTTAGCTCTATTATTCGAATGCAGAATCAGGATTTGGCCATTTTAGGTGGATTGGAAGAAAAATTAAAGAACGATTCCGGTAGTGGTGTACCCTTTTTAGCCCGTGTACCCGTAATAAAATGGTTGTTTAGCGAGCGTAAGCGAGAGGATAGTAAGCAAAAACTAACCATTCTAATAAAACCAACGGTAATCTATTGATGTTTTCCAAGATAGGGACATACATAAAAGAAGGTCATCGTTATGCCGCCCTGGAAATACAGGAATCGGTTGGGGAAGAGCGTTATTTTTTCTTGGGATTGGAGCAGAAAAAGGGCGAACTGCATCTAGCCAATGCGATAGCGCCAAAAACCTTGGACGAGCTTAAAGAAACACTTAAAAAGGGCACTCCCCTATTCCTAACGATCAATACAACCCAGGTATTGACAAAAATTACAGATACAACCGGTACCTCCAATCCCGATGCAGTAGTAAACCATGCCTTTCCCAACTTGGATATGGATAGCTTTTACTATGAAGTGATTCAACAATCAAAAAGTGCCGTAGTCAGTATTGCAAAAAAGGCATACATCGATGGTGTTTTGGAACGTTTTAATGACTTGGGTATATCAATTTTTCAATTTTCCCTAGGCATTTCCAAATTTGAAAGCCTTATCCCCCATCTCGATGAAAGTCCCGTTTATTTTTCCAATTTTAAGGTCGATATTGCCGATAGGCAGATCAATGAAATTACACCAATAATTAACGAGGAAGGCCATTATTCCGTTAATGGACTTAAGGTATCCAACACCAATATATTGGGCCTTGCCAGTATTGTTGGTCATATTACAAGCCAAACAAACGCATCCAATTTTAAGGATGAAATAGCGGCATTGAAAAACGATTATGTAAACAAACGTATTTTTAATCTAGGTCTGCGCACTGCTTTGGGTGTGCTATTGACCGTATTGCTGATCAATTTCTTTGTTTTTGACCACTATTATAAGAAGGTAGCTACCATGAATGCAACCCTGACCGCCAGCAGGGCCAATAAAGAACGTTTAAGCAGCTTAAATACGGTAGTAATGGAAAAAAGGGAACGCATGGCTACGCTAACCTCCTTATCGGGTTCTAAAACCTCTTATTATTTAGACGAATTAGGAAAAGGGGTCCCCACAGCTATTCTTCTAAAAAAAATTGATTACCAACCACTTACCAAACCCTTACGCGCGTCTAAACCGGTATCGTTATATAAAGGAACTATTCTGGTTTCGGGCATGTGCAACGACCACGAGGCCTTTTCGGAATGGGTAGAAACACTAGAAAAATATGATTGGATACAACAGGTAGAAACCATGGACTATGACTATGTGTCAAAATCAGCTTCTAACTTCTCCATCAAAATTAAGCTCCATGAAAAGTAGTACCAAAAACAAAATATTGATAGCAGGGGTTTTACTGGGCTTTTTCCTAAGCTACAAACTGTCTTTGGAAAAAACATTGGATTTAAGAAAAACTTCCAAAACCCTGGTTGCTGAGACCAAGGGCTTAAAGGATCTCCCCAGGCAATTCCATATTTTATCCCAAGAGGAAAAACATTACGATTCGCTAATGCAAAAAATGGCCCTAAAAAATACCTCTGTACAAAACAATCTGTTGCGGGTTATTAACCAAGAAGCCCAGCGACATAACATTAAGGTATTGGATTTTAACGAACCCCATGTTCATAAAAAGGAAGCCAACATCATTAATACCTTCTCCTTGGAATTGCAGGGTGCTTATACTAATATTTTAAAGACCATGCACACCTTGGAACAAAAGGGTAATTTTGGAGAAATAGTACATGTAGGGCTAGAAAAGAAGAAAAATTACAAGAACAACCAGGCCTACCTAACAGCTACCCTTCTAATTCAACAGGCAAGGTAAGTGACAACCTCTTATTTTCTAACAAGTACAGCCTTGCTCAATGGTAGCTATCAAATGGTCTTTTGAAGAAAAGCTATACTTTTAGTGTAAAATAATGATCCAAAATTTTAGAGATATCCGCTCTGTTATCCGTTTTTACCTTTTCTTTTTTAAGAAACTGTTCCATGCTTTTAGCATGCTCCCCGAAAAGGCTTAAAAACGCTTTTTTCTTTTTAGGGATTTCCTTCAAGGCCGAAAACTCAGTGTTCTTTTCCTGAAAATAAAACTTAGTCCGCCCAGCAATGAATTTCCCGTATTTTGATTGTTCATAATGGGTTTTGGTTTCTTGGGGCCTCACATAAATTATTTGTTCTTTCATGTAAAGTGCGTACTGATCTGTATCTCTCATTTCCTCGAAAAAAGTAGTTTTTAACTTCCCGTTGTCATCTGTATATTCCCGAGTTACATAGATCTTATTAGAACCATCGAGTAACTCAATGAAATAATTGTTAGACTCTGACAAAGACATGATTTTGGAATCGGTTCTTTTAACTTCAATGGTGTTTTCCACTACATTGAATCGCACCAAATGCGTTTTTTTTGAACGATTAATTTTAGCAGGAACAAACGCTTCATTGAGATAACGACTACCTTCAGAATTATCATATTCTACGTTCTTATTAACAAAACCGGCCAGCTCCATATCTGCCTGGCGACTTCCTGTATCAATCTGTGCCCACATGGGTAGACTTAATAAACAAAAAAGAATGGCGAACAGCTTTTTCATTGACATATAATTTGAAGTAACAATTTAAGAACTAGTAATTTAGTTTTTTTTTAAGCACCATGAAACTAATTAACACTTTTCAAGTTAAAATAATGTGGTATACGATTTAATTCGCCATTTGATTTTGACGAAGGAACTGGGAAGGCGTAATTCCGGATAGTTGTTTAAAAACCCTATTAAAGGTGTTTTTATTGTTAAATCCACAGTCAAATGCGATTGCCAAAATAGTTAAATTTTCATGTTGCGGATCAATCAATCTTTCTTTAACCTCTTTATACCTATACTCATTAACAAATTCATAAAAGCTTTTTCCCAATGCCACATTTAATACCTGCGAAATAACATAATTAGGTTTATCCACGACGGTGGAAAGCTTTTGTAGGGTAAGCTCAGAATTTAAATAAGGTTTGTTCAAATCCATGAACTCAATTAGCTCATTTAGGTGCTTTACCATATCCGAATGGCTCATTTTGGAAGTTACATATCTGTTATCCGAATAATTTAAAAAAACCTGTGAAAATATCTTGTTGTTCTTAATTGCGAACAAAACAATAAGCACTATAAAAACAGTACAAGATAACATGGTAACGTAGTACACTTCTTGCTGGATTTCTCCATAAGCAATGTAAACAGCAATTGCCAAAAAATCTACTAACCAGAAAATAAAGAAGCCGTTACTTAATTTAATAAGCCAGTTATACTTTTTGGATAACGACTTATTTGTGTTATACGCCTGATGCATTTTGAGAATTTTAACCGAATAGGCTACATAGGCCAAGCTTAAAGATATCTGAGCAATTAAAAAGATAGCGGTTTCCAGAGTCAAAATTTGTATTGGCAAGGCTGCCAGCGACTTTAAAAAGGTAATCTTATCCGTGGTACCCAAAAAATAGAAGGGACTAAGAAATAACACTGCAAGAATGAAAGGCAATAGGTGCAACAGACCTGTCCATTTAAACTGATATCTGTTTAATGTTGATTTTACATAAAACATGTATGCTGGGCCTATTAACATTAAAAATGGAAGGGATATATTAACCAAATGTGGCAGTTTATGGTATATGTTGGATTGAATCAATATATAATTAAAAAGATTTAACGTCACTATTGCAATCAGGAGGGTCAAAAAATAAACAGATGTTGTTTTTTGCTTGTTCGCCAGCAATATGTACATAAGGAAAATACCCTGTAGCGTCCCAAAAAGAAGAATGGCCGTCCAAAAATTAAAGGTGATGTTAAATAAGTCTTCCATTTCTATTCATAATTATAATAAAACTACAAATTAAAAATAGTAGGATACTTTCTAACCGCCATGATAAGAAATTAGTCATTCTAAATTAATAGATACTTCAAAATCATTCTCTAAAAATACTTTAGCCAATAGGAAAGCTAAAACTTAATTTATGAAAGGAGTAAATATACTTAGAGTAGCGCTTAAAACGAACGGTTTTTTTTCGTTATTCAGTGCTTTATTGGCAATACTATTGAGTACCAAAGTAAATGCCGTTAATGAAATGACCAACGGGCAACCAGTAAATTTTGCAATACAAATGGTTGTATTTGGCGCAATAGTCCTATTCGCAGGGTATAGTAAAAAGGTATTTAAAGTACTTGTTTGGGTTATTATCGGTATGGACATTCTCTATGTTATGTTAACTTCATTTAATCTGGCAGTTGCAGAAAATTTGAGCCCTAGCGGATTTGCGCTAATCCTGTTTACCACTTTTTTGGTCCTGATATTTGCCGTTTTTCAAATGGTTGGTATCATCAAACATTCAAAATCATTTCAAACAAACCCGTAATGGAAGTACTTACACGTCTTTTAGTTATCATCTTTTCACTATTTATCTTCCAGTCATATAGCCAACCCAAGACCGGGGTTACCTTGCCTCAGACATCGCAAATTACGTTGAGTTCTGAATATGGACAAGAATATAAAATTTACATCAGCCTACCACCTGGCTATGATGATTCAAACAAATCATATCCTGTAATCTATGTTTTAGATGCGGATTTAACTTTTGGTATTGTTTATAACACCAGGGTACTAATGTCCTACGGTGAGGAAATTCCCGAGGTAATTTTGGTAGGTATTGCTTACAAGGAAGGTTTTGAAAATATCCATAACCGCAGATTTAGGGATTTTACACCTACTCGCCGGAATGAAAACGAAATTGAGCAGTTAACAGGAATCCGTGGAATAAATAATTCTGGGGGAGCCCATAACTTTTTGGACTTTATTCAGCATACGGTTAAAAACTACATTCAAAATAGTTTACGCATTAATACGAATGATGAAACATTGGTAGGGTATTCCCTTAGCGGATTATTTGCGACATATGTTGCAAGTTTGGAGGAAAAGCACTTTAACAAATACTTAATTGCAAGTCCCTCCTTATGGTGGTTTGGGGAGGACTTACCTAGTTTTTCATTAACTGATACGGGGCTGCAAATTTACTTGTCGATCGGATCTAAGGAAAATCCGGATGCCATGCTAAATCCCTGGAAAAAAATTCAGTCGCAATTAAAATCTGCCAACATAAAGATTTATTCAGAAATATTGGATAAAGATACCCATGTAACGGCCTTTAATAAGGCCTTTCCCAATGGGATAAGAACTCTATTCAATGACAAAATGCAGCAATAAACCAATAACAACATCATGAAAACAACACTAATTGAAAAAATAGTAATCGCAACATTTGTAATATTTGGACAACTTGCTTGCTTTGGTCAGTCGATGGATGTTCTCGTTGATATAAGGCCAGATATTATAAAGAAAGAAGGCAGTTTTGAAACCGGTTTTTCCATTAGGGAAGAAAGAGGGGAAAAAATTCTTGATCAATGTTACCAAGCTCATGGCTGGGGTAAAATTGAAAATCTAAAGACGCTTTCGGCAATTTATTATGATGATTGGTCATCTGCTCCGGAATCTCTAAAGGCATTTAATAATTGGCCTAACGAAAACCAGAAAGTAAGGCACGATTTTTACGCTTTTAAATTGGGTTTTTCCAAAGTGCAGTTATTAAATGGTCCAAGCAAAAATGAAATCTGGGGTGTAGATAATAAGGTTCCATATAAAAAGATAAATAATCGTTTAAAATTGATAGATGATTTAAATATGATTCCTACATTGGTTGGTAAGGAATATTTTATGCAGCTCCCCTATTGGATTACCAAAGTACCATTGGTTAATTATGTTAAGGACACCATCGTCAATACCAAAACATATCATCTCGTTTATGGCACCTGGAAGTCACCTAAAGCGAACAAGGATTTTGATCAATATGTTTATTGGATCAACAGTAAAACAAAATTTTTGGAAGTTGTTCAATATACGGTTAGAGCTGTTGCCCCGGGGGCCTATGGATTTGTAGTATTCGATGACTTTAAAACTAGAGAGGGGATAACTATTCCTTTTATTCACAGGTTGGGTTACCTCCCCACCAGGGAAGGTATAATTCATGAAATGAAGTTTAATTCATTTGAATTTAACCCCAAGGACGTAAAAGACAATGAAATAAGGGTGCTTGGTAACTGAGGTATTTTGTATTAATGCTCTTTACTGGTATTCTTTAGGTAAGTGTAAATAAAAGTGCATTGCCTTCCATTCTTTGTGCCAGTTGTCCCCGGCACCTGAACTACCATCACAGGATTACCTGCGGTTTTCCTGATAGCACTCCCCTTTGCAAATACAAACTTGCATTGCTAACGCAATGGCGTTTGTTGTTCCCTGGAAAAGGTCGAAGCAAGCTTCACTTTTCCGGAAAACAACAAACCCTGCAACTTTCGTTGCAGGGTTTGTGCTTGTAGTGATCGCGACAGGATTCGAACCTGTGACCGTCTGCTTAGAAGGCAGATGCTCTATCCAGCTGAGCTACGCGACCGGCCTGTAAGGCAAAAGTTAACGACCTTTTTGCTTAGCGTTGGCAAATATACAATTAACATTAAATAACAACCAACAAATTTTTGGTAAACTAAGACCACTGCAAAAGGTTTTTTAGTAAGTGGAAAAATAGTGTTATAGTAAAATGTTCTCCGTAGGTGTTTTTGTTGTTTGGCTAGGATTTTGGGAATGGATTTCGCTATTCCTTTTTGATTGCCCAAAAAGGAATGCAAAAAGGGCACTTCCCCCTTAGGTATTTTTGTTCACACAAAACCAGTCTTGAAAATAATTGAGCTGTATCCGTATGGAATATTGTTCTTACCAAGCCCTTATAATAGTTTGATTTTATGCGATGGTCAAAAATATTTCTAGCTGACATAATACGTAATGCATAAAAAATATTAATGTACTACATAACATATATAAATAATAATTAATGACTTATATGTCGTAAATTTATGAAAGAGAAATGAAATATTCATCTAAAATCCATGGACTATGAAAACAATATTATCACTTTTGTTACTTCCGATCATGGTGCTGGCACAACCTCATGGCCAACATCAAATAGAAAGCTTTGATATCGAATTTTCCATGGATTTTGCTATGGAACCCATCCTAAATGAGGAAACTGATTCTCCGGAACCTGTAGATGGCACCATTGAACTTTTCATAACGATAGAAGTGTATGTTTGGGAAATGGAAATTGATTATGCTATACCACAATTTACCCATGATGCAGCGATTGTTAGCTATCTCCCCAAATATCTGAATACTTTTTCTTTGGTCGGGCTTGCTAACACCGTAAAGGAAAATCAAAGACCACAAGAACGCTTGAACCGTCTACTTGCCTTGAACGATCCTATGTTTCCGAAAGAAGACACCTTGTTGGATGGGTTGAACCCCGTTAGGTACCAGCAGAATACATTGGGCGATTTACATAACATGCCCGAAGGCTTTGGGCCACAAATCGGGTTTTGATCTTAAATCCATTCGAAAACCCTTTTAAAAGTATAGTCAATACCAAAACATATTAAAATAAAACTAAAAGAAGATGAAAAAGGAAATTTTAACATTGGTAGCGATAATGCTGTTATCTACCAGCTGTGCGGTAATAAGGCCCGGAGAGGCCGGAGTAAAACAAACTTTGGGCGAATTTTCAAATGAAGTAATAACCCAGGGTACGGTACTTTACAATCCTCTTGTTAGTAAGGTGCTAAAGGAATCGACACAAACCAACAATATAAAACTTGTGTTGAGTTTACCCAGTAAAGAAGGACTAAGTGTGAAATCTGAAATTTCCATCCTCTATCGTTTAGAGCAAAATAAAATTCCTTCTGTATTGGAAAATTTGGGACAGGAATATGAATCTATAATTACCAGTGTTTTCAGATCTGCCTCTTCAGATGTTTGCGCTAAGTTTTTCGCAAAGGATATGCATTCTGGTATGCGAGCAAAGATAGAAGAGGAAATAAAGGTTAAAATGGAAGAAAATCTTACGAAACAAGCAGATGGTATTGAGCTCATTGCCGTTTTGATGAAAAGCATTCAATTACCCAATGGTTTGGCCAATTCTATAGAGCGAAAACTACAAGCCGAACAAGATGCCATGCGAATGGAGTTCATTTTGCAGCAGGCAACATTGGAGGCGGACCGCAAGATCATTGAAGCTAAGGGTGAACGGGACGCCCAAAAAATACTGTCCGAAGGGCTTACCGATAAACTTATACAGATTAGGAGTATTGAGGCGTTTCGTGAACTTTCGCGCTCTCAGGGCACTAAAATTATCATTACGGATGGTAAAACACCTTTGTTGATAGAACCTAGCATAAAATAAAAGATACGGAAAACAGCAATAGTGAAAGTGAAAGCACACCTATCGGGCAATGCCTCCTAACCCCTTGCTCATATGGGTAAACGTAATCATTCGCCAAATAAAAAACCTCAGCTCTGCCATGGCTATGGCTATCGGGACCGTGGTTCTTCTCTTACTTATATTTCTTACCGTTAGCGTTATCGCTTATTCTGTACTGCGCGAGCAGAAAGATGCTCGCGCTAGTGGGGACATCGAGAGCTTTACAGAGGAGGAGCGCACCAAGATCTATAAACTTATGGACATGGCCATCAGCTACCACAAGACCAAAAAGGCATACTCAAAGGCATAAAAAAACCGACTCAATGGGCGGTCTTTCTACGTTTTATTATTCTGGTTTTCTAATATAGTACAGACCTGCTAAGCTCTTAGAGACAAACAGATTAAAATCATCTCCTTTTTTCCATATCATTTTCCCATCTATTGATAAAGATTGATCCATTTCTGGAGGTATGCTGGCAAACTTAATGTCATATTCAGAAAGTTTAAATTTATATTTTCCACCAACCTTAATTCTATCTCCCATCTGAATTTTATTGTTTATTCTAACATCTTCTTTACTGGAAATAAGCAGAAGTTTTTCTTTTGCTCTTTTTATATGAACAAGATAATTTCCTTCTGTCGAATCAATTTTCACCACTTCGTATTTCTTATCACAATTTTGTGAAAAAAGCATATTAAACGAACTACATACAAAAAACAACATTAAAAAAAATAGGTTTCTTATCATCATAAAGTTTATTCTTGTTCTCTATACTTCACAGTATAAAGAGTTTTACTTTTCCCAGACTTATTTATTTTGACGCTTACATCTGAAATCCAAGTGCTTCCGCCAACATATTTTCGATTATTTTGACTTATTGAAGCACCAAGTCCTGAACTAGCAGCATCACCTGCGGGATAAATGGCATTAGTTACACCGTGAGCAGTTATAAACGCTTTGCTTCTCGGGTTTTCAGAAGAAGAAGGTGCATTTGGGGAGAGTACTGCCCCAGTATAAGCTTCAATTACCTCATGTTTTACAACACTTCCTGTTTCATTCCTGCAAATTCCTCAATCACTTCGGCTTGATTTGGATTTACCTGCTGTTCTGCAAAAGTTACGTTCATTTCGGGGATTTCTGTATTGCCCCCGAAAACCCCTCCAACTATTAGACCGCTTTCATTGGAATTTTCAATAGACGCATTTAGGTTCACAACCACATTCTCAACATTAATCGTTTCCAATAAAGCTACATCTGATTCCGTTTCTGCTGTACCTGTTGCAGATAGCTTACCCGTTTCTGCATCCCTTGTGATTTCCAAACTTGATGAAGCATTTAGTTGTTCAGTGGCTTTTTTCGCTAAATCTCCATTAATTACTACATCAAAAGGCGACATTCCATCAGGATCAGTGAATATTATTGGATTGTTGAAAGCATAATTATAGGGGCTGTGTCTTCTCATATCCTCCGCCAACGGGTCGATGTTCATCCACCTACCGAGTGCGGGGTCATAGTTCCTAGCACCGAAGTCATAGGTTTCAAGTCCTAAGCTTTGGTCGAGTTCTTTACCACCAAACATATATTTTTTCGCAACGGAGTTGCCCAAGGGACTGACATTACCATTATAGCCTTGATGGGCCAATCCGAATGGATAATAGTTCGATTCCTTTACTATTTCATTTGTAGTAATATTTCCATCGTTGTTGGCATCCGTATAGCTTAACCTCGTGTTGCCAAGATGATTTTTATATTCGTACACGTATTCGTAATTTCCATTCTCGACCGAGACGTACCCTTCGGGCTGCGAGAAGAACTGCAATGTGCCGTTCTCGTAGATATAGTTTCCTGCATACTCGGTATTTCCCGCTGTACTCACAACCTTCTTTTGCTTTGTGCCCGTGGCGTCGTAAATATAGGGATTCTTTCGTTTTCTTTGCTTGTCCAAAGAAAACGAAACAAAAGAAAATACACTTCTCCCACAGGTATTTTTGTTGGCACAAAACCGGATCGAAAACTTCGCCATTACGCCATGGCGTAATGGTTCCGCTCGAAGCTTTCCAATCCTATACTTGGGAGAAGAAAGCCTATCCACAATCATTCGCCAAATAAAAAACCTCAGCTCTGCCATGGCTATGGCCACCGGGACCGTGGTTCTTCTCTTATTTATATTTCTTATCGTTATCGCTTACTCATAACGGCACGAGCAGAAAGATGCTCGCGCTAGCGGGGAGTTTCTATTTTTTTGATTCGATTAGTTTTTGGACTAAAGATTTTAGCTCTTCCATTTGTTGGGTTTGCTTTTCTATTTTCTTTTCCTGTTGTATAGTATAAAGAGTTAATTCTTCAATCTTTTTAAGAAGGTTCATGTCCATTTCCGCAAGCATTACTCCATGCTGTTCAAATTCTTTTGCAGAGGGTATTTCGGGAAGATGACCATTTTCTTTAATAAATTCTTCTACCACTTCTATACTTCTCAGATTATAATCTTCTTTAAAAACATAATCTGGTGCGGGAACACTAAGGTCTATTTTCACTTCTTTAGCATGGATATTGCCGTTTACGGTGAGCTTCATATCTGGATTAGCCGTTCCAATGCCCAAATAACCATTGGCGGTTAATCGCATTTTCTCACTAGTGCTTGTCCCAAAAACAATTTTCCCTTGTGAATTGCCAGCGATTATATTCAAACCATTTAAATCTGCTCCTAACAACCATGTTGAACGGGCAGAAGCATAGTTTCCAAAACTAGCAACATGACCGGCATTATGGTGCACCAAATAACCGTAGAATCCACCGGTAGCCTGTTTGCCAACTAACAACATTGCTCTTGCGTTAGCTGAAGAACTTTGGTTTAAGAGATATGCCGAAGTGGTGGCATTAATGTTTTTATTGACCTCAAGATGAGCAATTGGATTAGTTGTACCAATACCTACATTGTCAGAAGTAGTCAAATTTGCACCATTGTCAGTCCACTGGGCCTCTAATGATAAAGTCAAAAAAAGTGCTGTGGTAACAAGAATTGTTTTTTTCATTTTAATATCTTTTTAGGTATATTTTACTATTTATAATACCTCTTTCATAACACGTCTACATCCCTGAAGTTGCATATGTCTTATGTACTTTTCAATTTTCCGATTCCAACTTTTCAAGCCTTAATTGTAATTGAAGAAGCCTTTTATTCTGTAGTTTCAATTCTTCTATTTCTTTTTGTTGTTGGATAGTGTAAAGTGTTAATTCCTCAATCTTTTTAAGAAGGTTCATATCCATTTCGGCTTGCATTACTCCATGCTGTTCAAATTCTTTTGCGGAAGGGATCTCTGGTAGGTGACTATTTTCTTTAATAAATTCTTCTACTTCTTCTATACTTCTTAGATTATAATCTTTTTTAAAAACATAATCCGGCGCAGGAACACTAAGGTCTATTTTCACTTCTTCAGCATGTATATGGCCGTTTACCGTCAATTTCATATCCGGATTTGTGGTTCCTATTCCAACTTTGCCATTAGCACCAATATGTAATAAAGTTGTTCCATTCTGAACAGTTGAGTTATACCCTTTTTTCCTAACCTGAAATGCATTTTTGTCCCCAGCACTGTACATCCAAATGATGGGGGAAATTTGATTCGAACCACTTAAAATGCCGAAACCTCCTTGAGATTGATTTGTTGCATCGGTACCCCGTTGATCCCCAGCAAATTGGTATAGAGTTCCGGTTCCTGTACCTAGAGACATTGAACCATTGCTTGTTGACCCTGTATCATCTAGCTGAGCATTTGCATACGACCATAACATTAAAAATGATAGTAAGAAAGTTGTTTTTTTCATTTCTTTATTTTTTCAGGTAGTTCTTCTTTATATAGAAGGGCACATAAATTATACAAATTGTTATACCCTTTTTTACTTTTCAGATTCCAACTTTTCCAGCCTCGATTGTAATTCAAGAAGATTCTTGTTGAATAATTTCACTTCTTCTATTTTTTTTTCAAGCTTTTCTATTTTCTTTTCCTGCTGGATCGTATAAAGAGTCAATTCCTCAATCTTTTTGAGAAGGTTCATGTCCATTTCCGCAAGCATTACTCCATGCTGTTCAAATTCTTTTGCGGACGGGATCTCTGGTAGGTGACTATTTTCTTTAATAAATTCTTCTACTTCTTCTATACTTCTTAGATTATAATCTTCCTTAAAAACATAATCCGGCGCAGGAACGCTGAGGTCTATTTTCACTTCTTCAGCATGTATATTGCCCTTTACGGTGAGCTTCATATCTGGCGAAGTGGTTCCTATCCCAACTTTGCCCAAATAATTAAGTACCATGCCATCTTTTAAAACACCTCCTGTTAAATACTGAATTGTTAACCCTCCTTGTGAAGCATCTGCATTATTCGTTTTTAAAGCATAATAACTTTTTCCTGTAGTTGGATATGTTAATCCATGCCTACCATATAACTTTCCATTCAAAATGGTGTTTCCATTAACCTCAAATTTCTCGGTTAGATTTGTAGTTCCAATTCCGACATCACCATTTGGTAATTCGTTGACTTGGGATTTTGCAGAAGTGATAACACCTAAGCATAGTGCTAAAATTAAGAATCTTGATTTGGGCATCATATCGTTTTATTTAGTTATTATTAAAATGTTATTCTTTTTTTCGTGATCGATTCTAACAGGCAATTTCATTGGAAAATGAAAACGCTGTTGGGTTTACCGAGCACATTACGGCATCAGTGCCTAAACAAATAATATCCGTAGGTAGCGGTATGTACGTTGTTCATAAGTGCTAGCATATAGTTTCTTCATCTTTTGTTTTTTACTCTGTACGGCACCTGTCATACCCTGTCCGCCTCCGGCGGAAACTAGCGCTAACGAGGGCCTCTTCCATTCTTTATATTTCCCCTTATGGCTTACTCTGGTACGGTACGAGCGTGACCCTCGCACTTGCAGATGTTTTTTGCTTGCGCCAGCAGGGAGGTAGCTTTTTAAATTCTTACTTTTTCTTAAACAGTTTCAGTTCTCCGACCTTATAAATACTGTCATATGGTGGGGTCTTGGTCACTATTTCTCGGCTAAAGGTATCTTTCATTTCATCAAATACTCCATCTCCATTCCCTAAAAGGTAATCCCCTATAAATATGTCCCCCGACATTGGACTCCGCCCAATTTGGTATTTGTGACCTGTCGCACTCAAAGAATCGGTATCACCAGTACTTTTCTTACCATATCTAAAACTTTTCTCAATGAAAAATTTCAGTCTCTCAACAACTTCAATTGAATTATTTGATTCTACCTTATAATCAAGCTCCATAACAAAAACGCCTCTTTTTTTAGATTCCTCAATAGTTTCTGAATATGCTATTCCACCAGATTTTTGATGGTCAATCCCACCTTTTGTAACCAATAAAAAAACACCAAATAACAGCACAAAAACTAATAGGAGATATAAAATTACTTTTTTCATATTCTTAAATTATCAATCATCCAATGGTGCGCCAAAGTGACCTTGCCCTACTTCAACATATGGTACTCTATTATATCTTGCATTGTTATTATGCCACCCAAAATTGATGAACCATCTATTTGGAAGTATATTGTTATAGCTGCTTTCTATATCGGGTGTTTTAAATCTTCCAAGGGATTTTAGAGCGTCTTGAGGAACATCTACACAAGAAGAGCCACATACGTCATAAAAATGTCCATTAGCTTGGGTAAAGGCAGCATTATAGGCAATCCCATCTTCCTCAGTACTGGTTTCCAAACGAATAAAATTATCATAACGTTCTCCGTCGGGATGTGCTTCTCGATATTGATTGTTCACAATTTGTATTACTTGCGATGCATTTAATCCTGTACCTCTAAAATCACTTCCTGCTCCGGTTTGAGAATCATATTTTACATTGCCTAAGTCAGGATTTCTGTTAACACCACTCAACCCAAATAACGTGCCTAAATTTTTATCTGTTCCATTCTTAGAAAGATACCTCCAACCATCTCTGTCATTCCCTATCAGTACTGCGGCATGACCCAGACCACCTACTGCCATACTCGAATTAAGTATGATAATGTCCCTGCCGTCAGGATCGCCGTAAAGAATTGGATTGTTCCCCATGGCCATATAAGGAGATTGGCTTGTTCGCCTTACATCATCTGGCCTTAACCATCTCATTATCCTTGAATCGTAAAACCTACGTTCAAAGAAATTATGCCCAGTCTCATCATCTTTTTCCGAAAATTGCCCTTGATAATCATAACGGTAATCCCCGACGACATTCCGTCCGGGCATGGCCATCCCGCCCGGATAGTAATCCGTATAGTCTTCATTGTTGGTACCAGTGCCATTTTTCTGGAACAAGGCACGTACATTACCCAAATGATCGGTAAGTTGATATACATTGGTACCTCCAGACCTATAGTGTACTCCCAACCTTTGGCTACCATAAATAGGTTGTTCCACTAGCGTGCTGTTATTGTAGATGGCCATAACGCTACCGGTAACATCCCTAACGTAATAGGTGGTGTTCGTTAAGGTACCGCTAGTGTAACTTTGCTTTTTCACCCTATGACTCCTATCGTTATACATGAACTTAACCAAAGTTACATTATTTTTTTTAACCTCGGTCACCAGACCGCTGGCGTTATAGACGTACCCAATATTCTCCCCGGTATTGCTAACCAACTGCCCTATTTTATTGTATACATAGTTATTACCGTCTTGGTCCCCAATATCGTCCGCACCGGAAACATCACCGGCCGCATCGTCTACCCGCAACAACTGGTTGGGGCCATCCTGCGGGTCGGTCTTATAGGTGTAGCTAAGGTCGTCCATGGCATTGCCACCACTGGCATCCTTGTTGCGCTTTAGGTGTTGTAAATTTCCGTTGGCATCATAGGTTATCCCGGTAACATCGTAATCTCCACTGCCCACTTCATTAAATCCACCAACAATACGGGCGGTTAACGTACTTCCCGATTGGGCATGGAACCCCGGTAGCCACCTAATGCTATTACCCGCTTCCAAAGTGGTATTGCTTGCATTGGCATACACAGAACTACTGGTTAAATCCTCCTCGGCGGGTTCATCCTCAGTGGCCACTTGTCCAAAATTGGCCTGGCTTAACCAATTGTTCCGGTCGTAGTTAAAGGCATAGGTGCTCTGCTTACCGGCAACGGCATATAGCGGACTGTTCCATCGTATCCCCTTAATGTTCCCATTTAACTGATCTGTACCATAACCGGGTGTGGTAATATTATTGGTCGTTTTCCTTGCATAATCACTCCCATGATAGTCCAACTGCATGCCAAACAGATCATTGTTATCCCCCCCAGGATCATCCGCGGCGCTTAAACTTGGGTGGTTAATGCTTTTTAACTGTCCTGCCAAATTGTAAACGTAATCCACACCTTGGGAACCCTCGGCCAATTCGGTACGTTTTAAGGCCCCAGTCTCATAATATTCATATTCTGCATGGGTAGTATATGTGCTTCCATTGGTAGAAGTTTCCACCTTTGTTAATTGATCTGTACTATTATAGGTATATCTATGGATAAATTGTTCACTGGACACCCCTTTTTGATAAAGGACTTTGGTTACCAGCCCGGTTATAGGGTCGTATTCATAGTCTACGGTTTTGGTGCCCAAGCCTTGTGTCTCCTGTACCAACCATTTTACTCTCCCATAAATATCATAGCTATACCAAGTTTCATTATAATCGTTGGCGGTATAGGCCACATTACCTGCTGAGAAATCCAGTGCAGGGTAGGAAGATTGTCTAGTGCCTAAATTGTAGGTCTCCGCGGTCTCGTCATATTCTGTATGTTGTACCTCTGTTCTTGTGCCAGAGACCATAGCGGCATCCGGATTGGCGGAGGTAAACCCACTGTTCTGTACTACGCCACTTTCCACGGGGCGCCCAAAACTGTCGTAATCGGTATAGGAAAATAGACCTGCATCTTTTTGAACACTGTTCTGGGAGTATCGTATCTGCCCATCATTACGATATTTGAACCAGGCTTCTCCCTCATCCGGGCTTTTGGTGTAGGTCAGTTGCCCCAAGGTATTGTATTGATAGGTAGTCTTGGGTTTTGTAGCCTTGGTGGTTCCCAAGGGTTGGTAACTTGCTATAAGTCTACCGGCTTTATCATATTCGTTAAGACTATAGTCATAATAATTCTCCTTATAATTTACGGTGACCGGAGTAGCAGGGTCGTAATTATCAATATCATTGACCGATACACGATAAAAGCCATTGGGCAATGTGGTTGATGGGGTAACTGTGGATTCTGTTATTAAATTGTAGGTAGTTACCGCATTACCATTGGTGGTAACCGTAAAACCCATGCTACTGCCAGCTGGCACGTGAATATCCACAAATCCTTGTTCATAAATATCGATGCTCATGCTTCTTGCCGTAGTGCCTCCACTGCGGGCAGCCGCCAAGGTGCGCCCATCGTTATCGGTAAAAACTACATTTTCATTTCCGTGCACATTTCGGCTCACGGCCTTATGAATTTTATAATCGGACGCTGCGTATTTGGTTTCGCCAAAAGCTACAGTCTGGGCCAATTCTTGGCCAGCCCTCATGGTAAAACTATAGGCCTGTGGCCATTGTCCGCTTATTTTGTTTCCCCCAATAGCTTTTAAAGGTACGCTTGGGTTAAGCTTGCTAAAGATTGTCCTTGAAAATGGATAGGAGGTAATGTCCATATAACTATTACCGGGATGGTCGTTATTGTCATTGGAGGTACTGTAATAATTGCCCAAAGTATTGGAAACCGTACCAACAGGAGTAGGACTCTCCGGGTTGGATTCAAAATCGGCAATGGAATAGGTATTGTTTCCGGAATCGCGCATAAAGCTGCTTTGGTACCCAAAGGTGGTCCCAACCGGGGCGCTTAATGTTGATAGTGCAGCCCTTCCCTGATAATCATAAAGGGTTTGGGTGGCCCAGATCTTGTTGGTCAGCATGTCCTTACTTTGTGTTTGTTGGGCCTTTCCCAATTCATCAAAGAAAGAAACACTTCTGCTTTTTACGGTTCCGTTCACATCAAAACTTTCAACGCTGCTCCAGTTTCTGTTGGTTGGTAAAGCATCAAAATTATCCTGGGCATATGTAATGGCACTACAAAGCAGTAGCAGTAGGCTCATTGTCCAATTTTGAAATTTATTTTTAATCTGTTTCATAATTTATATGTTTAGAATGAACCTTTACTTACTGCATATTTACCGAAGTGGTTACCGTACCACAATCGCCCGCTTTCTCAATACTAAGAATAGTGTTACCGAAACCGCCAGAATCATTACTTACACTCAAGCTACAGTCCACATATCCCACACTAGGGAAGACCCCTGCATCTACACTGCTTACACTACTTCCTGTATTGAGTAAATCGGATCGTACACCATTTACCGTGGCGTATCCATAAAATCCTGCTCCAGAGCCTCCCGTTGTAGCTGAATAAATAATGGGATCTCCCGGGGTTCCATTTAATCGTATTGTTTTAGAACTACAATTGGAACAACTGGCATTGCTAAACGTGTATGCAGCGGATACCGAAATATTGGTTGTAAAGGATTGCTCGTTGTTCAAAGTCAGGGTAATGGTTTTATTACCTGCCGAGCTATAGGAATGGGAAAGTGTTGCAGGTGGATTATTGGTTCCATTTTGGGAAGAGCCATCACCAAAGTTTACATTCCAAGTGGTGACCCCTCCGTATCCTATAATATCAAAAACAACATTACAGGCAGTGCTTGTAACATTTTCATCTGTTGCAATACTTCCAGAAAGGTTGCTACAGGTTCCTATACTCCCATTTTTATATTGCAGTTTGCTTTTGGCTATCACTTTAAACCCTCCAACAATGCCTGTTTGGTCTACCACTTCGGCATAAGTACTGCATAATTGCCCACCTTCATTATAAACGTATTGTGTGGCAAGGTTATTAGCTCCGATAATATGGGTTAGTTCGTCCCATTCATTATAGACATAAGAATTCATAGAAGATTGTACTGGATGGATTCTAAAATCATCATAATACAACGTCCCCGTATTTGCTCTTACATATATCGTTTTATTAGAGGAACTTAAGCTTACATAATGATTCAGCAATACCCAGTCTCCTGCAATAATCTTTTCGCCATTAAAGGAATTAAGTCCATTACCATCGTAAACCCTTGCGTTGGTGTAATTATCCTTGGAAGCCCAAACGGAAATTTTATATTTTCCAGCGCGGTGTCCAGATAAGGTTGTCTTAAAACCCTGATCGCTTGTGACCTTAATGGCATACCTGCCCGTATGTGCCCGATCTTCTGTTCTGCCCACATCATCTATTCCGTCGTCAAAAGTGTCACCGTCCAAATATTCTGCACCGCTATAGTACATTTCGGACAGTGGGGCGTTAGCTGTAACGATAATTTTGGTATCATCATCTCCCATTTTGGTAGCAGCCTTATTACCATTGATATCCTCAACTTCCAAAACCATGGAAAAGGGATCATAAGCATTTATTTGGGAGGTTAATTTCCAATCCGTAGGTTGTGAACTTGCAGTTGTGCTCCAATTAAAGTTATCATAATCTCCAGAGAAGCTGGTAAAGAAACCATTGCTATCGGAAGAGCCATCCCACGTATAGGTTTTGTGCTTGCGCCATACGCTAGAGGTACCACCCCCGTTGCTTGCCGTATAGGTTGATGGGGACCATGTATTGATTCCGGCCCCTACCAATTTATAGGTACCATTGTCCTTTATATATGTTTTGTTCATCGCTTCTTGTGTCAACATATTTTTGTAGGACGTGCTGGTAATTTTACTACCCATATTTGCGTAACGTGTGTAGGCAGGAATGGTCTCCGTTCTAAATTCAGTACCATCGCTCTGTGTTGTAGTGGTCTTTAAAAGCTGGCCAGTATATTGGTCGTGCTGGTCAAAATAGGTGGTGCTCGTAAAACCACCTTGTATTACGGTAGTACTTAACAAAGCACTGGAGTATATGGTTCGAGAGGAACTATTCACATACCATTTGTCCGTTGCAGAGCCACTGGTATAATCCAATATTTTGTACTGTTGAAATGATTCTCTTACAATCCCTTGGGGTGCATTATCTGGTAATGCGTAATTATTGATGGTCTTACTCAACAATTGACCGTAACTATTATAACTGGCAGTGGATAATAACTGTCCCAAACATGCGGTATTATCTTTTACATTTATAGTACTTACGGAAACAGAGGCGCCGGCACCGGAATTATTGAAATTGTCTTCATCTTTATCTATCTGAAGCACATCTCCAAAAGTGGTGTTAAGACTGCTCTTTTCCACTAGTGTTTTAAAGACATACTGTGTATTCCCCAGAGATGTATTATCCGTTCCGTAAGCCGTGGTCTTCACATGGGAGTACATGGCTATTGGTGCAGGGAGTTCCATACCGTATGGAACCTCCTTGTCAGCATAAGGTCCAAAAGGTATGTACGAGACAATGCCTGATGTTATATTGGTACCAGGAATATCATAATCATAATCCGTCCTATACGAATTGGTCCCATCAGTGGTGGTTAAGGATTTTACCCGTGTTCCTGTGGAGAATGTATCGCCAGACATACTTACTCTCGTGTAGGTATTGTTAAATGTAATTGCTGTACATTCAGACCCATATGATATACTGCTCACCGATGTTGGATTGCCATTTAGTTGTAATTTTATCTTTTGTGGATTGATGACCTGAATCACTTTGGCCGTGCCATCATAAACATCCATTGTGTATGAATCAGGATCAGAAGAGGTAGCGCCATCACTACAACTGGTTACTTTTCTATGAGTGGCCGGTATATCGTCATTAAGTCCGATACCGAAATTTGAGAAATCCACATTGGAAGAGACTTCAAAGGTGTTGTTAACATCTAAGCTTCTTGTGGTGGAAAAACTCAAGTTTTGTGGTATGGCAGAAGCAAAAGTGTCTTCTTCATAGTCTACCACAATTTTCCCACCCGTCGGCATTGTAATATCGGTAAGACTCCATTGATCGGGGTCGTGTTTGTCATACCCCCATTCGTCCTTGTCTGCAAATACATAAGGCTTGTTGGTATTATTGTACGCAAAAGTATAAGGTGGCATCAACTGATTGTCTCCCTTTCCTTTAAAAGTCACATTTTTTAAGGTCAATCTGCCTGTAGAGGAGGTATAGGGCGCTCCTGAAGCCAAGCTATAATCATATGAAAAAGATACTACTTTCGAGGATTTATCCTTTAAAAGAGTCCAGTTGTTAGCATCCTTGGCGTCAAGAACACTGCTTTGACGACTGCAGTTTATATTTTTTGTACCACCGCCATCCGCAGTTGTGTCAAACCAAGTAATGGAATAATTAGTGTTAACAGCAGGCGTAGCGCTTAAATTTGTTGTATTATTTTTGGAAATAGTTCCCAAATCCGAGTTCTTCACCAATAAAATCTCTTTAAGCCTTAACAAACTTTGTTCTCTTAGATTAAAAGTACTGACTGCAGTATTCTTATCTTTTCGGTGATGGTAGGTTAATTGTTTTCCCCTGCCATCTGCACGTTCTTCTTTTACAAAAAGTGCCGTATGGGTACGCGTGATTACTTTGTCTAAATAATAGATTTCCTTTCGTCCCCAAGAATAATTTTTGATCTCATCATTTGTACCACTTAATTCAAACTCCTCCCCATGGGGATTATACCAAATATAGCCGTTGGACCATTTGCCGTAGTCGAAAGCTACCCAATAGCCATAATCGGAGTCGTCAGGTCTTTGATTGTTATTCATGTCCACAAAATCGGGACCTGTAACCGCAGTTAACAACCAGTGGGTAGCATATTTTTTTAGTTGACGTTTTTCATAAAAAGCATCACCTTCTAAAGTATATTGCGGGTCCATGCCATATTGCCTTGCTACTATCTCATGGTTGTATACAGGAATGGTATAATGGTAGGTCTTACCATCTGGTGCCACCACCTTAAAAGCTCCTATTCCATCTGATTCAAAGGCTGTGCCGCTATATGTAGGGGTAGCTGAAACCGCCTTTAAAAGCCCAAGGTTAAAGCCGATCCCAGCAGCCAACTCTGCGTTGGTATAATATTCCACATATCTTCCAGTTACCCTTCGGGAAAGGGAGGCATTTGCCGTGGAGGTCAAATAATTAAAAATAGACGAACTATTTGCTGAACTCCCGTGAAAATCCTTTTGTGTCTGCAACCAATTGGATGTATAATCGTTATCAAATTGGAAGTCTGGGAGCAATGTAAAATCTGTTGCTGTGGCATATGAAGAACCGGAGGTTGGAAGTTCGTGCCGAAGTTCATAATCTACTGTTGGAAAACTGTTCTCCACTTTTTTGTTAAACCCAATCAACGCTCCATTTTTTTTGTGACGTGGAGAAATGGAACCTGCAATACCCTGGCCCATTACCCTATATCCATCATAATTGGGATAAACCCCATTGTTACTATTGCTATTATATGTGCCTGAAGTACTTATGCCGTATATATCTGAAGTTCCACGGACATTAGTACTATTCTGGTTTAAGGCTGCTCTATTATTCCTAAAATACAAAGTTCCGTTAACAATATTGTGCTCCAAATTGTCAAGAGATACGGTAGTCTTTTGTTTCCCAAAACTAAAAGATAATATTCCACCAGGTAAAGGGATAAACGCCGGGATATTATAACCACTTTGTTTTACATTATAATCATTGGACGAAACCGAATGGGAAAAAGAAAAGGTATTAAGTCCTACTGATGCTTTGCCAACAGTTCCTGTAATACCAACTCCACTGGAAGAAAAGTTTACACCTAAACTACTTTTTTTGCCACCCTCTCCAGCAGAATATGATGCATTTGCTGAAACATCACCACTCCAACTAGAGCTTACACCTAAATTTAAATTTTGGTTTGTAAATACCCCACTAGTACCTAATTTCCTATCAAAACCATAACTGCCCCTTAATCCAATACCATTAGTACCTATACTCCCTCCAATACCAAAACCATTATTTCCAATATACGTACCACCATTAAGCGAAAAACCAGAAGTGCCAACAGATACACCAATGTTACCGACAGTATTACCCGTTTTGTTTAAAATACCTGTTCCCAAACTTACAGAACCCCCAAAAGAACGGCTATCTCCCCAGGCCAGATTGAGCCCCACAGATGCTCCTCCATTACTAGTAAACCCAATACTAGCGGAATAATCTGTATATGTTGTACCCTTGTTGTAGAAATACTCTCTAAAAGTACCTTGATTCCAGTCATCCGGATAACCATTTACGGATCGGGTTATGGCACCAGGGTTTACGTTCCAACCCAAGCCAGTCCACGTAGCTTCTTGATCCATAGCTATACCTGCATGGTATGCCAATGATAATGGGTAGCCTCCTTCTGGAGAAGGCACGTTCATTAATGGTAATACATAGCTTAAATCCCCAGTAGCTAAGTTTACCATGTCTGTGGCATCCACGGGTTCAAAACTTGAAGCTTCAGGGGCCGTGGGTCCATTGTTGGATGCAAACAAAAAGTTTACAGGTACCAAGCTGGGCAAAAAGGTAAGTGTTAAAAACACTGCCATTACTTTGTGTGAAAATTTGGTCTTCTTCATAGTGATCTGGGTGTTAATAGGTCAAGGTTTAAACTTGGGTTAGAGTAGGTTTTTAAAATTTAGTTTTGGTTGGTCTTTAATTGGCAAAGTGGAAACTTTAAAGCGCACTTCTCCGGTAGAGAATCCTAAATCTTCAATAGTGAAATGGAAAAAATCTTTTTCCAATAATCTTTCATCTTTTGGATACACTAATAACATACTAGTACCATTACTCATACCATACATTCTAGGGTACACATAATCTGCCATAGGAATAGTGTCCTTAGCTTTGGTATACATATGTACTTTATCTGTCATACCAAAGGCTAACTGGTTTACCATGGTGCCAAAAGTATTTCTGTTTCCTATCTTGTTGCTTAAGAGTTCTTGGTTGTTGGAGCTCATGCTCAAATTAAAATAGAGATATTCCCCATACTTATTTCTAAGGCTATCTACCGTTTCTATAGCATACCGATCTGTCAATTCCTGTTTTACCAATATGTCCGTAGGCCTATAGGTAAGCGTATAGGAAACATTATTAACCGTTTTTTGATGCACATAGCCATTCTCCTCTTTTTTGATATGGGCCCAAAGTGCTTGCTCCGATTCAAACTTGTTTTGATGGCAGGAGCTAAACGTAATTACCATGAGCGTAAATGTTAATGCTCTGATCCTATCTTGTGGAAAGAGAAAGCGTTGTTTTGTTTTTCTATTATTCACCTGCATACTCAGAATTTAAACCGTTCAACACTGTTTGGGTTAAATCTGAAACATCTTCGGCATACATAATATTTCCGCTTCCCTTGGCGCCAAAAATGATTCGATACCCTTTCTTTTTACCGTATTCTTTTACATAATCATTAATATCATTAACTACCGTTTGGGTCATTTTTTGATCCTCTTCTTCTATCTGTTTTTGTATCGCCTGTTGGTAACTATTAATTTGTTGCTGTTTGTTTTGCAATAGTTGTTGTTTTAACTCCAATTCTTTTTTAGTCATGGAGGCACGTTCTTTTTCATACGTCCGTAGTTCCTTTTGCCAATCTACCAAAAGACTGTCTGCATTGGCCTTTAGTGTGCTGGCTTTATTATTAAAAGTTTCTCTTTCGGTTTTGGTCCGGTCATAACCTTCTACCAACTTATTGATGTCCACAAAGACCAACTCGGATTTTGATGGTAAAAGAAAAAAAGTGGCCATACTTGCCACAAGGGCGATGATAGATATAGGCAATGCTAGTTTATTCATGGTATTTGGTGTTTTTGTTTATTAGCTGTAGGTTTCTTTTTCATTTGTATTAAAGGAATTTTCCAATTTCATTAGTCTTGTTCGAGTTCTAGATTTGACTCTTTTTGCATTTGCGGTTCCATTTGTTGCTTCAAAATGTAAAATATCAGCTCCTCAATTTTCTCGTGCAACAACTTGTTCATCTCTCCCAACCGCATGTCATTGGTTTCACTAGGACGTACGCCATGGTCTTGTCCAAATGGAAAATTGGCAATGGGCTTCCCCATGGATCTCATAGGTAGACCGGAATGTTCTTGTATTTTGGAATACGGCGGAACGGAAATCCCGGAAGTGGTGAAACGTAATCTTTTTCGGGTGTCTTTAAGGTCGCCTTGCGCAACCGTACCAAAAGACTGGACCCATGGCATTTTACCATATAGTGTCTCAAGCATAATCTGTAGGTCAAACTGATTTGGTCAAACTATTATTCATTTACTGATGTAAGAATAACACAGCTAAATGTATTATTAATTTTGAATAATAAAAAATATATTTCTTAATTTCGATGAAATACATTTCCTACATTATATGGTATAGGGTACGGAAAAGCCAGGTGTTAAAATTGCATTTCGTCCGATTTAAAATTATGCGGTTGGATTAAAAGAGTGCCGAATTTTGATTCCGGTCTTTAGAATTTGAAAGTTCTTAAGGATACCTAAATAATTTGTCCGTTTATCCGGTACACATCATTAGGAAGTTACAAACGAGGGAACATTTTTATTGCAATTTGGCGGACCGCTCTTTAACGTACATAGATCCCCAAACCACCATGGCCGCGGAAAGGATCATCAGGTTTTTGGTAATGTATTGTCCTTCCATGGTAGGTAACAGATAGTTTCCATTCTGAAAAGTAATTTCGGGTAAAAAAACAAGGGGCATAAAAGTACCCAGCATCTGAAGAAACAGAAGGCCAATGGCAATCCTGGTAGTACGCTTAAACAAAAAAGTAATTCCTATGACCACCTCCCACCATCCGATGACCACCAACCACCATTCCGGATCCCCAAAAGGAAGCCAGGCTACCGTAGCTTTAAGTAAACCTTCGGCCGCAGACAATCCAAAAGGTTTTAGAATGCCGAACCAAAAGAAAATAACGGCAAAAGAAAAACGTATGGTAGGCACGCCCCATTTACCCATGCCCTTTGCAATTTGTTGATCTAAACTTATAAAAAACGCTCTCATTGGCTCTACTATAGATTAATTGAAAAGGTCTCATAATATGTTGGCAGACCTTGCACCGCTTTACTACTAGGTAAAATTGTCCGTATCTTTTCGGTACTTCGCAAACTTAATCATCAAAATGGAAATCATTACCCATGACACCTACTTTTTTAAAAAAATCATCGATATTTCCCGTTTCTGTGTTAACGTCCATGCCGGTACAAAAGAAAATTATTTATGTTAATTAAATGCTAAATAAATACATACAAGTCTGTTCGTATTTATTTTTCTATATATTTGTCCCATGAAAAAGTTAAGCGTTCGGGAAAGGATTATTGAAACAGCATCGCGTTTATTCTATTATGAGGGTTACAACCAAACGGGCATTAATCAAATCATAGAAGAAGCAGGAGTAGCAAAATCTAGCATGTACCAATCGTTTAGGTCCAAGGAAGACATCGCCGTAGCCTACTTGCAGCAAAGGCACTTTAACTGGATGGGTGCATTATCAGATTTTGTATCTACCCGGCCAAGCAATAAGGATAAGGTGCTGGCTTGTTTCGATTTTATGGCCAAGTGGCTAAAACAAGACGGCTACAGGGGTTGCGGCTTTCAAAATATTATCACGGATCTGCCTGCCGAACAAGGGAAAATACGAGATCAAACGGCGCTCCATAAAAATGAGGTACACAAATGGATCTACAGTCTGTTGAGCGAGGAGAATTATGATGATGCGGCCGCTTTGGCCGAAGAAGTAATGGTCTTAATGGAAGGAGCCATTATCCTTTCCCAAATTCAACACAACGCCTGGCCCATTAAAGCAGCCCAAAGAGCCTGCACTAAACTATTAGCGTAACGGTATGTAATGCATACCATAGAAGTATAATTAGTACATCACAAATAAAACAGACTTGTCTGTTTTTAAAAACAATTAAAATGAAACAAATAGTACCGCCTTTTAACAAAGAAACCGCAGCGGCCAAAGTACAATTGGCCGAAGATGCCTGGAACAGCAAAAATCCGGAAAGGGTTTCCCTAGCGTATTCCGTTGATTCCCAATGGCGAAACAGGGATCTTTTCTTTACTGGTAGAGAAGCCATAGCGGCTTTCTTAACGGACAAATGGTCCAAAGAGCAGCATTACAAACTTAGAAAATACCTCTGGTCATTTACGGACAATAGGATTTCTGTCCGATTTGAATACGAATGGCAGGAAGCCGATTCTGGTCAGTGGTTCCGAACACACGGTAACGAGCATTGGGAGTTTAACGAGGAGGGGCTAATGCGCGTACGCGACATGAGTGCCAACGATATTAAAATAAACGAATCTGATAGAAAATTTTAATTCAATATAAATCTAATCTTAATACAAAAAAATGAAAACAAGTACGTTAAAAATAGTAACAGGGGGTCTGCTAATTGCAATGATCGCCTTTGGGACCGCTTCTTTTGAAACGTCCAATGACAAAACCAATTTAGGGTTAACCACCAATAGTCCTCAACCTACCTACCACAAAAGTGTAGCAGTAAACGGGGTGAACATTTTTTATCGGGAAGCAGGAGACGCCAACAAACCCACCATCTTACTACTACATGGGTATCCTACCTCGTCTCACATGTTCCGTAATTTGATTTCGGACCTATCCGGAAAGTACCACGTGCTTGCCCCCGACTATCCCGGTTACGGAAGAAGCGATCAGCCGGCCATGACCAATTTTGAGTATACGTTCGACAATATGTCCAAAATAGTGGAAGGGTTCTTGGAAGAGTTAAAGGTCACTAAATATAGCATCTATCTAATGGATTACGGCGCCCCTATAGGCTTTAGAATTGCGGCCAAATATCCCGAAAGAGTAGATGCCCTGATCATTCAGAACGGGAATGCCTATGAAGAGGGATTAAGCGATTTTTGGATTCCGCTTAAAAAATATTGGAAAGACCATGCGGTAGAAGATGGCAAGGCTCTTGAAGGTTTCCATGCCCTGGCCGGACTTAAATGGCAATATACCCATGGAGTAAAGGATAGCACAAAAATTAGTCCCGATAACTGGAACATAGATTTGCAACATCTTACAAGACCGGAAAATAACGAGATTCAACTGGCCATGTTCTACGATTACCGAACAAACGTGCCCCTATACCCCAAATGGCAACAGTACTTTAGGGACCATCAACCCCCTACCCTAATTGTTTGGGGCAAGAACGATGTCATCTTTCCTGCCGAAGGGGCCCATCCCTATAAAAAGGATTTGAAAAACCTGGAATTCCACCTTTTGGACACAGGTCATTTTGCCTTGGAAGAAAAAGGCGATGAGATTGCGGATTACATTTTAAAATTTTTAAACAAGAACAATATAAAATAATAACATTATGAAAGCGATAAACATAAAAACGGACAAACCGGAAACCCTAAATATTGAAAGGGTACCTACCTCAAAACGACTAACATGGAACGGTAGAAGAAGACATTCTTTCCTGTCTACCCAGTTTAAATTTTTATAAAGGATTTGATGGGTACTCAGCAGTATAATTGGAATAATTATGAATGTCGCAGCACGATGATCCGTCGCGCTGTGGCATTTTAAAATTTTAGTATGAAAGACAACGACCCAAAATACACTAGTGACATTGCCTTTACACCTGCCGTAAAAGCCATGCAAACAAAATACCGTTCGCGCAAGAGCTACGAACGTATGGAGCAATCTGGCGGATGGCAATCGGAAATTAACCCACAATTGGAGCAGTTTTTAAGTACTATGGACTCCTTTTATCTAGGGACTTCCAATACCCAGGGACAACCATATATTCAACACCGTGGCGGCCCAAAGGGCTTTTTAAAAGTATTGGATGCCAATAGATTGGCCTTTGCAGATTTTTCCGGCAACAGACAATACATCTCTACCGGGAATCTCACAGAAAACAATAGGGCCTTTATTTTTTTAATGGATTACCCAAATAGAACACGGGTAAAATTATGGGGTAAGGCACATACTGTGGAGGACGATGAAAAATTACTGGAATCCCTTGCGGATATTTCATACAAAGCAAAGGTAGAACGGGCTATTATTTTTACCTTGGAAGCATGGGACATTAACTGTCCACAGCACATTCAACAACGTTTTACCCCCGAGGATATGGCAAAAGTGGTAGATCCCTTAAGGAAACGGATTGCCGAACTGGAAGAAATCATTAAAAAAGCGAAATAAAACCCAAAAACAATTTTGAAATATGAAAATAGCAATTAACGGAATGGGGCGCATCGGGAGAGCTGCGCTCAAAGTAATATTAGACACCCCTAGCTTGGAACTGGTGGCAGTAAACGATATTGTAGCGATAGAAAACATAGCCTATCTCTTAAAATACGATTCGGTTTATGGTATTTACGAAAAGGAAGTAGACCATGATGAAAATCATTTGATCGTTAATGGTAAAAAAATTCAGTACAACTCGGAACGCAACCCCGAAGCCTTACCCTGGAAAGAAAACAAAATAGATGTGGTCATAGAAAGTACAGGCTTTTTTACCGCTAGGGAGGATGCGGAAAAGCATATAAAGGCCGGTGCCAAGACCGTAGTGATTTCTGCACCTACCAAAAGCGCCGATACCCCTACCGTAGTGCACGGTGTAAACTCCAAAGATGGCAACACCAGTATTTTTTCGTGTGCCAGCTGTACCACCAATAATATTAGCCCGGTGGTAGAAGTATTGGGTAGAAGAATAGGGATAAAAAAAGCCATTATGACCACCATTCATGCCTATACTGCGTCCCAGAGCATGGTAGATGGTCCGTCTAAAAAGAATTTTAGAATGGGCAGGGCCGGAGCGGCCAATATTGTTCCCACCACAACAGGAGCGGCAGTAGCCACCACAAAAGCTTTGCCGGAATATGCCGGAAAATTTGATGGTGTGGCCATACGTGTACCCATACCCGTTGGTTCACTGTCCGATATGACATTCGTTACAGAAAGACCTGTAACAGTAGCGGAAATAAACGCCATTTTTGAAGAAGAGGCAAAATCTGCGCGCTACGCCAATGTATTGACCACAACTACGGAACCCATAGTTTCTTCGGATATTGTAAAAAGTCCTTATGCCTCAACCGTGGATTTGGGTATGACCAGAGTGGTAGATGGTGATCTGTTAAAGGTGATGACGTGGTACGATAACGAGTGGGGCTTTACCAATCAGATGATTCGGCAAATCCTTGAACTCTAAGCCAAAATATATTGCACCGTCCTTCTTGATAATTTCTTTAAAATAGATTACTTTACAAGTATTCTTTAATTAGAAAACTATGTACTCTAGAAGGTCATTTATTAAAAATACCGCGCTTAGCGGTCTAGCCTTGTCGGCCCCATCGGCTTTGATGGCCGCTGACAAGGTTATATCCTTTTCAAATATGTCCAACCCAAAAATTTCCCTGGCACAATGGTCCATGCACAGGGCCTTGGAAGCAAACAGCATAAAAGCCACTGACTTTGCTGCCATTGCCAGAAATGATTACGGTATCGGTGCCGTAGAATACGTTAATTCCTTTTATAAGGATTACGGTCATAGTGAAAAGTTCTGGAACCAGATGAAAGAGCACGCCAATAACGAAGAGGTAACGAGCCTTTTGATTATGGTAGATAGCGAAGGACTGTTGGGCAATACCAATGACCAGGAACGATTGACAGCCGTGGAGAACCATTACAAATGGATACACGCGGCCAAAATCCTAGGGTGCCATTCTATAAGAGTAAACGCCTTTGGTGAAGGCGATCGAGATACATTAAAGAGCACCTTGGTAAACGGTCTGGGTCTCTTGGCCGAATATGGCGCCAAAGTGGGTATTAACGTTCTTATAGAAAATCATGGTCTTCATACCTCTGACGGAGCGTACATCGTGGATATAATAAAAACCGTGGATAATCCGTATTTGGGCACTTTGCCCGACTTTGGCAATTGGTGCCTAAACAAAGAATGGGGAGGCACCCAGAACAACCAGTGCACAGAAGTTTATGATCATTATCGGGGTGTTGCCGACTTTCTTCCCTATGCCAAGGGTGTAAGCGCCAAATCCTATAATTTTGATGAAAACGGCAATGAGACCATGCTAGATTATAAGAAATTTTTGCAGTTGGTGAAAGATGCCAAATTTGAAGGATATATCGGCATAGAATACGAAGGCGAACGCCTAAGTGAGCCAGAAGGCATACGGGCCACCAAAGCACTTATAGAAAGGGCTTGGCAAGGTTTGGACTAATCCCTAACCATTAAATTACGTGCCCGTTGCAAGGCATTGGATATTATCTGTACTTTTGGGAATATGGATATACCGAAAAACCTCGATTTTATTGCCCTGATTTTGTTATCGGGTATTTTTCTTGGGATTTTTATATCGTTCTTTATCATTAAAAAATCGTTTAGAACAAACCGTCCCAACCTCTTTATGGGATTGTTCATTGTTTCTCTTTCTATGGTAATGTTGGAAGGCTGGTTAAACTATACCGGTTTCATATTCGATTTTCTACAGTTCTCCAATTTCGCCGAACCGGTTAACTTCATAATGGCCCCGCTGCTTTACATGTTTGTTTCTTCACAATTGGGAGATGACCGCCATTCTAAATGCTGGTTACATTTTGTACCCTTCGTTTTTTGGCTCGGCTACTGTATGTTCTATTTTTTACAACCCGATGCCGTAAAGTACAATGACACCATCGAAGTAATGCAATTGGATATTCCTTTATTGGAAGAAAGCCCAACTTTCTCCGATGACCCCTGGGGTGTTAGGCAATATGTTAATGTGCTTACCGGAATATCTTTTGGCGTATATATTCTGCTAATGTTCAAAATGCTCTTTGCCAAGAGTAAATCCCTTGGTCAGTCTGTTTTTAAGACCACGGACAAAACCTTGGTATCTATGCGCAACATGTTTTATCATACCACAGTGGTGCTATGCATTTTTGTTTTTGTTAAGCTAATCTTCAAAAATGATGTCGGGGATCATTTCATTTATTTGTACCTCACGCTTATGATATATGCAACGGCCGCCCAAATTATGGATCGCTCATCTTACTACAATCAGGCTTCCACATTTTTAGAGGCACCTACCCTAAAGTACAAGAAATCGTCCTTGGACCAGTTTGAAAAAAATGAGATTCTTAAAAGCATTAATTCGCAAATGATACAACAAAAGTATTATTTAAGCGGCACAGCCTCCTTATCGGGTTTGGCAAAGGCAATCAACGAAACGCCACATCATGTTTCCCAAGTCATCAACGAAAAATTGGGGCAGTCTTTTTTTGAGCTTTTGGCAACACATCGTGTAGAAGAGGCCAAGACCATCCTTAAGACCGATATGGGCAAAAAATTAACGATTGAAGAGGTAGCCGAACGGGTTGGTTATAACTCAAAATCAGCCTTTAACACTGCATTTAAAAGGCATACTTCGCAAACGCCATCTGCATATAGAGATTTGTAAATACCTGATTATCAGATAAAATATGTAGCTCCCTATAAGGACGAACGCCGTGCTTATAGGGAGATTCGCTGCACGCCTCTACCCTTCCATAGTTTTGTTCCATAATCTAATAACAATACAATTATGGAAACCAATGGTAAAACCCAAAAAGAACGTAAATATTTTATAGACTGGTTACGGATAGGCCTTATCATCAGTGTATACTTTTTTCATGTAGGCATGATCTTTAGACCAGAAGAGTGGCATGTTAACAGTGCGGAGTCCTTTGCATTTTTAGATCCAATAATGAGCTGGCTGCACTTGTGGCGTATGCCGCTACTTTTTTTGGTATCTGGTGTAGGAACCTATTATGCTATTGGACACAGAACCAGCTGGCAGTATCTTAAGGAGCGTTTTAAACGTCTGTACATACCCTTTTCCGTTGGCTTTTTTATCCTTGTACCTGTACAGGTCTATATAGAGCGGATAGATCAGTACAGCTCACTTTGGGATTTTTACCCCCATATGTTCGATGGTGGTCCCTACCCTATAGGTAATATCTCTTGGCACCATCTGTGGTTTATACTGTACCTCTTCATTATATCTTTACTGATAACTCCCTTTTTAAAGTATGCCAAGAGCAAACATTTTGCCGAGGTAAAAAATAAGATAATCAACCTTGTCTCAAAGAAAATGGGACTCAACTGGTTGCTTCCGGTCATTTTTATTTCACAGCTTATCCTAAGGCAATACTTTCCTAGAAGTACCCATGCCTTATACAATGACTGGGCCTATTTTACCTATTATCTATTGTTCTTCCTAAGTGGGTTTATGTTGTTTACCAGCGATAAGGTAATTAGCGCCTTGGCTGCACAAAGACGGTCGTTTTTTTACCAAACCCTTATACTTACCGTACTCATGTTCTCGTTTTGGGTCTTCGATTACGGTCTTCCATGGCAAAAATATATCTACGGTGCCATCCAAATGGGTATTGCCCTTTCTTGTGGCCTTACTGCCATCGGCTATTTTAAAACCTACTTCAACAAAGAAAACAGGTGGCGAAAACTGTTGAACGAGGCCATTTATCCATTTTACCTTTTGCACCAACCTGCCCTGGTCATTGTTGGCTACATAGTATTGCAATGGCAGATTTCATACGCATTACAGGCCGTATTGATCATTATGCTGTCCTTAATTTCAATTTTTATTACCTATTGGTTCATAATTAAGAGATTCAATCTGCTCAGGTTTATATTCGGTATGAAGGTGCACACTGCTAAAAAAGCACCGGTTAGTAAAGAGAAATTTATAAAAGCATAGGGACCGCCATTTGGTCTTATATGAAAGAAACCAATAATACCCCAAAGCAGGACTTCCGGTAGGGATACAAATACATTGTCGTAAGTGGCACGATTACAGACTTTTGCAAATTGCCAAGGAGCTGGAAAAACTCACGGATGGATTCAAAATACCAAAAATGTTCCTTCAATAATCTGTTAAATAAAAGCAAAATGATCCATTTAAAATACAGAGGATGCAACCCTTTATTGTTTCATCTGTCAGTAAGAACGTAAACCTTAAAATCTATGAATTAAACGAAACATCAATCTTTATCAATCAAAAAACAAATAGTCAACAATTAATATTCAACAATCAAAAACAAATGAAGCATTTATTAGTATTTTTTATGTTATTCGCCGCTGTACTGTCCGCACAAGATCAGTATACCATAAGCGGTTCTATTAAAGATGCAAGCAATGGGGAAACGCTTTTTGGCGCTTCCGCATTCTTGGAAGGCACCACTATTGGTGCTATAACCAACGAGTATGGATTCTATTCCATCACTGCCCCAAAAGGCAACTATACCTTGGTGATATCCCATATGGGCTACACGGAAATCAAACGTGAAATTGAACTGATCCGAAATCAAAAGATAGATTTGGAAATCCAGGAGTTTACCACTCGGTTAGAAGAAATTGTAGTTACCGCAGAAGAACCGGAGCGTGCCATTCTTAGAAAACCAGAAATGAGTGTGGCCAAAATGAACATTAAAACGGTAAAACAGATGCCTGTGGTCTTAGGGGAAGTAGATGTAATAAAGTCATTGCAATTACTACCTGGAGTAACCAATAACGGAGAAGGGTCTAGTGGCTTTAACGTAAGGGGAGGAGCGGTAGACCAGAATTTGGTTTTATTGGACGAAGCTATTATTTATAACACTTCGCACTTGTTGGGGTTCTTTTCCGTCTTTAATGCAGACGCCATTAAGGACATGAAACTCTATAAAGGAGGTATACCGGCCCGTTTTGGTGGCAGGGCTTCCTCTGTATTGGATATTCGTCAAAAGGACGGAAACAGTAAAAACTTTGCCCTTACCGGCGGAATTGGCTTAATATCTAGTAGGCTAGCGGCAGAAGGGCCTTTGTTTAAAGACCGTGGTTCCTTTTTAATTGCAGGCCGTGGTTCTTATGCCCACCTGTTGTTAAAAGCAGCCGGTGAGAAGAACAGTGCCAATTTTTACGACCTAAACCTAAAGACCAATTACAATATCAATGAAAATAACCGGCTATTCCTTTCTGGCTACTTTGGAAGGGATGCATTTGATTTTAATGGAAATTTTACCAGCAGCTATGGCAATAAGTCGGGAAATCTTAGGTGGAACCATATTTTTAACGATCGCTTATTTTCCAATGCATCGGTAATCTATAGCGAATATGATTATGATCTGGGAATCGATCTTTTGGAGTTCGATTGGATATCGTCCATAAAGAATTACCACCTAAAGTACGATCTTAAGTATTACTTCAACGATAGGTTTAAGCTAGATTTTGGGGCTAGTGGTATTTATTACAAGTTCGATCCCGGACAGATTACCCCCTCTACCCCTACTTCTTCCATAAACCCTAGAAAACTGGATGAGAAAAGAGCTTTTGAGAGTGGTATCTACATAAACGCGGAACATAAACTTACCGATAATCTTACCGCCCAGTACGGATTGCGGTACAGTGCCTTTGCCCGCCTTGGCGGACAGCCTATGGCAAATTATGCCAACAACCAACCCGTTGTTTATAACAATACGTTGGGGATTTACGAGCGAGGTATAGAAATTGGCGAAACCAATTTTGATAAAGGGGAAACCATTAAGGATTTTGGGAATTTGGAACCTAGGGTGTCCTTGGCCTATCAGTTAAACGAATTTTCTTCGGTAAAGGCCGGATACTCTCGTGTGGCCCAATACATTCATTTGTTGTCCAATACCACTTCCGTTACTCCTTTGGACGTTTGGACACCTAGTGGCCAGTTTGTGGAACCTCAGATATCCGATCAATTTGCCTTGGGGTATTTTAGAAATTTCAAGGATAAAATATACAGTCTGGAGGTAGAGGCATATTACAAAACCACCGACAACAGAATAGACTACATTGATGGATCGGACCTTATTGGTAACAACACCATTGAAACGGAAATCCTGAACGGGGAATCTAGAGCTTACGGATTGGAATTCTTAGTACGAAAAAATGAAGGTAGATTTACCGGGTGGCTTGCCTATACCCTGTCAAAGTCTGAACAGCGCGCACCCGGTGGTAGTGCCGGCGGATTGGGAATTAATGATGGCAACTGGTACAACACTGCCTATGACAGAACACACGATTTTTCGCTTACGGGAGCTTATAAGTTAAACGATAAATGGAGTTTAGGAACCAATTTGGTCTTTCAGACCGGTAGGCCGGTAACGTATCCTAACGGACAATATGAATACGAGGGGCTCTCCATAGCCAGCTATTCTGACCGGAATTCCGATAGGCTACCTGCCTATCATCGTTTAGATATCTCTGCTACCTATAGGCCAAACAGAAGACCTAACAAAAGATGGAAGGGCGAATGGGTCTTTGGACTCTATAACGTCTACAACCACAAAAATGCAGCATCCATTTCCTTCGGACAGAATATAGAGACCGGGGCCAATGAAGCTACCAGAACCGCAATTTTTGGTATGGTACCCTCCGCAACGTATAACTTTAAATTTTAACGACCATGACATCATACATAAAAACATATTTAAAATTTAGTATCCTTTTTTTCGCTGCTATCTTTACTTCTTGTGAAGATGTAGTAGACGTGGATGTGCAAACCGCACCTGCCCGTTTAACCATAGAAGCCTCCTTGGATTGGGAAAAGGGTACACAGGGAAATGTACAGATCATTAAGTTAAGTACCTCTACCCCATACTTTGATACCACTACGAATTCTGCCGTTTCAGGCGCATCGGTGCGTGTTACCAATAACGATAGCGGGGCAGAATTTGTGTTTACCGATCAAAACAACGGATCGTATACCACAACACAATTTGTACCTGTGCTCAATGCTTCCTATACCCTGGAAGTTATACACAATGGTGAAACTTACAATGCTACGGAAAGACTTATGCCGGTAACGGACATAACTTCACTTACCCAATCTACTGAGGAAGGTTTTGATGACGAAGTCTTGGAAATAAACGTTTCTTTTGAAGATCCGGAAGACGAGGAAAATTTCTACCTCATAAAGCTTCAGGAACGTGGAGATCGTTTTGTAGAGCTGTTTGATGTAGACGATGAGTTTAGCAATGGTAACGAAATAGACCTCTATTACGAGAAGGAAGAGGATACCGATACCAATACGGAAGAATTTGCTCCCGGGGATATTGTGGATATTGAACTTTTGGGGATTTCGGAGACTTATTTCAACTTTATACGAATCGTGATCGAACAGTCGGAAGGGGTTGGGCTTTTCAGTTCCATTCCGGTAGAACTTAAAGGAAATTGCGTAAACGTAACCTCCCCGGAAAATTATGCATACGGTTTTTTCAGGGTTACACAGGTAGTTAAAGACACCTATACTTTTGAGTAGTTGGTTTTGATTGATTTTTGAACGAAAGGTTACCGGCCTTTTCTGGACTATCCACGGAGATTGGCCAAACAAGTTATATCCTTTAAGTGTTGGGATTGGATTGCTCGTTTGCCAATTGGTATTGACTCGTGGAAAAACCATGGATCGGTTGGTTTCCTTTTTTTAAAACTTGCTCCTGCTTATTGGAAAACAATACATTAACCAGGGGCTTCAAAAACTTAAAACAAGGAATTAGCCACTCCTCCAAGTGGGGTGTCAAAACGGATTTACCAGCTGTATTCTTTCATATATGGCTTAAAACGAGTATCTTATGATAGGTCTAATCAAACTCGTTGTCAATCATGGGAAGAATAAAAAATTTAAACAAATGGGCCAACGCCCACACGTATTACCCGCTAGATCTTGTGCGTATTGCCTTGGGAACTTTTCTTTTTATCAAGGGGATCGATATTATGCAGAGCTTTAAGACGCTTTCTGAACTTATTGAACCCATACAACATTTAACCGGAGGTATGGCCGCCATCCACTATGTAATCCCGGCACATTTTGTAGGAGGTGTTTTAATTGTTTTTGGTCTGCTTACCCGATGGGCCGTTTTGGCTCAAATACCTATTTTAATCGGTGCCGTACTAATTAATTTTTTGGGTGAGATGAACACCACTAATCTAATACTATCGGCGACCGTACTACTACTTTGTATTTTCTTTTTGTTCTACGGATCTGGTAAACATTCCGCAGATTACTATTTGGAAATGCAGAATTAAAGGTTATCTAACTGATTGCTCTTCTTATCGGCACTTATTGTCCAGAAGAAACCTATAAAAAAGAAACTGTCAGCTGCAGGCCTTACCGTGCGCCTAGGAAACAGACCATTGGCATTTGGGGTATCTGCATATTGATAATTATTGATGTTGTTAAACCCAAGGACATTGTTTACAGAAAAGTAAAGAATCTTTTGTGGTGAAAGCAGATAGGCCCAATTAAAACTAAGATTATTATAGGCCTTGGTCTTTTCCGCAAGAAATTGGTTGGTATTGGGGTTGTCATACGGTCTGCCCGAAGAATAATTATAGGACAGCCCTACTTGCGAACGTAATTTATCTACCCAGTATTTGGTTACTACGGAAAAGTTATGCGTGGCCGCAAAATTGGGAGTTGCCCGTTCGGTAAAATCACGATAGTCGCGCTCTGTATCCAACAAGGAATAGGATACCCAATAATCCAAATTTTTTATGTTTTTGTTATCGCGCCAAAAGATATCGAGTCCGGCAGCATAACCACTTCCCAAATTGCTGAAGTTTGAATCGAACTGTGGAAGCCTTGTATTAAATTTGATTAAACCATCATAATCCTTATAAAAAGCCTCGGCCCTAAAGGTTCTACCATTGTTGTTATATTGATAATTAAGAATGTAATGTGATGTTTTCTCGGTACCCAGGCTTTGGTCAAATTTCAGGTTTTCATTCAAGGGGTTTTGATAAAAGTCGCCATAGGCAAGGGAAAACTGTCCTTTTTCGCTGCTCTTGTAGGCCAGTGAGATACGTGGCGCCAGGTTAAAATCTTCCAGGACCTTGGAATACTCGGCCCTAGCTCCAAGTTTCATGGCAAATTTATTACTAAAGAAAATATCGGCTTCTGTATAGCCAGCTGTTAAATGGTCCGTAAATCCGTATTGGGCAGTGAAACCATCTGCCGCAGTAAAAGTCTCGTCATAATCGGTAACAAAATGCTCCGCCCCAAAATTCAATTTAAACCTGTTACTAAAATTCTTATGCAGTTTTATTTTTAGGTGCGAAGCCGTTTCCTCGGCATCTATGCGGTCCGTAAGTACATTTATATCGTTACCGTCAAAAGAAATGCTTGCCCCACCGGCAACACTCCATCCATCCCCAAAGAAATGTCTGTAGGTGGTGTTGAAGTAGAGGTTGTTATTTTTTAAGCCAAATCGGACAGGGTCTTCAAAGTTGATATCTTCCTGATCTATATCCAAATTGCTATGACTAAACCCGGTGTACAGCTTAAACAAGCCTTGTTCACTTTTACTGCGAAATACAGCCTCCCCGGAGATCGATTCAAAAGGGCTATTCCATTTAACTCCCTGATTGGAAGGAATTAAGGCTTCGTAAGGTGCCAGATTAATGTAAGAAGTATTTATACTTAATGATTGATTGCCCCAGATTTTGGTATGTCCCAACCCCCCACCGACGGACATCACCGAAATATCTGTCTTTTCCTGATCGGGCACATCGGTAGTATTCAGAAGCAATACACTAGAGAGGGCCTGACCGTATTCCGCCGAATAACCCCCTGTACTGAAAGTAATGCCTTTGAAAAGAAAAGGGGAAAATCGGCCTCGGGTAGGAATATTGTTTGCCGTAGCACTAAAAGGTTGAAAAACCCTTAGGCCATCTATAAAAACCTGTGTCTCCCCAGCGGCTCCCCCGCGTACAAACAACCTACCGTCCTCATTAACGGTAGAGGTACCCGGAAGCGTTTGCAAAGCACCAACAAAATCGCCTGCAGCCCCTGCCGTGGTAACAATATCCAGAGGTTTAAGTACCGATACTTTAGAATTATCACCAGCCTCAAAAGTACCGGCAGTAAGGGTTACCCCGGTAAGCGAATTTATAGCCTCTCGCAATTGAATTTTTATATCTTTAAAATAAGAGATATCACCTGCTTGCATATAGGTTTCATACGAGATCATGGAAACTATCAGGTTTTGGGTGCCCTTCTCGGTAGTCTCAAAAGAAAAATTTCCCGTTTCATCGGTGGAGGCCCCATCATAGGTACCTTCCAAATACACGTTGGCACCTGCCACAGCTTTGTTCTTTTGATCCGTAACCGTACCAGAAACCGTTGTTTGGGCAATACCAAGGGCAGCATAAAAAAGAGAGAGCAATAATATTAATAATCTCATGGGTCAGTGGTTATTTTGTTGGGACAAAGGTGCTTTAGTAGTGCAGCCAATCCCAAAATTGATGACCCAATCGTAATTTTTGGTTTCTGAATTGTTAAAAGACCTTGCCTTGAACCGTTCCTATGTTGGTTTCTAGACCAGCAAGAAAATTATCTCCAGAGCCAAACCGCTGATAACAACTATAGTAGGATTTATACCTCAAAAAAAGCGGGATATGATTTCAGGAATCAAAAAATATTCCCTTATTTAGTGGTGTTGCTCGGTTCTATAAAAGCGATATGTCCCACTTTCGCTTAGGACCTGAGTTTATTCCCGTTTTATCCCTATATATTTTGTATCGGTTCCCTAACTGAACGTTCCCTATTCTCGGGAACGCACTTCCGGTATTTCTAAAACGGCAACATTTACAAAAAAAGGAAGGGCCCCTTTGACAATACCCTTCTTCCCACCGAAATGAGAGTTACAAATCTTAAACAAGGAGGAAGGACATGCGCAAAAAAAAGCCATTTTATGATGTTTTAAGACATCTATGCCCTCTGTATAATCTTCTCTAGCTTTATGAAGATATTGATAATACAGCAAAAAATGATCGGAGATGTTCTTATCAGCACAATCATTTGTGAAAACATAAAGAGAAACCTTCCCGACGTGGAAATACATTACTTAATTAACTGTCACACAGTGCCAGTGGTCATTAATAATCCTTTTATAGATCAAGTGGTATTGTTCAAGGCCGACTATAAAAAAAACAAACTGGCCTTTTACCAATTTTTAAAGGACATCAAAGAAGAAAAGTATCATGTTGTCCTAGATGTTTATTGTAAATTGGAAAGTAATTTGATAAGCCTTTTTTCACAGGCACCTTTGAAAGCGTCATTAAAAAAATGGTATTCAAGCTTTATTTATACCCATCATGTTTACAAACCAAAAAACAGAAAGCGGGGAACAGGAATGGCAATAGAGGACAGGCTTTTATTTTTGGCTCCAATACTTCCAAATTTAAACGAAGCCGTTAAAAGGCCCAAAATTTATTTAACAGAGGATGAAACCTGCGCTGCAAGAACGTTTTTGGGTGCGCATAATATTACTGGGTCAGAACCTATAATTATGCTAAATATTCTAGGGAGTCACCCCAATAAAACATACCCCTTACCTTATATGGCCGAAGTAATTGATCTTATAGCAAAAATTACGGATGCAACATTACTATTTAATTATATTCCATGCCAGCACAAACAGGCACTCGAGTTATATGACTTATGCAACGATACCACAAAAAAACAAATAAAAATAGACGCATTCGCAAGTTCTCTTCGATTGTTCTTGGCATTGGTTCATCATTGCAATGCGGTTATAGGTAACGAAGGTGGTGCTATAAACATGGCAAAAGCGCTAGGCGTTCCCACGTTCAGCATATTTTCTCCATGGATTACCAAAGCGGCATGGGACACTTTTAGCGATGCCAGTAACGTTGCAGTCCATTTAAATGACTATCGCCCGGAAGAAATGTATGGAAAATCAAAAAAAGAGCTTAAAAAAAACAACCTTGATCTATATAAGCGCTTTACCCCTGCATACTTCATGCTGCTGTTAACAGATTTTTTGAAGGATATTAGTGTCATACCAAAAGTGAATCCATAGAACAGCTATGGGAGTTTCAACAATCTGCGATAATCGATCTACTAGCAAAGTATCCTGATGCAACTTATCACCCCTTTTTTGCATTCTTGCCATTAAACACTACATTTAAGAAGACATAATCAATAAACCACAAGGTCCCCCACGTACAAAATGAAAACGCTACTATCCATATTATTTTTGGGAATCTTTGTATGCCAGCTTACTTACGGGCAATCCACGACCCTAGATAGCCTACAACAACAATTAAATGCCTCCGTTACCGATTCCGCTAGAGTCTTCCACCTTAAAAATATTGCATGGGAATATCTTAACAATAGGTCCGATGCCGACCTGGCCAAAAAATATATCGACAGTTTTTACCAGATCAGTGTTAAAAACGACTATGCTTACGGCTTGGCCCGGGCCAACTACCAATATGGCGTATTGGAGCGCCAAAAAGGGCACTACAACAAGGCCCTTGAACATATGGAGAAGTATTTAACCTACTGTGAAGAAAAAAAAGACGAAAAGGGCATTGCCGATGGATTGTATCAGAAAGCCACAATTTTGGACAGTCAGGGGCTTTTCAGTAAAAGTTTGGAAATACAATTTAGGATTTTAAAGATCTATGAGAAATTAGACGATAAATATAGTATTGCAACCATCCTCAATGCTCTGGGTGAAACGTTTAAACGGACCAATAAGTTGGAGGAAGCCATGGAAAACTATACCAAATCCCTCCAGATATTCGAGGCCCTGGACGAGAAGGCAGATATGGCCAACGGGTACTTTAATATTGGAGACCTTTATATGATGAAAAAGGATTACCAAGAAGCCTTGCGCTATTTTAATAGGGCCTTGGACTTGGATACCGAAATAGACAGCCCTTGGGGCAAGGCCTATGATTATGAATCCATAGGAAAAGTTTATCGACTGCAAGAGAACCATAAAAAAGCCTTGGAATTTCATTTGAAAGCCTTTGAAATTCGGCAACAGCTACAACAAAAATTGGAACTTGCCGAGAGTCATACCCATTTGGGGTTAGACTATTTTCAACTCAAGGACTACAAAAAAGCACGCTCCCACTTAGAAGAAGCAGTAGCCTATGCCGAGGCAATAGATGCAAAACCAGAAATGCAACAGGCTTACGAAACCTTGTCCAAAGTATATGCTGCAACGGGCGACCTTAAAAAAGCGTTAGAGACCAAGGACAAATATATTGCGGTAAAAGACAGCCTCTTCAACGAAACAAAATCCAAACAAATAGAGGAACTGCAAGTAAAATTCGATTCCGAGAAAAAGCAAGATGCTATTGCAACCTTACAGAAAGATGCCGAAATAAACGACCTAAAACTAAGGAGGCAGACCACTTTTAGAAATATTACCATAGGAATAGCACTGGCCACCGTGCTGCTCTCACTTATCTTATTTAATCGATACAAATACCAACAACGCGTAAACAGGGAGGCAGAGGAGAAAAAAAGGCTTATTGCAGAAGAACGCCAAAAGACCGAAATTGAAAAACAACGCGTGGATGAACTCCAAAAAATTGATAAGCTAAAAGACGAATTCCTTGCGAACACATCGCATGAACTTCGTACCCCATTAAACGGTATCATCGGTCTTACCGAATCACTTAAGGACGGTGTTGCTGGCAAACTGCCGGGCAAGGTCATTGAAAATCTGGACATGATCACAAATAGCGGTAAACGCCTGGCACATCTGGTGAACGATATTTTGGATTTTTCCAAACTGAAAAACCAAGATTTGGTACTTGCCCTAAACCCTACCGACTTGCACGCTATTGTTGATGTTGTGCTTAAACTTTCGGAACCCCTTATCTTGGACAAGCACCTTAAACTGATAAATACAATTCCAAAAGATATTCCGCTTGTGGAAGCGGACGAAAATAGATTACAACAAATATTGCACAATCTTATAGGTAATGCCATAAAATTTACCAATGGCGGATCTATTACCGTTAGTGCCGAAACACAAAAAGATATGGTTTCCATAAGCGTATCGGATACTGGTATTGGAATCTCAAAAGACAAGTTCGAGACCATTTTTAAATCGTTCGAGCAGGCAGATGGCAGTATCTCCAGGGCGTATGGAGGAACTGGTCTGGGACTTTCCGTTACCAAACAATTGGTAGAGCTCCACCAGGGGACTATCAGTGTAAAATCAGTTATAGACCAGGGATCTACCTTTGTTTTTACCCTCCCCAAAAGCACCTCCAAAACAAAGGCACAACTGTCCGATCGGGATACTGTACAAGAAAGAATAGCAACTGTTATAGTCGATGGCAAACAGGAGTATGGTACGGACCCATTGCAAGCTATTTCTGAAGAATTGCGAAGTAAAATTTTGGTGGTTGATGACGAGCCGGTAAACAGGCGTGTCTTGGAGAACCATTTGGCAGTTGCTAATTACGAGGTTACCGAAGCCCATAGTGGTAAAGAGGCTTTGGACCTTATTGCCCATGGAAACCACTTTGATCTAATACTATTGGATGTTATGATGCCCGGTATATCTGGGTACGAGGTATGCCAAACGATAAGGGAAGAGCATGGCGCCAGCGAATTGCCCGTAGTTCTTTTAACGGCCAAGAACAGGGTCAGTGATTTGGTTATAGGTTTTAATGTGGGAGCCAATGATTACCTTACTAAACCCTTCTCTAAAAATGAATTGCTAAGCCGTATAAAGATGCACCTCAACCTCAACGGAATACATAAGGCGGCAAGCAAGTTTGTGCCCACGGAATTTATAAAATCGGTAGGAAGAGAAGCTATTACCGAGGTGGCATTAGGCGATCACGTAGAAAAGGATGTTACGGTACTATTTACCGATGTTAGGGAATATACCCATTTAGCTGAAAGTATGACCCCACGTCAAAACTTTAAATTTGTAAATGCCTATGTAGGTAAAATGGGGCCTATCATTCAAGGAAACAAGGGTTTTGTAAACCAGTACTTGGGCGATGGTATCATGGCCTTATTTCCGTTCGAAGCCGAGCATGCGCTGCAGGCTTCCATCGATATGCAAAAGAAAATAAAGGAATATAATATACAGAGACTTCAAGATGGATACCAACCCCTGTCCGTAGGCATGGGGCTTCATACAGGACCTTTAGTTATGGGCATCATAGGGGACATCAACAGAAATGATACTGCCATAATTGCCGATACCGTAAATACAGCTTCGCGTATGGAAGGAGTTACCAAACATTACGGAGCCAACATAATAATAAGCGAGGACAGTTTAAATACCATAAAAAACAAATCGGACTACGGACTTAGATATTTAGGAAAGGTAAGGGTTAAAGGTAAAGCTAAGGTAATGGGCATTTACGAATGTTTTGATGGGGACGATGACGATGTGATAACCCATAAACAAAATACATTAAAAGACTTTGAGAAAGGCCTGAAGTATTTTTTTAAAAACGAATTTCCCAAAGCCTCTGCGGCCTTCGATAAAGTATTGAATGCCAATCCCAAGGATACTGTGGCCAAATATTTTGTGACCAAATCCGCCGAGTATACCATAGCGGGGGTACCCAAAGATTGGGAAGTGGTGAACACCATGAGCGAAAAATAAGGATTATTGGGTTTTTACCTCTTGCTATTTCCAGGGAAGAATAATGGTGCTACCTGATTTGCCCGAGTTTAATCTGCTTAAATGAAAAGATGCCAGTCCATCTTCCGGGTAATCTTCTACAACACCTTTAAACTTGCCCAGTGCTTCAGGGGCATTGTTTTCCATTAGTTTATAGGCTTCCAGATAATCCGATATGTTTGGGGTTTCACTTTTACTTTTTGTTAGTGGTTCAAAGGTAGCCACGGGTCGTGTTTTACCCTTTAACAGCAAAGATCCTATGGGCCTTCCTATAAAATCAGGGCATTGCGCTACGGTGGTACCGCTTACGCAAACCCGAGTCCCTAGCTGCTTGTTGGCGCTTTCCAAACGGGCTGCCGTATTAATGGCATCGCCCAAAGCCCTATAATCGAGTTGATTTTTTCCACCAATATTTCCTATGATTACCGTACCGGTATTTACACCTATCCGTGTTCTTCCTAAATCCAGACCAATTTTTTGCTTTTCCAAAGCAAAATTTTGCGCATAGGCATCCATATCCAAAGCACAGGCAACAGCCCTAGCAGCATGGTCTTTCTGTACAACAGGGGCCGAAAACATTACCGCAATGGCATCCCCAACTATTTTAGAAACCGTACCCTCGTGTTTAAATACTATGGCGATCATCCCTTCAAAGTATTCATTGAGGTAAGTTACAAGGGTAGCCGGATCCGATTTCTCCACTAAAGGGGTAAACCCAACCAAATCCGTAAATATAAAAGTACATTCCCTACGCTCCCCTCCCAACCTCAGCTCATCGGGGTGCTGAATTAAATGGGTCACCAAATTGGGTGAAACATAGGCCGAAAAAGCTTCTTTGATCCATTTGTGCTTACTTTCGAGCATGGTAATGGCTAAATTTTTCTCTCCTACGAAATACCTAAGTACTATAAAGGAGGTTAAAGACATCCCCGCTATGTTCATCACAAAAAAGCCGGTAATGGTATGTGTGGGCAGATTATTTACAGAGGTGTATTGTCCTTCTAGCAATAGAGCAACCACCAATAAGCCGATAAAGGCAAAAAACCACCATAAGGCCTGTGACCGTCCTTGGAGTACCAAAGCCCCTAACGGCGAGGTAAGCGACCAAATAATTACGGCACTGGAACCGGCATATCCGCCTAAGGTCAACATCAATATAAAAGGAAGGATAAGGCTAAAAGCAAGCTGACTCACCAAAAACAGCTGGTAATTTTTGATCTTCGCAAACAAGGCTATGCTAATTAACGAAACCGCGGCGTAGAGCGAAGGAATGGAAGCGGCAAGGGGTTCGCCAAAGTATAGATATAGAAGTCCCCAAAAACAAGCCATTATGGCCATGCTACCGGCAAATGCAATCAATAGCGTTTTTTGCACCCGCACTTCCTCTCTATCATCGGGATGCGAGCCAATGCCAGCGATCCAGGAAACCAGGGATTTGATAAAGGTGGAGGTCAAAACGGATACAGTTGGTTGATTCCTGTGAATATACTAAAAATTGATATTTTAGCTTGCCGATAGCTATTTTTCACTTAACGATAACATTTGGGAAGCCATGCGGGCATATCTTTTAAATCGCTGATCTACTTTGCGTTGTATTTCAGTTATCCGCATGTTGGTGGCTTCATCTTCATAACCAAGAAACTTTTCAAAGCGCTTCTCACCTCTTAAATAATCATGCATGCCTATACTAGGTCTTTCCGAGTCTAATTGCAAGGGGTTTAATCCCCTAACGGTTCTTCGAGGATCATTCCGATACAATAACCATTGCCCGGAATCTACTGCGGCTTTGTGATATTGACTTGGGTTTTTCATATCGATACCATGTGCCGGACTATGGCAATAGGCAATAATAATAGACGGGCCATCGTAACTTTCGGCTTCTAAAAAGGTTTTTAAGGTATGTTCTTGGTCTGCTCCCATGGCAACGGACGCAACATAAACATCATCATAGCACATCGCCAACAAACCCAGGTCTTTCTTCTGTTTTTGTTTTCCGTTGATTTCAAATTTAGCGGAAGCCCCATAAGGAGTGGCCTTGGAGTTCTGCCCACCTGTATTGGAATATACCTCATTATCCAGAACAAGGATATTTACGTTTTTTCCGGAAGCGATAACATGATCTATACCCCCATAACCAATATCATAGGCCCAGCCGTCACCACCTACGATCCAAACACTTTGCTTAATTAAACTATCAGATAATTTCAGTAATTCTTGGGCTTCCTTGGAGGGGTTTGTTGTTAATTTATATTTAAGTTCGGCAATCCTGGCACGTTGCGCTTCAATTTCCGTTTCGGTGTTCTGGGGTGCATTAAGGATGTTGTATACCAAATCAAATTCGAGAGGGTTCATACATCTTTTCAATAAGTTTTTTGTCCGCATTTCCTGCTGCTCCAGAGTCAATCGGAAACCCAAGCCAAATTCGGCATTATCCTCAAATAAGGAATTAGACCATGCCGGACCCTTCCCTTCCGCATTTTTAGTCCAAGGTGTCGTAGGTAGTGCACCACCAAAAATGGAGCTGGCCCCCGTTGCATTGGCTACGAGCATACGATCACCGAATAATTGCGATAACAGTTTTAAATAGGGAGCTTCCCCACAACCATCCACCCCGGAAGAATATTTAAACAGCGGTTCTTGTAGTTGTTGCCGACTTACCATACTAACGTCAATTTTGGATCGGTCCATTTCTGGAATGTTCTTAAAGTAGTCCCATTTAACCTTATGTGCTACGGTCTTATTGATCATTGTCAGTGCTTTTGCCGGACATGCATCCACGCAGTTGTTGCAGGAAGTACACTGATCGGCATCTATTTGGATGGTATAATTCAATAAATCCACAGCCCATTCCGGGTCAAGGGCCATAGTGTTTTTAAACCCTGATGGTGCCTGCATTAGCACATTATCATCATAGACCTTTATTCTTAATGCTCCCTGCGGACAGGCCATGCTGCATGCGCCGCAATGGGTGCATAGATCTTGGTCCCACTCGGGGATTTCTAAACCGTGATATACTTCGTTAAATTCTGATGTTCCCGTTTGGAATGTACCATCTGCCGGTAGCGCACTAACTGGCAGTTCCCCTCCCCTGCCCGCAATTAGTGCTTCAATTAAAGTGTTTTCAAAATTGTTTATCCTTAAGGTATTGGACCCATTTATCTGAGTGCCCAAGAACAAATCAACTTTGGTAATATGGTTCTGCAGCTTTTGGAATGCTTGGTCTAAGGAGATTTTTTCATTCAATGCAAAAAAGCAAGCATGCAACGAAGAAATAGTATAATTTTCGGAAAAGTACTCTGGGACAATTTTCTTGCTGTCTATTGTATAAACCAATATTTCCTTTGCCACTAGCTCTTGCTTGCGTTCGATGGAAAGTTGATTCCAAAATTCTTGGTTGGGCAATTCGGAGGCAACAAGTAGCCTACCGCCAAATTTTATACGTTTTATTACATCGTCATTCTCAACAAAGTTTACTGAATCACAAACCACAAAATCCGCATCGGAAACTAAATAAGGGGCTCTGATCGGGGTTTTCGAAATTCGCAGGTTGGAAACACTTCTAGATCTAGATTTTCTGTAGTCACATTCGGTATAGCCTTGTACAAAGGTATTGTCCAAAGCTCCTAGATATTGCAAGGTATTGCCAAAACTGGTGGTAGCATCTACGGACCTGGTTTCGTAAAATAAGGCCTTATAATTTTTATCTTTTACATCGATGTCCTGCTCATAATCCAAACTTAAATGGGTTACGTCATCATTTATACCTATCGTAAAATTGTTTTTGGGATGTTCTTTTTTTAGGTTATTTACTACACTCAGGATCATTGCAGGAGTTAACTCCTTGGAGGACAAACCGTATCTGCCACCAACTATTTTTGGGAACTGATCAAAACTGTTGATAAGGGCCGTTACGGATTGTACCACATCCAAGTACAAAGGTTCACCGGTAGATCCGGGCTCTTTGGTCCTATCTAGTACGGCTATGGACTTACAGCTTTTGGGGAGTGCCTTAACTAGGTGGTCAGCACTAAAAGGTCTGAACAAGCGAACCTTTATCAATCCTATTTTCTCACCTTTTGCATTTAAGTATTTGATTGTTTTTTCGATGGTTTCCGTTGCCGAAGCCATGGCTATAAGCACTTGCTCTGCTTTGGGATGACCTACATATTCGAAGATTTGATAAGATCTGCCCGTAAGTTCCGAAAATTTGTCCATTTGTTTTTGTACCAGGTCCGGACAAGCATTGTAGTAAGTATTGCTTGCTTCCCTGCTTTGAAAAAATACATCTGCGCCCTGTGCGGTACCTCTCAATACCGGTTTATTGGGGTTTAAGGCGTTGTCTCGGTGGGCTTGTATGTGGTCGGTGTTCATCATTTCTTTAATTACCGCGTTTGGTAGGTTCTCTATTTTGGACGTTTCGTGCGAAGTACGGAATCCGTCAAAAAAATGAACAAAGGGAATACGCGATTCCAGTGTGGCCGCTTGGGCAATCAATGCAAAATCCATGGCTTCCTGTACCGAGGCCGCCCCTAAAAAAGCATAGCCCGTATTGCGTACGGCCATAATATCACTGTGATCCCCAAAAACCGATAAGGCGTGGGTGGCTACCGATCTTGTTGCAACATGAATTACATTGGGGGTTAATTCACCGGCTATTTTGTACATATTGGGCATCATAAGCAACAACCCTTGCGATGCCGTAAAAGTAGTTGCCAAGGATCCTGTTTGCAGGGCGCCATGTAGTGCCCCCGCTACACCTGCTTCACTTTGCATTTCAAAAATTGAAGGAACATCACCAAAAACATTCCGCTGTTGGTTGGCGCTCCACTCGGCTGCCAACTCCGACATTTCGGAGGAAGGGGTAATCGGATAAATGGCACATACTTCATTAACCTTATATGCCACTTGCGCCGCTGCCTGGTTACCATTTACTACAATATATTTTTGTTCTTTCATTTTGGCGTACCTAGTTGTTACAATTGGATGGTTGGTATAGTTTTGGATTGGAAATAAAAAAGACCGCCCCAATACCTTTTGAGACGGTCTTTTAGGTTTTTACTTTTCGAATTCTATCGAAACCGGAGTAGGATTGGTAATCATATCGAATACCGGAGAAAATTGTGATAAAGCTCTCAATTGCTCCTCGGAGGCATCGGATTTTACTTTAAATTTTACCTTAATTCCGTCATAACCTTTTCTGATCTCGGGGTTTAGCCCTAAGAATCCGTGAAGGTCTATACCACCTTCCAAAGTAGATTCCATACCTTCAATATCGATACCCTGTGCGGCGGCATGATACGTCATGGCGGCTGTTAGACAAGAACCTAGGGCATGCAGTACAATTTCTGCGGCACTCGGAGCCAAATCCTCACCCAACAATACTGTAGGATGATCTGCTTCCATGGTAAAGGTCTCTTTACGTGTGGTGTCTTCCTCACCTACGCCGTAAAAGCTTTTTACACTGGTGACACAATGACCACCTTCGATCCAATTGTTTTTGGCTCTAAACTCAAATTTTGCCAATTCTGGATTCCCTTGAACCGCTTCTACCGTAGCCATTAACTGATCTACATTTACTCCGTTTTTTTTGTTTGCTGTTGTAATCATTTTAATTATTTTTTTAGTTAAACATTTTTGTTTCCCTAAGGTAAGCACCCTCCATGCCAAAGATTATAATTAATTGATTATCAGTATTTTAAATCGATTTGTAATAATATTTTAAGTAACGAAATATCGTATAAAAACGAAATGTCGTTACTAAATTTATGAGATTTCGTGAATTTATATCGGCCGGATGATACCCAGGGCCTTAATTTTTGAAGTAAGTGTGGTTGGCCGCATTTTAAGTAGGGAAGCGGCGCCGTTCTTCCCAGAGATTTTCCATCTTGTATGTTTAAGAGCCCTGAGAATGTTGTCACGTTCCAAATTAACAAGTTCTTCGGAGGTAAGTACCTTCTCCGTAATGGTCTTGGCTTCCAAAGGTTTTGAGTCTGCAGTAACCGGAATTATTGTAGCCCAATCAATATCCCCTTTTTCGGACACGATTATGGCACGCTCCACCAAATTTTGCAGTTCGCGCACATTACCGGGCCAGTGGTAGTCCTTTAAACGTAATTTATCGGTGTCGCTAATTTGTACGGATGGTTTGTTCAGCTTGTTGGAAAATTCCTGAATCATCTGTTGGGCAATAAGGCAAACATCGTCTCCCCGGTCCCTAAGTGCTGGTACTTCTATAGGAAATACATTTAACCTGTAGTATAGGTCTTCCCTAAAGCTACCGGTACTGGCATGGGCAAGTAAATCCCTATGGGTCGCCGCAATAATCCGGACGTCTACTTTAATCGTTTCAGAGCTTCCTACCGGATCAAACTCGCCCTCCTGGATTACCCGCAGTAGCTTGGGTTGCAGGTCAATCGGCATTTCTCCAATTTCGTCCAGAAATATCGTACCCTTATCCGCCAATAAAAATCGGCCTTTTCTACTTGCCGTAGCACCGGTAAAAGCACCTTTTTCGTGCCCAAACAACTCGCTCTCTATTAAGTTTGCAGGTATGGCACCACAGTTGATGCGGATTAAAGGCTTGTCTGTTCTTTGACTTGCCTTGTGTATAGCTCTGGCCACCAATTCTTTACCCGTTCCGGTTTCGCCGGTTATCAAAACCGTTGCATCAGTGCCTGCCACTTGTTGGATAAGATTCAATACCCGTTGCATGGCCTTATCTTCGGCCAGGATACCATAGCTGCTAGTGAGTTCTTTGATCTCCTCTTCCAGATATTGGGTCTGTGTTGTTAGCAAATTTATTTTATCTTCCGCAATAAGGCGCTCTTCGATATTCCTAAGAATCAATGTAAAAAATGTCTCCTTTTTATTACCATACCTGCTTATGGTACCTTCATTGATGGTTTCCTTACCGTCGCTTCCGATTACCTTAATTAAACTTGGTAAATAGTTGTTAAGGTTGTGGGTCGTCTGTTTCACATCTGATTTTACCAAGGACTCTATGATGTCGGCGCTGGCATCGTCCAAAAAGAACAATACATTGCGTTGTAGAACATCCGTATTTTCTAAAAGGGTATGGGCCGAAGGATTGGTTAAAACGATACGAAAATCACTATTGAACATTATAATGGCGTCCATGGCCCCGTTGATAAGGCCGCTCATTTTGGTATTGTTCAATTCTATTTCTTGCTTGGAAGCCGCCAAACGTTCTTGGATAACATCCAATTCGCGATGACGTTTTATCATTACGGACAATACCCCTTGTGCAAAGCCACTGTCGGTGGCCATTAGTTCCAAAAACTTGGTGCGTGCTATCGCAAGTACCTCGGTTTCCGTATCCGCGGTTACCGTTGCTGATCTATTTTGATTGTCTATTAAGGCATATTCCCCAAAACAATCCCCTTCGGATAAGTAGCCATAGACATGGTCACCATCGTGCACCTTTACCTTTCCTTTGAGCAGCACATACATAAGTTCGCCAACATCTCCTTTTTTAAATATTAGGTCATGTTTTTCGAAAGTCTCGGTTTGGATCTCTTGGCACAAATGACCCAAGGATATCTGGGAAACCTCAGAAAAGAAAGGAACTTTCGCCAGAAAAGCTAGAATATTATGTGCTTTGGTTTTACTCATTGATACCGTATGAGATTAAATATAAAGATTTGGAATGTAATATGAGGCTTCATGGGTTAGATTTATCGGGGCGGATGGCAATGAAGGAGAACGATCTTTCATAAAAGCTAAGTCCCTGATATTATTTGAAGTAGAATTTATATTATATAAATTATGTAAAATAATTTTATATTCTTGGAAAAAATTCATTATTTCGCATTGTGATATGGCTTCACAAAAGCGATTTTCCTCACTTTCGCTAGATCTATAGCCATCCAATATCATCCCTATAACATTATTGGTATCCGATTTAGGTAGCTGCCTTGTCATGGTTTCTTTTCCATTTGTTCAAAAGCAGAAAACTACCTGAAGCGAAAAAAGGGCCCTATACCCACATTTTTATCCCATCGATAGGCAGTCTGCAAGGTTTTGACCTTTCAGATAGCGTTCAAGGACTACAGTTCCCCCATGTAGATCAATAAATGGAATTAGAACAGGATGTTTCGAAAGGGAGAGATTCCCCAAGTGGCGTCCACAACGTTAAATAATGAAGTAAAATGAGAAAAATATTGGCCTAAATGGGAGTATTGAGCGTGCTTAATGTTTAGCTGTAAGAATTATCCCCTCACATTGTTGCAACCCGGTCAAGGGTCAACAGACCAACTCTAGATTTAAATAAATACAAAAAAGAATTTATACACTTAATACAATTTTGATCATGAAAAAAAATATCCTAAAATTAGCATTTCTGTTCGTGTACAGCCTTTCTTTTGGCCAGACCAATCTTCTGGACACGACCACTTGGACGGAGGGAAACACCCCGGCACGGGGCTTTGAAATCACGGGTGAAAATTATGAGAACATTAGGGAAATGGGGATCGATCCATATGGAGGGGCGTCTGTACTGTGGAAAGTGATTCCCAGTAGCACATACCGTGGGAGAGGCGGGTTGAAGGCTTCTCTTTTAGGGATAGATCCCTCTAAAACATATCGATTTACTATCTGGGTCAAGAAAACGGGCTCTATGAACGGAAGAACTTTTTTTGGGACACAAACGCGTGACGATTACGGTAAGGCCACCCTGTCCCTCGAAGGCAACTTCGTTAAAAACCCTTATTTCTGGCAAGGAGAACTCCCAGAGTTGGATAAATGGTATCTGTTGGTAGGTTATATCCATGAAAGTAATTACCAAGGGACTAAAAATTTAGGTGGCATCTATGATGGTGTTACCGGAGTCAAGGTTTTGGATATGGAAAATGATTTTAAGTTTAGGCAAGGTGCGGACAAATTAAAGCACAAGGCCCTTTTTGAATATGGCCGGAACATTTATGATCGACAATTTTTCTGGGATCCACGCGTGGAAGTGGTCAACGGACAGGAACCGACCGTACAGAAGTTGTTGGCAGGTACCCCGGACCCTATTGAAGGCAGCGGTATGTGGACACCGTCGGGACTGGATATCAAGTTCACTACGGGCAATGTGGGCATAGGAACAGCGGCCCAGAATGCCTATAGATTGGCAGTAGACGGAAAGATACATACCAAAGAGGTAAAGGTAGACCTTACGGGCTGGGCGGATTATGTCTTTAAGACAGATTATGACCTGCCCACCCTACGGGAAGTGGAAGCCCATATCGAGGAAAAGGGACACCTGATCAACATTCCCTCCGCGGGCGAGGTGGAGGCCAATGGCATACAGTTGGGCGAGATGAACAGGCTACTCTTGGAAAAGATAGAGGAGCTTACGCTTTACATCCTGGAACAGGAACGAAGAATACAAGTACTGGAAGGCAAACAATAGAAAACTAAAAATCCTTTTTAGGGACACCCAAATTTTATAAATCGAGAAAATGAAAAAACAAACCTGTCAAAAAGGAGCGAGGCGATGGATAACCAGCCTTTTCGCATTATTTATAATACCGGCCTCCTTTTCACAACAGTCGTCCTTAGATTTGCCCGACTATTTTCCAGTATCGCCCAATGCGGCCAGCTTGGGCAGTTATGGACTGTACCCGGTAAATAAAAACCTGGGCAACACCAGTGTTAATATTCCTATCTATACCCTAACGGAAAAAAGTTTATCGGTACCCATCAATTTAAACTACAATATGTCAGGCATAAGGTTGAACGACCTTGCCTCCTGGGTGGGGCTGGGATGGTCATTGAACGCGGGAGGTGCGATCATCAGAAATACGAAGGGACTGCCCGACCTTGATTTTTACGATAACATTCCCCGTATGGAAAACTTTACTTTTAATGAGACCAATTGGGGTTATTTGGTAGAAGCATCCCAGGGCAGTAAAGATACGGCCCCTGACGAGTATGTGTTCAATGCTTTGGGAATAAGTGGTTCATTCTATTTTGATCGGGAAAGTCAAGAAGCCGTATTCGATGATATAACCCAGATAAGAATCACCGCGGTCTCCAAAGAAGAAATACATGCGACATTGCAAGATGGCACCATGTTGATCTTTGGCAAGGATGATAGTGGCAACGTAGTCGCAGAAAAGACCATCAACCCCAACCTTTCAAACCTATACATCTCTGACCCAACGGGCTATATTTCGGCTTGGTATCTCACTAAACTCATTTCAAAAGATAGGCGGCATTCCATCTCTTTCGAATATAAAACTTATTTAAACCAGTATGGTGACAGTCGGGTCGATGATTATTCAATGCCCGTTGGAGAAAATATTCGGGTAGATGGTGATTTCCCCCCGACAACTACGGCCTGGCGGGACTACCTGTCTGCTAGTTATCATGAATTATCGAAAATCAGCAAAAAGTATCTGGACAAGATTGTTTTTGATAACGGTTATATCAAGTTCGAATCATCACTTGGTCGTATGGATTTACAGGAAGACTACAAATTGGATGCAATAAAGGTTTATACCAATGATGGCACACAAGTAGGGAAATTGATAGACGAGTACCATTTCACATATGACTATTTCCAACGTTCCGGGGGTGTTTTTTCAAGGGATTACCAAACAGCGCCGGTCTTCTTTGACTCGGAAAGACAGACCAGAAGTAGGGAAAGTAGTCTGAAATTGACGAGCATGTACCGGGGCCCTTTGCCGAACAGTGATGCAAAACATTCCTTCATTTATAACGAAAGTACCGCCCTACCGCTCCGATGTACCACGGCCCAGGATTCATGGGGATATCCCAACAACAATACCGGAAGCCTGTTACCAAGGACAAAAGCAGCCGCAACCGGATTGAACACCGTTACATATTTTGTCGGTGACGGGGATCGAAGCCCCAATGAACAGAAAATGAAGGCCGCCATTCTTGAGAAAATAACATATCCTACTGGAGGTTCCACAGTATTCGAATTGGAGTCCAATAGACTGTTGGCTAATGAACAGGTCTATGAAAATAAATCGCTTACTGTCCGTGCCTTCGGTAGTGAATGTGACAATTCTTACTATCCACATACCGATAGTAAGCTACTGGAAATTCCGTCGGGCTCAAGGAACATTCGTGCCTCCATTTTTATGAGCCCCATAAGTCATCAAGGATCCTCACAGTCCTACGTTGCCATTGGGTCAAAACAATTTTATAGACCAACACCTAATAGCAGTGGTTACCCAAGCGATAGTTCTGACGGCCTTAGCCAAACCATAGATATGTTCTTTGGGTATAATCTGGGCAGTATTTTTAGCCCAATTCCCCTTCAGGCCGATACCCAATATTCACTCGAGGCGTTTGACAACGGGTTCGGCTCATTCGGCGCCTATGATTGCTCCATGGTCGCGATCACAATTTCCTGGGAACAACCCGCCGGTGTACAGGAAGTGGAAAAACTGGTGGGCGGTCTACGTATTAAATCTATTTCCGATTATGATGGTGAATCCACCGCACCCGTGCGGATAAAGAAATTTGAATATGGGAACCCCAATTTGATACAACCAGAAAGGAACAGGGGCCACGTAAGGGGTATTTTCACTTTCAACCCTTCCACTATTCTATTTTCCCAGGTATCCACTACACCACACTTCAACAATAATTTGGGCGGGGAACCGATTATCGAGTATGGAAAAGTGACGGAATATAATTATTCCTATTTTGATGATGACAATGATCTAACCACACCGCAGGACAATGGCAAAATAGTATCCTATTTTCAGAATATTGCCCCTACCCGTGTAGTGAACACCATCATCGGGGCAATACCTTTCGAACATCCACAGTTCAGTCGCAATTTCGTATACCAAACTGATCGCTGGGACGAGTCCGGCTGGACGGCGGCAACCAAAAATCTGATATACGGTGCCATAAATGGAGTAAGTGAACTTACCTTTTATGAATCCACGGCATGGAAACGGGGGAAACTGAGCAGGGAGGAAACCTACAAAAGAAATGGGAATACCTATATACCTATCAAGGAAGTCGACAACCAATATGAAAATATAGCATCGCTAAGGTTGTTCGACAATTTTATTTATCGCCCCATTGAGTCCACCTCTGGAAGCTGGGACGAACCTACCAACCCTTATAACCAGGAAGTTGACTTTAATAGCATCCTGTTTGCCTATATGATCGGGGAAAAGGAATTGGGAAGAAGGGTGCTAAAGAAGAGTACTACCAAAGTATATGATACAAATGGTTTAAATCCCATAACCACAAGCACCGATTATTTTTATGATAACCCCGCCCACCTGCAGCTCACCCGAATGGAAACTATCAACAGCTTGGGCAATACCGTGGAAACCCTAACCACTTACCCGGACGATATCATTGCGACAAGTTCGGTCACGGGCCCGGATCTTACCACCACGGAAAAACTGGTTATCGATAAACTCAAGGGAAATGACCTGCACCGTATCTCGGAACCGGTACAGGTAGAGACCATTGTGAAGGATGCCAATGGGGGCATTCTTTCCAGGAACAAGCAACGTACCCGTTATCGGGATTGGGGCAATAGCCTTGTATTCCCCGATTCCATTAAAAGCCTAAAGGGCCAATATGATGTTTCCGATAACCCTATGGAGGATCGTATTGTTTACCACGCCTACAATGATAAGGGTAACCCATTGGAGGTTTCCAAAGCCAATGGGCCCCATATTTATTACATCTGGGGGTATAACGACCAGTATCCCATTGCAAAGATCGAGGACTTTGAAACCTCCGACGCAACAGCGATCCAAAGTTTGATAGATGCAGCGGTAACTGCTTCCAATGTGGATTATGACCATTGTGGGGGCCCCACCTGTAAGGAGGAACTGCTTCGGGATGCCCTGGACGCCATACGGAAGCACGCTTCCCTGAATAAGGCGCAGATGAGCAGTTATACCTATGACCCTTTGGTGGGGGTGACCAGTATGACCGATTCTCGAGGTTATACCGTCTATTACGAATACGATGATTTTAATCGATTGAAAGAGATCAGGGATGAGGACAATAATCTGGTGACCGACTACGAATATCACTATAGAAGCCCAAACTAATTAATGAGAATACCTATGAAAATTAATTTTAGTATCAAACAATACCCAAAGAGTCCTATTTGGCCCTTGCTATTTTTTCTTATGGCCACGGGTAGTTTACAAGCACAATATACCATCTACGGTCCCACCAATGTTAAGCAGGGAGAGGAACACTCATATACACTTAGTCCACCAGGTTCGGGGACAGTTAGGTGGTTTGTGCCAGCTTCAGCAACCATAATTAATCCCAATAATGGGGGCGTGGTAGTACGTTGGAATAGTCCAGGCACTTTTTTTGTCAACGCAAATTTCGATACTGGGGGTGCCTCTTTAAACGTTACGGTAACGGGTACGCCGCCACCATCGAATCCCAAGGTATTATCAACTACTTGCGGACGGGCCACGCTTGAAAAAACAGGTGGTATCCCACCGGGGGTCACCTGGTTTTGGCAAGGCAAGAACTCCAATGGTGAAAACGATAGTGCTATTCTAAATGCGGCTACCAACAATTATACCGCTGATCAAGGTTCCGGATATTATTATATCAAGGCAAGAAGAAATAGCGACTTACAATGGAGCGCCGTCTCCGGTAGGGTTTACGTTACTATCCCGACAACACCGACCTTACCCGCGACACCAACCATACAACCTGTTTGTGGCACGTCTAACGTTACACTTTCGCTGACCGGGACGAGCGGTATCACCTATAAGTGGTACAATCCGCAGGGGCAGCAAGTAGGTAGCGGTAATTCCTATACTGTAAACAACGTGGCAACTACAATGAACTATTCGGTGAAGGCACAGGTCAACGGGACGGATTGTCTCAGTTCTTCCCGTACGGTACAGGTGTCACCCAATACCATCCCTTTGCAAACGGATGACGAAAGGACAAATACCTGTGGGTCTTCCACTATTACCCTACAGGCCATAAGCAGCGGTATCTCGCCCACTGATCCCTATATTGAACACCGCTGGTACGAATCCGCTTCTACCTCCATTTATACCCAAGGTACTGAGGTTGGCGGTGGGGCTTCCTACATTACACAGAAAACCGTGGTAGGGGTAAACAAGGATTACTGGGTAAGTGCCGTGTACAAAGGCTGCGAGGGACCACGGAAAAAAACATCGGCGGTATATTTAAACCCTGGCGCACCTACCATCACTTTTATCAATTATTCGGGTACACAATGTGGCCCTACGGCAGATTACGTATTGAGGGCCGTAGGTGGGGCAAGTGGAAGTGATTTTAAATGGTACGATGCCTCTGCCGGGGGAAACCTTTTGGGCCAGCAAAGAGATCTTACCTATACCCTGAATAGCAGTGAGACCGTGAGCGGCCAGAAGATCCTATATCTTGGGGGTACCATAAAAAATGAAGTTGGGTGTTCCTTTCCCATTACACCGAGAAAGACCATAACCATTACTATGGTCAATACCACCCAGACCCCTACCATAGTCCAACAGGCAAGTTGTGGCCCTGGTACCGTTACCTTTACGGCCTCTAGTATAACGGGGGATAGTTATAAGTGGTATGATGCCACGGGGGCACATATTACGGATGGGACTACTTTCACTACCCCTGTACTCACTTCATCCACAGGGTACAAGGTCGCTACAGTGGTCAATGGATGCGAAGGCCCTAGGGTTGACATCACGGCAAATATTAACCCCGTTCCGGGAATTGCTACTGGGGACGATGTACAACGATGTGGGAGCGGAACGGTGACCCTGGTCGCCACATTGGGTTCCTATAGTGATGAAATACGGTGGTACGATGCACTCACTTCCGGGAATTTGGTAGGGACCGGAACCAGTTTCGTTACCCCTGCGTTGAGTACTTCCCAAACATATTATGCAGAAAGTTATAACACGGTTACGCTTTGTGCGGCTTCCGTGAGAGAACCCATTGAGGCATCGGTCATAAGCCAAATAATCTATTATGCCGATCTGGATAATGATGGTCTTGGGGACCCCAACACGCCAAGTGCGCCCACTTGCGCACAACCAGCCAATTATGTTTCCAACAACAACGACCAATGCCCTACGATCAACTCTGCCGATAACAGCTGCGTTATTACCCCGAGTACCGATCCCGAAGCCCATAACTATATCTATACCCGCACATATCAAAAAGAAAGTACCGTAGCCCTAGATCCCCAATTCTTTACAGAAAATGATGCCCTTATTCAACAGATAACCTATTTTGATGGTTTGGGCAGACCCAAGCAAAGTATAGGTATCCGGGCGGGTGGTAACCGTGAGGATATCGTTACCCATATAACTTATGACGGTTTCGGGAGACAAGACAAGGAGTATCTACCCTATGCCGCCACAAGCATGGACGGTGCTTTGCAACCGAATGCCTTAGATAATACGGCGGCTTTTTACAATACCGAAAAATATGAGAACACCCTAAACCCCTACTCGGAAAAACATTTTGAACCTTCGTCCCTGAGCAGGGTGTTAGAACAAGCGGCACCGGGAGAGGACTGGGCGCTTGACAAAAATGCGGACAACGACCATACCATAAAATATGAACATACTGCCAATGTAAGATCCGATTTTGTTAAACGTTACAAAGTGGTCTTTTTAAACAATGATACCCAAAAGCCCCAACTTGTGGATGCCGGGGAGTACAAACCCTCACAATTGTACAAAACCATTACCAAGGATGAGAACTGGCAGGCCGAAGGGCTCATCTTCTATCCCAAGGACTATACCACCGAAGAATATAAGGACAAGCAAGGACGGGTGGTTTTAAAGCGCACCTTCAGTGCAAGTAAGTGGCACGATACCTACTACGTCTATGACGATTTTGGAAATCTCACCTATGTACTGCCGCCAAAGTTCAATAGCTATGCCCTGATTTGGCAAAAAGACAATTTGGAGATGGTAAATTTGAATAATGTGTATTCATTGTATGAGGACGGGCATGAGAGCACTTCCAATTCCGTATTTTATTATTTTAATATCTATATGAAACGATTATCTATCTTTTTTTCTGACTACAGTGGTCCAAAAGTTACTTTAAAAGAAGGGGAAGTACTAGATCTAGGTTTCGATTTTGATATTCCCGACGGACCCTTGGAAGGAAGCATTGGTGTTACCACGCTGCCAGACAGCTTTGAATGGGAGACAGATCATTATACGGCCTCCATCCAAAACGGGAAACTACATTTAACTGGGGACGGTACGATAGCGCATAAAGTATATGGCAATTTGTATTTGGATATCAGTGAACTCAGTACACCCACAAATATTACGGAAAACAACCTGAACGATCTGGCCTATCAATACAAATACGATCACAGAAACCGGCTTATAGAAAAGAAGATTCCCGGCAAGGATTGGGAACGTATCGTTTATAATAAATTAGATCTACCCGTTTTAACACAGGATGCCAATCTAAAATCGGAAAACAGTTGGCTGTTCACCAAATACGATGCCTTTGGCAGGGTGGCCTATACCGGTAAGATCAATAATGCCACAGCAAGGGCCGATGCCCAATCAGAGGCAAATGGAATAGTTACACAGTACGAAGAACGGCTGCCCTTGGCAAATAATTTGAATGGAACCAACGTTTTTTATAGCCACAACGCCTACCCTCAAGATGCCACAAACTTTGAGGTGCTTACCATTGCTTATTATGACGACTATATAGATCTGTCACCAGGGCTGGGCGGTACTGTTACCACCTACTATGGTTTAACCTCTACAAAAAATACCAAAAGCCTGCCTACGGTAAACAAAGTACGGGTTTTGGGCACGGACTCTTGGATTACCTCGGTTACCTATTATGATGACAAGGCAAGGCCCATATATACCCATACCGTAAATCCGTATTTAAATACAACGGACATTGTGGAGAACAAGTTGGATTTTGTGGGCAGGATAGTGGAAACAAGGACCACCCATAAAAAACAGGGACAGACCAATATTGTTACCTTGGATACCTTTGAGTACGACCCTGCTGGGCGTTTGCTGTCGCAAAAACAGAATATAAACGAACAAGGAGAGGAACTGATCGCCAAAAACCATTATGATGCCTTGGGGCAACTCATAAAAAAGGATGTGGGCCATACCAAGGCGCAACCCTTGCAAAAGGTAGATTATACCTATACGGTAAGGGGATGGCTTAAGGCCATCAATGATCCCAACAATTTGGAACAAGACAACGATTTGTTTAGTTTTGGTCTAAACTATAACAGACCGGACGGTGCAAGAAGTTATCTTAATATGCCGTTGTACAATGGTAACATAAGCCATGCCTATTGGAAAACGGCTAGTGAAAACAGTAACTTAAAGGAGTATACTTATAGATATGATGCGCTCAATAGGTTGATGGAAGCCTATTTTGTGGAGGACCGCAGATTTCATTACAAGTTTAACACACGTGTTTACAATTATGACCGTAACGGTAATATAGGAGGGTTGTTCCGTCTTATGCAACATCCCAACTATGAAAATGGTAGCGCAGGAATGGATTATTTAACCTATACCTACGATGGCGGCAACACGCTCTTGGCCGTTATGGACAGTTATGGTACCTCTGCGAACGTTAGGCAAGGTTTTAGGGATGGCAATACAGTAGGTAACGATTATGAATACGATCCCAATGGCAATATGATCAAGGACCTTAATAAGGGCATTACGGACATCGATTACAACCATCTCAATCTGCCCGTTCAGGTGAACTTTGACAGTGGTGGTGTGATAAACTATGTGTACGATGCCTCGGGCATAAAGTTGGAAAAGACAGCAAGCAACGGCACTTATACCGAATATGCAGATGGTTACATTTACGAAAACGATACGTTGCAGTTTTTCGACCATCCAGAAGGGTATGTAACCTCTGACGGTCAAGGAAATTTTGACTATGTGTATCAATTCCGTGACCACATCGACAATATACGTTTGAGCTATACCGATGCGGATGGTGACGGTTCTATTGACCCTTCCAACGAGATAATCGAGGAGAACAACTACTACCCCTTTGGGTTACAGCACAAGGGTTACAATGAAGTGGTATCTCCGCTTGGGAACTCGGTGGCGCAACGTTGGAAATTTAGTGGCAAGGAATTTGATGAAAGTCTTGATATCGATACCTATGATTTTGGCGCAAGGAACTATGACCCTGCACTGGGCAGGTGGATGAACCTTGACCCCTTGGCCGAACAGATGCGTAGACACTCGCCATATAATTATGCATTTGACAACCCGATATTCTTTATCGACCCCGATGGAATGATGCCGTTAGGTTTTGACGAATATGATGAAACTGAACAGGATGTTGCCGAACAAATAGCTATGGAAAAACAAGGTTTTCCGCAACATATTGCAGGAAATGCAGGTGCCAACGATAATAATGGTAATTGCTGCGATTCTATAGTAGACTTTTTCAATTCTGCTCTTTCATTGTTTGGACTTTCTGATAATACTATTGGGGAAAGAATCCAACAAGAAATGGAAGGTGGCGATGATTTTGTGCAAAAATCTGTAAATGTAAACTTGCCATCTGCAAAGCAGATTATCATTAACAATAAAGATCAATTATTAGATACAGCCCAATTATTACAAGACGTTGGCGATGGAGCAGCTTTGGCTGGCTATACCCTAACTTTGACAGTGGTCGGTGCCGAAATTGGAATACCTTTAGCAGCAATTGGGAATGGGATATCCACGGCAGGGAGTGCTCTTGAAATTACAGTGCATTTGACAACATCCGATATACAAAGTGCTGCTAACGAAGCTGGTTGGGTTGTAGCTGGTGAATTAGTCGATGCGGCATTAAGAAAAGTGCCTGGAGGCAGCCAACTCGGCCAGGAAATTATTAAACAGAATGGTTCTATGAAGGTTATATTGACCGAACGTGTTGTAGAATCACAAGAATAAATATAATGAGTAAGATAAATTGGTTTGGTATTTTATTGACCTTAAGTGGTATCATTTATTTGGTCACCCTTTTTTTGAGGCGAAGCCCCAATGAAGGTAATTTATGGGATAAATCGATGTTGTTCAGAGGTATTGTAGGAGGGTTAGCACTTATCGCAATTGGTCTTGTAATGGTTTTTAGTGAATAGATTAACCAAAATTACAGTGTCAAGTAAACATTGAAATAACTCCAATAAACTTTTGAAAACAAAACCACCTTCGGGTGGTTTTTTTATGCATTGAAGTGAAGCAACATTTTTGGAAAAGAAATCCCCGCTAGCGCGAGCATCTTTCTGCTCGTGCGGTGAAGAGTAAGCGATAACGATAAGAAATATAAAGAATAGAAGAACCACGTTCCCGATAGCTATGGGGAGCTATGTTTTTTTTATTTGGCGAATGATTGTGAATAGCTTTCTTCTCCCAAGTATTGGTGAGGAAAGCTTCGAGCGGTACCATTACGCCATGGCGAAGTTTCCGATCAGGTTTTGTGCCAACAAAAATACCTATGGGAGAAGTGTATTTTCTTTTGTTTCATTTTCTTTGGACAAGCAAAGAAAATGAAAGAATCCCTATATTTACAACGCCACGGGTACAAAGCAAAAGAAGGTTGTAAGCACGGGGGCCAATACCGAGTATGCCGGCAATTATGTGTACGAGAACAGTTCATTGAAATTTTTTAACCAGGCAGAAGGCTATGTAGAGCCCAATGGTAGCGACTGGGACTATGTGTACCTCATGGGAAACTCCTTTTAATATTTATATTAGAGTTCGTTCAGGAGAAAATTCGATTGACTACCAAACGGCAGAGTATTTTATGTCTAATTTTGTTGCCATAGAGAAAATGCTTTATGGAGGTTTAAAAGAACAACAAAAACCAAGATTAATGAAATATTTAGGAAAAACACTAGCTATTATTATAATCATTGGGATAATAACAGTTACCGCATGGTACTATTTAAAAGTACCTCCTTTAAAGATAAGTCCAGATAAAATTATCGAAAATTACGAAAATGAGAGTTATGTAGGCGTTGTCCTTGACAAGTATATAGATCAAGAGCAGCATGGTTATCATAAAATTGTTTTGAAAGAAAAGGATGGGCAAAGAATTATATTGCTTGACGACGAAATAAGTAGTGTGTTCAACTATATTAAAAAAGGAGATACACTGCAAAAAGTTTCTGGAAGCCTAAAAATTCATTTGAAACGGCAGGATGTTGATACATTACTATTGATGAAATTTTAACAAATAATCAGTTATGGGATTTTGGTTCTTGGATTGATGGGATAAAACAACATGGATGGAGATGGAGGAGTCACTTGGGTATGACATGATGGAGATGAGCATGAGGCATTATGATCCTGCCCTAGGCCGTTTCTCTACAATGGATCCAGTAACACATCATCAATATTCACCCTACCAAGGTTATGACAACAATCCAATCTTTTGGTCCGATCCAAGTGGTGCTGATAGTGACGAATATGATCATAGCCAACAGACCTTCTTCCAAAGTAGTTTCTTAAATCAAAGTGGAGGACATTGGACCGACCAGTTAAAGGGCATTGATGGGGATAAAAAGTCTGAAAAAAACGATGATTCTTCTGAAACTCAAGATTCGCAGGAAAAAGGAGTCTGCGAAACTTGTCCTAAAAAGATTGATTTGAATGAAAGTCCGGAAAGTATTATAAACGCATTTATTCTGTGGAGTAGATATATTGACAATCAGAATAATGAACGTAGGAACGTATCAGATGCTCTAATTCGGAAAGTAAATGCAGAATCTGACGGGGTGATGAAGTTACTTCACTTTCTTTTTGGAACAGGTGCTTCCGCTGAAAATACAACTGAATTCATTTATGAAGATTCGGGAGTAATTATTGGCGTTCAGGAAGGTTACTTCGTTGGTAAACCTGATAATCTCTTGATGTCAGTATATAAGGATAGTCGTTATATTAGGGTAGACGGGAAGAAAGTAATGCAATACGAAATTAATATCAGGGGGCCAATACCTGAGAATTGTACAAATTGTGGTGACATACCTATAATATTTGCACGTTTTACTGATAGTAATGTTAGAAATAGTGTTTTAGGTAAAATTAGAAGTGACATATACGAAGAGAAATTTCCAGATGCTCCAAGTACATATCATATGAAAAAGTTTTAATCTTAATGTTTGTGATATGAGAAATTACATATTCTATTTCATTTATTTTATTTTATTTTCATGCAGTCCTCAGGATTCTAAAATAGAAGACCTTAAAGGGAATTGGTATCTACAATACCAAGTCAAATTTGAAGATGAATATTTTGAATTATACATTAATGAAGAATTAATATATTACTATTCTTCTCAAGGAATGTTGAAGCCACTTAAATACAAAATTGAAAATGGGGAGTTGTTTGTTGAAAATAGAGTTTCGGGAAAGCTTGAGAACAAAGGCGCCATTCACTATTCAAATGGTGTATTTACAATCGAAATTTTTAATGAGAAAATTAGTCTATTAAGGATTGACAATGAGCCATTTGTTGAAGATATTATTAAAGGAAGAATTAAAGAAAAGGATTACCGAAATTATTTTCATAAAAGATATTCTAAGTGGTTGGGCGAATAGGGTAATGTTCCAAATTGGCACTTTTACCAGCCCCACTCCCACTGGTTTATAACTAGTGGCGATTATGAGTAAGCGATAACGGTAAGAAATATAAATAAGATAAGAACCATGGTCCTAATAGCTATCGAGGGAGCTGTGGTTTTTTATTTGACAAATAATCGTTGATAGTTTCCTTCTCCCAAGTATAGGATTGGAAAGCTACGAGCGGTACCATTATGCCATGGCGTAATGGCCAAGGTTCTAAATCGTAAATAGGGTAACTAAATTTTTACTTTCATCATAAGTTTTATTGATAGTTTTTATTAATTTTATATCACTAAACTATACTCAATGACCATTACCCAGTTGCAGTACGTACTTGCCGTTGCAGAGTACAAGAATTTTACGCTCGCCGCAGAAAAGAGTTTTGTTACCCAACCTACCCTTAGCATGCAGGTACAGAAGTTGGAGGACGAGTTGGACGTGCAGATTTTTGACCGCAGCAAAAAACCCATATCCATTACCGAAGTAGGCCAAAAAATTGTGGCCCAGGCAAAGAACATTGTCAATGAGGCAGAAAGGATAAAGGATATCGTAGATCAGGAAAAAGGATTTATCGGGGGGGAATTTACCTTGGGAATTATCCCAACAATTATGCCCACCTTACTACCTATGTTCCTAAAAACATTTATAAATAAGTACCCTAAGGTAAACCTTATCATTAAGGAGCAGAATACAGATCTTTTAATTCGCAATATCCAGGATGGGCACCTAGATGCCGGTATTGCCGCTACGCCCTTGGAGATAGAATTTATTAAAGAACGGCCCTTGTATTACGAACCATTTGTAGGATACGTACCCAAAACGCATAGATTGGCTAAACAAAATCAGTTGAAAACAAGCGATTTGGAAATTGAGGACGTGCTTTTACTAAAAGACGGACATTGCTTTAGGGATGGGGTAATTAATCTGTGCAATAATTCCAAGAACCATGCTGATGAACATTTTCAATTGCAAAGCGGTAGTTTTGAAACTTTGGTAAACCTATCCAATGAAGGTTTGGGGATGACCCTCCTACCCTACCTAAATACGTTGGATCTGGATGATACCAAGAAGAATAATCTAAAATATTTTCAAAAACCATCACCGGCAAGGGAAGTGAGTCTTATTTATCACAAGAGCGAACTCAAAATTCAGATTACGGAAGCTTTGCGCGATGTAATATCGGGCATAGTACGTGGCGCTATAGCGTTTCAGGATGTGGAAATAATAAGTCCCCTCAACAAAAAGTAATCAGTTTACTCGTTTGTATCTTTCGGAACACTCCTCTATACAGCCTATAAACTGCAAGATTAATTTGCCGTCGGTAAAAACCCTGTTATATACCCCGGTAATCTGCTGACCATCTCTTGTATAGGTAAAAGAAAGCTCGTTTTCGTCCAAGGTGTAGGTACCTAAGCGGTTATGTTCCGGGTTTTTAGAGTTGGTGTAACTAAAAGTGCCATTGGCCTCAAAGCTATAGATCCCACCATCTTCTACCAATGTCCAATCTACAATTCCTCCTGGACTTATTTTTGTGGCTTCCAATTGCCAGTTCCCAATAAGATCGCTTGCGTTGGCATTTACATCGTTCTCTAATGACTTTTCAGAGTCGTTGCACGAAACAAAAAAGGCCATAAGACATACAAGTGCAGTTCTCATAAGGTTGTATAAATAGGTTTATTTAAGGAGCCTAAAATGGCAGTTTGGTTGCCCGGAAAAGTGTTAAAATGTAAAAAGCCACCCGAAGGTGGCTTTGGTTATGCTTTAAGATAAATAATACTTTGCTGTAGCTCTGGCTTATCCGTTATAAACTGGTGCAGCCAAATCTTAAGTTCTTCAATTTCATCAGGTAGTAATCTAGAAACTGCTTTTTTTAATTCTTTACAAAATAATTTTGTGTCAAAACTAACCTTCTGGAGTACAGTTTTAGTGTACTCTAGCATAGCTCTTGCCATATTTATAAATATTTAATTAGATTGTTGTCTATAAAGTTAACAAAAAAAAGGCAAAATTTATTGTTCCTTATCCGTTAAATATTAGATAAATTCATGTTAAGATGTATGAATAACCTTAATAAATGTACTCGTGGTGCTTTTACCCCAATAAAACGGGCAACTCCTTTGCTAGCAATTTTATCTGTTCTAATAAGTTGTTCTTCAACTAAGTACGGAACAACACAAAAAAACCTAAGTCAGAAATTCGCCAATACCCATTATCAAAATCACTTTACCGGATTTCTGCTGGTAGATGCAAATACACGCGATACCCTCTACAATCAAAATTCGCGGAAGTACTTTACCCCGGCAAGCAATACCAAAATCTTTACGCTCTACACCGCCATTAAAACCCTACCCAACAAAATACCAGCATTGCGTTATCTGGTATTTAAGGACACCCTTTTTGTAGAGGGTACCGGTGATCCTACGTTCCTACATCCCTTTTTTAAGGATAGTACGGCCATAAATTTTATGAAGAACTATAAAAATATAGTGGTCAGCACATCAAATTTTAAGGAGGAGAAATTTGGTACGGGTTGGGCTTGGGACGATTACCATTATTACTATTCCGCTGAACGTAGCAGCCTACCCATGTACGGCAATGTGGTAAACCTTCACAATACAGATACCACAATAGCCACACCCCTTGCTTTCCAAAAAAAGATTGTGCCCGTTTCTTTTAAACGCAATAGGGAAATTGATCGTAACCTTTTCTATTTTGATGTTGTAAGACAAGACACGCTACAGGTTCCGTTCATTACCTCGGACAGTCTTACAAAACAACTTTTGGAAAATGTGCTTCATCAAAACATTGCCCTTACCGAAGCTATGCCCAAGGGGCAAAAGGAAATTTTATACAGCGTACCCTCCGATTCACTTTACAAACGTATGATGCAGAAAAGCGATAATTTCTTGGCAGAACAAATGCTGCTGCTTACCTCCTCCTTAATTTCGGACACCTTAAAAACTAAGATTGCAATAACCCATAGTTTGGAAAATCTTCTGGCCGATGTAAAACAACCTCCGCGATGGGTAGACGGATCGGGACTTTCTAGATATAACCTGTTTACACCGCAATCCGTGGTAAATGTGTTGCAAAAGCTGTATGTAGAATTGCCAAAAGCACGTCTTTTTAACCTGTTTCCCACTTGGGATGCATCGGGTACTTTATCGGATACCGAAAAGGGTAACGGCAACACCTACATTTATGCCAAATCTGGAAGTTTTAGCAACAACTACTGCCTAAGTGGTTATCTACTTACAAAATCGGGGAAAACCTTAATTTTTAGTTTTATGAACAACCATTTTAAAAGACCTTCCGCCGAAGTAAGGGAAGAGATAAAAACGGCGTTGGACTGGCTACATCACAATCAGTAATCGATCATCTTTTGCCGATCTAAATGTTCAGAAAATTTATCCAACAGTAATTTTAACTTTGGGGATATGTACCGGGTACAAAATGGTTTATCGGGGTTAGAGTAGTAATAATCCTGAAACAGGTCATCTGAAGGCTTAAAGGCTTTATACAAAAGTACTTTGGTAATCAAAGGATCTTCAAAGCCAGATTGTAATGTGTTTAAAATATCTGCTACCTCTTTGCATTCCTGCTTGTTAAAGACATAAATGGCAGACCGATACTTTGTCCTCAAGGCATGGTCATGGGTACTTTGGTGGGTATGTAAATGTATGTTGATCAAATCTACCAAAGGTATTACGGCAGGGTCATAGGTAACAACAACGCCTTCGGAAAACGCGCTATCTGTACCGTCAGCGGCAATAAAGCCTTGTGCCACACTTTGCACTCCCCTAAGCGACTGAAAAACAGCCTCTGTACACCAATGGCACCCGCCTCCTAAACCAATTTTGGCTTCCTTTTTCATTTGGTTTAATCAAATAATCCATGCATGGACGCATATTGCAATAACATAATAGTTTTGCCATCCTTAATTTCTCCGGTCGCTATCATTTTTAGTGCTGCTGTGAAAGGGTATTCCAAAACTTCAATATGCTCACTTTCGTCATCTGCTCCTCCCCCCTCGCCTACCTTCATTTTATCTTCATAGGCTCCAATGAAAAAAAAGAGGATCTCCGTTACGGATCCGGGAGACATATAGGATTCAAATACCTTGCGGACCCCATCAATTTTGTACCCCGTTTCTTCTTCCACTTCCTTTCTGATGCAATCTTCCGGATGATCCCCATCTAGCAATCCCGCACAGGCTTCGATCATCATACCCGATTCATTACCGTTAACGTAGGTTGGCATACGGAACTGGCGGGTTAAAACCACAGTTCCCTTTTCTTTGTTGTACAAAAGGATAACCGCCCCGTTGCCCCTATCATAGGCTTCACGGTATTGGGTTTCCCAAGAACCATCATCTTTTTGATAGTCGAAAGTAAACTTGTTGAGTATATACCAGTTATCTGATAGTAGTTCTTTTTTTATGTTCCTTATCTTGGGAGTTTTCAATAGTTCGATTTTAAACGGTGATTGCCTGATTTAAATAGCGCCTAAAAGGTAGCATTTCTTTATAGATTTGGATGATTTTGTCCTCAAAATCGTTTTGGTATACATCTTCCTCTTTAAAATAGTGTATTACGGCAAATGTCTTATTTCTAAGCAGATCGATATGTGGGTGATCATTGGCAAAACCTTTGGGGGATGTTTTAAGCTTTTCATCTTCCAATAGATTGCCAAAAGTCTGCTTAAAGGACTTTTTATGGATGATTTTTTTTAAATCTTCCCCGTCATAATCTATGGCATCGCGAATACTACGAAGCGTTTTGGCCTCGGGCCGCCAAAGTCCGCCCGCAAATAGCGAGCTTTTGGTACCGAATTCCAGATAAAAATCTGCAGAACCCGGGGCTTTGTCCAGTGCCGCTCCAAAATAATCGCGGTACACGGGTTTATTGGGGTGAAACATTAAATTGTTATTGATGCGCGTAATGCCTTTTTTGCCTGGCGTTGCATAGTAATTGTCGTCCAGGGCACCTAAGGTGGTGTCCAATTCGTCGAGCCAAGCAATAAAATCGTTTCTAACGGTGTGGTAGCGCTTTCGGTTGTTGTCCATCCACTGCTTAGAATTGTTACGCTCCAGTTCTCTAAGAAAATCGTATAGTCTTTTAAAATTCATTAAAAGCGGTTATCTCCGTCCAACAAATCTCCTATACCCCCAAGAATACTGCCTTCTCCCTTATCCTTACCTTCCCCTTTTGGTGCGGCTGCCCATACCCTGCTTGCCAATCTGCTAAAGGGTAAAGATTGTATGTATACGGTACCTGGGCCTTTTAGGGTAGCAAAGAACAGCCCTTCCCCGCCAAAAACGGTGTTTTTTATACCGCCAACGAATTCTATATCGTAATCTACATCTTTGGTGAAACCAACGATACAACCGGTATCTACCTTCAATACTTCGCCGGCGGCCAACTCTTTTTTGGCCATGGTACCCCCAGCATGTACAAAGGCCATACCATCGCCTTCCAATTTTTGCATAATAAAGCCCTCGCCGCCAAATAGGCCACGTCCTAAACGTTTAGAAAACTCAATGCCTACAGATACTCCCTTTGCCGCACAGAGGAAGGCATCTTTCTGGCAGATGAATTTCCCCTGTTTTTCGGACAGATCTATGGGTAAAATTTTTCCAGGATAGGGAGATGCAAAGCTTACCTGCCTTTTTCCTTGGCCTATATTTAGAAAGGCGGTCATAAAAAGGCTTTCGCCCGTTAGCAATCGTTTTCCTGCAGAGAACAGTTTTCCCAAAACTCCGGTATCTTGGTTAGACCCATCACCAAAAATGGTGTCCATTTTAATATCGGTGTCCATCATCATAAAACTTCCGGCCTCTGCCACTACAGCTTCTTGCGGATCCAGTTCTATTTCTACAAATTGCATCTCTTCCCCGTAAATTTGATAGTCTATTTCGTGTGCATTCATGCTTTTATAAATTTTTGGTTACCTCTATTAGTTGTACACTGGGTAAATTCGTTACATCAAAATATTATTGCTATTGCTGTTTTAGTTTTAGAGTCCACTCAAAAGCAAAGGTGGATACCAAATTATTGTTTTCGTCCATACCTTCAGATTTCATCCAAAGGGTTTGCCCCTCCCCAGTTTCAATGGTTCTTTGCAAAGCATCTTTTATAAGATGGCCATCGGTACAGGTGAAGGTGATACGCCCCCTTGCCTTTTTCGAAAAATTAGCGGTGTTATTGGCTACCAACATGGATATTTTTTCTCCACTGGCCCGAATCTGATCCGTGACCATAGCGCCTGTACTTAGCTCTGCCGCCATGCCCTGCACAGCCCAATACATAGATTTAAAAGGGTTTTGATTTATCCATCGGTACTTTACCGTTACAACGGCCCTTTGGTGGTCCATAGATTTCATACGCACCCCGCACCACCATGCGGCCGGGAGTTTAAAAAAAGTGAATATATTGATTTTACTGGTGCTCTGGGCCATAGTTGTTGGTTTCTTTGCTTCAAAAGTATTGAAAATAATCGAACTCATAAACGTTAAAAATATGTTAATTTTTAGTACTATGTTTTGCATAATACCTTTTTTTAGCCATATATTTGCATAGTCAGTTATTAGGTTATTAACGCTAATAGAGAATTACAAGCCAAAACAGAGTAGGAAAAACACAAGCCATGACAGAGACAATCACAAAACACGAAAGGAACCTAGCAGCCATAATACATGCCTCTACCTTTTCTAAATACATCATCCCTTTTGGCAATTTCCTTTTGCCGCTCATTTTATGGACGGCAAATAAAAAGGAGCACAAATTTGTGGATTACAATGGAAAACAAGCGCTGAACTTTCAAATCAGTCTGCTCTTATACTCTATAGTCCTGGGAATGATTTCCATACCTTTTTTCATTAGTTTCTTGCCCGATATTTTTGAGCACGGGGTATTCAACTTTCCGGACTTCAATGGTTTTAATGGGCTCGATTTCCACTTTGACAACGACCATTATAGGTTTGGCAGGTTCTTATGGCCTTTGGGTATCACCGGATTGGTGCAGGGCGCACTTTTTATCATAAATGTGGTATATACCATTCTGGCAACAATCAGAACCAACGAGGGAGAAACGTTTAAGTATCCCATTACAATAAATTTTATAAAATAGTGTACATACAAGTTTGGTCTTAATCACGCCAAATAACACAGGAGTTTAATCATTAATCAAATCAAGCAAGATGTTTATTCATCAATCAAAAAACGAACAGTCAAATCATGCTGAAAACCAGATCAAATACAGGGAAAAAATCCAAGTCTAGGGACGGCATTAAAAAGAGTACAGAAACTATGAACATAGAAAACACAAAAGCACAGATGCGCAAAGGGGTTTTGGAGTATTGCATTCTCTCCATTCTAAACGGAGAGGACAAATACGCTTCTGAAATTCTTGGCTCCTTAAAGGACGCAAAGATGCTTGTGGTGGAGGGCACAATTTATCCTTTGCTTACAAGGCTCAAAAATGCCGGATTGCTCAACTATCGTTGGGAAGAGTCAACCTCTGGTCCCCCACGTAAATATTATATGTTAACCGAAACGGGAAAACTGTTTCTTAAAGAACTGAACATTACCTGGGACGAACTTAGACACGCCGTAAATCTGGTAACCAACACTAAAAGCAAGTAACGATGAACAAGACAGTAAATATAAATTTAGCAAATACAATTTTTCATATCGATGAGGAGGCGTACAACAAGTTGCGACGCTATCTAGAGGCCATAAAACGATCCTTCGCCGGTACCCCGGGTAGTGATGAGATACTTGCGGATATTGAAGCAAGGATATCGGAGCTATTTTACGAAAAAATGGAAAACGACCGTCAGGTCATTACCCAAAAAGAGGTAGACGAGGTTGTGGCCATTATGGGCCAGCCAGAAGACTACATGGTAGATGAAGACATTTTTGAGGACGAACCTAGGGCAAAATCGACCACCACCACCTCACGGGTAAAAAAATTATACCGCGATATAGATAGTAAATATATAGGAGGAGTTTGTTCCGGTTTGGAACACTACATGGGCCTAGACGCCCTTTGGATACGACTTATATTCATTTTCTTGGCCATTTTCACCGGTTTCGGTTTTATAGCTTACATCCTATTATGGATCTTGGTGCCCGAAGCGGCTACCACTTCACAAAAATTGGATATGAAGGGCGAAGCCGTAAACATAAGCAATATAGAACGTAAGGTAAAAGAAGGGTTCGATGATGTTGCGGACAAAGTAAAGAATGCCGATTATGAAAAGATGGGTAATAAAGTAAAAAGTAGCGGGAAGACTTTTTTTGATACCCTGGGAGATATAATCATGTTTCTTTTTAAGGTTGCGGGAAAGTTTATAGGAATCTTACTGATCATCATAGGTGCAGCCACCATGATAGGACTGTTCATTGGCCTATTTACCGTAGGTGTCTTGGATATGATACATATACCCGGTGTGGACTTTTACGAAATGGTAAATTCTACCCAAGCCCCCGTTTGGTTGGTGTCCTTGCTCTCCTTTTTGGCCGTGGGAATTCCGTTTTTCTTTCTATTCTACTTAGGACTGAAAATACTTGTGAATAATCTAAGGTCTATAGGAAACATTGCCAAGTTCTCCCTTCTGGGTCTATGGCTCATCGCTTTGATAGGACTAATAATACTTGGGGTAAAACAGGTTTCTGCCCATGCCTTTACGGGTAGCATAAGCGAAAAGCAGGTTTTGGCCTTTGAAAGTAATATCGATACCCTAAGGATAAACATGCGAAGTACCGAGTTACTCGATAACATAGAGCACGTTCGCCTAAATGGAATGAGTGTTACCTATACAGACGATGGGGATCGACTTTTAATCTCGGACGATATTCTTTTCGATATTAAAAAATCCGATGATTCCCTGGCCCATATCAAAATAAGAAAAGATGCCGATGGAAGCTCGTTTAATGAAGCCAGAGAACGGGCTGGGGCAATAAATTATGGATATTCCATCGCTGGCAGCACCTTGCTTTTAGATGATTTTATCACCACCGATGCCAAAAATATGGTCCGTGACCAGGAGATACGTGTTACCATATACCTACCGGAAGGAGCCGTTGTAAGTTTCGATGAATCCGCCAAGGGGCATATTGGTAGAAGCACAAAGAATGACCACGAACTATACCGAAGCGAAATTGTGGACTACACTTGGGCGCTAGGAAACAATGGTGAGTTAAAATGTCAGGACTGCCCCGAGATTATCGAAGATGAAATCTTAGAGGACGATAATGGCAGAATTATTATCAATGAAGACGGGGTAGATATCAACATTGAAGACGAGAACGATTCTTTTAAATTGAAGATCGATGAAGACGGCATCAAAATAAAAGCCAAGGAAAAAGACTAACATAACATTTCAACCAGCTATTTCTACAATTCAGTACAATATAATATTCAACATCAATCAAAATCAGGAATTTTAACAATCTAAAAACGACAATCATGACAACACTAGCAAGAATTACAATCGCGCTTATAATGGCAATAATAATGTCCTCTTGCGCATTCGACATCAATTTTGGAAACGGCAAACAAGGCAATGGCGTTGTTGCCACTGAAGACAGGAAGGTTACGGAAGAATTTACCGTTGTTTCCGCTTCTGAAGGTCTAGACGTATTTGTAACGCAGGCAGATGATTTCAGTATAGAAGTTGAGGCCGACGAGAATGTAATAGACCTAATCGGTACCGATATAAAAAATGGTAGACTACGTATACATGCCATTGAAAACATTGGGAGGGCCACAAAAAAAATATATGTTTCCCTACCAGAAGTAACCGCCTTGGAAAGTTCTAGCGGATCGGATTTAGTAAGCAGTGCCCCCATCAAAGCGGATAAAATTTCGCTAGATGCCAGCAGTGGTTCGGATCTGCACGTGGAACTAAATGCCGACGAAGTGGAGGCGGACGCCAGTAGCGGGGCAGACATAAGGATATCCGGGGAAACCGACATTCTTTATGCGAGTGCCAGTAGCGGTTCGGACATAAAAGCCAAGGATCTTTTAACCAAAACCTGTACTGCAGATGTAAGCAGTGGTGCAGACATTACCGTAAACGTTTCCGAGTCCTTAACAGCCGATGCCAGTAGTGGCGGGGATATCTCCTATACAGGTGAGGCTACCGTTCAAAAAAAGAAATCGGCTTCGGGAAGCGTTCATAAATATTAGCAAGAATTTTTTTTCAATCTTTAGTTAGTTATAAACCAAATTAGCCCAAAACCCGTTGAAAATTCAGCGGGTTTTGATTTTATAGCTAAGGCGGATTATCTATATTCGTACAAACGATTTCAGTATGCATTTGAGCCTCAAAAAGTACGTACTTCCCTTAAAACATACCTTTCGTATTTCTAGAGAGTCTTATGATTTTCAGGATACCCTCATTGTTTGTTTGTCTCACAAAGGAAAGACAGGCTATGGCGAGGCAACTTCCAATCCATATTACCAAATTACATTGGAACTTATGGAGCAAGAAATTGAAAATATCCGAGACGAAATAGCGGTCTTTGACCTTACCGACCCGGAAACTTTTCATGCGTTCTTGGTAGCCAAGGGACTTAGCAATTTTGCCATCTGTGCATTAGACCTGGCGGCCAACGATCTTTATGGAAAACTCATGGAAAAGCCGCTCCATAGGATATGGGGCACCAATCTAGACCATTATCCGGTTTCCAATTATACCATTGGTTTGGATACTATAGATAAAATGGTAGCCAAAATGCGAGAAGTTCCTTGGCCAATCTATAAAATAAAGTTGGGCACGGAAAACGATGTAGCCATCATCAGGGAATTGCGCAAATATTCTAAGGCCGTTTTTAGGGTAGACGCCAATTGCGCATGGGAAGTAGACGAAACCATTGCCAATGCCATTACGCTTAAGACCCTTGGCGTAGAGTTTATAGAACAGCCCCTAAAGGCCAATAACTGGGAGGGTATGGAAAAGGTAATGCACCAGAGTGTGCTACCCATAATAGCGGACGAAAGTTGTATCGTGGAATCCGATGTGGAAAAGTGTGGTCTTCATTTCAGTGGTATTAATATAAAACTTACTAAATGCGGTGGGGTTACCCCTGCATTACGAATGATAAAAAAAGGCCGGGCCATGGGCATGAAAATTATGGTAGGCTGTATGACGGAGTCTACCGTGGGTATTTCGGCCATAGCCCAGTTACTCCCCCAACTAGATTACGTGGATATGGATGGGGCCATGTTATTGAAAAAAGACATTGCGAGCGGCGTACAATTGCGGAGCACCGGAGAGGTGGTCTTCCCAACACTTGGTGGAAGTGGAATAACCTTATTGTGATGGCACATTACATTGATTCATTTCCGGGACGCAAGATACTTCTAGACGACAAGGAGTATCACTATTTTGGGGGAACGGCATATTTAGGACTTCAGACCGATCCGCATTTTCAGGATTTGCTGATTAAAAACATTAGGCAATACGGCACCAACTACGGTTCTTCCAGACACTCCAATATCCGAATATCGGTATATACACAAGCGGAAACTTTTTTAGCATCCCTGAGCGGTGCAGAAGCATGCATTACGCTTTCATCGGGTTATTTGGCCGGACAGTTCGTTAGCAATTTTTTTTACAACAAACAATATGCCCCTTTTTACGCCCCAAACACCCATTCTGCACTATATAGATCCAAAGAGAAGTCCTATACAACCTATACCGCGCTTAACATTGCCCTACGCCAGCATCTCTCGAAAAAAAAGAGACAGGCTCCCGTGTTGTTTTTGGATTCCATAGATTTTTCGGGATGCAATTACCCGGATTTTGAGGGACTACGATCGCTTCCCCTTGAAGATGTGATCCTAGTAGTGGACGACTCACATGGTATAGGTGTGGTTGGACCAAATGGCGGTGGTGTTTTTCGTCTTTTATCCCCTTTACCCGCTAAGGAACTCATAGTCTGTTGCTCTTTAGGTAAGGGTTTTGGTATACAGGCAGGCGCTGTTTTAGGAACCAAACAAAGAACAACAGAGTTAACGAACACGCCATTTTTTGGCGGTGCTAGTCCGGCCTCCCCTGCACTGTTGGCGGCATTACTGCAAGGTAAGGGTATTTGCTCTCAAAAAAGAAAACTGTTGCAAGCCCATACCAAACTTTTCTTGGGCACCTTAAAAAGTCCTGAAGCATTTAGATATATGGACAACCATCCCACATACAGTCATCCCAACTTTGGGCTAACGGACTATCTAATCAAAAATGGTGTCATTACCACCAATTTCAACTATCCGGGAGAAGATGCCTCCTTAGTTCATAGAATCGTTTTAAGCGCTGCCCATACCACCGATGACATAGAACGCCTCGTTTATTTAATCAATTTATACGGCACATCATAAAAAGCGCAATAAAAGATTTTAAAATTAGAGAAATCTCTTATTAAACGCCCTGAATATTACGGAATTAACAAAAAATATCGTAACTTATTAGTGTTAATAACTCTAAAACACACAGCCATGAAAAAATTGCTTGGATTGGTTTTTTTGATGTTGATTTTGGTTTCCGCTACCGAAATTACTTCTTCTAAACTACAAACGGAAAATTCCCTTGAAGGTACTTGGGAGCTTGTTAATCGCTTTAATTACGATGGGGTAAATGTTACCGATACCATTCTAAATACCAATGGGTATAGACAGGTTAAAATATACAGTAAGGGGAAAGTTATGTGGACAAGGTATTCCCCGGACGATCCTTCGGAGTGGTTTGGTTACGGAATCTACAAAATTGACGATAACACACTACAAGAACGGTTGGAATATGGGTCTGCAGAAATGATGAAGGTTATTGATACCACTGTTGTATTTGAGTTTGAGCTAGAGTTAGACAAAGACACTTATAAACAAATAACATTGGATGAAGAAGGTAATAAGACCTTTTCCGAAAATTATAAACGAATAGATTAAGCCTAATAATCGTATATAAAAAAGCCGCTATTTTCATAGCGGCTTTTTTTATGCCGTTCAACCTATCTAAGGGTTAGGATACTTCCTGTGGCGTTTCTATCGTTGCCAAATACCGCTCAGCATCCAAAGCTGCCATACAACCCGTACCGGCAGCCGTTACGGCTTGCCTATACTCTTTGTCTTGGACATCTCCACTGGCAAAAACACCAGGCTTGCTTGTTTTGGTAGATTTTCCTTGGGTAATTAAATATCCGGTATCATCCATTTCTAACTGACCCTTAAATATATCAGTATTGGGTTTATGGCCAATGGCTACAAAGAAACCCGTAATGGCTATTTCTTCTTTTTCACCTGTTTGGTTGTTTACCATTCTTAGGCCTTCCACTACCTGCTCACCCAATACCTCATCTACTTCTGTATTGTACCGTATTTCTATATTGGGAAGACTATTTACTCTATGCTGCATGGCCTTGGAAGCACGCATATAATCCTTTCTAACCAACATAGTGACCTTATTACAGATATTTGCCAGGTAAGAAGCTTCTTCCGCAGCGGTATCACCGGCCCCAACAATGGCTACATCTTGCCCTTTATAGAAAAAACCGTCACATACGGCACAGGCAGAGACCCCACCACCTTTTAAACGTTCTTCACTAGGTATATTAAGGTATTTTGCCGTGGCGCCTGTAGAAATAATAACACTTTCCGCTTCAATAATCTTATTATCGTCTATGGTAATCTTATGGATACCTCCTACTTCATCGCTAAAATCCACTGCTGTAGCCATTCCAATACGCACTTCCGTACCAAACCTTTCCGCTTGCTGTTGCAGTTGCACCATCATTGTAGGGCCATCAACACCCTCTGGATATCCGGGAAAGTTATCTACTTCCGTGGTGGTAGTCAATTGCCCCCCGGGTTCCATTCCTGTATAAAGCACAGGTTTTAGATCGGCTCGTGCAGCATATATGGCCGCAGTATAGCCTGCAGGGCCAGACCCTATAATCAATGTTTTAACTTTTTCTACTTTTTCGGACATAATCAAAATCTTCTCTAAATTATTTAATGTAAAAGTAGGTTTTTTAGCAAAAAACTTACTTTAATAGTTATCAAAAGTTATTATGGGTATTCAATAAAATTTATGGTTTGCGCAAGTGTAAGCCCAAAAGCCCTAAAGTCTTTCCTTACGGCCGCTTATTTTCTAACATAGCCAGGGTCTTAACCGTTCTAAAGCCAAGGTGTTCCAAGGAAGAATCGGTACTGGATCCCATCCTGGCCGATACCCTATAACTGGCACAGTAAGAGGCACTGCACAAAAAAGAACCACCTTTGATTACCTTTTCCTTTGCATACGGATTGGCTTTATTGTAGGGTTGTTTTGCACCGGTAGGATTCACTGCGGGTCCGTCTTCTTTGTAAAGTTTTGCAAAATAATCTGTATTGTACCAGTCGGAGGTCCACTCCCACACATTGCCTGCCATATCGTAAAGTCCAAAACCGTTTGGTAAATAACTTTTTACGGTAGCCCTACGCTCAAATCCATCCAGCTTATCGTTGGAAACAGGAAACAAACCCTCCCAAGTGTTGGCCATCTTAGGAAGTTGGGCATGATCATCGCCCCAATAATATACAGTGTTTTTCATATTTCCCCTAGCGGCATATTCCCATTCTGCTTCCGTAGGCAATCTACTACCCGCCCATTCGCAATAAGCTTGTGCATCTTCAAAGGAAATATGTACCACCGGATGATCATCTTTCCCATTAATATCGCTATCCGGTCCGTTGGGATGCCTCCAATTAGATCCAATCGTCCATTTCCACCATTGCGAAAAGTCGTATAGATTGGGTAAAGCTTCCGGAGTCTTTTTAAAATTTAGAGATCCCGGTTGCATAATAGAATCGTGTGGTTTTGGGGTACCTTCGGGAAGTTGCTTTTTCATCTCCTCCCAGTCTATTTCGCGCTCAGCAGTTGTAATATAACCCGTTTCATTCACGAATTTGGCGAACTGTGCATTGGTAACCTCTGTAATATCCATGAAAAAGCCATCTACGGCCGCTTCGCTAGCAGGCTTCTCGTGGCTCATGGCCATGGTGTCTTGGGCAACCGCACCAAGCTTAAAAGTTCCGCCGGCTATCCAAACCATGCCTTCCGGAACGGAGATATTTTCTGGTAGATCCTTTATCAGGTTCAGCGGCACAGGCTTGGTATTAACAAACTCATCCGACGGCTTCGTCGCTTCTTTTTTCTCGTTTTTACACTGAAAGCAAAGCGCAACAATCAATAGTAATGCAATGTATTTAAGCAGTGAATATATTTGCGTAAAGATCCAACGGTTTGTAATATGCAACATCGATATTTTGGTTTTGGACAGCTAAAATAACCAAAAACAATGTCTATCACCTCCTATTACCCAGTATTTAATACACTTGTATTTCCATTATCAAATATGGATTCGTTCTATAAAAAATGGCTCTAAAAAGTTTCACATATCCGCCAGCAAAGAAACCATTTTAGCCTTGGTCTCCTTGTCTGGTAGTCTACCTATTCCCGCTTTTAAATTGTCTACCATATGATGTGGTTTGGAAGTACCAGGAATTACTAGGTTTACCGCACTATGCGCCAGAATGTATTTTAGAAAAAACTGTCCCCACGAATTTATTTCCTGCTCTTTACACCATGGGGGGAGGCTTTTTCCCCTGGTCTTTCTAAAAAGGGACCCTCCGGCATAGGGTCTATTTATGATTACGGCTACACCATGATCATGGGCCGTACCCAAAAGTCGTTTTTCGGCATTTCGTTGATTAATAGAGTAATTGAACTGCACAAAATCTGGTTTCTCGTTTTGGATGAGTTTTGCCAAGGTCTCATGGGAGGAGTTGGTGTAATGGGTAATTCCCCAATACCTTATCTTTTTCCGCTCTTTCCAATCTTTTAAGGTTTTGATATGTTCTTTCCAATCAATCAAATTATGTATCTGCATCAGATCCATTTGCGATCTTCCCATATTGTGCATAGATCTTTGCATTTGATCAATTCCGGACTGCCTGCCGCTTGTCCATACTTTTGTAGCATAGAAAAAATGATCTTGCATCCCCAAGGCCTTGGTTAAATCGCCTACTACACGCTCAGAGCTGCCATACATTGGGGAGCTGTCTATACATGTGCCGCCATAGTCTTTCATGCACGTTAGTACTTCCTTAAGCCTTGCCCTCGCGGTTTGATCGCTACCTACATCAAAGGATTGCCAAGTACCCAAGCCTACAATGGGCAGGAGCTCTCCTGATGATGGGATTTTTCTTTTCTTTAAGCCATCTTCGGCATAAGACATTAACGAGGGTGACATAATGGTCCCTGCCGAAGCGCATAACATTAATTTGGAAGCTTCCCGCCTCGAATATTTTTTCATCTTTTCGTTTTTATCGTTGATATTTTACTTGATGGTCTACCTTCCGCATTTCTGCCCAATTTAAATCCCGTATGCGACCAAAGTGCAATTATGGGCAGTGCTATAATTGCTATGGCCGACAGGCCAAGCCCTAAAGATACCAACCCGGCAAAAGCCCAGCCCCAAAGTGCGTCTCCCCCTCGGTATACGGCGGTATCGATAAAATTTTTAGCCTTATATTTTTCCTCCCTACTACAGATGGTATACAACATTTCCCTAGCCGGACGTAATACCATAAAATTCCCGGCCCGATGCATTATTACCAGTATAGCGATAATTATCAGCATGGTGTTAAAACTCAATGCCACAAAGCCAATTCCTATAAGTATGGGCAAACAACAGAGCGATATAGTTAACCCGAATTTTCCAATAATACGTGAGGTTAAAAATAGCTGTCCCCCAATGGCCAAAACATTGGTAACCAAATCTACTTTGGAAAAATAGGCAATTCTGTGAGATGGAAATTCCATAAGAGTCTCAACAATATGTGCCTGTTCAAAATACAAAAAAGTAGAGACCCCGGTATACAACAGCATAAATAACACCATTCCTTGCAGATATTTAGAGGTCATTACCAATTTTATACCATCGAGGATGCTATTTTTGGATAAAAACGTATCTGAAAAGTTTTGCACGTACCCTTCCTTTTTAGGGTTTTGCCCTGCGCTTATTCGCATAAGTTTTCTAAGGGCAAGCAAGGAAATCAATAAGAACGAAGCCGCCACAAGAAACAAGTTTTCAATCGCGGTTTTATGGGATAGCAAATTGGTCACCAAAGGACCAACGATGGCCCCTAAGCTACCCCCGGCGGCTATTACACCAAACAGGCGTTTGGACTGGTCCATGGTAAAAATATCTACCATAAAACTCCAGAATAACGAAACCGCAAACAGGTTAAAAACACTTAGCCAAATAAAAAAGACCGCAGGTAATACTTCAATATTCGGCACAAATTTAAAAAGGAGATAAAAGCAGATAATATTAATAATCAGAAACACGTAGGCACTGCTAAGCACCTTTGCTATCTTAAATTTGGCCGTTGCATATCCGAACAATGGTACAATGACCATCATAGTGGCAAACGTTCCGGTAAATAGCCATTGCATATTGATAGCACCATTGGCAACACCCATTTCGTCTCGTAGGGGCCTCAAGATAAAGTAAGAGGCAAGAAGGGTAAAAAAATACAGAAACGCCCACAAAACAACCCTACGCTCTGCCTGCGCTATTAAACCGAATCCCTTAAATGTATTTTTGTGCATGTAGAAGTAATAACCCCCACAAAGTGCCAAGTTTGTCCATTACTTCCTAAGGGATTCTTAAAAGCAACTGACGCATTTATAAATATGAAAGCTAGCTATTGGTCTTTCTTGTATTGGGAAGGTGTGGTGCCGGTCTGTTTTTTAAAAGCGGCATTAAAAGAAGACAGTGAACTAAATCCGCACTCATAAGCCACTTCCGAAATTTTTATATGCTGAAAATCCGATGACCTAAGCATGGTTTTTGCTGTTTTGATACGATGGGCATTTATTAGATCGGAAAAGTTGGTAGAAAACCCTTTGTTGATTACGTAAGAGGTTAAATAACTGGGAAAAGAAACGGCTTTGGAGAGCTTCTCCAAACTAAAGGCATCGTCCAAGTAGGGTTTTTCCTTTTCAAGGAAAGTCGCTATTCTGCGATGTATTCGTTCAAATTCTTTGGGGTCTATATTAATGTTCCGGTACTTGTTTGCGGGCTTTATTTGATTGAATAGTTGATGGTTCAACATACCGAAGAAGGCAATCACATAGATAAAAAGAGCATATATCATAGGGCCCGCCATATAAGGCACCAAACCAAGAACGTAATTGGAAAAATAAGCCAATTGTATACTGGCAGCTCCCATCATCAGTAATGCAAGCCAGAGCCATTGCTTTCTATCCAAATAAACAGTTAGCTTCTTGCGGTTGATAAAACCATGAACCAATACTGCTAGGGATCCCACGGCATAAACAATTTGATGATAAAGCAGCGCTGTATAACCTCCAAAATGCCAAAAATTATCCCCGGTTAATCTAAAAAGTAGTAACAGCAGCCCGATTGCCGGTATAAAATGGATATACGCTATTACTTTCCATTTTTTGTTGTGTAAAAAGTAATAGAGATATAAAAAAAGAGCTGGTCCGGAAGCGACATGCGCCATAAAACCGAGATTTAAAAACCAGGCAGGGACAGAATCTAGATACACCCAGGCCAGCGATTTTACTATTCTTAGGGTAATCATTAAAAAGAAAAAAACCAACAGCAGATTGGTAGTGTTCCTTTTCTTACCAAAGAAAAGGTAAGCAGACACAAAAAAGCTTTGCACCGCCCCTATGGTGCCTAAAATCAGTTCTACTTCTGTGGATATCCGTAAAACCGAGCTTTCTTCCTGTTTGGGGAAATTTTTTTTCAAACTATTAGCTATTGAATAAGGGAAAGTACTAATTTTTTTAATTCCATTCTAATTCTGTACCCTACAAGCTATAGTGCACGTCTTTTTGACGTTTTAAGGTGTCAGCAGCCTGTTCCGCAGTAATATCGCGCTGCGGATCGGCAAACAGCTCGTATCCCACCATAAATTTTTTAATGGTTGCCGAGCGTAATAGCGGGGGATAAAAAGACATGTGGAAATGCCATTCCGGATGAGGTTTACCATCTGTAGGGCATTGATGTATACCCGCAGAATAAGGAAAAGACGTTTCAAATATGTTATCATACCTAGTTGTAAGCATCTTAATGATTGCTGCAAAATCCTTTTTCTCATCGAAAGTGAGTTGCCCTATATGTGCTATTTTTCTTCTGGGAACAATCATGGTTTCATACGGCCAAATTGCCCAATAGGGCACCAAGGCTACAAAATTTTTATTCTCCAAAATTATGCGCTCATCCAAACTAAGCTCCTGGGTTAGGTAATCTGCCAATAAACTTTTACCATTTTTGTCCCAATAGTCCAAAAAACGGGCAGCTTTTTTACTGACTTCTTGTGGAACAGTTTCTTGTGCCCATATCTGACCGTGGGGATGGGCATTACTACACCCCATGATATCGCCTTTGTTCTCAAAGATCTGCACATGGTTGATTCTTTCCAACGCCCCCAACTCCTTATATTCTTGCTGCCAAAGTGATATTACATCGGTTATCTCACCTTGTGACATTAGTGGAAGGGTAAGGGAATGGTTTGGTGAAAAACAGACTACCCGGCATAGGCCGGATTCTGATCTTGCCAGAAGTAATCCGTCTATTTTCGTTTCCTGATCTACATGGGTCAAAAGTGCAGAAAAATCGTTGGTGAATGCATAAGGGCTTTTGTAGTTTGGATTTACTTCTCCGCCAGAGCGTTCATTTCCAGGGCATAGGTAGCAACTAGGGTTATAATGGGGTCTTGGAACTTCGTTTCTTTCTTCGGTCTTACCTTGCCAAGGTCTTTTGGTCCTGTGGGGAGAGACCAATATCCACTCCCCGGTAAGAATGTTAAACCGCCTATGTGGATTACTATTAAAATCTTGCATTTTCATTAGGGGTATATAATGGAAGTTCCCTCACTGGGAAGTGCTTCAAAGGCCGTTAATTTAATATTGAATTCCTTAAAATAGGCAGCTGATGCTTCTTCAATAAAGGTGTCCACAGTATCTTCGTGTACCAGATTAATGGTACAGCCCCCAAAGCCGCCCCCCATTACCCGGGCACCAAGAACAGCATCGAACTGTTTGGAAAAATCAACCAGAAAATCGAGTTCTACGCAACTTACCTCATAGTCGTATCTAAGCCCTTTGTGTGTTTTGTACATTAACTGGCCCAAACGCCTTAGATCATTTTCTTTTAAGGCCTCCACTGCCTCCAAAACACGATTGTTTTCTTCTAAAACGTACTCGCATCTTTTATAAATAACAGCATCCATGAGTGGTTTGCATGCCTGCAGCATAGTCTCTGTAACATCTCGTAACGAAACTACCTCCGGAAATTCAGTTTTAATGATCGCCACACCTTGCTCGCATTCTTCTGACCGGGTATTGTATTCGCTTGTGACCAGATTATGAGAAACATTGGTGTTTAGCAACACCAACTTATAAGGTGCTATTGTCATCGGAATATAGGTATGCTCCAGGGACCTGCAGTCCAATAAGATAACATGACCCTCTTTGCTCATTACCGATGCAAACTGATCCATTATTCCACATTTGGTGCCTACGTAATTGTGCTCGGAATGGTGAGTAAGTTCAACGATTTCACGATTGTTGAGGCCCAAATTGAACAATTCGTTGAGGCCGTAGGCAAAGCCGCATTCCAAAGCAGCGGAAGAGCTGATACCCGAACCGGTGGGCATATAACTTTCTATGGTACAATTAAAACCCTTTAGCTTGTCGGATTTTTTGGAAATTTCATGGATTACACCAAAGATGTAGTTTTCCCACCCCACATCGCTTTTGGTAAAATTGTCCAAATCAAAAGAGACACCTCTTTTAAGGTCATAGCTATAAACTTCACACTTGCTATCTGATCCGTTTTTGGCAAACTTCAGGGTAATTTTTTTTTTGATGGCAGTGGGCAACACATAACCCAAATTATAATCAGTATGTTCCCCGATAAGGTTAATTCGGCCTGGAGATTCTACAACAAGCTGCGGGGAGAACTTTTTTATAAATTGCATTGTGTTATCTGTTTTACCCATACTTTTCTGGCCTTGTAATCTTAATTAAGCGAAAACGATTGCCAAATATCCAATAATAGCCAGCAAAAGTACAATTTGATATCTATAATCCTTATACCAAGGAACATTCTCCGTTCCCATTCGAATCAATTCCTTCCTATACGTGTATAAGGCTATTTTTTCTTCTGAGGGTGGCGGTGTAGCCCTACTAATAAATATAAAAACAAGAGTACTTATGACTACCATAATCCCTACGTTGTAGGTGAAATGTAGCGTCCAAAAACCCAATTGGTCCAGAACGAAGAGTACAACCCCTCCCAAGGTACCTAAAATCAATGTCCAAAAAGCGCCATCCTTGTTTCCCCTTTTGTAGAATACCCCAACAAGGAACAGTACCACGATTGGCGGAACTATTATTGAAAACATTTGCTGCAAATAGGACCAAATACCTCCAAAGTTCTCTATCATGGGTGCCCACCCAGCAGCCACCAACATCAGTACCAGGGTGGTGATTCTTCCATATTTTACCGTATCCTTATCGCTGATATCCGGATTTTTGGTTTTAATAAAATCTACTACCAATAGCGTAGATGCCGAATTTAAGGTAGAATCCACGCTACTCATAATGGCCGATATCAATCCGGCAAGCACAAGGCCTATGAGCCCTACGGGCAATATGTTCATTACCGCCGTTGGAAATACCTGATCCGCATTGCCCAAGCCGGGAAACAGGCCAATGGCCATGGTACCGGGAATAACCATTATAAATAGGGGTATAATCTTTAAGAAACTTGCCAATATAACACCCCATCGGGCATTGTTGACATCCTTTGCCCCTAAAATGCGTTGCACAATGTACTGGTTGGTAGTCCAATACCAAAAACCTAATATGGGAACCGCCATAATTAATCCGGGCCAAGGTAAGGAATCGTCATCCGCAGGTCTTATTATTGATAAGTGACCCTCAGGGGCTGCCCCCACAACCTTATCCCAGGAAAAATCTAACTTTTCGAACATCATATAGGACAAAATTGAGCAACCAACAATGAGGATAATAGCCTGTATGGCATCGGTATAAACAACAGCCTTTAGTCCTCCAAAAGCGGTATAAATACCAGCGACCAAGGCTAATACCAAGGTGGTTTGCCAAATGATCAAATTTGGAAAAAACGCTTGTAGAACAATAGCTCCTGCATACAAACCTCCCGCGGTATCTACCACTATGCTGGTAAAGATGGTTACTAGGGAAAAGAACTTTCTAGATCTTCTGTCAAAACGGAGTTCCAAAAATTCGGGAATGGTGGTAATTTTAGATTTTAGATAAAGTGGTATAAATATAAGAGCGGCAATAATCAGTGGTATGCCTGTCATCCATTCATAAACAGACTGCACAATACCGGAACTATAGGCGGCACCAGAGAGCCCTATAATGGTAGAGGTGGAAATATTGGAAGCAAACAATGAAAGCCCTATTAGACCCCAGCCAAAAGTTCTTCCTCCGAGGAAAAGGTCTTCTCCCGTTTTTGTTCCTCTGGCAACATAAAGACCGATAAGCATTACTCCAATGAAATAAACCCCAATGATTATAATATCAATACTGCTTATCGCTTCTTCCATCTTTACGATTGGTTTTGGTTTGGTTTATCTAAACTTGTTTAGTCAGTTCAATAAGCCCGCAGGGAGGTACTTCCAATAGATGTACGCCCTTGGCCAAGTTCACTTCTTTTTCACTGATTTTCTTTCCTGTACAATCATAAACCAGGCAGTTATAGTCGCCTAAACTCGTTATACAATTCAGCACAAGTTCATTGGCTATTTGTCCATTTATCAAATGTATATTTTCCTTTGCCTCGTATAGTTTGGCCACATACTCTTCATATATGCCTATGATGGTGTACCCATCCTTGGATACCCTTTGCATAGGGTAGTTTGCCAAGGGTCTGGAAGGAGTAAAATGGCCTTCCAATAAAATATGGGCGTGCTCTTGCCAATAGCGTGTATAGAAAGCTATCATTTGTACATGTAAGGGTGGGGCTTCGTGTAACATAATGGACAACTGTGGCACACCAAATAAGGTGTTTACCATGTGCAAAGCAGCGACTTCCAAAGATTCGTCCTTATGCCATGTAACCATATCCGAATGCACAACACTTTCTCCGCAAAGCATCTTAATATCGGCAATGCGCACTCTATTCATAGTGGCATCCCCAGGGCAATCGAACGCTCTAAACATATTACCGTATTTCCGCATTGCAGGACCGGTGTATTTTTGTCTGAACTCTATAAAAACTTCGGGATTAATGGCTTGCAAGGCAGTCATAACGTCAGTAAGAAGCCTATCTACCGCAGCATTAATGGAGGCAAAATCTCGTCCGTCTTCCTTGCTCAACGGGGTATCTGAATACAGTTTAAAATCATCAATAAAATCGAGTTTAAAACCATCTAGTTTCCAATCTCTAAGTGCATGCGCATAGGTATTTACCAGGTATTCGCGAACCTCGGGATAACGTGGATCGAAAACGGGTGCCCAGCGATGGTTTTCTGTTAAAAACTTTCCTTTAAACCTTTCATAGGCGGCAGATTTTTTACCACAAAACGGAACGGAATACCAAAGCGCAACCTTCATTCCCAATTTGTGCATTTGCGCTACAAACTGTGCCATTTCCGGGATACGGTCTGGTTGCCAATCGCCGGTATAATCGTACCCCCGGTTAGAGTCGTTGGTCTGCCAACCATCATCTACAATAACCACCCTATATCCTAGATCGTAGGCTATTTTGCATTCTTGAAACAGGACATCAAGGTCTAAGCTTTGATGAAATTGATACCAGGTAGAGTATAGTGGTTTTTTTGCTATTGGAGGTACAAAAGCAGGTTTTAGCTGGCCAGCGGTCTCCCACCATTTGGAAACGTCCCTCAAAGTATCTGAAAAATGAAGATTTCGGTAATCTAAGCGCAGCTGAATTTTGAATTTCTTCAATGCGTAATGCTGCTCTGTAAAAAGGGTAAGATGACAGTAAAAATTGTTGTTCTCTTCCCGTAATCGGGCATTCATCTCCAGCTTGTTGATCGCATTGGAACATGCGAAAGTCAGTACATTTAGGTCGTTATTTCCAAACAGGCTTATTACTGGTGAATCTATGGATATTCTAGACTCCATATTTTCCAATTCCCAATCTGCCTGAATACGTTTTGCAAAATCTGTAGTCGGTTTCCAAACTCCCTTCACATCAATTGCCGGCACTTTCCATAGCAGGGTAATGGGCCGGGGATAAACCTCTTCATTACAGCTCACTTCAAAATCGTAGATTATAAGTCCATCGTCATCAAATGCCTTGGTTAACGATGAAGAAATAGGGGCTTCCACTCCCTTTATCAAAATCTCAAGTTCTTGCCCTAAGGTGGCCTTTTTCAGCATTATTACTTAATTAGTATGGTTTACGGTTAAGACGGCAGATCCTAGTTCACTTCGGTTATAGTAGATAAAAGCCAAGCGATTCACAATCACTTGGCTTTTCTCGCTACTTAAACTTTGGTAAACTAACTCAATATAACTAAACTCAAACTTTTATAGTTAACCTGACACAGGTAAAACATATATACTATGATATACTATGCTACAATGCAAATGTAGTATTAAACTTAAGAAATCAAAAATAAAATGCATAAAAACTCTAAGAATTGTCAAATATGGATTGAAAATTCAATGAAATTAACATTTTAACCTAAAAGAAATTGAAGGTGAATTTAGAGCGAATTGCGCTTAATGAGATTAAAAGGCATTATCTCCTGGGTAATGCCTCCGCTTTTAATATGGTTGGCCGCCCTACGTGCCATATCGTTAAAATCGGTGGAAATGGTTGTAATGCCACCAAAGACAATTTGTTTGGCGATGTGGTCGTTGTGGGATAGGATACCTACGTCTTTACCTACCACATATTCGTTATTTCGGCAATCTCTTAGCACCTCCCATAAAAAGGTATCACTGATAAAGAAATAGAGATTTCCTTTTTTGATAGATCCTGGTTTGTATTTGTTCTCTACCGCACCATCCAAATCGTAATCGGATAAAAACCGATTGAAGGAGTTCATGATTCCCATTGGGTAATCCCCGTCTTCCCAAAAAAGCAATACAAACTTTTTAAACTTTTTAATCGCCGGCAGTAATTCTACGAGTCGGCCATAGGTATTCTTCTCAAACTCTTGGGAAATATAGGAGTACTCCGGGGCCAAAGGTAAATATCTATCAATAATAAGTAATTTTTGGGGAGAAATGCCCTCTAACAATGGACGTAACTTGGGGTTAGGTATTGGTGCTACCACGTACATCCCATACTTTCCACGTATATTGGAAAAGATGGTTTCAAAAATCGATATGTTGTTATGGTGAAAAAAGACGTCTATATGGAATCGCTTGCCCAGTTCCTTTCTAAATGTATTGTAGAATTCTTCTTGAAACCGTTGAAAAGAGAATAGTATAAGGGCTATTTTAAGTGTAACTTTGGTTTCCTGACTAACTATGAAATACCCTTTTAATTTTTTAGACTCAACAAGACCGCGCTCTTTGAGTTCTTCGTAGGCCCGTACAATAGTTTTTCTGGCAAAACCAACCTCGCTAACCATCTTATTGATAGAAGGCAATTGATCACCCGGGGTTAGGATACCTTCATCTATCGCCTCGATGACACCCTGTACCAATTGTTCGTGTTTAGACAGACTAAAGTTCTGCTTCAGTTTGATGATTTTGTCTATCAATACCATAATTCTCCTGTTCCTTGCCGGTCAAACACTAAAAATCCATGACCGAAGTCCAAAAGCAGATCATTGCGCATCCGTGATTGTTACAAATATAAACAAGAATATTATTTGTGGTCCCAAAGATTTAGTTATACCCAATATATTGAATGTTTTAAATAGATGTAGACCTAAGCTTCCCAGATATATTTATAACGGTAAAATTACTTTTGTCCGCTATCCAAGTAATGAAATGATTCTTTATAAGGCCTTTTTTAAGAAAACTATTGGCCGGTACGGTTAACCATTTATTTTAATGATACTTCCCTTTGTAACCACAATATTTGTAATACCAAGCAAAAAGAATGTACTTCCAAGTTCCTACATCCATGCATTTTAACAACCAAATGGGTCTAAACTAGCGGGTAAGAATTGGTTTTTTATTTATCCAAAGATTTTAAAGCCCAGGTATCAACTACATAAAATTTTAAGCTGTTATATGTTAAATAGCTATTTTTATTAGGATTTTATTTTTATATATTGATTTTTATAATACTTTTGTCAATGTAGCATAGTATATCATAGTACAGAAATATTTGTGTTTCTGCACTGTGGTTTTCGAAAAACTAACTCTAAACTTCATTGATTATGAAACAAAACTTTACGAAACACCGTGAAACGAAGGTGCTTTACCTGGCGTTCATTTTTCTAATTTTATTTGGAGTGCACTCGTCCTTTGCCCAGACTTCTATTTCTGGGGCAATTTCAGATGCAACAGGTCCATTACCTGGCGTAAACGTAGTAGTCAAAGGTACCACCGTAGGTACGGTTACCGATTTTGACGGTAACTACGTGATAGACGCACCGGATGGTGCAACCGCCTTGGTATTTTCCTACGTAGGTTATTCTTTGCAAGAAGTGCAAATTAATGGCAGGTCTACTATTAACGTTGTTATGGTAGAAGATGCCCAAGCGCTTAGCGAAGTAGTAGTTGTAGGTTATGGTACGCAACGGAAGGCAGATCTTACCGGTGCTGTAGGCTCTATTGGAGCAGAGGATATTGTATCCAAACCCATTACCAGTCCTGATCAGGTACTGGCCGGAACCATTTCCGGGGTAAACATTACCAATAGAAGTGGTGATCCGGGGGCTCCTATCAACGTACGTATACGTGGTATTGGAACTCCGGGGGTAAACGATCCTTTATGGGTAATAGATGGTGTACCGATTGTACAGACCAATAATATTACCGTAAACACTTCCTCCACTACGGATTCTAACCCATTGGCCGGACTCAATCCCAACGACATCGAATCCATAGATGTTCTTAAAGATGCCGCTTCCGCGGCCATTTATGGGGCTAGGGCGGCAAATGGTGTAATTATCGTTACCACGAAGCGTGGAAAAACCGGTGATGCCAAAGTTAATTATGATGGTTACGTTTCCGTAAGCACCGTAAGAGACAGGTATGACATGCTTAACGTACAGCAATATATAGATATCCAAGGTCAGCTTGGAAGAGACGTTTCAGAATTTAGCGGTCAACCCAACGTAGACTGGCAAGACCTTGTTTTTGAAAATGGTTTTGTTCAAAACCATAATGTTACCGTAAGTGGTGGTACTGAAAAAGCCAACTACTTCATATCTGGTGGTTATTTAAGCTCTGACGGTATTGAAAGAGCACAAGATTTTGAGCGTTTCTCGTTCAAGGCCAACTCTGATATTAAAGTGGGGAAATTTTTGCGATTTGGAGAATCAATATTGATAAGTCAAACAGATCGTACTACCCAAGCAGAAGGTGGTGGTCTTAACGCTGCATACAATGCCGCGCTTAACGCACCATACTTTCAACCCTTCGATCCCAACGGTCCTTTAGGTTACAACCAAGAAAACCCAGGGACGATAGGCGAAGGTTCTGCTAGTAATATTTTGTTTAGAACAGATGAGCGGATAAACAGAACAACCATCCAAACACGTAAGGTTTTAGCCAATTTCTATGGCGAACTTCAAATTGTGGAAGGCCTTAAACTTAGACCTTCACTTGGTATTGACTATAACGTAGGTTCTGGTGATTTCTTCCAGGAAGAAACAGATTTTACAGGCAATTCAATTAGACAATCCTTGTTGGTTCAATCCCGTCCAATAGAATTAACGTTAACATCTGCCGCAACCCTATCTTATGATACTACCTTCGGGGGTTCCGATCATAATCTATCCGCCATATTCGGATTTGAGCAGACCAAGTTTAAATTCGATAAGGTAAGAATCCAAGGACGTAACTTGTTCAATCCAAATTTTGCCGCTACAGGTACAGCAGTAGCAGCCGCCAATGAGGCCGATCTTTGGACATTGCAAGGATGGTTAGGTAGACTTACCTACAACTATAAAGGAAAGTATTTGGCAACCGCCAATGTTAGAAGGGATGCCACATCTAGATTTGCCGAAGACAACAGGGACGATATTTTCCCTTCATTATCCGTTGGTTGGAGAATTTCCGAAGAAGACTTTTTTCCTAAAGGTGATTTTGTGGACGATTTGAAGATCAGAGTTGGATGGGGACAGTCTGGTAACCAATTTACAGGGTTAAATTTCGCGTTCCTTAGTGCATTGAACAATAACATCTTCTATGTAATAGGTGACGATCAATCGGTTACGGTAGCTCCTGCACCAAGCAGTTTTGCCAATGCCGACCTTAAATGGGAAACCAGTACACAATATGATATAGGGATCGACGGACGTTTTCTTAACGGTAAACTTACCGGAACGTTCGATTATTACAACAAAACTACCGAAGACGTACTTCTTGGGCTTCCAATACCTTTTGTATCGGGCTTTTTCTTACCGGCCGATGCAAACGTAGGGGAAATTAAAAACTCGGGAATAGAACTTTCGGTTAACTTCAATGATGAAATAGGCGATTTCAAATATAGTATAGGCGCCAACCTTACCACAGTGAAAAACGAAGTAACGAGCTTGGGTCAAATCCCATCGATTATTTCGGGTATTGGAGGTGCACAAACGCATCGTACCATTGTTGGTGAAAGTTTGGGTCACTTCTTCGGCTTTAAAACAGACGGCCTTTATCAAGATCAGGCTGCTGCCGATGCCGCCCTTCCCGATGCTTTTTCTAGTGGTGCAGCACCTGGTGATGTTCGATTTGTAGATGTAAATGGTGATGGTGAGGTAGATGCAGAGGACAGAACATTCCTAGGCAGTCCTTTCCCTGGTTTCTTCTATGGATTTAATCTCCAGGCAGAATACAAAGGTTTTGACTTCTCTATGGTGCTTAGGGGTGTTGGCGATCAGCAGATCTACAACTCGGCAAGAATACCATTGGAAGATCTAACCTCCGCAAGTAACTTTAGTACACAAGTACTTAACCGATGGACCGGACCAGGAACAACCAACTCTAGTTCCAGCCCAAGGTTAACAAGGGACGATCCCAACAACAACAATAGGGTATCAGACCGTTGGGTAGAAGATGCAGGTTACATGCGTATTCAAAATATATCCATTGGATATAGCTTACCACAGGAAACGTTGAACAAATGGACCAACGGATTTGTAAGCAGAATGCGGTTTTATATTGGAGCTCAAAACTTGGCAACATTTACCAATTACTCTGGTTTTGACCCAGAGGTTACTCGCGCACAGAGTTTCCAGAAAGGAGACTTTACCTTGGCCAGTGGTCAGGATGGCGGTGCATCACCACAGCCAAGGATTTTTCAACTAGGATGGTCCGTGAGTTTTAATTAATTTTATAATAAAAAAATAATTTAATAAGATAATTATGAAGAAGATAAGTATGTTTTTAGTAGGCATCTGTTTCTTTTGTCTTTCCTCTTGTAATAATGAATTGGACCTGCTACCGCTAGATCGTGTAACTGCCGATACATTTTATAAGACCAGAGCCGATTTCGACGGCGCTATATTCGCTTCCTATTCTTCCATTCAGGATTTTTGGGGAACGAGTACCGAAACACTTTCCGAAAGAGGGGAATTTTGGAAAATAACCATGGTAATAACGGATGATGTAGCAGCAGATAATGTTACTTCAGATGGTATTTCCCAAGATATAGACCTTTTACAAATACGTTCTAGCGACGTTCCCTATGCGGCAATTTACACACAGATATATGAGGGTATCTTCCGCGCCAATCTGGTATTGGAAAATATGGAAGGTGAAAATGAACTAACGGCAGAGGATAAAACAGAATTATCCGCAGAAGCTAAATTTCTTAGAGGATGGTTCCATTTTCAGGCATTGAAACTATTTGGTCCAGCTCCCTTAGCGTTAGAGGTTAAAACAGACATAAACGATTTGGCCCTGCCAAATTCAACTACTGATGACTTGTTTACATCAATATTGGCTGATTTGACAGAAGCAGCAGCAGGTCTACCCGCAGCTTGGGATAGCGGAAATACAGGTAGAGTCACTTCCTGGGCCGCAAGATCCTACATAGGGAAAGTAAACGTTTGGAAACAAGATTGGGCTGCGGCGATCACCGCTTTTGCCGATGTTGTAACCAACGGGCCTTATGAGCTTTTACCGGATTACGACAGTGTATTTGCCTTTGATAATGAGAACAACGCGGAATCTATTTTTGAAATCCAATATGGAGGTCCTTTCTCAGATGATAACCTTTGGGTATTTGACGATACGCACTCAGAGAATTTCAAAGCCTCACAAGGAACAGGTAGAGGATGGTACTGGGATGCAGGTAATGGAGCTCCAGCAGGAAAACTAGGCTGGTGGGCCCCTACCCAAGATTTAGTAGATGCCTTTGAACCCGGTGACGTTAGGGCCCAATCCATATTTTACCAAGATGGTGACATGTACTACACTTATGATGGTGGCGGTACTGCTAGCTTGCCCTATGACGTAGAATGGTCCTCAACAGATTTCACTTTAAAGAAGTACAGAGGTCCGGCGAATACCGTTCCAGGGAACCATGCACCTAACGGACAGGCAGATTTTAACAATGAACGTTGGTTTAGATTTGCCGAGTTAAAGCTCTTATATGCCGAAGCACTAATAGAAGGTGGTGGTGATCTTACCATTGCTAGACAGCAAATTGATGATATTAGAGTTAGGGCAGGGCTACCTATTTTGGACGCAGCGGCAGACCTAACGCAAGCCATGAGGCAAGAGAAAAGGATTGAGTTGGCACTCGAACCACATCGTTGGTTCGATATTACCCGATGGGGCATTGGCTCTCAAATCTTTGGTGCAGCTTGGGATGACAGATTTAATGTGTTTCCGTTCCCATTGTCAGAGGTTGATAGATCTGGAGGTATGCTTCAACAAAATCCTAATTACTAAGAAATAGATCGTTGCCCTATTCGCGAAATTAGTTTAGGACATTTGATTGCTTCAAACCATAGGGAATCCAGTCTATTTTAAGAGATTGGATTCCTTTTTTTAACCCTTAGTAATTATATTCGCTGTATGTTCAATACAACCTTACAACGACTACTGACAATAAGCTCATTCTCTTTGATAGTGAGCTTGGTCGGCTGCAATAAAACCGCAGAACATTTATTCAAAGAGCATACCTCAGAAAATTCTGGTGTATCCTTTAGCAATACACTGGTATTGGATGAAACATTAAGTGTACTCGAATTTGAATACATGTACAATGGTGCAGGGGTTGCAGTGGCAGATTTTGATAAAGACGGATTACAAGACCTTTATTTTACCGGTAACATGACAAGTAACCGATTATACCGCAACTTGGGCAATTGGCAGTTCGAAGACCTCACGGAACAGGCCAATGTTGGGTCTACTAATTGGTCTAACGGTGTGGCTATCGTAGATATTAACCAAGACGGATATCAAGACATCTATGTGTGCAAGGGTGGACCAAGAACTTCTACAGGAGCCGATAGGGCCAATCTTTTGTTCATTAACAAAGGTTTAAAAGAGGGTAAGCTAGCATTTGAGGAAGAAGCTGAAAAATGGGGCCTCGCAGACGAAAGCTATTCTGTACAAGCCGCCTTTTTGGACTATGACGGAGATGGGGATTTGGATATGTATCTGCTAAGTAACGCCCTGGTAGATTTTAACCGCAATACAACACGTCCTAAAGATCGAACTGGGAAAGCACCTTCTGTAGACAAGTTGTTTCGCAATAATGGAGATCAAACCTTTAGTGACGTCTCAATAGAAGCCGGAATCTTAATGGAAGGATTTGGTCTTGGCGTAGAAGTATTTGATATCAACATGGACGGATGGCCAGACATTTACGTATCCAATGATTTTCTTACGGACGATCTGCTGTACGTAAATCAACAAAACGGAACGTTCCTTAATGAAATTAGCACCTATTTTAAACATCTTACCTATAATGGTATGGGTAATGATATAGCGGACATTAACAACGACGGACTAATGGACGTAGTGGTCTTGGATATGCTACCACCAGATAATGAACGCTGGAAACTTACCATGATGGGCAACAATTATGATCAGTTTCAAAATAGTATATCAGATGGTTACCAGCCCCAGTATATTCGAAATACCTTACAGCTGAACAATGGAAATGGATCTTTTAGTGAAGTGGGCCAAATTGCAGGTATCTCCGCCACAGAGTGGAGTTGGAGTGCGCTATTGGCCGATTTTGATCACGATGGCCTTAAAGACCTTGGCATTACCAATGGCTACCGACAAGATATTACCAACCTAGATTTCATGGTATACGGAAATCAGGTACTTACCATGGGTACGGAGGAAACCAACAGAAAGCAGCGAATAGAAGAACTCAATAAGCTACCCGGTATAAAAACACACAATTTTTTCTTCAAAAATGAAGGCGACCTTCAATTTAAGGACATCTCCGAAGAAGCCGGTTTTACCAAACCCACCTACTCCAACGGTATGGCCTATGGTGATCTGGACAACGATGGTGACTTGGATCTGGTAATGAACAACATTGACGATCCGGCTAGTCTTTTTGAGAATAATACAGTATCGGACCAAACTCATAATTATATAAAATTCAAATTTAAGGGGGAAGCGCCAAATTTAGCAGGAATAGGCAGTCAGGTAACACTCCATTATCAGGGAAAAGTACAAAAACAATACTTTACACCCTATAGAGGTTACCTCTCCACAGTAGAACATTCCCTTCATTTTGGCTTGGGTAACACGGTTAGGTTGGACAGCGTAATAGTGACTTGGCCAAACGGAAATAGAGAGGTGCTTCAAGATGTGTCCACAAATAAGGAAATTACCCTAAAAATTAAGGATGCCATCCCTTATCAAACCAAACAAAAATATACGGCTCCTACACTATTTCAGCAAATGGATAGCACGGCCCTACATGCTTATAAGCATCGAGAAGACCCATTTGTAGATTTTAAGATACAGGCTTTACTGCCCCATATGCATTCGCGCAATGGCCCTGGACTCGCAGTAGCCGATGTAAATGGCGACGGTATGGAAGATTGTTATATTGGTGGTGCTACCGGGCAGCCGGGCACGCTTATGATCCAAAGTGAAAATCAGAGTTTTCAAAAGCTATCGTTTCCCCAAAAGCAACAAGAGGATATGGGAACTTTGTTCTTTGATGCCGACAACGATGGTGATCAAGACCTATACGTAGTAAGTGGAGGATCTACGCATAAAGAGAACAGTCCATTGTACCAAGACAGATTATACGAAAATGACGGTACGGGTGCTTTCACCGAGATACGTGCCCTCCCAGAATTTGCTGTAAGTGGTTCCGTAGTTACCGCCGCCGATTACAACAAAGACGGTAAACTAGATCTTTTTGTAGGCGGTAGGGTTAGACCGGGGGCCTACCCCCTTGCACCGGCTAGCTATCTGCTAAAAAACAATAGCGCGGAAAACGGCATTAGCTTTATTAAGGATGACCAAGCTGTTAGTACTCTTTTTGAAGAATTGGGAATGGTTACTGGGGCGTTATGGACAGATTTTAATAATGACACATGGCAAGATCTCGTTGTAGTAGGTGAATTTATGGCCATTCGCTTTTTTGAAAATCAGCAAGGAAAATTAGTGGAGATCACGAAACAAACTGGTCTGGAACATACTTCTGGCTGGTGGAACAATATCGTATCGGGAGATTTTGACAATGATGGGGACACCGATTATATTTTGGGCAATCTTGGCTTAAATAGCAGGTACCATGCAAGTTCCGAAGAACCACTTTGCATCTATGCCAACGATTACGATAAAAATGGGCAAATAGATCCGGTAATGTGCTATTATATCGATGGCGAAAATTATGTAGCTCATTCCCGAAACGACCTCATCGATCAAATAAACGCTATGAGGGCCCGCTTTAGAACATATTCCGACTACGCCAAGGCTACCTTTGAAGAATCTTTTCTAAAACAAGAATTAGAAGATGCCTATGTGGTTAAATCAGAAACTTTTGCCAACAGTTATCTAGAAAATTTAGGGGATGGAAAGTTTAAGCTTACCGCATTGCCCAGACCCGCTCAAATCGCTCCTATGTACGGAATGATGGTGGGCGACTATAATAATGATGACCATCTAGACCTTTTGGCCGTTGGAAATTTTTATAGTGGCGAAGTATTCTCTGGTCAATACGATGCCGCCATTGGTTGGCTGTTGGCTGGTAATGGAAATGGAGGGTTTAAATCCGTAGGGGTAGAACAAAGCGGTTTTTTTGTTCCCGGGGATGCCAAGGGGTTGGCCAGACTATACGCCGAGGGTAAAGAAGTTGCCATGGCTACGATTAATAACGGTCCTTTAGCTGTCTATACCTTCCCAAGGCCACAGCAAAAAATATACACCGCAAAATCACAGGATGTTTATGCAATAATCCAATACGCTAATGGACAACAACAAAAGGTTGAATTTAACTATGGCGGCAGTTATTTGTCCCAACCCAGTAGAAGTATGCCAATTCCAAACAATGCTAAAACTGTAACTATAATCGATGTTGAAGGTGAACAAACCCAAATTTTTCCGGCGCAATGAAATATTTTAAACCACTTATCGGCGTTTTTTGTAGCCTCTTGTTCTTAGTTGCATGCAAGAAAGAGCAAACCCAAGGTTTTAAAAGAGTGGGTTCGTCGCACTCAGGTATAGACTTCACTAATACCATTGAAGAAAATGATAGTATAAACGTATTTTCTTTCATGAATATTTATACGGGTGCCGGAGTAGCCGTAGGTGATATCAATAACGACGGCCTTACGGATATCTATTTCAGCGGTAATATGGTCTCGGGTAGGCTCTACCTCAACAAAGGAAATCTACAATTTGAGGATATAAGCGATAAAGCGGGTATTCTGAACAAAAGCTGGGGGACTGGCGTAACCATGGTAGATATTAACCAAGATGGTTTTTTGGATATTTACGTTTGCGTTTCTGGAGGTGCCCCAATACCGCAACGTGCCAATTTGCTCTACATTAATAACGGAGATTTAACGTTCACGGAAAAAGCTGAGGAATACGGCCTAGCGGATACACGCCAATCCATGCAAGCTGCCTTTTTTGATTTTGATAAGGACCACGATTTGGATTTATATCTGCTGGTAAACCCAGCTGCCTACGAGCATGGGGTAAATAGTAGCATGCCACGAAAATTGAATGGGGAATCCATTAGTACCGATAGGTTATATCGGAATGATGGCAATGGGAAATTTACCGATGTTTCTACCGAGGCGGGGATCTTGGTAGAAGGTTATGGCCTTGGTGTAGGTATTTCGGATATCAACAACGATTCTTGGCCAGATATCTATGTTTCTAACGATTTTATTGGTAATGACATCCTATATATAAACCAAGGGGATGGTACTTTTAAAGACCAAATATCCGATCAGATAAAACATACTTCCTATGCAGGTATGGGAAATGATGTTGCCGATATTGATAACAATGGTAAACCCGATATTGTGGTACTCGATATGCGGCCAGAAGATAATACAAGACAAAAATTGATTATCTCCTCTACAGGTTATGATCGCTTTCAAATGATGCTCGAAGCAGGTTACGATCCACAATACAGCAGAAATACATTGCAATTAAATCAAGGTGAAGATAAGTTCAGCGAAATTGGTTTTTTGGCCGGTGTAAGCAGTACCGACTGGAGCTGGAGCGCCCTTTTAGCGGATTATGACAATGATGGTTATAAGGACATGTATGTTACCAATGGTTTTTTAAGAGATTTGGGCAATTTGGATTACATACACTACCAAAACATATATGACAATCCCTTAGGCGATGTGGATACCAAAATAAAACAGAAACTGAGCTCTATAAACGAATTGCCCAAGGCCCAATTGATAAATTACGCCTACCGTAACAAAGGCGATATGACTTTTGAAAACGTTTCGGAAAACTGGGGCATTGAAGACCCTAGCTGCTCTAACGGAGCGGCCTATGCCGATCTAGATAATGATGGTGATCTAGATTTGATTGTAAACAACGTAGATCAGCCCGCCTTTCTATATGAGAATTTAAGGGATAGACAACCCGCTAACAATGCCCTAAGCATACGCCTCAAAGGGAAAAAAGGCAATCTTGGTGGTATTGGCGCCAAAATCAAAATAACCACGCCAAGCACAAGCCAGTATTACGAGCATTATCTAAGTAGGGGTTATGAATCTAGTGTGGACCCTACCATTCATTTTGGGCTTGGCGAACATAAGAAGGCGAGCAGCATAGAAATTTGGTGGCCAGATAATTCGTATCAATTATTGGAGAATACCAATAGCGATCAATTGTTGGTTTTAGACCAATCTAAAGCAAGCTTCCAGGAAGCATCGGGTTATTCAGCACAAAAAAATACCCTGGTTAGCAATATAACGGATTCCCTTGGTATTGGTTTTGAACATAGGGAGGATCCTATGGTCGATTTTAAATTGCAACCCATTTTGCCACATATGCATTCGCGGAACGGACCAGGTATGGCCGTGGCGGATATTAATGCGGACGGGTATGAGGATTTTTATATTGGCGGGGCAGCAGGGCAAGCTGGGCAGATATTTCTGCAGCAAGGGAACGGTACTTTTTCGCAAGACTCCTTAGCACAGGACAAGGAATATGAAGATATGGGTTCTTTGTTCTTTGATGCCAATGCCGATGGCCATCCCGATCTTTATATAGTGAGTGGTGGTGTGCAAATATCTGATGATGACAAAAACTATCAAGATCGACTGTATCTCAATGACGGTGCAGGTAACTTTGTAAAATCCGATGCCCTTCCCAACATCCCAACAAGCGGTTCTAACGTTACGGCAATAGATTTTGATCAAGATGGCGATCTAGACCTTTTTGTGGGCGGTAGGGTAAACCCCGGCAAGTATCCCATGCCTGCTAAAAGTTATCTTTTGGAAAACTTGCACGACCAAGATCCAAATAACCTAAAATTTAGAGATATAAGTAACAGCATAGATGGATGGGACATACTCACCATGGTAAGTTCTGCCCTTTGGACGGATTACGATGGTGATGGCTGGCGAGATTTAATTGCGGTAGGGGAATTTATGCCCGTGGTATTTTTCCATAACGAAAATGGAAAACTTGTATATGTGAAGGACATCCCTGATTTAGACAAAACGGAAGGTTGGTGGAACAGTATTGCCGGAGGGGATTTCGACAATGATGGTGATACGGATTACATTTTGGGTAATTTAGGACTAAATAGTAAGTACAACGCTTCTCCGGATGAGCCGCTGTGCATCTATGCCAAGGATTATGACAAGGATGGTAGAATAGACCCCGTAATGTGTTATTACATTGACGGGGAAAATTACATAGCACATACCAGAGATGAGATCATTACCCAGATAAACGCAATGAGGGTACGGTTTAAGACCTATCAACAGTTTGCCGAAACCACCTTCGAAAAATCCTTTTTGCCAGAAGAACTAAAAGACAGCTACGTGGTTAAAAGCCACAATCTTGCAAGCAGTTACATGGAAAATCTTGGAAATGGTTCTTTTAAAATGCGATCCTTGCCCTTAAATGTGCAAATAGGACCTGTGGAAGGTATTGTCATAGAAGATATTGATTTAGACGGAAATGAGGATATAGTGTTAACCGGTAATTCATATGCAACAGAGGTGGCCATGGGACGTTTTGATGCCTTTATGGGGGCTGTACTTCTGGGAGATGGTTCCGGAGGGTTTAAAACCCTAACGCTAGCCAAAAGTGGCTTTGTAAACGATTATGATGGCAGTGCCCTTGGAATACTTAGAAATCCGGCAGGAACTCCTTATTTGCTAAGTGCAAATAATAACGGCCCCATGGCTATTCATGCCATAAATACCACCAATCCCATTAAACCTTTTCTAGCGGCCAAAGGAGACATTTCGGCAGAAGTGATCCTTAAAAATGGTGCTCGGAAAAAAGTAGAATTTTATTACGGTTCAGGCTATTTATCGCAAAGTTCCAGAAGCATTACAATTCACGGGAACGTAAAGGAAATTAACGTAACCAATTTTAAAGGAAATACAAAAACAGTGTACACACATGAGTAGGACAATTTACATGATTATAGGTTTATTGGTTATGGCCGTAGGCTGTAATAAACCACATGACCAAGCAGCACTCGATAGTTATTTTGAAGGAAGTTTGGCTACCTATAATGGGCATTTAACAGATGTTATAGTTGCGGATATTTTTACGCCCCCGGTTGCGAGTCGCATCTACAGCTACCCCAATATAGCAGCATATGAAAGTATTCGCTTTATGGACCCCTCCAAACCTTCCTTAGTTGGAAAACTAAATGGCCTAAGTACTTTGTCCGAGCCCAGTGCCGAAAAAAGTTATTATTATCCTTTAGCATCCCTTATTGCTTTTACGGGTGTGGCCAAAGCTTTGGTCTATGATCAGGAACGCGTGGAAGCCCTTCAAAAGAAGTTATTGGAAGAAGTAACGGAAATAGGAATCGACAAAAAAGTTTATGCCAATTCCGTTCAATTCGGGGAAACTATTTCCAAGGAAATATTGGGATGGGCAGCGCAAGATGGTTATTTAGAGCGTACCGCCTTGCCAAGATATAGTGTAAGTGATGACGCCAGCCGTTGGAGGCCTACCCCTCCAGATTATATGGAATCTATAGAACCCCATTGGAGTACGCTTAGGCCCTTTATGTTAGATTCTGCGCAACAGTTTAGACCCCTACCCCCAACGGTTTTTGATACCATTGCATCATCGCAGTTCTTTGCAGAAACCAAAGAAGTCTATGAAACAGTAAAGAATTTAAGTAAAGAACAATTGGACATCGCAAAATTTTGGGATTGCAACCCAAACGTGTCCTACACCCAAGGACATGTTATGTATTTTAAACAGCAAATTTCGCCAGGCGGACATTGGATCATGATCGCGTGCCAAGTTATTCAAAAGGAAAAATTAGATCCCGTAAGGGCCGCCGAGGTACTATCCAAACTTGGGCTTACAATCGCCGATGCATTTATAAGCTGCTGGGACGAAAAATATCGCAGTAGCTTAACTAGGCCCGAGACGTATATAAACACCTATATGGATCCGGATTGGAAACCCATTTTACAGACCCCCGCTTTTCCGGAACATACTAGTGGACATAGCGTTGCGTCCGCTGCTGCGGCAACGATGCTTACCCATTTGTTCGGCGATAATTATGCATTTAAAGATTCTACAGAGGTAAAATATGGCCTGCCCGTAAGATCTTATAATTCCTTTAGAGAGGCATCCAATGAAGCAGCAATCAGTAGATTGTATGGAGGCATACATTACCGACCCGCCATAAGTAGCGGCCTTTGGCAGGGGAATTCGGTCGGGGATTTTATAGTAAAGAAAGTAAGTGGCGATGAATAGTTCATCTAGACCAAATCTGTAAACAACAATTTGTCATTGCTAGATACCAATTAATGGTAACGAACAAAGGCCTTTTGTATCGACCATAATACAGACACCGGTGGAAACATGGTTTCCGCATAAAACTGTCCTCTCCCAAATAGGGCAACCCGTAAATACATGGTTTAATCGCCATCAGAAGTAAGTAAATTATTATTATCAAATTGATATGAATCGAATAATCAACACATTGCTATTGTTTCTGGTCTTAAACACCGTTTCGTCACAAGAACAAAGTAAAATTTTTGAACTCGCTGGGCAGAATGTTACCCTATCTGGTGAATTTGGGGTTTTCAACACTCAGATAGCCATTAAAAAGCTAGGTGAAGGCCTGGAAATTGCAACAATTACGCTGACCCATCCGCTTGGAGCGCCTCCCCCAACGTTTTCTTTAAAATGGCAGTTACCTTCTAGCGATATCGCCGGATATTGGAGCAGTGGTAGTTTTGTAAACAAGACCATAGGCCCGGATTGGGGCCCTTCCAAAATCCGTTCCATGTTGGCCCGGGAAGCACCTGTAATCAGTTTATTTGGACATGACGACACCAATCGCCTTAATTTCTCTACCTCCGAAGTATTAAATACCGTTGTGCTAAGTACCGGTATTAAAGAAGAGGATGGCATGCTGTATAATGAAATGATTTTTTTCTCTGAAAAGCATAGTGCAATAAAGACCTATGAGGTACAGGTACGCTTCGACACCCGAAAAATCCCCTTCCCAAATGCAGTGGCGGACGTAGCTGATTGGTGGGCCTCTTTTGACCTCTATACGCCTTCACCCGTGCCGGAAGTAGCCCGAAAACCAGTATATTCTAGCTGGTATAGCTATCATCAAAATGTTAGCATGGACGCCTTGGTGGCAGAATGTGTCCTTGCCAAGAAAATGGGTTTTGAATCTATTATCGTAGATGACGGATGGCAAACCATGGATAGCAATAGAGGTTACGCCTATACCGGGGATTGGGAACCCGAACGTATTCCGCAAATGAAAGAATTTGTACAGGCCGTCCACGATCTCGACATGAAATTTATGTTGTGGTATGCCGTGCCTTTTGTTGGTGAAAAATCCAAGGCCTACGAAAAAATGAAGGGTATGTTTCTTCGCTATTGGGACGGACAAGGGACTTATGTGCTAGACCCTAGGTACCCTGAAGTAAGAGAATTTATCATAAACACCTATATCGATGCCGCCAAGGCTTGGAACCTAGATGGTTTTAAATTAGATTTCATGGCTAGGTTTACCGCAGGCAATGAAACGGAACTTACCAAGGAAAACGGCCGGGATTACGCCTCTGTGAACACCGCAACGGATGTTTTGATGACCGATCTCATAACATCGCTACAAGAGATGAATCCTGATATCATGCTAGAATTTAGACAACCATATGCCGGACCAGCCATGAGAAAATATGGGAATATGTTTCGGGCCGCCGATTGTCCAAATCTTGCACTTATCAATCGAATCAGAACAACAGATTTACGTATGCTAAGCGGTAATACCGCGGTACATTCGGATATGCTTATGTGGCATTATGAAGAACCTGTTGAAATAGCGGCACTGCAGCTACTTAACGTTATGTTCTCCGTACCACAGATATCTGTAAGATTGGCCGACATTCCGGATGATCATTTTAAAATGATCAGGTTTTATACCGACTATTGGCTAAAAAATCGGGATGTTCTTCTAGATGGTGAGTTTCTACCCTCTGATCCTTTGGCAAACTACCCAAAAATTGAAGGATGGAAAGAAGACAAAAAAATTACTGCGCTTTTCAATGATCAGGTTGTTTCCTTAACTACAGGTAAACACGCAAGCTTTGACCTGCTAAATGCAAAAAAGTCATCAAAAATATTCTTGGATATCAGTGGGGAAACACAGCAATATCAGTATGTAATCCAAGATTGTTTGGGTAACGAAGTAGAAACTAAATCCATAAATCTGAAAAAAGGGACATTTTCTTTTAATGTACCACCTTCGGGCTTAATATCATTTAAAACACTAAACTAAACATAATGAAATCATCCTTTTTAAAGATTACGTTGTTTATGCTTGTACTTTTTCTAGTGCAAGCAACCAAGGCTGCGGACCATATTCTTTCGTCCCCGGACGGAACCGTTGTCCTGACTGTATCCGTAGACCAGGGCATTACCTATTCCCTATCGGTAAATGGACAGTTACTAATGAGCGGGTCTTCGCTTTCGCTTACCGTAAACGATTTTAAAACCCTAGGGCAAAATCCAAAAGTCATCAGGGAAAAACGGCAATTGGTAAATCAGATACTTAAACCTGAACTGAAGGTGAAGAGCAATCAGATTATAGATAATTTTAATGAGCTCATCCTAAATTTCAAAGGTAATTATAGCGTAGCATTTAGGGCCTATAACAACGGTATTGCCTACCAGTTTCAGACCAAATTTAAAAAGGAGTTGACTGTACGTTCGGAAATGGCCACTTTCAATTTTACAGGAAACGATACCATGTATTTTCCGCGAGAAACCGAATTTCATTCCCACAACGAGCGCAAATATGAATTGCTAACATTAGCAGATACCGATAAGGAAGATCTTTGTAGTCTTCCCATCCTGATTTCTTCTTCGAACGAAACCAAATTGTATATCTCGGAATCCGGACTTTTGGATTACCCCGGTATGTGGCTTAGAGGAGCCGAGGGTAACGTACTTACCGCCGTGTTCCCTTCCGTAGCCCTAGAGGAGAAAGTGGATCATACGCGATGGACAGACGATAGAAGTACAAGGGTTTCCAAAACCGCAGATTACATTGCCAAAACCAAGGGCAAGCGTACTTTCCCGTGGCGTATTGTAGGTGTTTCCAAGAACGACGCCGATTTAATCACCAATCAGCTTAGTTATCAGCTTGCGGAACCCTCTAAAATTGCCGATCCATCCTGGATAAAACCGGGTAAGGTGGCTTGGGACTGGTGGAACTACAACAATATCCATGGCGTTGACTTCGAGGCTGGTGTAAATACGGCAACGTATAAATACTACATCGATTTTGCATCCAAGTATGGGTTAGAATACATTATACTAGACGAAGGCTGGTATACCCTTGGTGATGTAATGGATGTGGTACCCAACGTAGATGTGCAGGAATTAACACGCTATGGAAAGGAAAAGAACGTGGGTATTATCCTTTGGGTGGTGTGGAGTTCTCTAGATCAAAAATTGGAGGAAGCCTTAAATGCATTTCAAACTTGGGACGTAAAAGGAATAAAAGTAGATTTTATGCAGAGAGATGATCAATGGATGGTAAATTATTATCAGCGCATAGCTGAAGCTTGTGCCCAACGTCATATTATGGTAGATTTTCACGGTTCGTACAAACCATCGGGTCTACGGCGTACCTACCCAAATGTAATGACCAGAGAGGGTGTTAAAGGTGCCGAAAACCATAAATGGGAGAATTCCGTAACCCCAGAGCACAATGTAACCCTCCCCTTTATTCGTATGACAGCCGGTCCCATGGACTATACCCCCGGAGCCATGGTTAATGCACAGCAAGAAAATTTCGCTGCTATATTCAATAGACCCATGGCCATGGGAACCAGGTGCCACCAATTGGCCATGTACGCAGTTTTTGAAAGTCCCTTGCAAATGCTTTGCGATAGCCCTACCAATTACTTGCGCGAGCACGAAAGCACCGAATTTATTTCCAAATTCCCTACCGTCTGGGATGAGACAAAAGTATTGCAGGCCAAAGTATCCGACTATATAGCCGTTGCCCGAAGAAGTGGGGAACACTGGTTTGTTGGGGCCATGACGGATAATGAGTCTAGAAGTATGGAACTCGACTTCTCATTTTTGGGAGAGGGAACATACAATATGGAAATTTTTGAAGATGGTACAAACGCGCACCGCAATGGCAATGACTACAAAAGGCGTACTGAACAGATAACAAAAGGAGATCTTTTAAAAATCCAAATGGCCCCAGGAGGTGGATGGGCCGCCAGAATCTATAAATAGTATTATTTCCAAAACAACGACTTATGAAAGCAAAGAATAAAAGTAGTATGAAGCGTATAAAAAGAGTAGTGAACGCTACATGCTTTTTATTGCTAGGCTGTTTGGCTTTTGTTTCCTGTAAAGAAGAGACTAAAGAGGAGGCACTACCCCCACCAAACATTCTTTGGTTGTATGTAGAAGATATTTCGCCCAATTTGGGTTGCTATGGAGATACCGATGTAAAGACTCCCAATATTGATGCCCTAGCAAGCAAAGGAGTACGTTTTACAAACACCATTATGCCTGCTCCTGTGTGCTCCCCATTACGTTCGGCGATCATTACCGGTGCCATGCAAACCAGCCTTGGTACACATAACCATCATAGTTCTAGATCTGATGCTTCGGCCATTAACTTGCCAAATCACGTAAAAACATTGCCAGAACTCTTTAAGAAAGCCGGTTATTTTACGTTTAATCAAGGTAAGGACGATTACAACTTTGCCTACAACAGGGATAGTCTCTATGCCGGGGCTTTTAGAGAAAATGGTATGTATGGGTTGGTGGGCAAAGAACTGGATTGGGGCCTTAAACAGGAAGGACAACCCTATTTTGGTCAAATTCAATTAGCCGGTAATAAATACATCTATAGGGCATCTTTTCAGGACGATGTTGTTCGGCAGATAGATCCAAAAACACTTACGCTCCCACCCTATTATCCACAGACGGATTATATGCAAGAAGAATGGGCGTCTTATCTAGAATCTGTAGAACTTACCGATAAAGCGGTAGGGGACATCATTAAAAAGTTGAAGGATGCCGGACAATTGAACAACACTTATGTATTCTTCTTCTCTGACCATGGTATGCGATTGTGGAGACACAAGCAATTTTTATATGAAGGCGGAATTAAGGTGCCATTTATACTAACTTATTTTGGTGAAGATGGGAAAATTAAGCCGGGAACAGTCAATTCTGAGCTTATCAACGGCTTGGATATAGGCACCACTTCCCTAGGTTTGGCGGATATTGATATTCCTGCTTATACAGAAGGGCAAGATTTTCTGGCAACAAACCATACACCGCGTAATTATGTTATATCCGCTAGGGATCGCTGCGATTTTACTATTGATAGAATCCGATCCGTGCGTACTAAAAACTATAAGTACATCCGTAATTTTAAAACAGATCGTCCTTATATGCAACCCAATTATAGAGACGATTGGGAGGTTACACAGCGGATGCGAAAGGCTTTTGAAGATGGGGAATTGGACGAAATTCAATCGCGTTTTTGGGAACAATATCGGCCAGACGAAGAACTTTACAATCTGGAGGAGGATCCCCACGAAATTAACAACCTTGCAGATGATCCAAATTTTGTGGCCGAGTTAAAAAAGCATAGAGACTTGTTAACGGACTGGGTAGCTACCACTGATGACCAAGGGCAGTATCCGGAACCCATAGAAGGATTAAAGTTTATGTATGGTATTTGGGGAGACAAGTGTGTTAATCCGGAGTACGATGTCATCAAACAGGAAAAACCCGATTTAGCCGGGGCCCTCAAGTCATTAAAAAATTAAGCAGTGTTTTCTGCATAACTATATCAAATGAGAAATAACAACTTACGTCTTTAGAAAAGCGTAAACCAAACCTTTTGAATTATGTCAACAACAGCAACATCCAATCGCCTATTCTCCCTAGACGTTTTTAGGGGACTTACTATGTTTTTATTAGTGGCCGAGGCCGCCGGATTTCACCATAACCTCGGAGAACTAGGTAAGGACAATGCCGTTATTGGGGTAATTGCCGATCAATTGCATCATCATCCGTGGCATGGCTTGCGTTTTTGGGACCTAATACAACCCTATTTTATGTTCATAGTTGGGGTTGCCATGCCTTTTTCATTACGCAAACGCTTGGCGACCGGTAGTAGAAAGGCAGCTACGCGGCATATTCTGCAAAGGTGTTTTCTACTGTTTGCATTTGGGGTATTGCTACATTGCGTTTATAGTCATGCTTTGGTATGGGAACTTTGGAACGTACTGGTTCAGTTGGCCTTTACCATTCTCATAGCCTATGCCATAATGAACTTACCGCATAAGGCACAAGTTGTTATTTCATTGGGATTGTTGGTGTTGATCGAAGTTTGTTATCGTCTGTACAACCCTGAAGATCCTTATAATAACGGTCAGAGTTTTGGTTCTTGGACAGATATGCTTTTTATGGGGAAAATAAATGGGGGCGGTTGGGTGACCATCAATTTTATTCCTACCGCGGCACATACGATTTGGGGGGTGCTGTGCGGCCAAATATTGTTATCCGATAAATCACCTGCTAATAAGATAAAACCTTTCATACAATGGGGTATTATACTGTTGGTATTGGGATATGCGCTAGACCTATTACAAATTACACCCATTATTAAGCGTTTGGCCACTTCCTCCTTTACATTGGCTTCCGGTGGATGGGCCATTCTTACCCTAGCGTTATTTTATTGGTGGATAGACATAAAAGGAAACCATAAAAAATGGCTGCGTATTTTTTCCGTGGTAGGTACCAATTCAATTTTCATCTATCTTTTTGCCGAAACGGTTGGTGTACAATGGTTTAGAGACTTTGGGAAGATCTTTACCCATGGATTGCTCTCGCCTTTGGGTGTCCCGGAAAACATGGTTATGGTAATCAATGCCCTTTTCGTGTTGTTCATGTTTTGGTACCTCACATACTTTTTAGATAAGAAAAAGGTATATTTTAAGGTGTAGCGGTTTGTTTGAGGCCTTTTTTTGAAAAAATCTAGATAGTAGTTTCATTTAAAGCGTTTTTTAGAACAGCACTTTAAATCCATTGCTGAGCATTTGCACCGCCATCATAACCAGCAGCATGCCCATTAAACGTTCTATGGCAGCTAGCCCGCGTTCCTTTAATATTTTATATATAAAAGGAGCCGTTAACAATAATATGGCGGAAAGACCCCAGGCCGTTAGTACTGCAAAAAACCAGTTGGTTATCTGCTCCGGCTCGTTTTTCGTCATAAGCATTAGCATAGCCAGAACAGACGGACCAGCTATCATGGGAATGGCAATAGGTACTACAAAAGGTTCGCCTGAAGGTTGCTTTCCCATAACGCCTTCCGAACGGGGAAAAATTAATCGTAAACCAATAATTAAGAGGATTATACCACCCGCAATGGTAACGGATTCTTGTTTAATATGAAGGAAGCTCAAAAGCGATTCGCCTGCGAAAAGAAAGATCAATAAAATTGCAAGTGCAATTAAAAGTTCCCTGATTATTATAACCCGTTGTCTTTTAGGCGCTATCCCTTTCAATACGGATAGCAATACCGGAATATTGCCCAACGGATCCATCAGAAAAAACAACAAAACAGCTGCCGACCAAATAGAACCTCCAAGATCATTCATTTTTTTCTTTATTTATAGGATAGTTATCCCCGTGTTTAGCCAGAGAGCGTCATTTGCAATACGTGCTAAATTAGTTAAAACTGTTAGAAATCTACCTCACAAGATTACGGTTTTATTAGCAATTTATAACATCATATTTTTGTATTATTAACATACGTATTCGCTGCCATCCTACCTTTTATAGGATTGATGATATAAAAAAGTGTACCTTAATATAGTTTTATGCTTATCCCTACAAAAAGATGTCGTTCTTAGAATTTTATAATCTCATTTTAAACACGTCCGTTACTTCCTACGATGCCCTACCCTACCCTGTAACCAATATTAAATTTAAAAAAGGCGAAGTAATAACTTCTCCAGGGAAGGTAGAGGATGTTGTCTATTTCATAAACGAGGGTATCGTTGAACTGACTATTAAAAGTTATATGTCGGAAAAGGTAATCGATTTCTTTTTTGATCAAGAAATGGTAGCCTCCCTTTCTTCTTTTCTAACTCAACTTCCTTCCAAGGTTGAAGTGTTGGCGCTAACGGACTGTACCATGGAAATGATTACTTACAAAGATTTGATGAAGGCCTATGGGCACTCGCCCGATGCCAATAAATTAGGTAGGATCTTAGTAGAACAGGCATATATAAGAAAAGCAAAGAGAGAACAAGACTTTTTGGCCAAAACAGCGGAGGAGCGCTATATTGAAATGTTTGAGACCAAGGCACAGTATATTTCTAAAATACCCGTAAACAAAATAGCAAAATATCTGGGCATACACCCCGAAAGTCTCAGCAGAATCCGAAAGAAACTGAATTCCTAACATAGGTCAAGCCCAATTTTTAGTTTAAGTTTTTTATGGCACATATTTTTGCCGTCAAAATTTTAAACTAAAGATCATGGAAAATTTCATTTCTCAATTACCAAGTCCCTTAGAAATCTTACTAGACCCCGTTTCATTAATTGTTTATGCCATCTTTGGAGGGTTATTCCTTTGGGAATCTGCGTTCCCTGCAAGAAAACTGCCCAAAATACCTTTCTGGAAACTTAGGGGTTTAACGTTCTTCTTGGCATTTATGCTACTTACTACCTATATACCACTAGTATGGGACGGATTTTTTGCTTCCTATCAGTTAATGAATCTAAGCACTTTAAGTCTTTGGATACAGGTAGTCCTAGGAATATTTGTATTTGAGTTGGTGCAATATGGTTGGCACATTTGTATGCATAAGTCCAATTTTCTGTTTAGGGTGTCCCATCAAATTCATCACAGTGCCGAAAGATTGGATGTACCCAGTGCCTTTATGTTCAGCATTAATGATATGATAGGCCTATCGCTAGTAGGTTCGGTAAGTTTTGCTTTGATTATGGGCTTGGCACCACAGGCAATAACCCTTGTTATTCTCATTACCGCTTTCATGGGTATTTTTCAGCACGCCAATATCAATACTCCCCAATGGATAGGCTACATTATTCAACGCCCGGAAAGCCATAGCATACATCATGCAAGGGGAATACACAAGTACAACTACACCGATTTGCCCATCATAGATATTATGTTCGGGACATTTAAAAACCCTAAATCGTACGAGCATGAAACCGGATATTACGACGGTGCCTCCAATCGAATATTGGAAATGCTTCGCTTCAAAGATGTTACCACAAAGAAAAGCGAATGAAAAAACTGGCAATCACCTGGTTCGGATGGGGTTTGGGCAATAAAATGTCCTCCTTAAAGAAAATTAGTGCACAGTGGGTCTAATAGTTGACAGGCACAAAATCATCAATAAATAGCAGCGTTTAAATCAATTAAAACTAGAAATCATGAGTATGGAGTTTAAAAACAATCGAATTCTAGGGCCTCTTAACTCCTGGATGTTTAAGGTTCTTTCGGGTTATATGAATTATCTTTTTGGAAAATCAAAAAGAGCCCTTTTTAAGGATCATCCGGAAACTGTTGTAGAAATAGGTCCGGGGGCCGGGGCCAACATAAGATATTTAAGAAGGGGCACCAAATTAATTGCCGTTGAGCCCAATGTGCATATGCATGCCAATCTTAAAAAATGTGCAGATAAATACGGAATACGGCTAGAAATAAAAACACTTATGGGCGAGTTTATTGATCTACCAGACAATTCGTGCGATTTTGTTATTAGTACTTTGGTGCTTTGCACGGTACAGCACCCATCAAAGTGCGTAGATCAAATAAAGCGGATTTTAAAACCTTCGGGCAGTTTTGTGTTTATTGAGCATGTTAAGGCAAAAGATAATTCTATACTGGCCTTTATTCAAAAAATTACCCATAAGCCATGGCATTGGTTTTTTGAGGGTTGTAATACCAATAGGGATACCAAAACACTATTGGAATTGGCCGGATTTAGCTCTTTAAAACTAGAAAAGTACAATTCTTACTCCCCATTTGTTCCCATAATCCCACAAATTAGGGGAAGGGCAATTAAATAAAGGGTGTACGCCAAAGGTTCTGTTATTTTGATTTTACAATATGCTGTCCTTTTATTTGAACAATGGGGAATTCTGTACGTCTGTTGAGCTCTAACTCTTCAGCTGTGCAATCATCCCGCACATCACAATCATTTACAAGTTTCCTTTCTCCATACCCAGTGTACGATAAAACATGATGTTCTGGTACGCCATTGGCAATTAGGTATTCATAGGTAGACTTGGCCCTTCGCTCAGAAAGGCTATCATTATATCCATGGCTCCCAATCGGATCCGTATGCGATTCTAATCTAATAATCATGTCCGGATAGGTCGTGGTCATAAGCTTAACCACCTTATCTAGTTCCCTGGCAGCATCTGGCCTTATATTGTGTTTGTTGAAATCAAAATAGATTTTATTGAGTCCGGCAAGAACCTTAACGTCCATGATGGGGTCTAAAGTAATGTTCTGCACCACTACCCTATCCGATCTGGGCGTGGTATAAGTATCGAAATACACATTCTTTTTTGGGTGTGTTTTTCTCGATGCTTCGATCATATAGTTGTGCTTTCTATCTATAAAAATTTTGTAGTAGCCCTTTTTATCAGTATAGGTCTCGGCAACAAACTCGCTTGTCTTTTGATCGGTTAAAGTGATTTTTACATCTTTAAGGGGTTGTAGATTAATACCATCCATTACTTTGCCCTCTACCCTTAACTCCGGATAGAACCTAAATTGATAGATATCATCACCTCCCGTACCTCCATTTCTGTTAGAACTTACATAGCCATCTATACCATTATCATGTGCGTAATAACCAAAATCGTCTTTTTCACTGTTCAGCGGTTTTCCAAGGTTAATGACATCTTTAAATGTCCCTGTAGAATCTGATACGGTTGCAAAAACATCGAGTTGTCCAAAGCCGGGATGTCCGTCGGAAGAAAAGAACAATTGTCCTTCATTGTTTACATGTGGAAACATTTCATTGCCTGCGGTATTTACCACCGGACCAGCATTTATCGGTTCTCCAATACCTCCACGTGCATGAATTTTTGCATAATAAATATCGGTACCACCATAGCCTCCAGGTCTATCTGACGCAAAGTACAAATAGGTTCTTTCGGTGTTGACAGATGGATGTCCCGATGAATAATGATCTGCATTCATTCGCATATTTCGGGTTACCTTCCAATCGCCATCAATAAGTTCGGCCTTATATATTTTTAAATTGTTTAGGCTTTCAACTTTGCGATCCTCCTTTTTGGTATAGAAACCTTCTTTGTTATCAAAATAGTTGTTTCTGGTAAAGTAAACCACTGTGTCGTTCCTATGATCGGTTGAAAAAACGATGGAACTTTCATGGTATTTTGAATTGATTTCGCCTTTAAACTTTACAGGTTTGGAATCTTGGTCGTCTTCTTTTACGTAATAAATATCTAACCATGCTTCGTTGTTCCACCCGTATAAATCCTCAGATGTTTCATTGATTCTGCTAGAACTGAAGTATAGTTTTCCGTTATGGACAAAGGTGCCAAATTCGCTATACCGCGTATTGAAGTTTACTTCCTCTACCTCATAACTCTCCCTACTATTAAAAAGTACTGATGCAAAATTCCCTTCTTTTAGATATCTTCTAAGGTATGCATCGTTTTTAACCAGTTTTTTATAGCGTTTAAACCACTGAAGCGCTTCTTTCTCCTTACCGGCACTTTTTAATGCCATGCCATATTTAAAATAATATGATGGTTCTATGTCATCTTCATTTATAAACCGTTTAAAGTAAGGAATGGCTTTGTCAAAGTTACGTAGCATTAAATGACATTCTGCCAACCGTTGCCATGCATGACTGGTATGATTATCCTTCAATGCCAACTTTTCATACTTCGGGATGGCCTTTGCATAGGCAAATTTGTAAAATAACTCGTCTGCCTGACTTCCAAGGTTTGATTGCGCTGTTGAACTAGTTGTTACACTAATGGAAAACAGCAATAGTATGGTGAAAAAGTAGTTTATCTTCATAGTCTCCGTGATTAAAAGTATCGTGGTGATTTAAAAAGCTTGGTCTTTGTTGAAAATCTTGGTTCATAGATCAGGATAACCTCGTGTGTACCCCCTGTATAAGGTCTTATCGTAGAAGTGGGTAAGTCATACGCGTATCCCAGTCTAAAATTGTTGGCAATTTGATAATCCATGAAACCTCCAAAATTAGTGGCATCATTTAGTCTATAGGATCCTCCAAGCCAGAACTTGTCATAAAACAAAAAACTTGTGGTAAAGTCATAAGATGCCGGAGCTCCATTCGTGAATTTGCTCAATACCGTTGGTCTAAACTTTATGTCTGCCGAAATATCGAGTACCAGTCCTCCAATGGCATAATAACTGTTTCTTTCAAGGGCTTCAAACTCACCTTCGTTCAAATCGGTGTTTAAAATTCTAGGTGAAGAGACCCCCATATACCATTTGTCACTGCTTAGGTATAGTCCGGCCCCAAAATTTGGCTTCCAACTATTGAAAGTAGATCGAAAAAATGGGTCGTTCAAATCTGGGGTTTCCAATTGATAATTGGTAAAACCGGCCTTTAAGCCGAAAGATAGTTTTGCATTATATGAAACAGGAATGGTATAAGAGAAATCACCATAAACGTAGTTGGTATTCTCAAATCCCAATTGGTCCGTAATATAGGAAATACCCAAACCAACCTTCTCATTTTTCATGGGAGCATGAAACGAAAATGTGCTTGTGGTAGGGTTTCCATCCAATCCTGCCCATTGGTTTCTGTGCAAGGCCGTCATGTTAAGTGTTTCGCGGCTTCCGGCATAGGCTGGATTAACCGAGATGGTGTTGAACATATACTGTGTAAATTGGGGCAATTGTTGTGAAAATGACGGAAATGTCATTAACCCCAAAACCAACAAACAGAATGAAGTAATTTTTTTCATGACTATATGGTTAAGTTTTAAGTGTTTTTTAATTTAAGATTCGGTCGCTATGGATATACAAAGCAATGAAAACATGCTCTTATTCAGCAATTTACACGTTAAAGACGTCTCAAAATTCGTTCTGGGAACCATCTTTCGGCGAACTGTAGTTTTCTATAGACGAGTGCCTTTAGTACGTTGTTAAGCGCGTTGTATAATAAAATATAAAGCCCAACGTGGTTGTTGGGCTTTATACTCTTATTTACTGGTTCCGAGATAGATATATCCGTTAACGGGCTCAAAATCTGCTCCTCTAACATTGATAAGGTAGTAATAGGTTCCTGCAGGTAGCATACCCGAATCACCGAAGGAATTGTTCGGTGCAAATCCACCCCAACCATTTTCGTAGTTGACCGCTTCAAAGACTTTATCTCCCCATCTATTGAATATCATTACGTCAAAAGTATAGTTACAATATTCAACACCGGTAATTTCAAACATATCATTTATACCATCACCATTGGCGGTAACGGTTCTGGAAACCTGTATCTGATTTCTTCCACAGGGTACACAATCGCTATTTACTACGATCGTAATGTCCGCATAGTATTTACAGGTACCTTCTGTAGATGCATATGAAATAAGGTATTCCCCTACCTCTAAATCGGTTGGGTCGAAAATACTTCCTTGCAAAACAACATTACCGTTGATTACTTCGAACACACCATTGGTATCAAAATCCGCTGGTAAGTAGTTTACTAAATCAATGGCATCGTCCTCTACACAGATTTCGATGGTAATTTCCTCCAATTGCGGTTGCATTACAAAAATGATCTGCTCAAAGGAGGCCGTATTATCACAAGAATCTGTTACTTCCCAGGTTCTAATGATCATGTAATCGTCCGTATCATCCGAGAAGACTGTATCCTCAGAGAAATCTACATTATAGTTGCCACAACCGCCCATAAAGATCGGCTGGGGTACTTCTGGTATCTCATCCCCACAGGTAATGGTAATTTCCTCATCGTATCCACTAGCGGTAATAGGACCAGTAGTTTCTATCGTAATTACCTGAGTATGGGCATTTACGTTACCGGCACAGTCTTCGGTAGACCAGATTCTTGTAACTGTATAGCCTAGCGCACAATTTGCATTATTGGTAATGGTTTCATCAAAGGTTACCGAAACATCTGCATCGCAATTGTCCATTGCCGTCAACGTTACCGCATCTGGTACTTCATTGCATAATACCGTCATGTTTTGTGGCAAGGTCTCCACAAAAGATGGTGCTTGAACATCTTCAACAGTAATCGTCTGAACATGAACCGTAGGATTGTTTGCGCAGTCCATGGCCGTCCATGTCCTGGTTATGGTATAATCCGATCCACAACTGTCGGTATCAGTGATTTGTTCGTCAAATGTTACCGATGCATTGCTGTCGCAATTGTCTATAGCCGTTAAGACAGCGGCCTGTGGAACAGCATCACACGAAACCGTTATATCGGTTGGAAGGGTTTCAACAAAGGTTGGTGCTTCCGTATCTTCCACAGTAATGGTCTGTACATGTACCGTAGGATTGTTTGCACAGTCCATGGCCGTCCATGTTCTGGTTATGATATAATCGGATCCACAACTGTCGGTATCAGTGATTTGTTCGTCAAATGTTACCGATGCATTGCTGTCGCAATTGTCAATAGCTGTTAAGACAGCGGCCTGTGGAACAGCATCACACGAAACCGTTATATCGGTTGGAAGGGTTTCAACAAAGGTTGGTGCTTCCGTATCTTCAACAGTAATGGTCTGTACATGTACCGTAGGATTGTTTGCACAGTCCATGGCCGTCCATGTTCTGGTTATGATATAATCGGATCCACAACTGTCGGTATCAGTGATTTGTTCGTCAAATGTCACCGATGCATTGCTATCGCAATTATCTATAGCGGTCAGGACTACAGCCTGTGGAATGTTGTCACACGAAACTGTGGTATCACCAGGAAGGCTTTCAACAAAGGTTGGAGCCTCATTGTCTTCAACAGTGATAATTTGTGCATGTATTCTAACATTGCTAGCACAGTCGGTGATGGTCCAAGTTCTTGTAATTGTATATTCGGTATCGCAACCGTCATCTTGCCCTGTGATGGTTTCTTCAAACTGTTCTGAATAGGCACATCCAGTACTGTTAAGTGTAATGGTAGGTACTATCGGAATTTCATCACAATTTACTGTAATATCCCCGGGGAAATCGCTTTCGCTATCATTGTCGGTTATATTTCCGGTGGCTTGGTCGCCATTGATGCCAATTACATTGGTTGAAAGATTCGACAGATTTACAAGGTAAGATTCTGTAGTTTCAACAATTACATCATCAATGATCGTCACCGTGATGTCGTGGGACTCGTCGTCCGTGCCCGCGAAGGAAAGCTGTCCCGTAGTGGCCGTATAGTCGCCAGGCTGTGCCGCGCTGCCGTCCGAGGTGGCGTAGTCCACCGTGAAGCCCCCCTGTACGTTGCCCGTAAGGCGTACACGGAAGGTGGCCGTGCCCGCGCCCTCGTCCACCGTCACGTCATTGGAATCGAACGAGATGCCGTTGCCGGCGCCACCGTCGTTGTCCGTGATGTTGCCCGTGGCCGTATCGCCGTTGATACCGATAAGGGCCGTCGACAGGTCCGATAGCGTTACCGTGAAGTTCTCCGTAAGCTCTATGATGTCGTCGTCGATGATCGTCACCGTGATGTCGTGGGACTCGTCGTCCGTGCCCGCAAAGGTCAGTCGGCCGCTCGCCGCCGTATAGTCGCCAGGCTGTGCCGCGCTGCCGTCCGAGGTGGCGTAGTCCACCGTGAAGCCCCCCTGTACGTTGCCCGTAAGGCGTACACGGAAGGTGGCCGTGCCCGCGCCCTCGTCCACAGTCACGTCATTGGAGTCGAACGAGATACCGTTGCCGGCGCCACCGTCGTTGTCCGTGATGTTGCCCGTGGCCGTATCGCCGTTGATGCCGATAAGGGCCGTCGACAGGTCCGATAGCGTTACCGTAAAGTTCTCCGTAAGCTCTATGATGTCGTCGTCGATGATCGTCACCGTGATGTCGTGGGACTCGTCGTCCGTGCCCGCGAAGGTCAGTCGGCCGCTCGCCGCCGTATAGTCGCCAGGCTGTGCCGCGCTGCCGTCCGAGGTGGCGTAGTCCACCGTGAAGCCCCCCTGTACATTGCCCGTAAGGCGTACACGGAAGGTGGCCGTGCCCGCGCCCTCGTCCACAGTCACGTCATTGGAGTCGAACGAGATGCCGTTGCCGGCGCCACCGTCGTTGTCCGTGATGTTGCCCGTGGCCGTATCGCCGTTGATACCGAT
>NZ_JBHEBG010000006.1:0-122802 GCF_046557915.1 Spongiimicrobium sp. 3-5
TTCATCTCAGAAGCCACGCTCCATAGCCCCGTCGAAGGATCGTAGATGCTCGTCTTTTGGCTCGAGGTCCCTCCAGCCGAAAGTATCCTGCCGTCAGCAAGGTTGTTGATCCCAGGACAGAACATATCGTGGTCCGTATTGCTGGTGAACTCCCCCAGCGCGGCACCGTCGCTGCCCTGAAAGGGATCGAATATCTCCGTGAAAGTAGCGCCATCACCGCCACCAATCCAAGTGTCGCGAAACTGAGAGGACCACGTGATGAGCCGTCCGTCGGGAAGGTTCGCAACAGCGACAGGAACTATCCCGAATCCGATGGGATCGCTCCATTGACCGTCCTGGGAAGGGTCTTGGCAATATGCTCCGGAAACACCGGAAAAGAATATGATGATCAGTAAGAAAAAACGCGTGAGGTAATTATTTTCCATAGCCTAGGGGTTATCCAAAAATTCAACAAAGTGTTCTCTAAATATTAAATCAAAAATATGATGAAACCAGCTCTTTTAAATATCAAAACAGTTATAATCGATTAAGCTTTCAATTTACTCGATGAAGCGTAAAACATAATCCTTTGTACTGCAATAAACTAACCTTTTATCGACAGGCAAATCTCCTTAAATTACGGGAGTTTCTAACAACACCTGACTACTAAGGACAACTAAAAAATTAGATTGAAATACGTTACTTACGAATGGCATAAAAGTTTTAAATATCTAATACTATTTAACAAGAAAAAACCTTCGAAAATTAAGGGCATTACAACAATAATAATCCTAAAATTTCCACCATTTTTTTATGGTTTTCCCATATCCGTAACCGTATTTACCCCCGTAGCCCAAATCATATTCCTTAACATCGTTGACTACAAAGCAAAGTCCATTTAGTTTTCCCTCTTTTTTAAGTTTGAGCGGGAACTCGATTACTTTGGTTTCGGTAACGCCCGCTCTGGTTACATAGATAATATGATCTGCATAGTTGCTTATTAGTAAGGTATCCGTAACCACCATAAGTGGCGCTGTATCAACTATGACGTAGTCGTACTTCTCCGATACCTCATCCAACAATTCCTTAACCCTTCCTCCCATCAACAGTTCTGCAGGGTTAGGTGGTATCTTACCAGAGTAAATAACATCGATGGTACTATTGTGTACCAACATAGAATTGGTAATGTCTGCCGCAGAAATTGTATGATCATATAAGTACTCGGTAAGTCCGGCATCCAAACTTCTTACCGCCGAGCTTTTTCTATCTTTCCCTGGGTAATTGGTTCCAAACTTATCTATGTTCTTGTTAGAGAAAAACGTATATAGTTTAGGGTTTCGGATATCTGCTCCAATCAACAATACTTTTTTGTTAGTGCTGGCCAAAACCATAGAGAGATTGGAAGATAAAAAAGTTTTACCTTCACCCGATACACTCGATGTTATAAAAATTAAATTGTTCTTTCCTTTAGAATTTTTGGATTTCATAAGATAATCCAAATTGGTTCTTAGTATGCGCAAGGACTCTGCCAAAACAGAACGATCGTCTTTTAAAATTAATTTACTTTCTTTCTTGGATAGTTTAGGAAGCTCTGCAAGTACAGGAATATTCTTAACAAGTTTTTCGAGACCCGTTTTATTGTGAATTTTATTATCAAGCAATTGTCCAACATAAATTACCGAAAAAGGTAGGGCCAATCCCAAAATTATGGAAGCTAAATAAATTATTGCTTTTTTAGGGGATACCGGCGTAGCTGATGCGTTGTAAGCACTATCGACTACCTTGGATTTTGGTGAGGCGGAAGCATAGGCTATTTGGGATTCTTCGCGTTTTTGCAATAAATATAGATAAAGCGATTCCGTAGTTTGCTGCTGTCTGGTAATATCTCGTAACGCCCTTTGATTTTTTGGGGCCGAGTAAATTCTTGAGTTTATCTGGGAAACCTGACTGCTAAGACTGTTTACCTGCAGGTTCAAATTATTGGTCATGCTGTTCAGACTAGATTGCATGCTCCTTTTTAAACCTGAAAGTTGTTGATCCAAATTTACAATTATGGGGTTCTTCTCATTAGAGCTTTTGAGAAGACGTTTCCGCTCCAGCACCAACTGATTATATTTAGCCGTTGTGGTAGCTATAGAGGCGTCTGTTAATCCAATGTTGGATGGGAGAACATCATAGCCGTCTTGTGAATCCACTATATCTTTCATGGAAGACGCAATATTTAATTGGGTAGTGGTATTCAAGAGCTCTTGCCTATTTGCTACACCCACATTGAGGTTAATATTAGCTTCCGATGCAATATCCGTTATACCTCTGCCGGTTTTAAAATCCTCCGCACTTTGATCTACGGTAGACAGGTTGGTATAAATATCGGCAATCCTATCATTTATAAAGTCCGAGGTTTTATCGGCTATAGCCTTCTTATCCTCAATGGCATTCCTGTTATAGATGGTAACTAAAGAGTTTAGGATATCCAATGCTTTTTGCTGAATTGGGTCGTTCAGTGTAATGTTTACGATATTAGAAAATTCCGCGGCCGCTGTAACGATTGTCTTTTTCTGATAGTGCTGGGCAACAAGTTCAATGGGTTCTATTTTAACCATAAAGCGGCCACCATCATAACTTTTAAGATGCTGTAAATTAGGGGTAATTACAATATCCCCTACCGGTGAAGGAATATTTTTACCGAAAGAAAACACCCTTACCGGCTTATCTTCTTTTTCGGTGTATCCAAAAGTTGTATTGGTAGACAGGTCTATGAAAAACTCAAATTTTGATCTATGAATAATTGAGTCGGGCACATTAAAAATAATATTAACAGGACTTCTATGATATACCTCGGAGTCCAATATATTTCCCAGGGCAATCACCTTAACGTTAATACCCAATGTCTTTACCACTTCTATGTGGTTTGATCTGGAGTTTATTATTTCAATTTCATCCTCTACCTTATTCTTTCCTCCAGAGAAAATTTTTAAATCTTGAAATACCCCAAGTTCCGGACTAGATCCTTTTTCTTCAATAACCTGAATTTTGGCTTTCGCAGCATATTCCGGGGTGGAATACCTAATCTTTAAAAATGCTAAAACCAAAGCAATTAAAATGGATATTACAAACCACTTCCATTGTTTTGTATAGCTGGTTATCAATTCTTTTAAACTGATGTCACCTGTTAACGAACTACCGGAAATTTTGCTCATTTCAAATGTTGGGGTTTTTACTAATTCCTTGTAAGTACAATTACTGTAGAGGTAATTATTATCGATGCTATGGAAAGGGCTATTGTTGCCCTATTATCTAGGCTTGATGCTGTAATTGCCGATTGGTTGGGTTCAACATATACCACATCGTTTTGGGTAAGGTAATAAACCGGAGACTTCATGGCACGCTTACTAGTGAGATCTATTCGGTTATACACCTTGGTTCCATCAAAATCTCGGATAACGAGTACATTTTCTCGCATTCCTTTTATACTCATATCACCTGCAAGTCCCAAGGCCTCCAATACGGTAATTTGCTCACCGTTTACCTGATAGGTTCCAGGTCTATTAACTTCACCTAAAACAGTGACTGTAAAATTCCGTAGTCGTATATTTATAATAGGTTCCTTTAAATAGTCTGTCAGTTTTTCCCTTAGCAATACACGTACTTCTTCGGGAGATAATCCTGCAATTTTCACTTTTCCGATTACCGGAAAATCTATTTCTCCATCCTTGTCAATTAAATAGTCCACTTGTTCGGGAAGAAGACCATTTTGTCCATTTCCCCTAAAAAGATTGAAGGGAGCACTTGCCTCTGCATCCAAAGTAGACACATAAATACTTAGCACATCATCTACCTTAAATTTTGGGACGAATGCATTATCATTCACTAAAGTTTCAAAGTTACCGGCATCTTGAAAATAAACGACTTCCTTTTTGCTTGCGCAAGAAGAAATTAAAACGAAAACAAGCACAATCATCGATATTGGAAATAAACCAATAGTATTGCTTTTATTGAACATAATTAAGGTGGGTTTTTTAATTAGAATAAATTTATGTTTGGAGAACTTTAGTTTCAGTTTTATCGTTGTCTTGGGAATCGTTGTTCTTACCCTTTGAAGACTTTTGTTCAGCTGCCTCGTCTAACTTACATAATTCCGAATTCTTGGAAACATATTCGGGTACAATTTTCTTCATAAGTTTAATGATATTACCATCAAAAAACATATTGGTGACGCAAAGTTCGTCAATTTTTCTATGCACCTCCTGATAATCCAATTCCCTTACCTTACTAATCATAATTTTTTTATGATACGTGGGCATCGTATTCTCTCCGTTGGCCAGTAATTCTTCGTATAACTTTTCACCAGGCCGTAACCCTGTAATTTTAATATCGATATCTTCGGGATATTTAAGTCCCGAAAGCTTGATCATGTTCTTGGCGAGGTCGAATATTCTAACGGACAGTCCCATATCGAATATAAAAATCTCACCACCTTCTCCCATTGCACCAGCTTCCAATACCAGTTGAGATGCCTCGGGAATGGTCATAAAATATCTAGTTACCTCTTTATGCGTTACCGTTAATGGGCCCCCTTTATCTATTTGCTTCTTAAACAAAGGAATTACGGATCCATTAGATCCTAGAACGTTACCAAATCTGGTTGTTATAAACTTGGTTTTGCGTTGCTGTTGCACACAGCTAACATACATTTCTGCTATTCTTTTGGAGGCACCCATTACATTGGTAGGGTTAACCGCTTTATCTGTAGAAACGAAGATAAATTTGTCCACATTGTGCTGAATGGAAAGATCTGCTATGGCCTTGGTCCCGGCAATATTAATTTTTATGGCTTCATATGCATTGTATTCCATAAGGGGTACATGCTTATAGGCTGCAGCATGAAATACAATATCGGGTTTATGTTCCGAAAAAATATTGTTCATCCTATTCTTATCCCTAATATCTCCTACAATGGGAACAAAATTATGATGTCCAATCTGCTTTAACTCTTGTTGAAGATCGTAAAGGGCAGATTCTGCCTGATCTATAATAATAAGGGCATCATAATCGTAGTTGGCTATTTGCCTAGACAACTCGCTTCCTATAGATCCGGCTCCTCCTGTAACCAAAACCTTTTTGCCCTTAAGTTCTGACGAAATTTTCGATTTTTTAATAGTGATAGGTTCCCTATTGAGCAAATCTTCAATTTGGACTTGTTTTATCTGGGATAGTTTTAATTCCCCATTGATCCACTTTTCAACTGGTGGTACAATCTTAACCTGCACAGGGTAATCAACCAAACTTCCGACGAGTTCCCTTAATTTGACAGAGTCAATATCCTGAATGGAAAAAATTACTTCTGAAATGTCTTTTTGAAGTATAAACTGCTCGGTTAAAACCTTATTGCTGAAAACCATTACGCCATTGATACTCTTCCCAACCTTAAGATTGTTGTTATCTATGTAGCCAACGACCCGGGCGTTACTCTTGGAATGATTGGTAAGCGCATTGTGGGTAAGAATACCAGATTCACCTGCACCATAAATCAACACGTTCTTAGTAGCCGTGTACTTTTTGGCAAAGTTGGCATAAACTGTCTTAAAAACATACCTAGATGCGGTTAAGGCCATAAAACTTAGCATGCTATGTATGACTATAATGGAGAGAGGAATGGTAAATTGGTCTATAAAATACTGCTGTTTGTTAACCAATACTACTAAAATGGTCACTACACTGGAAAGACATATGGCATTAAAAATATTATACACATCACGTAACCCCGTATGCCTTACCACCCCTTTATAAGATCCCAATACCAGGAATGCCATAAGACTGATAAAAACCACTACGGGTAATTGCAGAAATAATTTGTCTATCTCAAAATCGAAAGTCAAATTGAACCTCACAAAATAGGAAAATATGAAGCTGAAAGCTACCAGAACAAGGTCAATTCCTAAGACAAGCCACTTGGACGCATACCTATGAAGATTGTTGGTCAAGTAATTTTGTATCATCTATTAGTAGTTTAATTCTGCCTTAATGTACATCGAGTAAGCTAAGGGAAAGCTAATATACCCAATACGCAACCCGTTGTTATTATAAAGCGACCAGATTTCGTTTAAGGAATTAAAATAATCGGCGAACGAAGGATTTCCCCTATTTGGCCAAAACAAATCATATTTATAATTATCAGACAAACTTCGTTTTTAGGTTACCTTTAATCGATGAGATTACTGAAATACGAAACTCCCAACCGGTAGCATTTTTCCGTATTCCTGTTAATAATTACATATTTAGCACACACACCGGCAAATAACTTGCAGTTAAAGTGCATTCTTAATTGTTGGTTAGACAGGCCTCAGGAGACCATGCTCCAAAAGACGTTTAACCATGCCCTGTAAATAAAACTCTGATTTAAATTATTGCTATAATACCTAAAATGGACCTTTCCATTTCCAAAGGTAAAAGTATACTACGATTTGGCTGCTTTATGGTTTTTGATATCTAAGTTTTCAACATATTAATGCACATTTTAAATTTGTACAAAGTCTAACTGATACTTTACGCAACAAACTAGTTCCTAGTAATCAGCAAATAAAGTGATATAGAATATTCAACTGCCAACAGCCGATCAAAATTACGTGCGGAAATGTCTTTTATCCGATAATCCAACGCATTCGCCTAAAACCACATATTTTTTTATCCATCATGATATTTTAGTACGATCTTTGCCGTGCAAAAAAACTTCTTTATATAGAATGGGAGAATCGATTAGTATTTGCCTTGTTGGTGGGGAAGATGCCCATAAGAGAATAGAATTATCAAAATATCTTATAAACAACAATTTCAAAGTTACCATTCTTGGTACAAAAGACTACGATTATCCAGAAGGAATTACATTTATAAAGTATAAATTGAACAGAGGCTTAAACCCGGTATCGGATTTCAAGACTGTTTTAGAGTATAGAAAAATTGTAAGGGAGAACGGCTTCGATATAGTACAAACCTTTGATACCAAGCCTGCCTTCTTATTTCCGTTCGCCATGTTCGGAATAAAGGTGAACATTGTTAGGACCATAACAGGTCTGGGCAAAGTATTTGTCTCCAAGGATTTAAAGAGTAAACCTCTTCGCTGGCTCTATTTATTTCTTCACTTTATTGTTAGAAATAAGGTGTCGCATACCACATTTCAAAACAAAGATGACAGGGATCTGTTTATGAGGAACAAACTCATTAAACCAACCACATATTCCATGATTTATGGTAGTGGTATCGATTTAAATAAAATTACAACCATAGCCCCAAGAAAGGCAGATCCGTTTTCCGTAATTTGCGTATCGAGATTGATTTATGAGAAAGGAATAACCTATTATATGGAAGCGGCTAAAATATGCGCAGAACGAGGACATGCGTTTAAGTTTTTATTGGTAGGTCCTCTCGAAGAAAATTCGGAGAAATTAAACGAGGGTATAATTGGCCAATATGAAAAGTACGTATCTTGGTTGGGCACTAGAAACGATGTAGATGCTTTGCTTTTGGCATCCGATATTTTTGTTTTGCCCACTTTTTACAGAGAAGGTTTCGCCAGGGTACTTTTAGAAGCTTCGGCAGTGGGCCTTCCCCTGGTTACCACCAATGTTCCGGGTGTTACGGATATTGCAAGGCATCAGAAGGAAGCATTAATAGTACCTCCGAAAAATGCATCCGATTTGGCGCAGGCAATCATTGATCTGGCTGAAGACCAAGATCTGGCGGACAGATTGTCCAAAAATGCCTTACTCAATGTAAAGCAGTATAGTATGGAAGTAATTAGCAAAAATTATGTAACCTTATATAAAGCAATACTATGAAGATAGCATTCTCCCCTCCGTATATTAACGACAACGTAAAAGAAGAAGTTTTAAGTTCGTTAGACTCTGGTTGGATAACTACAGGACCCAAGGTGAAATTACTGGAGGAGCAAATTGCGGAATTCACCGATACACCTAATGTACTATGCGTTAATTCGTGGACTTCTGGTGCTATTCTAATGTTAAAGTGGCTTGGGGTTCAACCTAATGACGAAGTAATAATACCTGCCTATACGTATTCGGCAACAGCTTTGGCCGTTATGCATGCGGGCGCTACACCGGTTATTGTAGATGTCTCGAAAGATTTTAACATTTCGGTAAACGCTATCGAAAAAGCAATAACAAAAAACACCAAGGCCATTATGCCCGTAGACATTGCCGGATGGCCCTGTGATTACGATGAAATCAACAGACTGGTTGCAGACAAAAAACATTTGTATTCAGCAGATACGGATGTGCAAAAGGCTTTAGGGCGTATTTTGGTTATTTCCGATGCAGCCCATTCGCTTGGTGCTACATATAAAGGTAAACAAACGGGAACCTTGACAGATGTTACTATATTTTCGTTACATGCCGTTAAAAACGTTACCACCGCAGAAGGTGGGGCCATTTGTTTAAACCTTCCACATCCCTTTAACAATGCCGACTTGTACAATATGTTAAGGTGCTATTCATTAAACGGCCAAACCAAAGATGCCTTTTCTAAAAACAAGCCAGGTGCCTGGCGGTATGATATCGTCTACCCTGGACTTAAAATTAATATGCCCGATGTTTTAGCTGCCATAGGTGTGGGGCAAATGGAGGTCTATGCTTCCAAGGTGCTTCCTAAAAGGGTATCCATTTTTGAAACATACCACAAGTTCTTTTCTAATTATGAATGGGCACTAATGCCATCGTATAAAAGTGGCGAGACGGCATCTTCATGTCATTTATATCCGCTTCGAATTAAAGGGGCCACCGAAGCGCAAAGAGACCGAATAATTGAATTGATCTCTGAGGAGGAGGTAGCCGTAAATGTGCATTTTCAACCGCTACCCTTGCTAAGTCTTTTTAAAGGGATGGGGTATAAAATATCGGACTACCCAATGGCGTATGACCAATATAAGAATGAGATCTCCTTACCGATATACCCTCAATTGGGTACTGATGAAATTAATTTTATAACCGCAACCGTTGCCAAGTCCGTTGAAAAAGTAATCTCATGAAAAGGGTATTGGACATTATTTTCTCCGGAATAGGGTTGCTTGTACTCTCCCCAATTCTATTACTTGTATCTTTTTTAATTAAAGTAGGCTCCAAGGGACCAATTTTTTACAAACAGACAAGGGTAGGAAAAAATGGAAAGGATTTTAAAATTCTTAAGTTCCGAACCATGTACACGGGTTCCGATAAAAAAGGTTTGTTAACGGTAGGAGACCGGGATAATCGTGTTACCAAGATCGGTTATTATTTAAGAAAATATAAATTGGACGAACTACCTCAATTGTTCAACGTTTTTTTTGGGCAGATGAGCCTGGTAGGCCCTAGACCGGAAGTTAGGAAGTATGTAGATCTATATGCCGAAGCTTACCAAGAAGTACTCTCCGTAAAACCTGGTATTACAGACTACGCATCAATTCATTTTAGAAACGAGAATGAACTTTTAAAGGGAGCACAAGATCCGGAAAAAATGTACATTTCAGAAATATTGCCTTCTAAACTAAATCTCAACAAAAAGTATGTTCAAGAAAGAAGTCTTTTGAAGGACTTCGTAATAATCATGAATACCTTTAAGACCATCTTAAGGGATTAATGGACCATTAAAACCTTCATTGCGTAATTACCGTTTCCCTCTCATTTAACATTTTCTCATTTCCCGACCTGGCTACTCTGGTATAGGAACGTAATTTTTACGGGGCCATGCGAAGGGATGTATCCCTTTTCGAAAACACCTAGCCAGAATTCATATCAGCGCTCTCTTGATATCCTCTTTACTACAACTTATGTGGTAGGTGGCCAACACTTTTTTTTCGTTACCCTCAAAATTATAATGACATTCTAAATCTCTCCAACTCCAGTCCTTTAAAATAGAAAATCCGCCAAATCTTCGGGTACCCATGAATGGGTTAATTAATCCTTGGATTTTTCGGAAATCTTAAAAAGTCTTAAAAAAAACTGTATTTCATCGAATAAAGGCAAACTAAAAATCCAAACAAGAAAAACCAAACGTAAGATAGTTTCAAGTTTAGTGTATTTCATCGAAAAAATGGTTGTTTTCATCGATTGCACTGAATTATTAAATATTTTTATAAAACCCAAAATTTGAAAAAATCAATTCGTCTTTTAAACACTTAGCCTAATTATGAAAATCCCCATCCCCATTAGTATGAATGTGCTAGCATTTATTATTGTCCTATGTTTTAATTTTTCCTGCAGCAAAGATTCCGACCTATTTAATGAATATGTTTCGGAAGAAGGAAAATCTGTGGAGCAACAAGATCGTGACCCTCAAAGTGATGATCCAACTAATCCACAACAAGAGGAAGAACCCATTGCCGCAGATGACTCTCCAATAGATAGTGAGCTAAAAGCTTTCCCCGGAGCGGAAGGTTTTGCCAGATACGCTACCGGTGGACGAGGTGGTACCGTTATAGAAGTTACCAATTTAAATGATAGCGGAAGTGGAAGTTTACGTTCAGCGATAAACGCCAGTGGCCCAAGAACCGTTGTTTTTAAAGTAGCGGGTTATATCACTTTGAACAGCACCTTGGATATAGACAATGGTGACATCACTATCGCCGGGCAGACTGCCCCAGGTGACGGAATTACCATAAGAAGGAGTAGTAGTATGGATCAGCCTGCTTTCTGGGTTACCTCCAATAACATAATCGTTCGCGGAATACGTGTGCGTTCTGGAAGAGGAAGAAGTGGAGAAACATCAGGAGATAATCTAACAATGACCTCTGGTAGCGATATTATTTTTGACCATTGTTCTTTTTCTTGGTCAACAGATGAACTGGCAAACCCCGCTGGATCTTCCCGTATTACTTTTCAAAATTGTATTTTCTCTGAAGCCTTAATGGACGCATCCCATGGAGAAAGCGGACATAGTATGGGAATGCTCATTGGATATGGTTCTAGTGAAATAACTATATACAACTCTATATTTGCCCACAATAACCAAAGAAATCCGTTAATAGGTGGTGGTGGTAACACAGGTAGCAGTTTTGAAATTGTAAACAACGTTTACTATAACTACGGAGAGTTTGGAACAGTATTGGAAGAAGGTAATGACATTAGGGCCAACCTAATCAATAACTATCATATTGCAGGCCCGGACACCAAGACCAACAGGTATCCTATACTAGTGGATAATAGCGCAAAAGTATATGTAAGAGGAAACATCAGTGATTTTAGACCTAGCAGTTCTGATGCAGAATGGGATGCCGTTGGGAATGCTTTGCAAGGCTCCGAAAAGATGTCTACAAATAGTCAAAAGGCAGATGCCTACGATTTCCCATTAATGTCTACTGCTACAAAAAGCAGTAGCACATTGTTGAAAGACGTAACCACAATAGCCGGTGCTTTCATTAGAGATGACGTTGATAACCGTGTTATTAGTGAAATTTACAGTGGTTCTGGAAACATCATCGATGACCCAAGCCAAGTTGGTGGGTATCCTAATTTAAATTCTGGGACCCCCTATGTTGATTCTGATGGTGATGGAATTTCTGACTCTTGGGAAATATCTGCAAATCTAGACCCAAATAATTCTAGCGATGGTAACCAAGACCGCAATAATGATGGATATACAAATTTGGAAGAGTTTTTACACAACTTGGCAGTACAGAAAACGAATAGTTCACTGTAAAAAATAAGATAACTTCTTATAAAGTAATTTTCACAAGAACCAAATCTTAAGTCTCTTATAAATTCAGCGCCCTGCTCCAATTGGAGCAGGGCGCTGATTATTTTTACCTCGGCTATTTCTCGATTATTGCTGTTACCATTTTTTTCATCTTTAGTCCAATAGATATAAGCCCTACATTTTTATTTAAACGACACAATCGTCCCTTTTACCAAATTTTCCCAAAAAAAAGGAATTAACCAAAATGCAATTATGATATTTGCACTCCAAATAATACATCTATTATGAAAGTATTGGTAACAGGTGCTGCCGGCTTTATTGGGTTCTATGTGGCGAAGAAACTCATACATAATGGCCATAACGTCGTTGGCTTGGACAACATTAACGACTATTATGATCCAAATCTTAAATTTGATCGCTTGGCCAAATTGGGCATTTCCAAAGAAAAAGCGGAAATATATAACACAATTTCTGAAAGTACCATCTTTCCCAATTCTTTTAAATTTATTAGATCACCGCTAGAAGATCGGGAGGCGTTGCCCCAACTTTTTAAGACAGAAAAATTTGATGTAGTATGTAATCTGGCAGCCCAGGCCGGGGTAAGATACAGCCTGGAAAACCCAGAAGCTTATATAGACAGTAATGTTGTGGGGTTCTTAAATATTCTGGAATGCTGCAGGAATTATGACATTAAACATTTGGTGTACGCCAGTAGTTCCAGTGTTTATGGATTGAACGAAAAAATACCCTTTGAAACAACAGATACCGTGGATCATCCAGTTAGCCTGTACGCAGCTACCAAAAAAAGTAATGAGTTAATGGCACATACTTACAGCCACCTCTATGGTTTCCCTACAACGGGGCTTAGGTTTTTTACAGTCTATGGCCCATGGGGAAGACCGGATATGGCCATGTTCCTATTTACCGATGCCATGGTCAAAGGCAATCCTATCAAAGTCTTCAACAATGGCAAAATGGAAAGGGATTTTACCTATATCGACGATATAACGGAAGGTGTTGTAAGAATCTTGGAAGGAGAACGGGGCCAAGACGAAAAAAATAAGGCAAAATATAGCATTTATAATATAGGTAATAACAACTCTGTAAAACTTTTAGATTTTATAGATGCCATAGAGCAAAATTTGGGAATAACCGCTAAACGGGAATTGTTGCCAATGCAACCTGGAGATGTGGAAAGGACCTGGGCAAACGTGGACGACCTTATAAAAGATTACGATTACCGGCCCAATACGCCTATAAAAAAAGGAGTTTCGGAATTTATTGATTGGTACAAAGACTACTATAATATAAGCTAAATTGTGTTTTACAGCCTGAAAAAGTAAAACTAAATACGCCATATTTAGTGCATAAAACCATGTATTTTGTCTATTTGTCCAATTTTTACGTTGTTCCCAGTTTTTAATCTACGAAGAAAAAAGAATTCTGTTAATTTGTTCATATATAAGCATATTGGTGTTTTTAATCTAATCCAAAAGATAATCTTCAATACAACATCACCTTAAAACCCCACATGAAAAAAGAAAAACTGCGCATTGGCCTGTTAGTGGACGATCTTACCATACCATGTTGGGCATATTTGATGCTCGATAGAATAATTAAATCCGACTACGCCGAAATTAGTTTGGTAGTTAGAAAAGTTCAATCTACACAGCAAAAGGCACCATTCTTGAAACGTTTTTTTAAAGAATGGAAAGGAATCCTGTTTAAACTGTACATGCGATTTGATCTACAACGATATGCGCTCCACCCTGATGCCTTTAAAAATAGAAACTTTAAGGATTTGGTTCCGGGTCCGGAAATGGTTGTTAGCACTTTGGAGTCTAACGGAGAGGAGCAATTGAACTCCGATGATATTGAAAAAATAAAATCGCATCATATAGACGTATTACTCAAATTGGGTTTTGGAACACTCGCAGGTGACGTCCTAAATAGTGCCAAACACGGTGTCTGGTCTTATTATTATGGTGACTATGATGTAAATAGAGGTGGACTTCCCGGAGTATGGGAATTTTTGGAGTATTGGGATGAAACCGGGGTAACCCTACAGATCCTTACCAATGACAAGGAAGGAGATCTTCAGTTGGCCAAATCTTATTCATGTACCGATAAATATGGTATTCATAGAAACCGTAATAACTATTATTGGAAGGCACTTTCATTAATTCCCAGAAAACTGGAGGAAATGCATCGTTTGGGTGCCGATGTTTTTTTTGAAAAAGTAAATGCCGTAAACGCAACGCCATTTTTCTATTACAATAGGCTTTATGCAGGGCCCAGAAACTGGGAATTGCTCAAAATTCTTTGGGGTAATTTTTGGACTCGGGTCAAACTTAAGGTCAGTGGTTTGTTTAACTTTCAGCAATGGATTCTACTTTTCGCCATAAACAGTGAACATAAAATTTCCAAATCGTTCGTTAAATTCACCAGAATTTTACCTCCAAAAGACAGGTTCTGGGCAGATCCTTTCGTTTGGTTTAAGGACGGTAAGTATTATATCTTTCTTGAAGAATTGATATACAAAAATAACAGAGGGACCATTTCCGTAATAGAAATGGATGAAGACGGGAAATATGGCCCTGCACAGTCGGTTCTGGAAAAAGACTACCACCTGTCCTACCCCTTTTTATTAGAAGATGAAGGAGAACTTTATATGCTCCCGGAAACAAAACAAAACGGAACAATTGAACTCTACAAATGTATAGATTTCCCCCTGAAATGGGAACTTCAAGAAATTGTAATGGACAATATAAAGGCTGTTGACGCCACAATATTTAAACATGATGGCAAGTATTGGATGTTCGTTAATATACAAGAAAACCCAGGCGCATCTACTTGGGACGAACTTTTTCTTTTTCACTCGGACAGTTTGTTAAATGGAAATTGGGTTTCGCATCCGACCAATCCGATTGTTTCGGACGTAAAATATGCCAGACCTGCCGGAAATATCTTTGAACACAACGGTAAAATATTCAGACCTGCACAAAACTGTTCCAAACATTATGGATACGGAATGCAGTTGAGGGAAATAGTAACGCTCAACGAATCGGAATATAAAGAAAGACAGGTACAATCTATTTTCCCCAATTGGGAAAAAGATCTAGTTTCAACCCACACCCTAAACCATAAAGGCAAACTAACGGTAATTGATGCGGTTATCAAACGACGTAAATAAAATGTACAAAAAACACCTCGCAATCAAGCTAGTAAGCGTTTAATTACTCTAAATCAACACCAATTAAATATTAAGGATGGGTTTTATCGGATTTAATTATCTTTTAAAATAATATATAAACAGTTTATGCTTCTTTTGTTCATCTTTGCAACTTCAATACTAAAAACAAAATGAATTCGACCAGTTTTGACCTTGATCCATCTTATCATATATTAGTAACCGGTGGTGCCGGATTTATTGGCTCCAATTTATGCGAATTTCTTCTGAATAACGGTAATTCTGTAACTTGTTTGGACAATTTTGCAACAGGAAAGCGCGAGAACATTGCTCCTTTGTCTTCCAATTCTCGATTTTCCCTTATTGAAGGAGATATCAGAGATTTGGATACCTGTCAGCAAGCATGTAAGGATGTAGACTATGTACTACATCAAGCCGCTCTAGGGTCAGTTCCAAGATCCATAAATGATCCTATAACCAGTAATGATGTAAATGTATCTGGCTTTCTTAATATGCTTGTAGCTGCAAGAGATGCCAAGGTAAAACGTTTTGTATATGCAGCCAGTTCCTCTACCTATGGTGATTCTAAGAATATGCCTAAAATAGAAGACATTATAGGAAAACCGTTATCGCCCTATGCCATAACCAAATATGTCAATGAACTTTACGCAGATATCTTTAATAACACCTACGGCTTGGAAACAGTGGGCCTACGCTATTTCAATGTCTTTGGAAGAAAACAAGACCCCAATGGTGCCTATGCCGCCGTTATTCCGAAATTTGTATTGCAATTAATGGAGCATACCTCTCCGGTAATCAATGGAGATGGTAGTTTCTCCAGAGATTTTACATACATTGACAACGTTATCCAAATGAATATCAAAGCGATTGTAACGGATAATAAAGAGGCCGTAAATACCGTTTACAATGTGGCCTTTGGAGAGCGCACCGATTTAAACCAACTAGTTGCCCTATTGAAGGAGTTTCTTAGCGAATTTGATGCCAAAATAGCCGATGTGAATGCCAAATATGGGCCAACTAGACAAGGGGATGTACCGCACTCCCTTGCATCCATAGATAAGGCAAAAAAATTATTAGGGTACGACCCACAATTTGATATACAAAAAGGATTAAAGCAAGCAGTACGGTGGTACTGGGAAAATTTAAAATAAGCCAAATATGAATTTAACTGTTATTGGTACGGGCTACGTAGGACTCGTAAGCGGTACTTGTTTTGCCGAGATGGGAAACACGGTATGCTGTATCGATGTAGATGAGAAAAAAATAGCGAACCTAAAAAATGGTGTTATTCCTATATACGAACCAGGGTTGGAAGCCATGGTAAAACGTAATGTTGATAATAAAACCATTGCCTTTAGTACTAGCCTTAAAAGTAATTTAGAAAAATGCGATATCGCTTTTATTGCTGTGGGTACTCCTATGGGGGATGATGGATCGGCAGATCTGCAATACGTATTGCAAGTTGCCAAGGAAATAGGGCAAAATATGAAACATCCGCTTATAATCGTTGATAAATCCACGGTGCCCGTTGGAACGGCAGACAAGGTTCAGGCAACCATTCAGGAAGAACTGGACAAACGTAAAGTAGCCATAGATTTTAGTGTTGTTTCCAATCCGGAATTTTTGAAGGAAGGAGATGCCATAAACGACTTTATGAAACCAGATAGGGTTGTCATTGGATCCGATAATGAGGAAGCTACAGAAAAGATGAGAGCCTTATACGCCCCTTTTTTTAGGAGTAGTATGGACAGACTGATTACCATGGATGTTAGGTCGGCTGAAATGACCAAGTACGTAGCTAATGCTATGTTGGCCACCAAAATTTCATTCATGAACGAAATTGCGAATATTTGCGAATTGGTAGGTGCCGATGTAAACAAGGTGAGAATAGGAATTGGTTCTGATAGCAGAATTGGATACAGTTTTATTTACCCAGGCAGTGGCTATGGTGGTTCTTGTTTCCCAAAAGACGTGAAAGCCCTAAAGAAAACCGCAGAAGAACATGGCTACACCGCCAATTTGATAACATCGGTAGAAGATGTAAATGACAGACAGAAATTGGTAATCGCCAATAAGGTAATAAATCGGTTTGGAGATGATTTAACAGGAAAGACATTTGCCATTTGGGGGCTTGCCTTTAAGCCCGAAACAGACGATATGAGAGAGGCCCCGGCCATATATGTTATTAAGGAACTGGCAAAAAGAGGTGCAAAGATAAATGCCTATGACCCAAAGGCAATGGATGAAGCCCAACACTTCTATTTAAAAGATGTTGAAGGAGTAAGCTATTTTAATTCAAAATATGAAACACTCCAAAACGCGGATGCCATGATCTTACTTACAGAATGGAAAGAATTTAGATCCCCTGATTTTGAAGAGTTAAAGGTTCAGCTGAATCAGCCCATAGTTTTTGATGGACGTAATCAATATAATGATAAGTCTATGGCAAAAAGAGGATTTGAATATTTCCAAATAGGAAAAAAGTAATATATAAATGGATTCAACCAAAATAGCAGTAATTGGATTAGGATATGTTGGCCTGCCACTGGCAAGGTTATTTGCAACTAAATATCCTGTAATTGGTTTTGATATCAATATAAATCGCATAAGTGAGCTACGATCAGGAAAAGATAGTACGTTAGAAGTTAATGATCAGGAGTTACAGGAGGTATTGTTAAAAGAAAATACCATGGAGCAAGGTTTGTTCTGTACGGACCAAATAGATGATCTAAAGGCATGCAACTATTTTGTGATAACCGTACCTACCCCGGTAGATAAAAACAACAGACCAGACCTAACACCTTTGTTTAAATCTAGTGAGACCGTGGGGAAAGTATTGAAAAAGGGAGATGTGGTCATCTATGAGTCTACTGTGTATCCGGGCGTAACTGAGGGTGAATGTATCCCTGTCCTAGAAAAAATAAGTGGGTTAAAGTTTAATAACGATTTTTTTGCGGGATATTCTCCCGAGCGAATTAATCCAGGTGACAAGGAACATACCGTAGAGAAGATTTTAAAAGTTACTTCGGGATCTACACCCGAAATAGGTGAAAAAGTAGATGCGCTTTATAAATCTGTGATTACCGCAGGAACGCATCTAGCACCTACGATCAAAGTAGCTGAAGCTGCCAAGGTTATTGAAAACTCACAGAGAGATATAAACATTGCTTTTGTAAACGAGCTGGCCAAGATTTTTAATCTTATGGATATAGACACCCATGATGTCTTGGAGGCAGCAGGAACTAAATGGAACTTTTTGCCTTTTAAACCCGGATTGGTGGGTGGGCATTGTATTGGGGTAGATCCCTACTATTTGGCCCAAAGGGCCCAAGAGTTTGGTTATCATCCAGAAATTATATTGGCGGGCCGTAGATTGAACGATAGTATGGGCGAACATGTTGCCACAGAAGTCATAAAACTTATGCTAAAAAACGATCTTAGGATTAAAAGTGCAAAAATCCTGGTCCTGGGAATTACCTTTAAGGAAAACTGTCCGGACGTAAGAAATACCAGGGCCGTTGATGTTATAAATCACTTTCAGGATTTCGGCGTTGATGTTACCGTTTATGATCCGTGGGCTAATCCTGTGGAAGTAAAGCACGAGTATGATTTAACCACCACCAGACAACTGCCAAATGAAAAATTCGAAAGCATAGTCCTCTGTGTGGCCCATAAGGAATTTCTTGGGCTAGACTTTAATGGTTTGTTGAAGGATAATGGGATTTTATACGATGTAAAAGGAATCCTAGATAAAGAAGATACACACGGACGTCTTTAGGTTGTAGGTTCCCCATTTAAAATAAGCGTCCATTATCGGAAGATTTAAAATTGGAACGTTCCCCCGTAGCCAATACCATTCTATAAAAAGTTATGTCTAGAGTAAAAAAGATAGTGGTAAATATTAAGGTAAACCTTTTTTTTTACCTTTTATATACCTTAGCGGGCTTCCTTAGTAGAAAAATCTTTCTAGACTACTTAGGTGACGAATTTGTAGGTTTGGTGGGGACTCTCCAAAGTATACTAGGGTTTCTTAACCTTGCAGAACTCGGTATCGGTACGGCCATTGGCTTTTCATTATACAAACCAATCTATAACAATGATAAGGCAGCTATTAACAAGATAATAGCTTTGCTTGGCTATCTATATAAAAGGGTGGCGCTGTTAGTGTTTGTCGTTGGCGTTATCTGTTCGCTTTTCTTTGGTTATTTTTTCTCCGGTACAAACTTTTCCCTCGTACTTATATTGTATTGTTTTTATGCCTTTCTAATCTCCTCCTTGTTAGGCTATTTAATGAACTTTCATCAAAGTTTGCTACAAGCCGATCAGAAAGAATATGTTATTACATCCTATTTACAATCCACCCATATCATAAGGCTGCTAATTCAATCGGCCATTGCCTACTACTATGCAAACCTATATTTATGGATTAGCTTGGAATTGTTTTTCTCGTTAATCTATAGCTTAATAATACGCTATAAAATAAAGCAACAATATCCATGGTTAGTTGTAAGCCAAAAAACTACCAAAGATGTGCTACGGGAGCTTAAAGGGGTTATCAAGACCGTGAAGCAGGTTTTTGTTCATAAGGTTGCTTCTTTTATCACATACGGAACAGATCAAATATTGATTTTTTCGCTGGTAAATATTCAGAGTGTAGCTTTCTTTGGTAATTACAATCTGATATTCACTATGCTGCAAAACGTAATTGGAAAATTGTTTTCCGGAATTAATGCAGGTGTAGGAAATCTTATCGCTGAAAACAATCAAAAACAAATTGAAAAAGTGTTTTGGGAAATGATGACGCTCCGCTTCTTCATTGCCGGTGTTACCTCATTGAATCTTTATTATCTGGTACATAGCTTTGTCGCTATTTGGGTAGGAGATAAATACATATTGGACAATGACATTATATTAGTAATGACCTTCAATTATTTTATTTTAGTAGCACGGCTACCCATAGATACTTTTATCCATGCCTATGGCTTATATAAGGACACTTGGGCTCCTATCGTAGAAATTGTTTTGAATCTGATAATCTCAATAATCTTTGGTAAAATTTGGGGGATTAAGGGAATTATTTTTGGGACAAGTATTAGTGTTACAAGTATATTATTATTATGGAAGCCCTATTATCTTTACACTTCTGGATTCAATAAAAGTGTACTGATTAAATTTTGGCCACATTTCCTAAAACTAATATTATCTTTCATCGTCCCCGCTTTTGCAATTAGTTATTTAAAAGGAATATTTTTTCAAACTACTCCTGCGGACTATTGGGAATGGTTGGTTTATGCCCTTAAGCTCAACCTTTTGATATTTGCTCTCCTCACTCCCGTTATGTTCATTTTTGGGAAAGGTTTTAAGGACTTATATAACAGAATTACTAAAAAACAACAATAATGGAAAATATCCTTCCAAAAATATCGGTTATCATCCCAGTATATAAAGTGGAACAATACCTCCGTAAATGCGTGGAAAGTGTCTTGAACCAAACATATAAAAACTTGGAAATAATATTGGTTAATGATGGATCTCCCGATAATTGTGGGCAAATATGCGATGAATTTTTAGCAAAGGATTCAAGAGTAAAGGTTTTGCATCAAGAGAATCAGGGTTTAAGCATGGCAAGGAACAATGGGGTGGATTTGGCCACCGGTGTTTATATCGGGTTTGTGGATAGTGATGATTACCTGCTTCCAAAAATGTACGAAATCATGTTAGATACGATGATTAAATACAAGGTAAAGGTAGTGGAATGTAGCTATAGGAAAGGAGAAAATATATATTATGACCAAAAGTCGGACGATGTATATGAGCAAACTTTCGATGAGGCAGTAAAGAGGATAGACAAACCTGGATTCTATAATGTGATGAACAAACTCTATGAACTTGAGTTGATTAAGGACATCCGTTTTATAAAAGGGAAAATATATGAAGACACCCTTTTCACTTCAGAAGTTTGGAAAAAAATAGACAAAATAGGTTTTGTACCCAAAGCACTATACGTTTATTCCCAAGAGGGTGAAAGTATAATACGAAGCGCCTATGACCAAAAAAAACTTGAAGGGTTTTGGGTCTCCCATCAGGCTATGGAAAACCTAATGAAAAATTCCAACAATGAGACCACTACATTTTTATTGAGTAAAAATTTTTTAGATGGACTCCTGTTTCACTTTCATTCCTTAATGAAAAACAAGGATCTAGACCCAAAAAATATCGAACTCATGAAAATGCATAATTTGATTCGTAAAAACCTTAAGACAACAGGCTATATTAACCTGCGTTATAGTATACTGAATACAATTCCCTTAAAAATGTATGCCTTCCTTTATACAACGAAATCTAGGCTGACCGATAAATTTGTGGGCAATTGATAACAATATCAATTTTAACCTTTAATGTAAACATTGAAATCTGTTAAAGCGAAATTCGATTATTGAGCAAATATGAACAACCTAATAAGCATAATAGTTCCTATATACAATTCCGAAATGTATCTTCATAGATGCATTGATAGCATTTTAGTGCAGACTTACGAAAATCTCGAGATTATTTTGATTAATGATGGCTCACATGACAATTCTGCAAAAATATGTGACGACTACGCCAAAAGTGACGCTAGGGTTATTGTGGTTCATAAAAAAAATGCAGGTTTAAGTGCAGCTCGCAACAGCGGATTAGACCTTATGTCAGGAAGTTATTTTGGTTTTGTGGACAGTGATGACTGGATACATCCAGAAATGTTCGGTTCTCTTTTATCCGCTGCCACAGAAAACAACACCAGTCTGGCACTTTGTGGATTTGGACACTCCAACGACTCCCAATCACTTAAAATTGCTAAGGACGTAACTAATATTGTCTTACAGGACAGTGAGGAACTATTAAAATTTTATTTTAATCACGGTTTTTATGTTTGGCGAAATTTTTACGCCACTGAAACCTTCGGAAATCTAAGGTTTAGAGATGATGTATTGTTTGTGGAAGATCTGTACTATGGCCCAGAGGTAGCAGCTTTGGCCACAAAATCAGTATTCATTCCCAATCCCTTGTATATTTATTATATTGAGAACACGACCTCATTGACACGCAGCTCATATAGCAGAAGGATGTTCATTACCTTAGATGCTTATGTAAATATGAAACGTAGAGTTCAAGAGCTTTTTACAGAAAATAAAGAGCTTTTAGAAATAATTAGACGACGTGTACAAAAAAATTGCTTATACCATTTACAAAGCCTCTTTAACAGTAAGGATAAAGAATTGGATCCTGAACACATTTTTGCAAAAAAGACCAAACGCGTTTACAATGAAAATTTCAAATATCGCGGAGCAACGCTTAGAGAACGGTTAATAAGATGGCTGCCATTTTTCTTCTTATCGGGCTTTTTCAGAATTCAAACCATCTATTTAAGATTTAGATATGGAAAATAATCCGAAAATAAGCGTTATTGTTCCTGTTTATAAGGTAGAGCAGTACCTCCACCGTTGTGTTGATAGCGTATTGGGGCAGACCTATAAGAATTTAGAGATAATACTAGTGGATGATGGCTCTCCCGATACTTGTGGCCAAATGTGCGATGAGTATGGCGCAAAGTACAACCAAATTAAAGTTGTGCACCAAAAAAACCAAGGGCTGAGTGCCGCCCGAAATACAGGTCTGAAAGTTGCGACAGGAGACTACATTGCGTTTGTGGACAGCGATGATTGGATAGATCCGGAGATGTATTCCGTGATGATGCAAACGATGACAGATGATGATGTGGAAGTGGTAGAATGCAATGTAAAGCATAGATATGAAGATACCCAACCTAAAATCTTTGCTCCCGGCAGTTTGGAATTTGAAGATCAGCTAACCGCCTTAAAACGGATTATCTCCAACCAATTTTTTTCCGTTTGCCGACGCCTCTACAACAAGAAAGCCCTTGGCGATTTACAATTTAAGGTAGGTGTAGTCTCGGAAGATGTATATTATACTATAAATTTGATGGCTAAGTTACACAAAATGGCAGTTATCTCTAACCCTTTTTACAACTACTATAAAGTGGGTGAAAGTATAACCAGGGGTTCCTACAAACTAAAAACTTTAGAATCCATTGATGCAGCTCTTTTTGTGAAAAGTAAAGTTGGTGAAGTGCTGACAAACCATGAACTGGACAATATTATCAGAGATTTCATTTCAACCATTTTGCTATACAATTATAAATCCATAAACCACTACCCGGAGGTAGACCCAGATTTGGAGCATAGAAGCTACATAAAAAAGCTTTTAGTTGAGAACAGTGGATACGGTATTAAAAGACCCCAGCTGTTTTTGGCCGCAGTTTTGCCCCTTAAATGGTACAATGCCCTTATAAAGTTTAATAAATGGGTAAGAAACAGGTAATTTCAATGTTAAAACAATCTTTTAAATTAAAATAATTTGAACGAGGAAACGAAAAAAAAGAAGATTGCCTTTGTTTCATACAACCTGGTCTCCGGAGGTGCAGAGCGCGTCTTGACCACACTGGCCAATAAGTTTTGCGATACTTTTGAAGTATATATCATTACCCTAGAGGATTGTACTTCTTTTTATCCCTTGGATTCGCGTATTAAACGATTACATTGTAACCTAAAAGCGGAAAACAAAAGTATTACCCTCAGCCGTTTATATGACTATTGGAAAACGGTCCAAAATTTAAAAAACCATATTAAAACCAATGAAATTAGTCTGTGCATAAGTTTTCTTACAGCCACCAACGTCTTCACAATACTGGCATCTAAATGGTGCGGAAGGCCCTGCATTATAAGTGAACGAAACAACCCAATAGTAAACAGTCCATCCTTCTTTTGGAAAAAAATGCGGAATCTTATTTATAGATTTTCCAATGCCCTAGTGGTGCAAACTAAAGCCAATAAAGCATTCTATAGTGATTTAATGCCCGATAAAAGAATCCATATTGTCCCTAATCCATTAGAGCCAAACCTTGCATCAAAAAGAATATTGCCCAAGACATACGCTAAGGAAAATACAATTCTCAGTGTTGGAAGATTGGATAATAACAAGGCCCAAGGTCTATTGATCAGGGCTTTTGCCAACATTCAAAACGAAAACTGGAAAGTTCAACTGGTAGGAGATGGCAGTGCAAAAGAAAATTATGAAAGCCTTGCGGAAGATTTAGGTGTAGCAGATCGTATTGAATTCTTGGGAAATTGTAAGGATGTTTGGACCTTCTACAACAAGGCCACAATTTTTGCATTTACATCTAGATCGGAAGGTTTCCCCAATGCCCTTACGGAGGCTATGTATTATGGTATTCCCTCAATATCTACCGATTGTCCGCATGGACCTTCCGAACTGATCGTAAATGGGGAAAATGGCTTTTTAATAGAGGTTGATGATCAGGCAGAGTTAGAAAATAAATTGTCTAAACTAATGGCAGATGAGCCACTGAGAAGTAAAATGGGCAACAAAGCTATGGAAGATTTACAAGCCTTTGAAATTGATAAAATTAAGAGCAGGTGGGAAAAACTTATGATGGAGTTCTTGATATAAGACCAGATACTCCACAAAGATGCAAAAGTTGGTTTTGCAAGTTTAGTTATTTGAACTAATTTTCAGATTAATGAACATTCTAAAATACATAATACTCACATTAACGGTATTGAACCTCCCTTCGGTGTTCTTCTTTCACGTAGATCCCACACTAAGTAGCCTTATGAGTTATGGATCTTACGCACTTCTAATCTTGTTCTATGTTTTAAGCAAAGGTGGAAAGCCAAATATTTGGCTTTTAGTGCTTGGGTTGGCCTATTTCTTAATTGCAGGGGTTAATTTTTATAGTGGTCTGGAACGCGATTTCTATGTTTTTCTAATAAAGTATATCATAATCATTGTAGGAGGTAGTGCTTTGGTAAAAAAGACCACGGTGAACGAACTCTTTGTATTCTTAGTCATCGGCTCAATAAGTATTATAGCTCATGCAGTTTTCTTTCCGGATCGATTTGGTCGTTATAGCGGGTTTTATATTAACCCTAATATGGCGGGTTTTATTGCTATAATGGCCTATACACTGACCTTTAAAATAAAAAACTTCTATTCCAAAAGTCTTGCTCAAATTATAATAACAATCGGGGGTATAGTTACATTTTCCAGGACATTTATTTTAATTTGGGTGATCACCAATCTTTTATCCATTAGTATCAGCATCAAAAACTTAAGAATATTGGCTATTGGCTTAGGGCTTCTGGTATCACTGACCATTTTTGGGCCAATGCTCAAACTAAATACAGAGCGGTTAAACCAGTTCACTGCCATATTGAACAAGGAAGAAGGTGCCTTAAAAAGTGCCAATAAAGAATCTAGAACCGAAACATGGGCTGTTTTTTACGATTATGTTATAGAGAAGCCCTTTTTTGGCAATGGATATGGAGCTTTCCAAACCAATGGCCTCAATCATGTAGGGGCCCACAACTCTTTCCTTTTGGTTCTCGGTGAATCTGGGATTATTCCGTTTCTAATTTTTATAGGTCTTTGTTTGTACTTTATTTTTATGGGTGCCCAACTGTTTAGGCATACCCCCTATTTGCTAATGCAAGGTATTGCCTTTTCCCTTTTTATACTTACTTGCCACAACTTTTTTGATACCGATTACCTCCTTATCATTGCCTTATGGATGTATAACAAGATAAATGTTGAAAAAGAGGCACAAAAACAAATGCTGTTAGAATCCTGATCATTCTGGATAATCTGAGCCTAATTAGACCACAAAACATAATGCTGCCGCATGATGTCAAAAAAAAGAAAAGTTTTATTTATATTACCCACTTTGAGGGCTGGCGGAGCTGAAAAAATTATTTCCTTTGTCTCCCATACCATAGACAACAGTAGATTTGACAGCAAGTTGTTGATTATTGGGCCCCAAACAGACGCGGCTTACGAAACAGATCCCAAAATCACGTATTTTTTAAATAAGAGCAGGGTTTTAGTGGCCATTCCACAAGTCGTGCTGTTTTTGATAAAATACAAACCAGATGTTGTACTGAGTTCCATAGGACATCTAAACACCATAATGGGATTAATTTCTCCTATTTTTCCAAAAACCAAATTCATAATTAGGGAAGCAAGCGTAATAAGTAGTTTTAAGAAGTTTATAAAAAAGAACAATCTTTATGACTACCTATCAAAGAAAAGTTACCCTATGGTAGACGCTGTTATCTGTCAATCCAAGGATATGGCAAATGATTTTAGAATCCTTTATAATATTCCATCAGATAAGTTATTTATAATTAATAATCCTATTACCAGAAGAAAGGATACTACATTAGAACCAAAGATCAGCAATGACGTAAAGCAATTCATTACAATAGGTAGGTTAAGCCCGGAAAAGGGGCACGAACCGCTGTTAAGAATGTTGTCCAAGATAAATATAGATTTTCACTACACCATTGTAGGGGATGGCCCCGAGCGAGAAACCTTACTTGAATTGATCCAGGAACTTGGGTTAAGTGATAAAATAACACATATAGCATACACCAATAACGCATACCCTTACTTAAGGGCCTCGGACATTTTACTGCAAGGTTCATATGTGGAAGGATTTCCCAATGTAGTTTTGGAAAGTTGTTCCGTAGGTACTCCAGTAATCGCGTTTGATGTCCCCGGGGGTACCAAAGAGATCATAATTCATGACATCAATGGATTTTTAGTAAACGAGGAAAGCGAATTTATACGCTTTCTTACCCTCTTCAAAGATTGGCAAAAAAAGACCATAATGGACTCGGTAAAAGACCGTTTTAGCGAAAAAACTATTTTAGGCCAATACGAAAGACTATTCGAAAGAATATAAGAAAAATAGCATCTTCCTAAATATACTAAAGACTAAACTTTTTGTTAAAAGCAAGGTCTAAAAGAGTACCTACCTTTAATTTTAGCATGGTAATGACTATCTTTGGTCGTATGCCACAAGAAATTTGGTAAAACCGCATCTAAACACATAACATATAGGATTGAGACATAAAACTTAAAAGTACCGCGCTACTTTTAACGATGATTTTGGGTTAACCATAACCTACTTTTTGCCAAAAATACATAAGAGAACTATTAGATGAAAGCCCCAAAAAAGTCTATAAGCGTATTATTTGTTTTACCTACCCTTACTGCCGGTGGTGCAGAACGTGTAATGTCTTACATTGCCCAAAACCTAGATAAATCCAAGTTTAAAGCTACCATACTGGTAATAGGCTACGAAAGTGAAAGTCGTTATTGCGTAGAAGACGTGGATGCAGTTTTTTTAAACAAATCCCGTGTTTTACTTGCAATACCTTCGGTATTTGGCTATTTAAGAAAATCTAGGCCAGACATAGTAATGAGCGCCATTAGACATATGAATGTGGTAATGGGGTTACTTTCCCTTTTCTTTCCAAAAATAAAATTTATTGGTCGGGAGGTTAATGTAATGAGTGTTTTAAAGGAGTACCCTGAAGAAACTGAGCGATCTTATCCCCGCTTTTTGTTGAATCTAGGATTTTCACTTTTAGACGCTATCGTATGTCAGTCACAGGATATGCTAAAAGATTTCCGTACCGAATATCCAAGATTGCAGGGCAAATTGCACCTTATTAACAACCCTATTACCGAAAGATTTAAACCTAAAACCGCTAAACCTGACCATAAGAAGGGCTTTAAATTTATTACGGTAGGCAGTTTGGAACCCAGAAAAGGACATCTGCGCATATTAAAAGCACTCGCAAAATTGGATTTGGAATATTCATATATGATAATTGGCGATGGTTCGGAAAAGGCAAAGATCAATAATTTGGCACAAGAGCTAAATCTGCAAAATAAATTAATACATTTACCCTTTACTAGCGATGTAGATAAATATTTGTCTGAAAGCCATATTTTTTTGCAAGGATCGTACGTAGAAGGTTTTCCCAATGCGTTATTGGAGAGTTGTGCCGTGGGAACCCCCGTAGTTGCCTTTAAGGCCCCCGGTGGAATAGACGAAATTGTGCAAACTGGGGCTAACGGATTTATAGTAGAAAATGAAGAAGAATTTGAAGAGGCTGTATTTACGATCATAAACACCAGTGGTTTTGCCCCTGCTGCGGTAAGTGAGTCGGTTTTCAAGAAATATAGTGCAGAAATTATATTAACCAAATACGAACAATTATTTTGCGAAATGATGCACACTTAAATCTACAAGTCAACGTTCTAGTATTGATTAACGTCAAAACCAAGCATTTAAAAACCTAAACCAAAACACTAACCCATCCTATATGTGTGGAATTTACGGTACTACAATCAGGTACGAAGAACATCAAATTGAAGCAAAATTAAAAAGAACTTCTTTCCGGGGCCCAGATAAATTAGATTGGAAAACGATTCCCAATCCAAACGGGCAGGTGACCCTTGGCCATAATCGTTTGGCAATTATTGATCTCGATCCCAGATCAAATCAACCCTTTAACTACGAAGACCAAGTAGAAGTGGTCTTCAATGGAGAAATTTACAATTTTAAGGAGGTAAGAAAAACGTTGGAGGCAGATGGGTATACCTTTAGAACCTCTAGTGACACCGAAGTGTTATGTGCAGCTTACCTTAAGTATGGTGAAGCCTGTGTTGAACACCTTAACGGAATGTTTGCCTTTGTGATCTACGATCAAAAAAAGCAACAGTTGTTTGGGGCTAGGGACCGACTGGGCCAGAAACCTTTCCACTACTACCATGATGGACGTAATTTTGAATTTTCGAGTCAATTATCCTCTATACAGTTATTCAATAATAATCTGAGTATTTCAAGAAAATCAATTGTTGAATACCTAAAATGGGGCAATGTGCCAGATCCATTTTCAATTTTTAATGAAGTAAAAAAACTAAGGGCCGGGTATTATTTTACTTATGACCTAAATACCGGTCAATTTGAGGACCACCAGTATTGGGATATTGATTACAAAAACAAGCCGTCCTATACCGGTTCCTATAATGAGGCGCTTGAAGAACTGGAAGATATATTAAAAGATGCCGTGCATACCAGAATGTTTGCGGATGTTCCGGTAGGTGTTTTTCTATCTGGCGGAATAGATTCTTCCCTAATGTCCGCAATAGCCTCTAAGACCACACCTACTCAAATTAAGACATTCTCTGTCAAATTCAATGAAAAGGGCTTTGATGAAAGTGCCTACGCCCAGCAGGTAGCAGATCACTTACAGACAGATCACCATGTTATTGAATGCAATTATGATGAGGGACTAGAGCTTATCGATAGTTTCAGTTATTATTATGATGAACCTTTTGCAGACCCTTCGGCAATACCAACACTACTTTTGGCCAAGTATACCAGAAAAAAAGTAACGGTAGCATTGTCTGGAGATGCAGGGGACGAAATTTTCATAGGCTACCACAGGTATAACTGGATGAGAAAAGTTCTCGGAATGTATGCCATGCCCAAAGGGTTGAGAAAATTTTCCGCGAGCCTAGTAGGTTTAGCGCCCCATTACAGGCTAAAAACTATAGCCAAAGGACTTAATTATGACCGCCTAGAACACCTTTATCTTGCAATTTTGACGGGAGTAGACCTGTCTTGGATAGAGGACGAGTGGGACTATGATAATTTGCCGGACAAGGAATACCTTTTCCATAATAATAAAAATTTATTTGAACGTATTTCCGATTTTGATTCCAAAGCCTATTTAAATTGGGACATAAATACCAAGGTAGATCGTGCAACAATGGCATTTTCATTAGAATCCAGATCTCCCCTTATGGATCATAGGGTAATAGAACTTGCAAATAAGTTACCTACCGAGTTTAAATTTCAGCCCGGAAACCAAAAGAGGATATTGAAAGATCTGTTGTACAAACATGTACCCGAGAAAATATTCCAAAGACCAAAAGCGGGCTTCACCATGCCATTTAGGGAATGGTTTAGAAAAGAACTCAAGGAATTTGTATTAACAGAATTGGATAGGGAAGGTTTAACCACCATTCCGGGAATAAATGTGGATAAAACATTAAAAATGATAAACCAACATATGGACGGAAGTTGGAATCATTATCCATTAATCTGGAAGCTTTTGGTATTGAAACAGTGGCTTAACAAGAATGGAAAAGGGTTAATAATCAAATAGTTAAATATTAAAAAGGTACATCAGTCCCGTATTGGCATTTGCATCCTTACCATTTTAAACGTTTAAATCTTGTATAACAAACCATTCGTATATGTCCTCCAAACCCAATCTTAGTATTTTAGCTATAAGCTTTACAAGCGGGGGTGCCGAAAAAGTAATGAGCTTACTCCTAAAGGAGTTAGTACATGATTATAATGTATATCTGATCCTGTTTTATAATGAAATTCATTTTCCCATACCTCCGGAGGTCAATGTAATAATGCTGACCAAAAAAAGCCCAGATAGAAAGTTTTATCAGAAGGCAACAGACCTTATTGGGTTTGTTTTTAAGTACAACAAAATTGTAAAGCAAGAAAAAATAAGCTACGCAGTTTCCTTCTTGGCATTTCCCAACTTGGTAAATGGTATTATCGCAACATTTAACAAAAAGGTGCGTACTTATATTAGTGAAAGAGGTTTTCCTTCCGATAACACTACAAGTAAACTGTCTTTGGCAATTTCTAAAATCTTCTACCCCCTACTCTATAATCGATGTTACAAACTGTTTTCAAATTCGGTATATATTAATAAGGACCTAAAAGACAATTTTGGGATTTCAATACCCATGGAGATCGTATACAACCCCATAGAGTTACCGGCTAATGTAATAATTCCTGAATCACTACAAATCAACCCTAAAAGTTTTAAAGTGATCAATGTGGGTACTTTGAACGTTAGAAAAAACCAAAAGATGATCATTAAGGCGCTTCAAAACCTCGATGATGATTATGAATTGGAAATATTTGGATCCGGACCCCTGGAAAAACAACTTAAAGAATATACCGCTGAAGTTGGATTGGAAGATAAAGTAAGCTTGGGAGGAAGAGTAAAAAACGTAAACGACTACCTTCTAAAAAACCATTGTTTTGTACTATCTTCCCATACCGAAGGTTTTCCCAATGCACTATTGGAAGCCATGGCTATGGGGCTGCCCAGCATCTCCACCAATTGCCTGTCCGGACCTTTGGAACTCTTAAATGATGACAAACCGGTTGTAATCCCCAACGGCAGTTTTTTTAAAGCTTCCTATGGAATATTAATTAACAATGATGATCATATAGGCCTGGCCGGTGCTCTGCGGTATTTAAGGTCAAATGCAGCGGAAAGGGTCAATTATAGTAGATTAAGCCTGGCAAGGGCCGAACAGTTTGAGTTAAAAAATATCTACAAACAGTTCAAAGAATTTATACACAACTAAAAAAAAGCTAATGTGCGGAATAAACGGTTTTGTTTCTAAAACTGATCTTGATGCTACACAAATTAAAAAACAAATTGGTAGCATGAATGATACTATTATCCATAGAGGTCCTGATGATGATGGGGTCTTTACGGAAGTAGGTACCGATGGCTGTATTGCAATGGGAATGCGACGGCTCTCTATAATAGACCTCACATCTGGTAAACAACCGATATACTCCTCTGACAAACAAATAGTTATTGTTTTTAACGGTGAAATTTATAATTATCGCATTTTACGACACCAACTAGAGAAGCAAGGCATCGTCTTTGCCACCAATAGCGATACAGAAGTTATCCTGAAGCTTTATGAACTGGAAGGTGAAAGTTCGTTCTTTAAGCTAGATGGTATGTTCGCCTTTAGCATCTACGATAAAAAGAAGAACCAAATTTTCATTGCTCGAGACTTTTTTGGAGAAAAACCCCTTTACTATACCCAAAGAGAAGATAGGTTTATTTGGGCCTCTGAACTTAAGTCTATAATGACCGATGCGCCAGAGAAACCAGAAATTTCCAAAACCGGACTAAATCACTTTCTAAGACTAACATATATTCCTGCACCCCATACCATTTATGAAAATATCTATAAGCTCCAAGCCAATCACTATATCGTTTACGATCTTAATTCCCATAGTTTTCAGATTAAAGAGATTACAGACAGCGAGGACAAGAGTCCTTTAGATATTTCCTTTACCGATGCCAAGGCCCAAACCAAAGAATTGGTTACAAAGAGTGTTGAGAGCAGGTCTATATCCGATGTACCATTAGGCACTTTTCTGTCCGGAGGTGTAGATTCTTCCATAGTTTCCCTCTGCCTGTCCCAAATGACCAGCGCTAAAATTGATACTTTTTCAATTGGATTCGAAAAAGCATCTTTTGACGAGACAGATAAATCCCAGGTGGTAGCTAAGATGATCAATAGCAACCATCACGAATTTGTAATAGGTGAAGATGACTTAAAAAATAACGTGCACGAAATTTTACTCAATTTTGATGAACCATTTTCCGATACCGCTGCCCTACCTACCTACTTGGTATCAAAAAAAACAAAAGACTTTGTAAAAGTTGCATTAACCGGAGATGGAGGCGACGAAGTTTTTGGTGGATACAACAAATATTATGTAGGTAAATTGAACAATAAATATACCAGTGTTGTTCCCAGACCACTTCATAATCTTTCTCTAAATATTGGCAATAGGCTGTTAACCTCTAGTGATGATAAGCGTGGAATGCGTTTTAAGATCAATAAGATGTTGCAGACCGTTAATTATGATGGCGAATACTATTGGGATATTATTTCACTTGCCAATACAAAGGAACAATTGGCAGGCCTAATAAAGGAAGAGCTTTTTGAAGCAAATCTATTTCAAGAATACAAGGATAAAACTGGCATTCAAAAACCGAGTTCTCTTAACGATTTTAGATTTATAGATAAAGTGCTCAGTTTGGAAGGGGGTATGTTGGCCAAGGTAGATAGAACCAGTATGCTAAACTCTTTGGAGTGCAGGGCACCTTTCCTAAATAAACAGATTTGGGATTTTACCAAGAAATTACCTGCCAAATATCTAATGAACGGGTGGAATAAAAAGTACATTCTAAAGGAAGCCTTTAAAACCGACTTCCCCGATAAGTTTCTAGAGAAAAGCAAACAAGGCTTCGGTTCTCCGGTGGGCGATTGGTTACGATCTGGTTTAAGAAAAGAACTTGAATCTTATATAGACCCCTCCTTTTTAGAATCGCAGGGAATATTTATTAAGGATAATATTACATCTTTGGTAAAAAACCATATCTCCAAAAAAAAGGACAGCACATACAGTGTATGGGCTTTTTATTGTTTCCAAAAATGGTACAAACACACGTATCTAAGCATTTAAACTACCAGTATATCATGTAGTCCAAGTATTATGTCTCACAAAAGCACCAATAAAATTGCCATTGAAAACTCAAAAAGAGGAACATCTGATTGGAAATTGGATAAGCCTGCCTTAAACAGGGAAATAGAAGGATATGCTTCCCAAACGAGCATCAACGCTGGCGAATCCATCAATCTTTTTGTGAGCAGCATTTCCCCAAGGTACTCATTGACCGTTTATAGGATGGGCTGGTATAAAGGATTGGGAGCTAGACAAATTACCGATCCTATAACCCTAACAGGTATTGTTCAGGAAACACCCGTACCAGATGCAGAAACCGGAATGGTTGAATGTAATTGGACAAACTCTTATACCCTAATTACCAGCGCTTCCTGGACCAGCGGTGTTTATTTGGCAAAATTGGAGGAACAAAAAAGTAATACACAAAGCTATATCATTTTTGTAATTAGAGACGATGAAAATAGTCCCAGCCTACTTTTTCAATTGCCAATAACCACGTACCAGGCCTACAATTATTGGGGTGGGAAATCTTTGTACGATACCGGAAGCGGTTCATTGGAAAAATGGGGGACAAATACCGGCGAACACGCAACCAAAGTTTCGTTCAACAGGCCTTTTGCAAGAAGTAACAATACAAAAGCCGCTTTTGGTGTGGGCGCAGGTGAATTTTTGACCAATGTACAGCCCGTTACCACACATAATTACCCCATTAGTAGTGCTGCGTGGGACTATAATATGGTTAGATGGCTAGAAAAAAATAACTATGACCTAGGCTATATCACCAATATAGATACCCATAATAAGCCAAATTTGCTTACCAAGACCAAGGTATTTCTATCTCAGGGGCATGATGAGTACTGGTCGGCCGAAATGAGAAATAACGTAACCCTAGCTCGGGATAGCGGTGTTAATCTTACATTTTTTTCTTCGAATACTATGTACTGGCAGGTTCGGTTAGAGAAAAGTACCCTAACCCAAGAACCAAATAGAACAATGGTTTGCTATAAAAATGCCGACGAGGATCCAATAAAAGGTATTAAAAGTACCATCAACTATAGAGATATAAAAGAACAAAAATCGGAAGCTACCGTAATGGGAGTTCAGTATATTCTAGATCCCGTACAGGGCCATATTAAAATATCCAATCCGGATCATTGGGTATTTGCAAATACCAACTTAAAACAGGGTCAGTTGTTAAAAGGACTATTGGGGTATGAAGTAGATGCCGTAGTCAAAGATTCGCCAAACAATGTAATTATTTTAGCCAGTTCTCCATGCCAAAACGTTGGTAAAAGCGATTATCTCGCAATTCTAAAATACATGATTAAAAAAATGGTGTCACTACCAAGTAGTATTTTGATCAATACCTTAAAAATATCCGAAACAATGAGTGCCAATATCGTATGGCTGGCTATTGCCGCTGTTTTAATCGCTGGTTGTGCCGCAACTTTTAATTTTGGTTTTGCTTTTGTTATGCCTTTCGCACTTCTATTTCTTCTGGCTTTTGCGGTTTGGTTTGTTAAAATAACGCGTTCTGGAAAGGTTGTTTCCCATATGACCCTCTATAAAGCAGATAGCGGAGCTCAGGTTTTTGCAACAGGAAGTATGCAATGGAGTTGGGGTTTGGATGATTTTAACGTGCCAATGCTAAGAAAATCAAGACAGTCAAAGCAGGTTGAAATAATTACCGAAAACGTTTTAAGAGCGTTTGGGGCAAAAAAAACAGCTCCCAATTAAACCAAACAACTATAATTATATAAGTAGAACGATAAAACAGCATTTAGTTTATTTATTTTGTTAAATTCATCCACTCAACTTTCAAATGCTTCCTTAAATCATCGCAATTATACATTTAACCGCCATTTTTAAACCAAGCAGTATGAAAACCGAAACCCAAAAGATCATTGATCGTTATGAAAAAAGGAAGGGTGATAAAAATGTAGAAAAAAACTCCACCAAGTATACTCATTATATGAGGCATATGAAGATTGAAAGAGAGTCTCGATATGCAACAATAGTCCAAGATAGATTTGATTCGCTTAATGGGATAAAAGTTCTGGAAGTAGGTGCCGGTACGGGTGATAACATTGGTATTTTTAAGGAACTTGGAATAAACCATCAACACATTTTTGCCAATGAGTTGCTATCGGATCGGCTTGCTGTTTTACGTCAAAGACACCCGGATATAAACGTTATTGATGGTGATGCCTTAAAAATAACAGAAGAAGAAGGGGGAACTTTCGATATTGTATTGCAAGCTACCGTTTTCACTTCCATATTGGATTCTGAATTTAAAACCAAGCTAGCAAATAAAATGTGGTCTCTGTTAAAGCCGGGAGGCGTAATTATTTGGTATGATTTTGCTTTTGACAACCCTAGAAACAAAGACGTTAAGGGTGTAAAGCAAAAGGAAGTGAAACAATTATTCGATAAATCTAAAAATATTGTTTTTCATAGAACCACTTTGGCGCCACCGATAGGAAGACGGGTCTCTAAACTGTATCCTATGTTCAATTTTTTTCCGTTTTTGAGATCACACATTATAGCAGAAATTTATAAATAGGATTCACATCGTACGCCTTAAAGGTAAAAGAAACTACAAATTGATCCTTTTTTTTCAATCCTGAAAAAAAATGGAAAAGACTTAGAGTACCAATGCCAAACCGTCCGTATGCTTAATGTTTTATAGCTTTTACCGTTTTTTTGTATTTCAACTAAAAAAGGTTTTTAAAAAGTCTATCTTGCCATTTCTGTACGTATATTTATAGGGCGCTGAGCTAATGATAAAATTTGTGGATACTTACATAAAAACCTGTTCGAGATCTTTTTTGATCTCAATTATTTTCACGGTCTTTCTTAGCGGGTCGTTAGCAGCGCAAGTTACGTTTGAACTAGCATATCCCAATATTTCTTTCGATTTTCCTGTAGAAATTACTACCGCAGGTGACGGTACCAATAGAATGTTTGTGGTAGAACAGCCAGGGCTTATAAAAGTGTTTCCAAACAGTATATCGGTTTCTAATAGTGATGTTGACACCTTTCTAGACCTGTCCCAAATTGTATCGTATAGCGAAGGGCAAGAAATTGGCCTATTAGGACTGGCATTTCATCCAAATTATTCCCAAAACGGTTTTTTTTATGTGTATTACACCCAGGACAGCCAGGTATCGGGAATTAACGAGGAGATAGTACTTGCTAGATACACTGTTAGTGCCGGGGACCCAAACATAGCTGATCCCGGAAGTGAACTTGTGATTTTTAGTTTTGATAAAAACCAGGATAATTCTAACCACAATGGCGGTAAAATAGCCTTTGGACCAGACGGTTATCTATACATTTCCGTTGGTGATGGTGGCGGGGCCGGTGATCCACAAGGGAATGGTCAAAATTTGAGTACAGTCTTTGGAAGTATCCTGCGGATCGATATCGATTTAGACGGCAGTAACCCGGTTGAATCCAATCCAGATACCCCGAATGGTAATTACGAGATACCTGCAAACAACCCGCGTGTGGGTCAAAGCGGTTTGGATGAGCTATTTGCTTGGGGTATTAGAAATACCTGGAAATTTTCTTTTGATGCTCAAACGGGCAGGCTTTGGGGGAGTGATGTGGGCCAAGACGCCAATGAAGAAATTAACCTCATCAATATTGGGGAAAACTACGGTTGGAATCGTTTTGAGGCTTTTGATGTTGAAGATGGCAGTACTGATTTGGTTACCACACCAGACACGAAACCCGTATTCTTCTATGATCACAACAGCGGAGACGTCTCCATTACGGGCGGTTATGTATATCGCGGAAGTAGCGACAACCCATCATTACAGGGTAAATATATTTATGGTGATTTTGCGTCGGGGAGGGTTTGGTCCTTAGACTATAACGCATCAAATAATACGGCAAGTTCCGAGTTTCTATTTCGGACCAATGGAGAATTTATATCAAGCTTTGGCTTGGATGAATTTGGGGAACTTTATTTTAGTGATTATAATTCTTCTGCCAGTATATATAAAATAGTAGGAGGAACTAGTGGTCCACAAACTGTCACCGTTACCGGAATAGGGAGTTGGAACGAGGTAGGTGGAGGTACCAACGGCATTGTAGAATCTATTACTAGAGCACAGAATGGATCATTATATTTTGGCGGTGAATTTACCCAGGCAGGTGGAAACTCGGTAAACAATTTGGCCATCTACGATACAAATACAGGTTGGAGTGCTTTTGGAAGTGGCGCCAATGGTAAAGTTAACTCTATTGCTATTGGTGGTGACGGAGCTATATATGTAGGCGGTGACTTTTCTGAAGTAGGCGGAATCCCTGCTTCAAATATCGCTGTTTGGAATGGAAGCATATGGAGCCCATTAGGTACTGGCACCAATGGTCCTGTAGCCAAAATTGAGGTCAGTGACTCTGGTGAAGTATATGTAGGTGGTGCCTTTGAAACCGCTGGTGGAATTACGGTAAACAATATAGCCCTATGGAACAACGGTACTTGGCAAGCCCTTACCGATTCCGGTAGCGGAACATCAGGAACCAATAATGAAGTTAGGGCAATTGCCTTTGATGAAAACAATGTCGTTTATGTAGGGGGAAATTTTGACTCTGCCGGTGGAAATTCTGCGTCTAGGATCGCTACTTGGGATGGACAAAATTGGAGTACACTAGGGAGCGGCACCAGTGGATTTGTGCAAGCTATAGCTGTTACTTCTTCCCATATATATGCTGGCGGAAATTTTGCTATAGCTGGTTTCGAAACAGTTAACCGAATTGCAAAATGGAACCGGAGTTCATCACAATGGGAGGCGCTTGGACAAGGTTTAAGTGGCAACGTAAGATCTTTGGTGCATGATGGCACCAACCTCTTTGTTGGAGGTAGCTTTCAAACAGCTTCGGATGTTGTCAACATAAATAAAATTGTGAATAACGTTGCCCGTTGGAGCCAAAACTTAGGTTGGCAGGCGCTGGGTATCAATTTTTCCGTTGGGGTAGATACCCAGATCAATTCATTGATATTATCCAGCGATCAGGAGACGCTCTACGCCGGGGGCAATTTTAGTGCTGCTGGTCAAACAAACGCTTTAAATGTTGCCCTTTGGGGGTTAAACTTTAACTGTTCTGACAACAGTATTGTTCCAGAATACAGATTGGACGGTACTTGGTTTAGCGGCCAAAGTGAATTAACTGTGGCATCGGGTACCGAAGTTGTGCTGAGTATGTTACCAAACGGTATTGGACTCACCATTACTCTTCCGGATGGTAGTCAAGTTGGAGATGATTACAATTTGGGAAACGTATCTTCCTCGGAGCAAGGAGTTTATACTTTAACCTCTGAAGAAGGTTGCTCAGAAACCTTTAGCTTAATCGTAAGCGCCTCAGATGCCGATGGAGACGGTATCCCCGACGCTCTAGATCAATGTCCCAATACACCTTCGGGCGTTGTAGTCGGAGCAGATGGATGTCAGATATTTACATTGCCAGCGGACAATTTCGAACTTTCGGTACAGGGTACTTCGTGTAGAGGCTTACAAGATGGGCGTATAGAAATTAATCCAGAATTAAATTTGGATTATAACCTTAACTTAACCGGCACTGGTACAGCGCAAAACTTTACCTTCGAAAATGGCCTGCAAATAGAGAATCTAGCCCCAGGTAGTTATGACCTCTGTATTACGGTACAAGGCCTTCCCGATTTTGAATCTTGTTTTAAGGCAATTGTGAACGAACCAGAAAGCTTGGAGGTTTCATCAGTTTTAAATTCGCTGGATGGTTCTGTAACCTTGTCCATGTCTGGAGGTAGTGCGTATTTTGTGACCCTCAATGAAAACAGTTTTAGAACAACCAGCAACGAAGTTAAACTTGTACTCACGGAAAAGGAAAATCTATTGGAAGTCACCACAGATAAAAGTTGCCAGGGCAAGTATAAGGATACAATTATGATGGTAGGGGAAGTGGAAATATTCCCTAATCCCTTCCAGGATATTTTGAATTTGGAATTTAGTGGTAGAGATGGTAATGCAGAGTTAAATTTGTATGCAAACAACGGGATGTTGATTGTTTCATCATCCGTTGATATTGCCAACGGGGTTTCGCAATTTGATTTTGCCAGTTTACCCAATGGTATCTATGTATTGGCCATTATAAAAGATGGCCTAAGAGAAACCTTTAAAGTTGTGAAACGATGAAAAGATACTGTCTCTTATTTTCCTCGGTACTTCTTGTAACAGCTTGCGGCAAGGATAGTGATCTTTTCTCAAAAATTCAGTCCGTGCCCACGGCGGTAACCCTGGTTTTTCCAGAAAACAATAGCGAATGCACGGCAGGTGATATAATTTCGGAAACGCAGAGCGAGGTAACTTTTGAATGGAGTGATGCAGAAATAGCCGATAGTTATGAAGTATTTCTCACAAATTTAAGTACAGGGGTCAATGAACAGTTTATTTCCAATGAGTCTCAATTAGATATACGATTGTCCAGAGGTACTCCCTATACCTGGTATGTTGTATCCAAAGTAGAATCCTCTGCCAATACGGCGGAGAGCGATAGGGAAACTTTTTATAACGCAGGACCCGGCCTAAGGTCCTTTATCCCTTTCCCTGCACAAAATATTGCTCCGGTAGACGGTGCAGATATCTCTACGGGGCAAAGCACCATTACCCTAGTGTGGGAAGCCAGCGATCTGGACGGGGACATTTCGGAATACGATATTTATTTCGAAGAGAACGACCCTCCTAGCCTATTTGAAACCGGAGTTTCTAATTCACAATTGGAGAATATTGAAATAACTGCGGGTACCACATACTACTGGAAAATAGTTACAAGAGACTTGTTGGGGAATGAGTCTAACTCCGAAACTTTCACCTTCCAAGTACAAAACTAAAGGGAAATTCTTAATTTAAGGTGGCTTTTACTGAACCGCATTTTAGCATAACTTCCCCAAAATAAGGGTTTCTAACCTCACTTTCAAAGCTTAGCCAACTTGCGCCCTTGTTGCCATCCGCCATAGGACAAAACTGAACGTAAACCGTTTTACCCAAGGTATTCAGAACCGATGTTATACCAACCATATCCTCTGACAAGGGTTTAAAATACTTTCGTTGTGCCTCTACATCGGCGGCAGTAGATATCTCCCTAGCGTTTTTGGCAATGGCCTTAAACATCTGTTGCGTTGCTTCGTTCGTAAAATCGAGCTCTAATTTGACAATCTTTTGGTGTAATACTCTCGACTTGGATTGGGCATTTTCAAAATCTGAGGCTATTAGTGCATTTTTCAGTTCAATATAAATATCAAGCGATTCAACAAATTCCTTACTTATATTTGGATTTAGATCGGCCACCGAATTCTTATCGTCCATTGATGGCATTTGGGAATCTTTTGTTTTTACTGCGGTCATCATTGATTTTTTTCCCTGTAATTGTGCTGCGGCATCCAAAGTAAAGGTACCGTTGGTTACGATTACCTCCCCATCGGCAAGTCCTTCCAATACAACATAAATATCGTCCATTTCGCTACCTAGGGTAACCTCCCTCATTTCAAAAACATACTGATCTAAAAAAGGTTTTACATATACCAAAGAGCGTTTTCCTGTCCACATTACAGCAGACTTGGGTATTGTAAGCAGATGGTTATCCCCCCCTACTCCTACAACGCCTTTTACAAACATTCCAGGTTTAAACAGGCCCTTGGAATTGTTCAGAGTAGCGCGTAAAGAAACCGTTCTTTTTAAATTGTTCAGAAAGGGTTCTATGAAATTTACCTTGGCCTTAAAACTTTTGCCCTTAAGTGCGTTGGAAGTAATTTCGATTTCCTGACCAACTTTCAGGGAAGCCAATTGATTTTCATAAACATCAAAAACGGCCCAAACGGTATTTAGGTTTGCAACTTTATATAAGGCGTCGCCCTGCTTGTAATAATTGCCGGCTGCTGCAATAATTTCGGTAACGGTACCGCTTACGTCCCCATAAATAGGGAAATTAACCATGGGGGTACCTGTTTTGAGTACTTCGTCGATTTGCTCATCTGTCATTTTCCAAAGACCCAAGGAGTTCCTCGCTGCCTGATACAGTTTTTCATGGGTCTCTTTAAAAGATGCAGATGTTAACAGTTTATCCTGGGCCAAGTAAAGCTCCGGGGAATAAATAAGACCTATTTCTTGTCCCTTATAGACCCGTTCACCTACGTAATTTACATTTAACTTATCTATTCTTCCATCGTATAGCGTGGTTTGGATGGCGTTGGTCTTATCGTTAGCGGTAATCTTACCAGATAATGACAAGTTTTCATTGCTGTTTTTAGACATCCCTACAACCGTAGTTTGAACGTTGGCGAGCGCCAGGGCATCCTCACTCATGGTAAATTGATTCTCGGACGGCAGATTGTTCCCACCTTCACTTTTAACCAAATCCATGGCACATAAGGGACACGCACCCGAAGTTTCTTTAACGATTTGTGGATGCATGGAGCAAGTCCATACTTCCTTAACAGTTGTTTCCTCATGAGAATGCGTAGTCTCATTGGCATTGTTGTTGCCAAAAAAAATATAGCCCAGACAAATCCCTGCCACCAAAATCACCGTGTAAATCCCATATTTCTTAGCCATAATCATTTATTTATCTGATTATTTGATCTCTCTAAAACATATTCTTGCCTCCAACTGAACAGTACCGGAACAACCAATAATGTAATGAGCGCTGCAAGCATTCCTCCAAAGCAAGGTATTGCCATAGGAATCATTATGCTGCTTCCCCTTCCGGTAGATGTTAATATGGGCAATAAGGCCAATATTGTAGTTGCCGTGGTCATTAAACAAGGTCGTATTCTCTTTTTACCTCCTTCTATAACCGAACTTCTAATTTCCTTCACACTTTTTGGGGTGTTTTTTCTAAAAACCTGAACCAAATAGGTAGCCATCACCACTCCATCATCAGTAGCGATACCGAACAATGCAATAAAACCAACCCATACGGCTACACTAAGTGTAACGGTCTTAATGTTAAAAAGGTGTCTTAAATCCGTTCCCATTATGGCAAAGTCCATAAACCACGACTGGCCATAAAGCCAAATCATGATAAACCCGCCTGCAAAGGCAACAACCACTCCTACAAAGACCATTAGTGATATGGATACCGAGCGAAATTGCAAATACAGTATTAAAAAAATAACCAATAAAACCAAAGGTACTACAAAAGACAATGTCTTTTCCGCATGCAATTGATGCTCATAGGTACCTGCAAATTTATAACTAAGTCCATCTGGTAGGGATAAGGAACCATTGTCTATTTCTTTTTGTATGGTGGAACGTGCATTAGCTACCACTTCCAATTCGGTGTAACCATCTTGCCTATCAAATATGACGTAACCTACCAAAAAACTATCTTCACTTTTTATATTCTGAGGGCCTCTTTCATATTTAACAGTTGCAAACTCCTCCAAGGGAACGCTACCGCCATTTTTCAATTGTACATAAACAGACCCTAGATCATCCGGACTTGTTCTTAGCTCCCTGGGATATCTAACCCGCACTCCATACCTTTCCCTTCCTTCAATGGTCTCTGTAAGTATCTTACCGCCTATGGCCACTTCCAATACTTCTTGTACTTCGTTTATGGAAACACCATAACGTGCTATTTTTTCTCTGTCTATATCGATTATAACATAGGGTTTACCTACAATCCTATCGGCAAAAACTGATGCAGCATTTATACCTGCTACTTTTTTGAGGATGGGCTCCAAATGTAATCCAAACTGTTCAATCTCATCCAAATTCTGAGCCTTTACCTTTATGCCCATAGCTGCGCGCATACCAGTCTGCAGCATAACCAATCGGGTTTCAATAGGTTGAAGTTTAGGTGCCGATGTTACTCCGGGGAATTTTGTATTCTTAACAATTTCGGTCCATATATCGTCCTTACTTTTAATTTGGGGTCGCCAATTTCTAAAAAAGGCACCGTTACGATCAGGTATAAGTTGGTCCGTATCTATTCCGCTTCCCGAGGCTACAAAATTGCCCTTGGTAGTTTCGAAAAGACCTTCATCGTTTTGTCGGAATGAAATAGGCCTATTATTGCTGTCCAAGGCAAATTCGGGTTTATAATAAATTACGTTCTCATACATGGAAAGCGGAGCAGGGTCGAGAGCAGAATCGGCCCTACCTGCTTTTCCAACGACCATATCGATTTCTGGCATATTTTCAACGGCCATATCCAATTGCTTAAGTACCCGTTTATTTTCACTGATACCAGAATGTGGCATAGAGGTTGGCATCAGCAAATAAGAGCCTTCATCCAGTGCGGGCATAAACTCCTCACCGGTGTTGAAGAGTATTGCAGTACCAAGAATAACCATTACACCAGGAATTCCTAAAAACAATAGTTTATTGTCCAAGGCCCATTGCAGAATCCGTACATAATACGTTTTAAAAAGCATCAATATCCCTAGAACCAGGGCACAAGCAAGTACAACAAACAGAAGGTTAACCACAATATTGTTCCCATAACCCATGGGTCGCCAATAGGTACCCAAAAATATTATAATCGCCAGGCAACTAATACCCAAACGAGAGAGGTTAAGTTGTGGTGCTGATACTTTGTTTAGCTTATGCAAAATAGCCATGGCCCCGAAGGCCATTAATACCAATCCAAGAAAATTTCCCATAAACAATATGGCCAGTCCTAAAACAATAAGCAAACTGTTGATTGTAATACTTAGGATTTTAGACCAGTTATATTTTCTGAATATCATACCTGCAAAGGGAGGTATCAAGAAAAGTGCAATCATTAATGAAGCGGATAGCGCAGCGGTCTTGGTAAAAGCTACGGGAGAGAACAACTTTCCCTCCGCTCCTGTGAGTGTAAAAACCGGAACAAAACTTACAATGGTGGTTAAACCCGCAGTCAATATAGCACCCGATACTTCCGTGGTTGCCCTGTATATTGCAGTATCGTTGTTTTCATGTGGGTCTTTTTCGTCCAAATGTCGTACAATGTTCTCAGAGAGAATAATACCCATATCAACCATAGTACCCACGGCAATGGCAATCCCCGATAGTGCAACAATATTTGCATCCACCCCAAAATACTTCATGGCTATAAATACCATTAGTACCGCTACAGGCAGTAAGCCGGAAATTAATGCAGACGCCCTGAGATTGAACAACATAACGATAACCACCAAGATGGTAATTACAATTTCATATGTAAGGGCATCACTTAAGGTGGTAAGTGTCTCCTGTATTAGTTGAGATCTGTCATAAAAGGGTATTATTTTAAGTTGGGTTTTAGTTCCATCTTCAAGAATTTTGGATGGAAGGCCTGGAGATATTTCCTTTATCTTCTCCTTTACCCTGCTAATAACTTCCATGGGATTGGTCCCAAATCGGGATACCACTACCCCACCAACAACTTCGGCACCACCTTTGTCCAATATTCCTCTTCTTTCGGCAGGTCCCATGGAAACGCGGGCAACGTCTTTAATATGTAAGGAAGTAAAATCCTGGGAAGATACCGGAGTATTTTCTATGTCTTTTATTGATTTAACATACCCTAAGCCCCTAACAAAATATTCTGCTTGGTTAATTTCCAAGGTTCTGGCCCCCACGTCCTTATTACTTGCTTTAACGGCATTTACAATCTGTTGTAGCGATACATTGTATTGCCTCATCAGCTCAGGGTCTACATCTACCTGATACTCTTGTACATAACCTCCTACGGAGGCAACCTCGGATACCCCTTGGGTGGCGACAAGTGCATTTTTTACATAAAAATCTTGAACACTCCGTATTTCATGCAGGTCCCAACCCCCAACAACTTTTCCATTAGGATCTCTTCCTTCCAAGGTATACCAAAAAATTTGCCCAAGGGCTGTAGCATCGGGTCCTAAGGTAGGTTTTACATCATTTGGGAGTAAATTGGTGGGTAGGGCGCTTAGTTTTTCCAAAATACGGTTTCTTCCCCAATAGAATTCTACATTATCCTCAAAAATGATATAAACGCTAGAAAAACCGAACATAGATGAGCTTCGTACGGTTTTTACTCCAGGAATTCCCAATAGGTTGGAAGTAAGCGGATAGGTAATTTGATCTTCTATATCTTGTGGGGAGTGGCCTTTCCATTCCGTGTATACGATCTGTTGGTTCTCACCAATATCGGGTATGGCATCCACAGCAACGGGATTTCTGGGTATAAAGTCCAGTCCCAAGTCGAATGGGGCATGTACAACACCCCATAATACGAACAAAACCAGCAGCACAGTCGCTACCAGTTTGTTTTCTATTAGAAATTTGATGCCTTTGTTAAGCATTTTTTATGTTACTAACGCTATGATAAATAAAAAGCCACTTAGCACTAAACGACTAAAATTAGTAATAGATTGCAGCCGCGACTTAATTTGTTGCTCCAAGAAATTTAAAACGAACTGGGACTATGGGTTTTAAAAGTACTTAGGTACAAGATATGAACAGTTTTTATACTTTTCGCAATAAATTTAATTGAGTCAAAAGTAACTTGAAATACCAAGGTTATTGAACAAAACCTTATACTTTAACTACAATAAACTCTGACCTTCTGTTCTTTCTATGTTTTTCTTCGGAACAATAAACCCCATCTTTGCATTCATTGGTCAGTTTTTCCTCGCCAAAAGCCTCCCCTTGCAGTTTATCTTCTGTAATCCCTTTTGTAAACAAATAATCCATCGTTTGTTTTACGCGTCTTTCGGAGAGCCAAACATTATATTTGTCGGTACCCCTAGCATCGGTGTGCGAAGTTACTTTTATGATAAGGGTCGGGTTCTCTTGCATAATGGCATACAGTTGATCTAGTAATCCTTTATATTCTTTGCTTAAATAAGAAGAATTTAAATCAAAATATACATAACCCAAGGCCTTTACCTGGTTTTCAATGTCTTGTATTCTTTTTTGGGCTGCCAAGCGTGCTTGCTCCTCTGCTTCTTTTCTCTCTTTTTCCCTAGCAAGTTGTTCTGCCAGTGCTTTAGCCTCTTCTTCTGCCTTTTTTGCCAGTGCGGTGGAATCTGCCACGCGTTGATTTTCCTTTTCCAAGGCTTCTATGAGCGCTAATTTTTCCTGCCCTTTCTTGGTCAGGCCTTTTTCTGTTTCAAATTGATAGACCACCCCGGCTGCATGCTGTATGTGGTTTGTAACGTCATTTCCAAAGGCCCATTTACCGCTAGAGTTAAAATCCAATCCCCATCGATCTGAAAACCAAGTTCTGAATCCAACAACGGCATTGTAGGTGCCACGTCCAATATCATTGGCATCGGTATATCCCAAGCCGGCACCTATATATGGATCAAACCACCCTGTTTCGCCAATAATCTTGTTCAAATCATAGCTTAATCTGGCATCTAACCCAAAATAATCTTTATCCTCCATGTTTATGGCGTTATCCACAATATTACCTTCTTTATATCGGTTATACGTGGCAATGGCCTCTAACCCTATTCCACTCTTAAAATACCTGCCAATACTTAACCTAGAGGGAAACGGTACTGCGTTCCATTGATCCTTAATTGTTGTAAAATCGTTGAAAGCATCACCGGAATCGTCCACAGCATTAAAACCAAGCCCTACGATCCAGGAACGCTTTATTATACTATCTTTTGCTGTTAACTGTAAATCTTGTGATGAAAGTTGATTTACCATCAAAACGATCAATACGTGCAATGTAATTTTGTAGAATTTCATAACGAACTAAAATTTGGGATTTACCTAGGGCAAAGTTATCGCCAAACTAGAGCTTCATGAACAAAGTACTATTAAGTGTAGTAAAATCCGACAGATGGTACAAAAAGGGGAAACTTTGGCCTACTCCGAAACCTTGTGGTTCGTTAAACTGATCTGTTTTTCGGTCAATGGTATTTTATATATACAGAAAGGACTTGTAACCATAGCCTTAGTGGGGGTTTTAAGGTTCTTAAGGGGTTTTACACCTAAAATCAATTCCCCATCTGTTTCCGTATCAATGAAGAGGCTCGGAAGCATATTTTCAGAGGTCTCCCCATTACAGAATATAACTACAAGTTCTTTATTAAAATCGATGTATGGAGGTACTATGCCAGGCTTGCGTGTCCTATTTATCTTTGAATAAAACCCCTTTAATGTTTTTTGATCTTTTACCACCATAAAAGCTGCTTCCGTTATTCCGGCATAGCCGTCTTGTAATAGCAATTCCAAGTTATCGGCAGATTCCTTACCAGTTTTTACGGCAGCACTGTTCTGTTGGCTTTTACAGGCCGTCGCCAACAACGCTATGCAAAGTAAAAGTTGTTTCATCACTTTCTAATAAGAGTTTTTGTAGCGAGCCCTGTATGCCTTCTCATAGACGGCCTCATAAAGTGGCAGTACATTCAATATATCGAATTCCAATGCCACTTCTGCGGCATTCTCTTTAAATTCTTCCAAAACACTGTCATTCCTAAGAATTTTCAAGGCATTCTTGGCCATTTCATCAATGTTACCAATATCGCTTAAAAAACCGGTAATTCCATGGCGATTTACCTCTGGTATCCCCCCTGTATTACTAGAAATAACAGCTACTTTATTGATCATGGCTTCTAAAGCCGCCAACCCAAAACTTTCAGATTCCGAAGGCAACAAGAACAAATCGGAAAAACACAATATCCTATCTATTTCATTACTATTGCCCAAAAATACTACACGATCCGCTATGCCCAACTGTTCGCTCAACAATTCGGCCTTTTCCTTTTCTGGCCCTTCCCCTACCATAATCAATTTTGCCGGGATCTCTTGCTGAATTCTATAAAAAATCTGGATAACATCAGGGATACGTTTTACCTTTCTAAAATTACTTATGTGAGTAACGATTCGTTCCTCATCCGTGGCCATCAGGGAGCGCTGGCAGTCAGTAAAACTAGTACTATACTTGGTCTTATCTATGAAGTTTGGTATAACCTCAATTTCTTTACGAATATCGAAAAGCTCTAGGGTATTCTTTTTAAGATTGTCGGAAACCGATGTAACTACATCAGAACTATTTATACTAAAGGTTACCGCGGGCTTATACACCGGGTGGTTTCCTACCAAAGTAATGTCGGTACCGTGCAAGGTGGTAATCATCGGAATATAAATACCTTCTTGTTCCAATATTTTTTTTGCCATAAACCCGGCATAAGCGTGCGGAATGGCATAATGCACATGTAAAAGTTCTATTCCGAACAGTTTTATGGTATCTACCAATTTACTAGACAATGCCAACTCGTAAGGTTGGTAGTGAAATAAGGGATATTCGGGAACATGTACTTCATGGAAGTGTATCCTATTGCTCAACAACTCTAAACGAACCGGCTGTTTATAGGTTACAAAATGTACTTCATGGCCCCTATTGGCCAAGGCTATTCCAAGTTCCGTGGCAACTACACCGCTACCTCCAAAGGTAGGATAACATACAATGGCTATTTTCATTATTACAAAGCTACCAATTAATTTATAATGGCATCGTAAATAGCTTGTTGAATGCGGGTTCTTAACCCAGATTTAACTAAAAGTGTATTGGATGCTGAGGGATATGTTCTGTTGGATAGAAATACGTAAACCAACTCTTCATCGGGATCTGCCCAGGTGTAGGTACCGGTAAAACCACTATGTCCAAAGCTCTGTCGGGATACACATCCACAGGTTGGCCCTTTGTCCTTTATTTGGGGTTTATCAAACCCAACCCCTCTTCTAACGTTCTTATCACAGAAATAACAGGTATTGAATTTTTTAATAGTTCTGGCATCCAAGAACCGTTCGCCGCCATAATATCCTCCTTGCAAGTACATTTGCATAATCTTGCCAACGTCATTGGCCGTGCTGAACAAACCAGCATGACCGCCGATACCTCCCTGCATTGCCGCTCCCATATCATGCACATAACCCTGAACGGTTTGGTACCTATAATAGTTATCCACTTCCGACGGAACTATATTGTTCTTAGGAAACTTTTCTAAGGGATTATAGCTGGTTCTGCTGGCCCCTATACGTTTGTACAGAAAATCATCGGCAAGCCGATCTAAACGGGTTTTATAAGTATCCTCTATATATTTTTTAAGCACATAATAAGCAATATCGCTATAACGATACCGATTGGATTTTAGGTCTTGTCTACCAATTCTATTATAAATGGAATCTTGAAAGGCGTTTGTGAGGTATAATTTGTCCGTTACCCGAATAGAAAATCCATCCGAAGGCGAATCCCTATAAAACTCGCTCGATGGCCTCCTCTTTTTATCTAAAGTATCCAAATAAAAGGCTATCCATGCCGGGAGTCTGCCGTAATGAGACAGGGCTTTGAGTACGGTAACATTTTTTAACTCGGATTCTGCATAGGCGGGCATTAGCTCCTTGAAAGTTGTGTTCAGGGCTATTTTATCTTCTTCCTCCATTTTCATTATCATGGGCAAAGTGGCCAATATTTTGGTAAGTGAAGCCAAATCATAGATATGATCTGTCCGTATTTCTTCCTTGGCATCATAGGTAGGTTTGCCAAAACCTTTGTTATAAATGACCTTGCCTTTACGCGCAACAAGTACTTGCGCTCCGGGGTACATCAAAGAATCGAGCCCGTTCTTTACAAGTTCATCTACCCTTGCCAGTTTTGAACTACTTATACCCACCTGTTCTGGGAAACTATACCCCAAACGGGATAGGGATTTTAATGTAACACTTGTGTTTATCGGAAGTACCGTATTGGCAGTCACTGGCAATATTCCATTGGCCCCAACTGCTCCAAATAATACCTGCGCCGCCTTTTCCTGCGCCAACTTACTATTTTGATAAGCCACCAGCAAGCCATCTATTCCTGTAAAGGAAACCACGTCTAACAGGGCGTACGGTTTTGCAAAAACAGTGAGAATAACATTTGAGGTTCTAGCACGCGCAATTTCTTGTAACCAGAACAGTTCGTTCTTCGAAAATTTATAGGATTTCCAAGGACTTTCATTGCTTTTATGATGGCCAATTATGACCAAGTTAAACTTGGACAAGTTGCGTTTTAGGGTAACAATATCTTTACCTTTTACTTCCGTTACCGAGGCATATTTTTTTAACATGGTTAAAAAATGGTCCCCATCGGCATCGCCAAACTTTACGTAGGCGATTTTTTTATTTTCCAATTTTTTTATCGGCATTAACGAAAAATCATTTTTTGGGACGGTAATTGCATTTTCTATTGCCCTTTCATAGATCAGATCGTTCTCCAAACTATTGAGATCTTCGTACAACCCTTCGGTTTCGATGTCCTTGTATTGATGCAGTCCTGCTTTGTACTTGGCCTTAAGAATCTTTTTTACCGAATGTGCCAACCGTTCCTCGCTAAGTACTCCGCTTGCATATGCTACTGCAAGTTTGTTTTTTGCCCGCTCCACATCCAAGGGCATTAGCAGCATGTCGTTACCCGCAAGTAGGGCGGCCAACTCTACCTCGCCGGCGTCTGCATAATTGGACACACCTTTCATATTTAAGGCATCTGTAAATACTAGCCCTTTAAATCCTAATTTTTTCTGTAAAAGATCCGATATAATATTTTCTGATAAGGAAGAAGGGTAACCCTCTCGCTCTTCCAGGCTAGGCACATTTAAATGTGCTACCATTACACTGCTTAAACCTTCCGCTATTAAGCCTTTGTAAGGATACAACTCAATACTGTCCAAACGTTCCATCGACAGATCTAGCAGAGGTAGGGCCTTATGGGAATCCACTGCAGTATCCCCGTGTCCTGGAAAGTGTTTTCCACAAGAAAGCACGCCCGCACGCTCCATACCATGCATAAAGGCAATCCCTTTTCTTGTTACGTTCTCTCTATCTTCACCAAAAGAACGATTTCCAATAATGGGATTTCTTGGGTCGATGTTAATATCGATATCGGGTGCAAAGTTTATATGTACTCCCATACGCTTGGCATGTTTCCCTATTTGATGCCCTACACTTTCTACAATGGTATCATAGGGAATAGCACCCAGGGTCATATTCCAAGGAAAGGCGTAGGTAGAATCCAATCGCATGGCAAGTCCCCATTCGGCATCCATACCAATAAGCAAGGGTATTTTGGATGCTGCTTGATAGTCATTGGTAAGTTTGGCTTGTTTTAATGGGCCACCTTTGGAAAAGATTACACCTCCAATTTTGTGATCTTGGATTAATTTTTTGATTTTATCGGTACTACTGCTTCCCTGTTCGGAAGCTACGCTTACCATAAAAAGTTGTCCTAGCTTTTCTTCCAGGGACATGGATTTAAAAATTGTATCTACCCATTCTTGCTGTGCCAAGCTATCTTGTGTCATCAAAGGGTCTGCCTGACCCCTGACAAAAAATAAGCTTAGAAAAAATAGGCTAAAAAGTAGCTTTAATCTCATAAATAAAAATTACTATGATAGTAACTTAAAACAAAAACTATTATTGCATTTCAACGACTTTACTAATGATAATAAGGGTATACCGCGCTGCTGCTACATAAAACGGGCATGCCAACTTTCTTCGGCAGGTACTTCCCAATGGTGAAGGTATTCATGTTTATTGGTCACCAAATTATTGAACACTATGGTATTTCTGGAAACCGCTTTTTGTCTTGCCATCTTTTTAAAATCGGTCAACCCCTTGTAGGCTATATAGTCGCCTTGCTTATAGGAAACATTCATTTTATCCAATAAATCTACCTTGTACTTCTTTTCCAAAGACTGTATAAAATGTACAGAAGCATCTATGGAGCATCCGGAAGCACCTGTAATAGTGTTGTCTAGAGCCAATATTATAAAGCGTTTGTACCTTATTTCATAACCTGCTTCCAAATGGCTCCCATGGGCCGTCCAATCCTGGATAAAGGTGTCCAATGCCTCTCTTATCTCCCCTAATTCCTTTTCATCAAAACTTCTACTCGCTTGGTATATCCATACTCTAGAAGTATCCGGTAATTTTTCAAATGCTGTTAACATATTTACTTTTTAATACTGATTGTTTTATTAGTTTAGTAACCACCCTGCAATAGCCATGCCTTTTCTAATGGTTCAATATATTTTTGTCTACAGGAACGTACCCGTTTTAGTACGATTAGCAATAAAGTTTTGGATGCTATTACCTTAAAGGTCTTCGGCCTGCGCAATAAGCTCGGCAATATCCATAACGGCAATGGAATTCTCCCTTTCCTTGTTCTTAACCCCATCGGTCATCATGGTATTGCAGAAAGGACAAGCGGCAGCGATAATTTCTGGTTGTGTCTCCAGTGCTTGCTCTGTGCGTTCTACATTAATATCCTTCTCCCCTTTTTCGGGTTCTTTGAACATTTGCGCACCACCAGCACCACAGCATAGTCCTTTTTTACGACAATTCTTCATCTCCGTAAGCTCTGCATCCAGCTTTTTAATTAGATCGCGGGGTGCTTCGTAGATATTGTTGGCCCTTCCCAAATAGCAAGGATCGTGATACGTAATACGTTTTCCTTTAAAATGATTTCCCTCCAAGCCAATTTTGCCTTCTTCCACCAATTGTTTTAGGAATGTTGTATGATGCACTACCTCATAGTTACCACCCAGACCTGGATACTCATTTTTAATGGTATTGAAACAGTGTGGGCAAGACGTAACTATTTTTTTAACCTCATAGGCGTTCATTACCTCAATGTTGGTAACCGCCTGCATTTGGAACAAAAATTCATTTCCAGATCGTTTTGCCGGGTCTCCCGTACAACTTTCCTCAGTACCAAGAACCGCAAAGCTTACCTGTGCTTTATTCAAAATTTTTACAAATGCTTTGGTAATTTTTTTTGCCCTATCATCAAAACTTCCTGCACAACCCACCCAGAATAATACCTCCGGTTGCTGACCGGCCGCAAAAAGTTCGGCCATGGTAGGTACTTTAATCTCACTGCCCATATGTGTCCTTGCTTTTCATTATTATTCGTTTGCCCAATTAAGCCTATCCATCTGATTAAAAGGCCAAGGTGCTCCATTATTTTCTATATTCCCCATCATATTATTCAAATCCATGGGCGCAGCGGACTGCTCCATTACCAAATACTGCCTCATATCCATGATTATGGATAAGGGGTCTATGCTTACCGGGCAGGCTTCCGTACATGCATTACAAGACGTACAGGCCCATAGCTCTTCATGACTGATATAATCTCCCAAAAGTTGCTTTCCATCTGCAACAAATTCTCCTTTATTGGCCTCCATGTTTTTGCCAACTTCCTCTAGCCTATCGCGGGTGTCCATCATTATTTTTCTCGGCGATAATTTCTTACCGGTAATATTGGCCGGACATTCGCTGGTGCATCTACCACATTCGGTACATGTATAGGCGTTAAGTAATTGTATCCTGGTCAAATCCATTACGTCCGAAGCCCCAAATTTTTCAGGTACCGGCGCATCTTCGGCTGGTGCGGCAAAAGGATCTGCAGAAGGGTCCATCATTAAGCGTACCTCTTTGGTAACCGCCTCCAGATTTTCTAACTGACCTTTTGGTTTTAGTTTTCCATAATAAGTATTCGGGAATGCCAATAAAATATGGAGGTGTTTAGAATAATAAAGGTAATTGAGGAAGAAGAGTATTCCCACAATATGCAACCACCAGGCAATCCGTTCCAAAACAATCAAAGAAGCAGTAGACATATCGCCTAACATACCAGATATAAACTGACTTACAGGGAACATTCCTGCTTGGGTATAATGTTCCGCACCCATTTGTTGCAATTGATAATCTGCCCCGTTCATGGTAAGAAACAAGAGCATTAGCACCAATTCTATATACAGGATAAGGTTACCATCTTGCTTTGGCCAACCTTTCATCTCTGGCTTTATAAAACGTTTTAACCGGATAATATTCCTTCGTAACCAAAATAGGACCACGGCAACAATCACAAGAAGCGCCAAAATTTCAAAAGCACCTATCAGCAAGTCATAAGCCATTCCTAAAGGGGCAAAAATGCGGTGGGTACCAAAAATACCATCAATGATGATTTCCAACACTTCAATATTAATGATGATAAACCCTACATACACTAAAATATGGAGTATCCCCGCTACCGGTCTAACAACCATTTTGGATTGCCCAATGGCTATCCTAGCCATGTTTTTTAACCGTTCCGATTTGTTATCGGTTATACTTATTGATTTTCCCACTTTTATATTTCGGGAAAGCCTTCGTACATTTTTTACAAAAAAAGCTATACCGGCAAGCAGTATTATGGTAAATAAGATGTTGGGGAGGTAATCCATCTATTGTTTTTCTAATTGCTGCGCAGGATCATTTTCGGGTACCACATATTCTTTCTGCTTTTTGCCAAATACCGATACGTTAACATAACGCTTTGGGTTTAAGCGAAAGTCCTGAAGCAGCAGGTCTAACTCCTTGGAAGCATTGGCAAGGTTAACATACAACTCTTCATTATGCATCAGCTTCCCTAGGGAACCTTCCCCTTTTTCAATCTTGGCTAGAAGAATATCCAAATTGCCTACCGTAGACTCCAAACTACGCATGGTCTTTGCCAACCCTGCGCCTGCCAAAGAATCCGATAGTTTTGAAAAGTTATTGGTAATGTGGTTTATGTTTGTAATGGAACTATCTAGTTGGGACTTATTATTGGCCAATAATTCGTTAAGGGTATTGGCACTACCCTGAAAACTTTGTACCAACGTATTGAGCCCGCCAATACTCTCCCGTAGATCTCTTTTGGTTTTATCGTCTAATATTTCATTAAAATTTATTAATAAGGAATCAGCATGGCCCACGGCCCCCTCTATCTTTAATTGTAAAGGTGCCAAATTCTGTTGTACCAGTTCCGTAAGGCCTGGTTTTGTTTCTGTTGGCAAGGTATCCCCAGACTTGGCCAAGGCTGCACCATCAAAAACCGGTTTAATCTGAATCCCCTTGCCTCCAATGATTCCGGTGTCATAGAGTTCTGCCTTACTGTTTTTGGAAAACTCAAAACTATTATCAACTGAAAAGGTAACCAGTAAATTACCCTCCCTATCCTTAAATCTAATATGCTGCACCTTGCCCACTCCAAAACCATTTATAGATACCTGTGTTCCAGGTTGCAGGCCTCCCACATGGTCATATACCGCGTAGAAAACTTTACTGTCATCAAAAAGTGGGGTAGATTTTAAATAGCTAAAGCCTAAGATAAACAATAGGATCCCGCTTATAACGATAATCCCAGTCTTAATTTCCCTGGATAGTTTCAAAAGGATCTTTTTTCTGTTCTAAACAAAATTAGAAATAATTTTTAGAAGAGTGACTATTATTCTGAAACGTATTTTAGCGCTTCGGATAACTCTATTCTTTTACCCTGTCTATACGCAACAATATAGGAGCTGGTATACCCTTTTGCATCGGCATTGGATTTTAACAGGGTAGCCTCAAAATGGGTCTTAACACTACCGTACATATATCTATATAGGTTTTTGTAGGGCTCTTTTGATAATCTATTGAGTCCTCTAAAATCTTCTGCTCGCAAAGGAAGATCCTTGGAGCTGGCCAAAATCTGCACCTTAAAGACAATATCATCTTTGATATTTGTCGTTTTCTGAGTACCGGTAGCTACTGCCGGTTTATTGGTTTTGGCAGCGGGTTCTTCTTCCGCAGTTTTTGTAGTGACGGCTTCTACCGACGCCTTAGGTTTAGGTTTTTCCACCACAGCCACTGGAGGTTTGGGTTTGGGTTTTGTGGCTACTTCTTTTAGGGGTTCCGGCTTTTCTTCTTTCCGGGCAACCGCTTCTTTTGCCGTATCCTCCTTAGCTTCTTCGCTAGGTTGTTCCAATACCGGCTTTTTACTTTCCGTAGTGGCAACCACTACTTCTTTAGGCGTCTCTACTATTGGCTTGGTTTCTGCTGGTTTACTTTCAGTAGTAGCAGGTTCTGGCACATTCCGAGGTGATGCGCTGGTTGTATTGGATTTTATATTGTTCTTATACTCCACTATAGCGTCTGCTATGGCCTTTCCCATTTGGGACTGACCTGTTTTGGAATTTAGGTACTGTCCCTCATCTTTGTTGGTGAGAAAACCTGTCTCTATAAGTACGCTTGGCATAAAGGTTTGATGCAATACAATAAAACCCGCTTGCTTTACCTTCCTGTTATTTCTTTTAAGCTTATTTGAGAAATTATCTTGCATCATCTTGGCCAACATAATGCTCTGATCTAGAAACTCTTCTTGCATAATGGTTAAGCCAATAACCGATTCCGGGGAGTTGATATCATATTCGGCATACCTTATCTCGTAGTTATCCTCTAGATAGATAACCGAGTTTTCCTTCTTTGCTATTTCAAAATTCTGTTTGTTGGCATGCAGGCCCAAAACAAAGGTACCCGCCCCATGGGCATCCGAGGTGTGCGAATCGCAATGTACCGAGACAAAAAGATCCGCATTGGCCTTGTTTGCAATCTCTCCGCGCACAAAAAGATCTATGAAGGTATCGTCCTTTCTGGTATAGATTACCTCTATGTCCTGGTTTTTCGCTAAAAGTTCCCCGGCTCTAAGAACAATACTAAGGGCTATATTTTTCTCTAAATAGCCGTTTCCAAGATTTCCAGGATCATGTCCGCCGTGGCCTGCATCCAATACCACAATAAACTTATCTGCCGGGCCGTTCTCGGTATCATTTTTGCTAAAGGATATCAACAGACAGGTCAATATAAAAACGGGAATTATATAAAACAGTTTCATTTTCATATCAACATTAGAATTTTATTGCTTTTGTCATTGGTTAAATTTATTGTAATACCCTACGAACGGAATAAAAAATATATGTAAGTTTGGGTTCCAAAAACTAAGCCAAACCTTTACAAAAATAGGATTTATAGCTTTGCAATCAAACAAACATTATTTACTTTTCCTATTACTACTATCGTTTGGTACAGTTTCCCTTTTGGCACAGGAGGATCTTATTAAACCATTGCCGATTATGGCCGTTCAGGATTCTATTGTTGCACCAACGTTGCCTCCAAATATTATAAGAGATACCACGGCGGTAGATTCCGTAGCGGCAGATTCCTTAAATGGCGAAAAGCCATTGTTATTGGACAAAATAAAGTACAAGGCCAAAGATTACGTAAAGCTAAGTCAAAAAGACCAAAAGATATACCTGTACAACGAGGCGGAAATATACTATCAGGATACCGAATTAAAGGCCGGTATCATTATTATGGATTACATAAAGAACGAGGTATATGCCGGGCGCATTAAGGATTCTTTGGGTAATTATACGCAAATACCCTATTTTAAACAGGGTAACAATGTGGTAATACCAGATTCTATCCGGTTTAATTTTGATACCCAAAAAGCACTTATTTGGAACTCGCGTACTGAACAGCAGGCCGGTTTGGGACAACTGGGTAGTGACGCCATGAAGGTGTATGCCGAGATCACCAAAAAAGAAAACGACTCGGTCTATTTTTTAAGTGAAGGAAAACTAACTACCTCTAAAGATACTATAGACCCAGACTACTATATACGGGTTAAAAAGGCCAAATTTGTACCTAAAAAGAAAGTAATTGCAGGTTTCAGTAATCTTTATCTGGTGGATGTACCCACACCCATAGCTTTACCTTTTGCCTATTTTCCGCTTACCACAGGACGTACCGCAGGCTTAATTTTCCCCACTTTCGGAAACGACCCCAATAGAGGTTATTTTCTTCAAAATGGGGGTTATTACATACCTATAAACGATAATTTTGATTTCTCCCTCTCGGGAGATTTTTATACCAACGGAAGTTATGGCGTTCGGGGCCAAAGTCTGTATGCCAAACGATATAAATACAGAGGAAGGATATATTTTAGTTTTGAAAATATTGTTACTAGCCAAAAAGGGTTCGATGATTTTAGCAGAAGTACCAGTTACCAGATTCAGATATCGCATACCCAAGATCCTAAGAGCAATCCCAATTCCAGACTTTCAGCTTCCGTAAATTTGGGGAGCAGCAACGTCTTCACCAATTCTCTTTTGCAACAGAATTTGCCCAATACACAGGTGAACAGTTTAAATTCGTCCATTTCGTACTCCAAAACCTTTCCAGAATATCCTTCTGTGAATCTAAGCCTTACCGCTACGCATAACCAGAATACAAGAACGGATGTCGTAAACTTAACGTTGCCCACCATGCAGGCTAGTATGGAACGTATTTTTCCGTTTGCAAAACGCGATGGTATTAAAAAGGGAATAATCCAAAACATAAATTTTCAATACGACGTAAATGCCCAAAATAGTATCGTTACCAACGACGAGGATTTTCTAACGGCAAGGATGTTCGACAACGCCAGAGTGGGTGCAAGACACCGTATCCCCATAAGCACCAACTTTAAGGTAGCCAAATACTTTAGTGTTAGCGTTGGAGGATCTTATGAAGATGTTTGGACTTTGGAAACCGTAAACCAAAGTTTCGATTCCACTACGGAACAAGTTGTGCGCGATACCGTTTCTGGTTTTGATAGGTTTAACCAATATAGTTTTAGTACCAGCATTGGCACCACGATATACGGAACCTTTGTCTTTGGGGAGGACAAAAAAATACAAGCCATCCGTCATACGATGAGGCCAACAATAAGTTATGGCTATGCACCCTCCTTTGATCAGTTTTATGACGAATATTTAAACACGGTTACTGGCGAGGATGTGCAGTTCACCCGTTTTCAGGGAAGTTTGTATGGCACACCAAGATTGGGAAAATCCAATGCCATGAGCTTTGCCATTGCCAATACCTTGGAAGCCAAGGTACGCGACAAGGATTCTACGGCCTTGGAGCCTAAGAAAGTTTCTATTTTGAGTAATTTAAATGTTTCCACTGGGTACAACTTTGAAGCAGATTCTTTAAGAATAAGTCCTGTTAATATTACAGGGGGTACCACAATACTGGACAATAAAATGTCTATAAACTTTGGAGCCAATCTAGATCCGTATGCCATAGATAACAATGGTAGGAGAATAAATACCTTTAATATTGATAACGGAGGCAGTCTTTTTAGGTTAACCTCTGCAAGAATGAATATAGGTTATTCGTTAAGCAGTAAAACATTCGACAAGGACAAAAAGGACGAAGAGGAAGAGGAGGATCCCTACGATTATGTAGCTGCCAGTGGAGGACGTACCGATGATCTTTTTGGAAAGGCCAACGATTTTGAAAACGGACGTGGTTTCAATGATCGGGACGACAAGGATTCCGATGATATTGAGAACCCGTATTACGGCACCAAATTACCCTGGGATCTAAGGTTACAATATGCGGTAACCTATAGTAATTCTAACAGGCAAAATGAATTTACCAATCATTCCCTAATGTTTTCGGGCAACGTAGACCTATCACCTAGATGGAAGGTAGGTGCTTCCTCTGGTTATGATTTTAAGAACAAAGGTTTTACCTTAACCCAGTTACGCTTTGAACGAGACTTAAAAAGTTTTAGAATGAATTTTAACTGGACTCCTTTTGGCGGTTTTGAACGGTGGTACTTTTTTATTGGGATAAAAAGCTCCATCCTCAGCGACCTTAAATGGGAGAATAGAAGTCAACGCTAACATTCTTAATACAGTATCCTATGAAAAAAATAATCACTTCTTCCAATGCACCAGACCCAATAGGTCCTTACAATCAGGCAATTCTTAGTGGAAATACCCTATATGTTTCCGGACAAACCCCTATGAATCCTGCCACAGGAAAACTAGTACAAGGAGATATCAAAGCCGAAACAAGGCAATCCATGGAGAATATAAAGGCAATTTTGAATGAGGCAGGTATGACCTTTGAAAATGTAGTGAAGGCTTCAATCTTTGTAAAGGATATGCACCAATTTTCTCAGGTAAATGAAGCCTATGGCGCCTATTTTGATGCTGCCACAGCCCCAGCAAGGGAAACTGTGGAGGTTGCCAATTTACCTATGTTCGTAAATGTGGAAATCTCTATGATCGCCGTTAAATAGTATCTCTGTGAAATTCCATTAAGCCATCAATGGGGCGTCTGCGTATTTGACCCATGATTAAATCGTTACGCTCAATAACCGTAGTCAGTTCTTCACTTAAGAAATAGGCAATGCTACCCACAAAATTAATAGGAACCTTGGTGGCAAGTTCAAATTGCATGATGTTGTTATTCACAAATTGCTGAAAGCCCTTGTCTATAACTCCTTTGCAATAGGGATGATCTTTGTTTTCTATTAGAAAACGCGCAAAGGTGGCCAAATATGTATTAGGGTTGGGTTGTTTGTATAGGTTTTCCTTAATAACATCCGCTTCCAAGTCGTATTCTTTCTCAAATTTTAAGGCCAAAGATTGCGGAATTTTGTGGAAATAATAATCGCGCAATAACTTTCTACCAAAAAAATTACCACTGCCGTCGTCCATAAGTATATAACCTAGGGCTATTACCTTCTGAAATAGTTGGTGTCCGTCATAATAACTACAGTTAGACCCTGTGCCCAAAATACAAACAATTCCTTGCTCTCCTATCTTTGTAGTTGCATATACCGCGGCAAAAGTATCTTCTTTTATATCGGCTTTGGCGTTAGGGAAAAAGACACTGAAAATTCCTTTCAAAAATCTTTTCATACGGTCCGTGCCACATCCGGCACCATAAAAATATAGGCCTTTTACCTTCTCCCTATTTTTGGAAAGTTCAAAATTATTAGCCAATCTATCCTCTATTACCTCACGTGTAAGCACTTCCGGACTTAGTCCCAACGTTTGCGTTAAAAACAATTGGTTTCCTTTCTCATCCAGGGCTATCCAATCGGATTTTGTAGCGCCACTATCAACTATCAATATCATAGACCTATATTAAAAAAATCCAAAAGAGACCATTGATATGGTCCCTTTCAGACTGTATTTGAACTTTAACCTATTACAGGTTGTTTACGTATTGTGCCAAGTCTACCAGTTTATTAGAGAATCCGGCTTCATTGTCATACCAACAAATAAGTTTAAAAAATTTGGAATTCAGCTCAATTCCGGCACCGGCATCAAAAATGCTGGTACGGGCATCGCTTACAAAATCTTGGGATACCACGGCTTCTTCGGTATAGCCCAAAACTCCGTTGAGCGCTCCTTCGGATGCCGCTTTGAAGGCCTTTTTTACTTCTTCATAGGATGTCTCTTTCTCTAGACGTACGGTTAAATCCACTACGGAAACATCTGCCGTAGGTACTCTAAAGGCCATTCCGGTTAGTTTTCCCTTAAGTTCCGGTATTACCTTGGTTACTGCAACCGCAGCTCCTGTAGATGCCGGAATGATGTTTAACATAGCACTTCTACCACCTCTCCAATCTTTTTTAGAAGGGCCATCTACCGTCATTTGAGTTGCCGTGGTGGCATGTACTGTGGTCATCAATGCTTCTTCTATACCAAAACTATCATTTAATACCTTGGCCATGGGCGCTAAACAGTTGGTGGTACATGAGGCGTTGGATACAATGGTATCGGAAGCTTTTATACTGGTATGGTTAACTCCCATTACAAACATTGGAGCATCTTTGGATGGCGCAGAAATAACTACTTTCTTGGCACCGCCATCAATATGGTACTGTGCTGTTTCCAAGGTTGTAAAGATACCGGTGCACTCGGCTACGATCTCTGCTCCTACTTCATCCCATTTTAAGTTTTTAGGATCTCTCTCTGCCGTAATTCTTACAGTCTTACCATTTACTACAAGATTTCCTCCACTAACTTCAACGGAACCTTCAAACTTTCCGTGTACAGAATCATATTTCAATAGATATGCTAAATGTTCCACATCCAACAAATCGTTGATGGCAACAACATCCACATTATCGCGCTTTACAATTGTACGGAAAACCAACCTTCCAATTCTCCCAAATCCATTAATTCCTATTTTCAAACTTGACATCTTTACTTTTTTTTTGATTAAAATTATGTAGTCATTATATCGGATACTCTAATAAGTTCCTTGTCTATTTTTGTATGTCCCTTTATCGCCTTGCTTATAGGCGTAAGTGTTATTTTGTTGTCTTGTATGCCTACCATCAGATTACTTTTGCCCTCTAGCAGTGCTTCAACGGCCCTAACCCCCATTCTACTGGCCAACACCCTATCAAAGCACGAAGGGGATCCTCCTCGTTGCATATGGCCTAAAACGGATACCCTAACGTCGTAAATGGGAAGATGTTCTTCTACATACTCTTTGAGTTCAAAGACATTTTTTCCAATTTTATCACCTTCGGCAACTACTACGATACTCGAAGATTTTCCTGATTTCTTGCTACGCTTTAGAGAATCTAACAAACGTTCCAGACCGAGATTTTCTTCCGGGATCAAAATTTCTTCGGCACCTGCCCCAACTCCTACATTCAGGGCAATATGCCCTACATCTCGCCCCATAACCTCAACAAAGAAGAGTCGGTTATGCGAACTTGCCGTATCCCTAATCTTATCTATAGCTTCTACCACAGTATTTAAGGCTGTGTCGAAACCCAGGGTGTATGTAGTTCCAAAAATGTCATTATCAATGGTTCCAGGTATACCGATTACCGGGAAATCATATTCTTTATTGAAGGTAATGGCGCCTGTAAAACTGCCGTCACCACCGATAACCACAAAAGCATCTACCCCTTCCTTAATTAATTGTTCGTGCGCTTTCTTTCTGCCTTCCGCAGTCCTAAATTCTTCACAACGGGCAGATTTAAGAATAGTACCTCCCTTATTGATGATATTATTTACGCTTCTGGCATCCATTGGCTTAAAGTCGCCCTCTATCATTCCTTCATATCCTCGGTAAACTGCCACACATGCTACTTTCATATAGGCACACGTACGCACCACCGCTCTAATTGCAGCATTCATCCCCGGAGAATCGCCGCCCGAGGTAAAAACAGCTATTTTCTTTATTTTGGAAGCCATTAAAAATTTTAAGAGCGTAAAACTAGGAAACTTATTCCAATAAAGGTATGACGTAGGGTGCTATTTTAGTTGAATCGGAAACTTCAAACGTTTTCGTTAACAATTTTTCATTTTATTCGTAGAATTATGAGGAAAAAGTAATCCCGAAAGATAGAAAATTAGTCGCGCCCGTCGGTTTTTGGATAAAATTGTATTAAGCTATCTTTTCCCATAACGGATCTGGAGGTTGGATCGGATTTAGGAGCGGTCTCTTCCCTTTTGGATTTACTTTTGAAAATTTTGTCCATCAACTCCTTAAAATTATCAAAATCTACCTCATATGAAAGGCCCAAGCCCTGGGTATATCCTTGCCTATCCGCTAAAAACTGCTGTATCTCGTTCTCTCTATTGAATATCTTAGCACGTAGGGTCCCTTCTTCGTTGAGCAGTACCTGCACCTCTACATCCCCTGCCACCACTGTTTCGCTTACCCCACCAACCGGCACACCAAACTTACCGTTGAACAGGATCTTGTCACTTATTTTCGTGGATACGGTAACCCCTATCCTATTTTCTGTCTGTATATCCGCATTGGGATCCAAGTAGCCTTGTTCGTACGATACACCAAGGTCCAATTTGCTATTTTCCCCCGCTAGCACTTGGTTTAAAAGTCCCGATGCCGTTTGGATAAGGTTACCGGTAACGGCCTGTTGGTTAAGACCGCTTCTTTCATTTACAAAAGTTCCCTGTGCCAATAGAAAAAAGGCATTACGCTCTTCTACCGTAGGGTCTTGCAACCGATATTCGAGCTCAGATTTTACTATGGAATTGGTGCCGGGAAAATCTACATTAAAATCTATATTGGGTCTTTCCAACTCCCCGGTAAGCCTAACCACAACATCGGTAGGAATTCTTCGGGTGTATTCAGCATTGTCCAGCAGCGGAGCAGGATTGGCGTTTAAGGAGTATTTGGCTTCCATATTCAATTGTGCTGAAAGGGGGTCTCCTTCCCAAAGAATGGTTCCACCCGGATTTACGGAAAACGTCCGGTCTATTAAACCTCCAAATTTATAGTTATACTCTCCTGTTACGGCCACAAATTCGCCATACATATTAAATTTACCATTGGTGTTTATCTCAATTAGTAAAATTCCTTCCCCAGTACCTTTTAATGAGCTACCTGTCCTTGGGTCTACAACAATTTCTACTTCGGCATCGGGGGTAACCGCCAAGTCAAAAGCCAGTTCCAACCCTTCATAGTCCCTAAGGATACGTTGTTCCTCTATGGTCCTAACATCGTTTCGTTCAATAAAATTAATAAAGGAATAATCCCCAACACTGGCAACATCACTAAGGGGTATTTTTAGGGAAGTGCCCCGTGCCGTTGATCCATCGACGGTTATATTCAGTGCGGTAGTAGGCCCAAACACCCTTCCCGTACCATTAAAGAAGCCGGTACCGTAGTACAACACTTCTTCCTCAAACCCCGTGTTTAGAATTAGAAACCTATCATTATTGGTGTTAACATCCAAATCTAAATTCCAATCCCCAAAGGCAGTATGGTTTATTGTACCGTCCACGGTGGCTCTTGTGTTCATGGCAACATCGGTGAGTCCAATATTTTCAAAGTAAAAGGTCTGATTAAACAATTGTACCCGCGAATTTGGTGCAAAACCATAATCCACATTTAGATACGGTATGGCCAGACCAGCATTATTAAGGGTAAGCAATCCACTGATATCAGGATTATCCACATCGCCGGTTATTCTGGCGCTACCATTTATATTTCCACGAATTTTAGTAATTACCCCCTCGCCCAAGGGACTAAAAGGTGCCATTTCAAAATCGTTGAAATTAGCCAGCAAATTGGCCTTGGGAATTTTACCTTTATTAGTGATGTTACCGATGACGCTGAACTTCTCCCTTCCCTGATCGGTAATTTGCGAGTTCACTACAAAATCGGTAAGATCCCTATTACCTACAATACCAATGGAAAGATCACCTAAAGGCATACTATTGACCGCAAAATCGGAAATTTCCAAATTGGACGAGGGTAGGTAGATATTATCTTTCTGCAATATGTTTAGGGTACCGTTTACCTCGCCTTGTAATTTTAAACTATCAATGGCTGGCGTAATTTTATCGAGCGATACAATTTTAAATTGAAGCTCAAGATCTTTGTAGGTAGAATCTGCGAGTTGTCCGCGCAACCTAATTTGTTCTTGCCGGTTGTTGTTCATCACTATTTCTTCTATAGTAATGCTATCCAGGGTCTTGTTAAGGATAACTTTGTTCTTTCTATTTCCGTCCTTGTTTAGTATCCACTTGTTGCCCTTAAAACTTATATCCGAGGTTTTTAATCCTATTACGGATTTGTTCTGCTCATTAAACGTATGGTAGAAGTTAAGGTTATAGCTATCGTCATAAAGACTGCCCCCCTTAAACTCCGTCCTAAAGAACAAGGTATCTTTTAGGGTAGTGTTTATAAGGTTGAAATCTTGCACGTCATAATACAATGTGGAAACATCCTGTACGGAAACAAAGGTGTTGAACAAGGGGTTTTTATTATCGACCTTTATATCTATATTGTCTAGTTCATTGCCATAAGCAGCTATGCTTGGCGACTTGAAGGTAAGCTTAAAATCTCCCTCATCGGCAATGATATTGCCCCTTATAAATGTGTTGGGGCCAAATTTCACTTCAGGAAAAAATACATCTACGATCTTGTTATAAATCTTGAAGTTAAATGCCAGATTTTGTCCCTCGGAAATCTCATAGGGCTTGTAATTGGTATAAATACTACCTATGGAATTTTGCACCAATTTACCCAGTTCGCCCACTTTAAAATTACCTCTCATAAACCCGGTAATGATATCTGGTGAATTAATATCTATGGTTCTTGTAGAATCGTTCTCAAAATTGGAGGACACCTTAAAATCCTCAAAATAATAAGTGTCGTTTATATTTTTGAAGTTGGTCTCGGAAAATTTAATATCCCCTACGATATTATCCAATGAATTTCCGGTAATATCCATATTGATATCGCCCTTAAATATGGAGATGCTATCGTTTATGAAATTCAGCTTTTTAAGGTCGGCATATGCTACGGACGCAATAAAATTGAAGCTATTGCGACGTCCTCCGCCAAAATCTGCCAATCCCTTAAAGTCGAACTTTAAGTTTTCGTCATTACAATTCACGGTACCATCGAACAACTGTTCTTTAATGATACCCGAAACTTTGAGGTTTTTGTATTCATAACGGTTAAAAACCAACGAATACACCTCTCCGATTACCTCCGTATTCAGATTTTCCTGTACAAAACCTCTTCCCTCCACATTGAAATCTAAATTGGTCTTTCCCATTCTTGGGTCGTTCAGAAATTCTCCAATGTCAAAATCAATGAAAGAAACAAATCCTTTGTAAGAAGCATTGTCAATATCATTGATCTCACTAAGATCCAAATCAGAGTAACTACTTCCTATAGCTGTATTTAGGTTAATCTGCGCATTAATGGAATTCTCGGTGATAACGGCATCCCCCCGTATGGTAAACTGTCCTAATTTCTGAAAGGAAGAAGGAAGGGATTTTCCCAAAATATTAGGCAGTAGGGCCCTAAGCTGATAATAGCTCGATGTAACGTTCTTCATATCCGCGTTCAACTCGAACGGATCGTCTTTACTAAAAAGATTTTTAAAATTGAAATCGCCCCGGATACCTGTATTATCGGATTGTAGAAAAAGCTCCTCGGTGTTCAGGTCATTGAGCACTCCATTGATGTTGGATGAGAATGCAACCTTTTTTCCCTTCCCAAATTGATTGTACACCAAATTAATCTCGTCCAAAGCCACCGTAGATTCTTCAAACGAAGCCGTTACATTTACCTTATCCAAAAAATTGGCAAAATCTTCCCTGTTATAATTAAAGATTAGATTTCCCTTTAGGCTAGATTCTGGTGTAAGGATATTGAGCGAATCAAACCGCATTTGTTGTTTGGTGTATTTAAAGGAAGTTGCAAGTTTCTCAATTTCTAGACCTTCCTGACTTTTAAGCGACAAGGATTCTATAACGGTGGTTACTTCCGGTCCAAGTATTTGGAAATCCTCGGCCTGGATATGCAAATCCGTAAAATCCAATGTCTTTGTGTTTTCCAGATTCTCATCGATCAGTCGAAACCAACTCTTCTCTATTTCTACATCGGAAGAAGAAAAAAAGAAGGGTGGGGTTCCTGGTTCCCGTGGTTTTCCATCGTCTAACTTATCTATAAAAACACCCAGATTGTTGTCGTCAGCGCCGGCATAGGTCTTTAGTTTAAAATTGAGTCCTTCAACGTCTATATCACCAAACTCCAATTTTCCATTGGCCAAATTCCTTGCACTAAGGATAGAGGTTGTAAGCTGATCAATATAGAAAAGGGTATCTTTTTTATAATCTTCTATATAAATACCTCTAAGCGAAGTATCTAAAGTAATTAAGGAAACACGAAGGCGCTCTATATTTATATTGGTGCCAAACTCCTTGTTTATGGAATCTGTGGCGTATTTGGCAAAGCTGGTCTGTACTATGGGCAAGGACAATACTATAGAACCCAATACGATGATCATTAAGATAACCAAAAGTAATCTTACCAGTATTTTCCTTAATTTTTTGATAGGGCTTTTATGTTTTACTTTTGTACAACCAATTTTTATTCCAAAACCTAGTGGAAAAAAAAAATATTTACATACTTGCTATCGAATCTTCTTGTGACGACACCTCCGCAGCGGTATTGTGCAACAAAAAAAAACTGAGCAATGTGGTGGCAACGCAAAAAATCCATGAGGAATACGGGGGGGTTGTTCCCGAACTTGCCTCACGGGCACACCAGCAAAATATAGTGCCGGTGGTGCACCAAGCGTTGTCCAAGGCAAATATCGATAAAAAACAATTATCAGCCATAGCTTTTACGAGGGGACCTGGTCTTATGGGTTCTTTATTGGTAGGTGCTTCATTTTCCAAATCACTCGCACTTGGTTTAGATATCCCGCTAATAGAGGTAAACCATATGCAGGCGCATATTCTGGCCCATTTTATTGAGGAGGAAGGGGTTAAAACACCACCATTTCCCTTCTTGGCCATGACCATTAGTGGCGGCCACACACAAATTGTCCTGGTACGCAACTACTTTGATATGGAGATTTTAGGGGAAACCTTGGACGATGCCGTGGGCGAGGCATTTGATAAAAGTGCAAAACTCCTTGGATTACCATACCCTGGTGGCCCTTTGCTAGATAAATACGCACAGTTGGGAAACCCAAAAGCATTTCCATTTCCAACCCCGAAGGTGGCGGGGTTAGACTTTAGCTTTAGTGGATTAAAGACCAGTATCCTATATTTTGTCCAAAAGAACGTAAAACAAAACCCTGAGTTTTTAACGGAACATTTGAACGATATATGCGCTTCCATTCAGTATACCATCATTAAAATACTTATGGAAAAACTAAAGAAGGCTGTGCAGCAAACCGGTATTAAAGAAATAGCTATCGGCGGTGGGGTCTCGGCCAATTCGGGCATACGAACCGCGCTTAAAGAATCTGAAAAGACTTTGGGTTGGTCTACATACATTCCCAAATTTGAATACTGCACGGACAATGCCGCTATGATAGGTATTGTTGGCTACTTAAAATACAAGGAAGGTGCATTTACGGACCAACGGGTCACTACCAAAGCCAGGTACAGTATTTAAAAACCAAAATCGATAAATAACCGCTAACTTTAACCCAACAACCCTAAACTTAAGCAGATGGCTTATAATGAGGATTTAGCAAACAGAATACGAATTACCATCAAATTGTTTCCGGAGGACTTTACCGAAAAGAAAATGTTCGGAGGGCTGTCCTTTCTTTACAAAGGTAAAATGACCGTAGGCGTAATTAAGGAAGAGCTGGCAGTACGCGTAGTTTCCGATAAAATAAACACCGTTTTAAGTGAAGGTTTTGCGAGACCCATGGATTTTACCAAACGTCCAATGAAAGAATTTGTGTATGTATCCCCAGACGGATTTAAAACAGAGGAACAACTTTTGCATTGGATAGAACTTGGATTAGAGCACGCAAAAACCAAACTATAACACACCCTATTTTATGCAACTCTTTTACAACTCCAATCTGGATTTAAGTATTTCCCAATTTACTTTCCCGGCAGAAGAAAGCAAACATATCGTTAAAGTACTTCGTAAAAAAGAGGGCGATATGGTATATATCACCAACGGTGTGGGCTATATTTTTGATGCGCGGATAATAGTGGCAGACCCCAAACGTTGCAAGGTAGAAATAGTGAATACTACTAAAAAACACCCTAAAAGATATCACTTACATATGGTGGTGGCCCCTACTAAAATGAACGACCGTTTTGAATGGTTCTTGGAAAAAGCCACCGAAATTGGGGTACACGAGATTACCCCGATTATCTGTGACCGCTCCGAAAGAAAGGTAATTAAACAAGAGCGGATGCAAAAAGTAATCCAATCGGCCATGAAACAATCATTGCAGGCCTACTTGCCAAAACTGAACAAGGCCATTTCATTTAAAGACTATATGAAAGAGCCGCAAGATGGGCTGCTTTTTATTGCCCATTGTGATGACGGTGAAAAAATGGAGCTCAAAAGACGTGTAGCTCCAGACAAAGATATCACCATACTTATAGGACCAGAAGGCGATTTTTCGGGTAAAGAAATAGACACGGCCCTTAAAACCGGATTTTTGCCGGTATCCCTAGGGGAAAACCGCTTGCGGACAGAAACCGCGGCTATTTTCGCCTGTACGGTTGTAACCATCATTAACAACGGTTAATTAAGGATTGTAAAAAAAATTCCGCACTCCAAACTGCTGAACAAAACAGCCCGAAGTGCGGAACAACAACAAACATCAAACACTTACCTTTTTACTTCAATTTTTGCTGCACCGGTTATATCATAATCCGCATTTTCCAAAAGCAGCATTAATCTAATTTTTTCATTGGGCCCTACATTTTCGGGGATGCTTAAATAAGAAGAGCCCAAAGCTTTGCCCAGGGCAATGGTTTTCTCCGATACCACAATATTACTATTGGTAAGGGTCCTATTTCTATTTTCTCCGCGTTTTACCTCGGTAATTTTTTGGTCCAATACCAAAACCGCCCTTATCTTTTTACTGGTTATGTTTCCCTCAATACTATAATCAAAACTCAAACTTCTTGTATTGGGCTTAAGATTTGAGATTTCTATCTTGTTCGTGGATTTTAGGTCGCTATAAGCGCTTATTTTACCATACATCTTGGAAGCGCTAGAACCTACAAAATGTTCTTTACCATTTACTACCACTTGGGGGGTGTAGTTACTCCTATTCCTAAATTTAAGGTTATATTCCCTTTGTTTTTGGGCATATTTAGAACTACTGAAAGGATCTGTCCATCCGATATAATTCCAGTAATCTACATGGTAAGACAGGGCAAATACCTTGTCTTTGTATTCTTTTTTAACTCTGTTCAACAACTCATCTGCAGGAGGGCAACTAGAACAACCTTGGGAAGTAAACAATTCCAAAACTACAATAGGGTCGTAAACAGCTGCTTCCGGTAACTTTTCATTGGTACTGGCAGTATACGTAGCCGAACTCAGCGTTGTAAACGCCATAAAACCCAAACTGACCAAAACAATTGAGGGAACTATAATTTTTTTAAACATGAGATTTGTTACTTTTGGTTTATTATAAGTTCGATCGTACATGAAACTACTTACGCTACTCGTCTTCTTTTTAACTTTTTTTGGGAAAACTACCCTAAATGCCCAAGAAATTGCTATCCTAAAATATGGAGGGGGTGGAGATTGGTATTCCAACCCTACAGCGCTACCCAATCTAATCCAGTTTTGTAATGATAATATTAATACCAGAATTGCGCTCAGACCAAAAACAGTTGAGGTTGGCAGTACCAACCTTTTTCAATACCCCTATCTGCATATGACCGGGCATGGCAACGTCTTCTTCTCTGAGGATGAAGCGGCTAACCTAAGGACCTATCTACAGTCTGGCGGTTTTATTCATATAGACGATAACTATGGTATGGAACCCTACCTAAGAAAGGAGTTGGCCAAAGTATTTCCGGATATAGCGCTGACCGAACTTGGGGCAGACCATCCGATCTTCGATCAGAAATACAAATTTCCCGAAGGGCTACCCAAAATTCACGAACACGATGGTAAACGACCCAAGGCCATGGGTATCTTTTATGAAAACCGATTGGTACTGCTATTTACTTATGAGAGCGACTTGGGAGATGGCTGGGAAGACCCTTCGGTACATAATGACCCACAAGAGGTTAGACTAAAGGCACTCCAAATGGGCGCCAATATTGTACAATATGCATTTAAAAATTAATACATGAACCCAAAAATAATTTCTGAAGGTATTCTAAGGGCAGTAGGTATTATCGTAGTTGTTGTCCTTTTGGGTTATTTCCTCTTAAAAATTAGTGTTGTGCTAGTCTATATTGCCATAGCGGCAGTAATTTCCTTAATTGGGAGGCCTATAGTCCTTTTTTTAAGAAGAAGGTTAAAATTTAAAAACATTCTGGCGGTTGTTTTTACCATGCTTTTATTGATAGGTTTGGTAGTAGGCATTATAGCACTATTTGTTCCGCTTTTGGTACAGCAAGGGCATAACCTGTCCTTATTGAATATAGATGCTTTGCAAGGCGATGTGGAAAATCTGTATTTGCAGATAACTGATTATTTTGGACTTAGTACCGTAGATATTGAGCAAAGCATTAAAAACTCCAAACTCTTGTCCAATCTAGATTTTAGCTTTGTCCCCAATTTTTTCAATTCCCTGATTGGTGTTTTGGGAAGTTTTAGCATTGGGCTATTTTCCGTACTCTTCATTACTTTCTTTTTTCTAAAGGATAGCCAACTTTTTGAAGAAGGTTTGTTGGTATTGGTACCCAAGGGAAATGAGGGTAGACTAAAAAAATCAATCAATACCATAAAGGATTTACTATCCAGGTATTTTGTTGGATTGGTTTTTCAAATCCTGATTCTCTTCATAATTTATACGATTGTATTACTTGTTTTTGGCATCGAAAATGCGGTAGTGATCGCCTTCCTTTGTGCCCTACTAAATCTTATTCCCTACGTGGGTCCCATCATTGGTGGAGTGCTTATGTTGGTGCTCACCATGTCGAGCAATATCGGAGCCGATTTTAAGGACGTTATTTTACCCGATACGCTGTGGGTAATGGGTGGGTTTTTAGTTGGCCAATTGGTAGATAATTTTTTCTCTCAACCACGAATTTTTTCGCAAAGCGTAAAGTCGCATCCCTTAGAAATTTTCCTCATTATTATTATAGGCGGACTTTTGTTCGGAGTAACAGGAATGATCATCGCCGTACCAGGATATACGGCAATAAAAGTGATTTTGAAGGAGTTTTTTGCTGAAAATAAGATCGTAAAATCCTTAACAAAAAATTTATAGTAAAACTTTGAATAAAGACATATTAAATACTGGTGTTCAAAGTTTTATAGACAAAAATTTAAATACTGACATCGTGTCAGTTCTGTTAAAAAAGAGTAATTTTGAGGGTGTTTCCCCAAAAGAGCTTGCAGAGCAGATCGAGGCCAAAAAAAAGTGTGCGGATAAACTTCCCTCTTGGTTTAATACGCCAAAAATTTATTATCCGAACAAGCTTAATATTGCTCAGACTTCCTCAGAAATTACTGCCAAACACAAAGCCACTTTGATACACGGAAAAGCGCTTTTGGATCTTACCGGCGGAATGGGTGTGGACAGCTATTTTTTTAGTACAAAAATGACGTCCGTAGTGCACTGTGAAATTGATCAAAACCTCTCCGAAATAGCCACTCATAATTTCACCATTTTGGGCGTCCAAAATGTAGAGACAAAAAATGGCGATGGACTCCATATTTTAAAAAACACAAATGATAAATTTGATTGGATCTATGTAGATCCTTCGAGACGTAATGAGGATAAAGGGAAAGTTTTTACACTAACGGATTCACTTCCCAACGTTCCTGAGAATTTGGAGCTTCTTTTTTCCAAGGCCAGCAATATTTTGATTAAGACCGCTCCCCTATTGGATATTTCCGTTGGACTTAAACAACTTAAGTTTGTAAAGGAAATCCATGTGGTAGCTGTTAAAAACGAAGTAAAAGAATTGTTGTGGGTGTTGCAAAAGGGATTTAAAGGTACCCTGGCCATAAAAACCATCAACATAACCAAAGACAGTTCTGAAACTTTCAATTTTTTGGACGGTCAAGAAAAAAGCGCCCTGACGGATTATGGTTTTCCCATGGCCTACCTCTACGAACCCAATTCGGCCATCCTTAAATCCGGGGCCTTTAAGATTGTAGGACAACAATTTAAGCTTGCAAAACTGCATCAACATACGCATTTATTCACCTCCGACCGATTAATAGGTTTTCCGGGAAGACGGTTTTTTGTACAACGGGTACTGCCATACAACAAAAAGACCGTTCTTGGCCTAGGCCTTAAAAAAGCGAATATTGCCACCCGTAATTTTCCCGAAACTGTTGCCACGCTAAGAAAAAAGTTTAAAATAACCGATGGCGGGGAGGTTTATCTGTTTTTTGTAACAGCGCATCAGGGCAAGCTCCTAGTGCTCTACTGTGCTAAGGCTCTGTAGTGGTACATTCCCATTTAAAATCGGCAATGGGGTCGTTAGAAGCCGCCGATAGGTTGTAGTGCCACCATTCTGTCCTAATGGACCAAAACCCATGGCTTTCCATAATCCCTTTCAACAATGTCCTATTGTCTAAAACGGTCTTGGGTAAATCCAAGTTATCATGATAGGCCTTTTTACCAAAGAAATCAAAATCCGTACCCATGTCCAGTTCCTCGCCATCCAAGGTTACCAAGGTAATATCCACGGCTCCTCCCTTATTGTGAATGGAACCTTTGACGGGGTCTGCCACATACTGGGGATTTGGGACAATGGCCCACATTTTATACTGCACGGAGTTGGGCCGATAGCAATCAAAAAACTTTATTTTATAACCTTGTTTCATAAATTGGGCATTGGCCTTTAGTAGGGCCTTTGCCGTTTTTACACGGGTGTAACACTCGGCGCAGTTGTATACTTTGGCTTCCAAAAAATTGTTCTTGGTAGCATAGCGCAAATCATAAACAAAGTCTTTACTGTAATCTGCCAAGCGCACAAAAGTTGTATCCGCAAGCCCTTCCAAAGTCTTCATTTTTACAACAACCGTAGCAGGTTCCGTTATTTTAATGTCTGAAGTATCGGGTTTTTCCACTACCGCATCCATAGGTTCCTTAGCAGCCTTGTTGTTTTTACAGGCAACTGCAAGAACAACGCTAAAAATTAGAATTACTATGTTCTTGTTTATCATGTTATGGGTTAAATTGAACTATTAAAGAGAAAAATACATCAACTTTTTCAATTCCGATACTTTTTTGTCATTTTTCAGTTAGTAATTATTCGTAATTTATTACATCTTTATAATCACTAATTATTTATCACCAATATTACTTAGATGATACACTTTCCAAAGGATTTTATTTGGGGTTCCGCAACCTCTAGTTATCAAATAGAGGGCGCAGCTTCCGAAGGCGGTAGAGCTTGGAGCATTTGGGATGCATTTGCCCATACACCGGACAGAACGGCCAACAATGAGCATGGAGATATGGCCTGTGACCATTATCACAGATATAAGGAAGACGTAAAATTAATGGCTGATCTAGGTCTTAAGGCATACCGGTTCTCCATTTCTTGGAGCAGAATACAGCCCGATGGACAAGGTGCAGTAAACGAAGAGGGGATACAATTCTATTCCGATCTCATCGATGAACTTTTAAAATATAATATTACCCCTTGGGTAACTTTGTACCATTGGGATTTACCATTGGCACTCCATACCGAAAAGGACGGCTGGCTTAATCCGGAAATAGCCGATTATTTTGGTACATATGCCGATATCTGTTTCTCGCGTTTTGGGGATAGGGTAAAAAACTGGATTACCCTTAACGAACCTTGGGTAGTATCCATTTTGGGATATGCCGATGGTGTTTTTGCTCCCGGACGTAAGTCCAAAGACGAGCCATACCTGGTTGCACATCAATTACTACGGTCTCATGGAAAAGCGGTTAAAATTTATAGGGAAAAATATGAGAAGACACAACAAGGAACAATAGGAATAACAAATAATTGCGATTGGCGCGAACCGCTCACTGATACACCCGAAGATGTAGCTGCCGCGCAAAAGGCGCTAGAGTTTTTCTTGGGGTGGTTTGCAGATCCTATTTATTTTGGTGATTATCCCAAGTCCATGCGCGATAAATTGGGCGATAGATTACCCAAGTTTTCAGAAGAGGATAAGGAAATGTTATTGGGTTCCTCCGATTTTTTTGGACTCAACCATTACACCACCTTGTACGCTGCGGACGCTCCCTCCGGACCTGCCGCAGAAAACAATGTATACGGCAACGGTGGTATTTTTGAAGACCAAAGGGTAGCGCTTAGCGCCGACCCGGAATGGAAGACCACAGCCATGCAGTGGCCTGTAGCACCATGGGGATGCCAAAAGCTCTTGGAATGGATTAAGGACCGGTACCAGAATCCTCCGCTTTATATAACAGAAAATGGGTGCGCCTATAATGATGAGATTGTGAATGGTGAGATTAAGGACACGGAACGCTTGGATTTCTTAAACGGTTACCTATCTGCCTGCCACAAAGCTATCGGCAACGGTGTAAACCTTAAAGGATATTTTGTATGGTCGTTTATGGATAATTTTGAATGGGCCTTGGGATACTCTAAACGTTTTGGCATTCATTATATGGACTACGAGACCTTGGAACGAACACCTAAAAATTCGGCTTTATGGTTTAAAGAGGTCATAAAGGAAAATGGGTTCTAGGCTAACAACATAAGGATAACCAACATCCCTCAACTCATCGTTGAAGATATGGATCACTATAAAACAAGTATTATGAACGCGCTTTCCAAACTAATCGGTGCTTTACTCTGCATTATACTGCTAACCTACTGTAAGAACCCAAAAACCGAGATTGTAAACACAGAAATAAAAAAACCGAACATTGTCCTTATTCTTGCGGATGATCAGGGCTGGGGTGATTTAAGTATTCATGGAAATACAAACTTGGCCACCCCAAACATCGATGCCATTGCCCAAAACGGGGCTGCGTTCGAAAATTTTTTCGTGCAACCCGTATGTTCACCAACTAGGGCAGAACTGCTCACAGGTCGTTATTTTGGCCGATCGGGTGTGTACGCTACCTCCGCGGGTGGGGAGCGCATGAATTTGGGCGAAGTTACTTTAGCCGAAATTTTACAGGATGCGGGGTACACTACGGCCGCTTATGGAAAATGGCATAATGGTATGCAACCCCCCTATCATCCAAATGCACGGGGGTTCCAGGATTTTTACGGTTTTTGCTCTGGGCATTGGGGAAATTACTTCAGCCCTATGTTAGAACATAATGGAGAAATTGTGACGGGAAACGGATTTCTTGTAGATGATCTTACGGATAAAGGTCTCAACTTCATAGAGAGGAACAAGGAGGTACCTTTTTTTCTGTATTTACCTTTAAACACCCCACATAGTCCTATGCAAGTACCCGATGCCTATTGGGATAGGTTTAAGAATAAGCCCCTGGCCCTTGGCTATAAAGACAGTATTAAGGAAGATGTTGGTTTTACAAGGGCGGCCTTGGCCATGGTAGAGAATATAGACCATAATGTTGGTAGAGTAAGTGAGAAACTTAAAACGCTGGGACTAGAGGAAAATACCATTGTTATCTACCTTTCTGATAATGGACCAAACTCTTGGAGATGGAACGGTTCTATGCGGGGCAAAAAAGGTTCCACAGATGAAGGAGGGGTAAAATCACCCTTCTTTATTCAATGGAAGAATGTGATAAAATCCGGGACCAAATTAAATACCATAGCCGCATCTATAGATCTGCTACCCACTCTGGCCCATTTAGCACATATAGACCTTAAAGAACCCCAAAGGCTCGATGGAAAAGATCTTGCCCCTTTGTTACTGGGAAGCAATACCAAAGTAGAACCACGGGTTGTTTACAACCACTGGGAAGATTCTACCAGCCTTAGAACGCAAAAATATAGATTGGACCATAAGAACCGTTTGTACGATATGGAGGCGGATGTGGGCCAAACAGAAGATATTGCTGCCAATCTTCCCAAATTTAGGGATTCCCTTATTGCACTTAAGAATAGTTGGAGAGCCAACGTGATGGATAAAAACAAAACCCATGGGGAAAGGCGTTTTACCGTTGGCCATCCTGACTTTATTTATACGCAACTCCCGGCACGCGACGGTATTGCACATGGTAACATAACAAGAAGCAATAAATACCCCAATGATTCTTTCTTTTCTGAATGGAATAGTACAAATGATGCCGTTACTTGGAACATAGAGGTATTGGAAGACGGTATTTTTGAAGTAGCACTCTACTACACCTGCAAGCCCGAAAACAAAGGCACGCAATTAAAATTGGAATTTGGCGATCACCAAATCCATTATACAGTGGAAAAAACACACGACCCACCTTTGAAGGGAATGGAAAATGATCGGTTTCCCCGCGCCGAATCCTATGTTAAAGACTTTATTTCTGCTAACATAGGTGAACTTACACTTAAAAAAGGTAGTGGTACCCTAAAACTATCCGCAATAAAAATACCTGGAGACCAAGCCATAGATTTTAGATTACTTCAACTTAAAAAATTATAAAACGGGGCGGTTTTAATCAAATAGGGGGCGTTCCTTTTACAATTACCACCCCCAAATTCAGTTAATAAATGACTACTACCATACTTAAGGTTCTAGTTGCCTAGTTTCTTCCGGCCATAACACCGCCGTCCACATCCCAAATGGCCCCTGTTACCCATGAACTTTGATCCAAAAGCAAGAAACGAATGGTCTTTGCAATTTCCATAGGCCTACCCACACGGCCAATAGGATGAAAATCATTAAATCCTTGCAAAGTTTCCTCAATCTTATCTTTTTCTATAAAGGCTCCATAAATTGGTGTTACTACTACGGCGGGTGAAACTGCATTTACCCTAATATTGTTAGAAGCCAGTTCCATGGCCAAATGTTGTGTAAACGAATGCAAACCGGCCTTTGCCATGGAATAGGCAGATGATGGAGTTGCCTTTATCGCTTGTTTTGCCCACATGGAACCTATGTTTACAATAGATCCTCCCCCATTATTGGCCATTACTTTTACCGCACCTTGGGTGAGAAAGAAAAATGCTTTATTGAAATTATGGTAAATATCATAATCTGCTTCGGTGTGATCTAAAAAAGATTTTGGACTAAAAAACCCGGCTGCGTTCACCAAGTATCCAAGGTTGGGGATGGTCTTGGAAATCGATTTTGAAAAATTCTTTACCTCGCTTAAATCAAAAAGGTCTAAACCTATGGTCTGTATTTCACCCAAAGAAGCCAGTTCTTCCTTGGTGGTATTCAGATTTTTATCGGCCCTACCAATTATAAACACTTCTATACCGTCTTTTAATAACAATTCTGCAGTGGCCCTTCCCATTCCGGTGGTTCCACCTACTATTAATGCTTGCTTTTTCATGATAAATTTCAATTTTAATTTCTTTTACAAAATTGATCCAATAAACTCATGAAAAATGGCAATATTAAGACCATAAAGGGTAATTTAAGGAAGTAGTCCCTTAAATTCTTTAGGGTTTAATCCGGTGTGTTTTTTAAAGTACTTGCTAAAATATGTGGCCTGATCGAAGCCCAGATCATAGGCAACCTCCTTAATGCTTAATCTATGGTTAGACAACATTCTTTTGGCCTCCAAAATCTTTCTTCCGTGGACGATATTGGCCGGGGTATCTTGCAGAAACTTCTTGGAAATGGCAGTAAGTTTTTTGGCACTTACGCCAAGCTGGGAAGCGTAATGGTCTATGGTTAAAGACTCATGTATATGGACATCTATTAGTTTTTTAAACCCAACGGCCATTCCATAGTCTAAATCGGCCATAGTGCTAAGCGGTTGTACCTTTTGTTTTATTCTTTCAATTAAGGTAAGAAGTGCCTGAAAGAGAAAATAGACCTGTTGGTTGTAATTATATTCCGGGGTTTTCAGTTCGGAGCTGATCAGTTTAGTAAGTTGATCTATTTTTGTTATATCATCCTTATTGGGATTTACCCAAGAACTACCTATTTCATTGAACAAAAGATAACTTAGTTTATTCTCCGCGTCGCCATCGTATTTGTTGATGAAGGAATCATTAAAATGGAACAGATAGCCTTCATTGGCAGATTCTGGACAAAAATAATGTATTTGCCCTTTCTTAATAAAAAAGACGGTGTTTGGTTTATGATCTATGATCTCATAGTCCACATAATGTCTACCAGCAGTTGTGAACCAAAGGATTTGATAAAAACTATGACGATGTGCCTTGGTAGCGCGATCTTTGAACTTACTAAGATAGGGAGCCGCTTCTTTTAACTCAAAATGAAGTTTTGAATGATCGTCTTTGTGTAAATGGTATTGTTTAATATCCTCCACCAAATTTCAATTTTCAATAAGTTACGGCTAATTCCCAAACTGATGGGATAACGATAATTATCTGCTCCTAGGGATCTAAAGCCACCTCTTCGCTTTCTTGATAACCAATGCGTACGGCTTTAGCCCATAAATTGCCCTTTTCGGATATGGCATCTGTGTATACGCGCCAAACAGTGTCCTTATCAATTCTCCATAATATGCTCGCATCAGAAATCCCATGGGTTATTACCACACCCTTTTTGGTCTTCTCAACAACAGGACTATTGAGCTTTGGTTGTTTGCCATCTACCAACCATTTATCCATTAATTCTTTTTCGGGAAATTGACCTAGATCCTTAGTGGTGTGGATCCAATCTTTAAGTACTTCCCGTAAATGTCCCAAAGTGTCCTTAACTGCTTCCTGATCTGCCAAATTTATAAGTTCGTAAGGGTCGACACGTAAATCGTATAGCTCCTCTTCCGGTTTTGGAACGCTGAACCATTTTGCCTGTGCCTCATTTAACAGCCCTTGCCCAAACAGTTTTCGCAACCTGGGCATCATGGGCATTTGTTCCCTATATTTTACCGGCAGCGCGTTGGTTTGATCAATATTAAAATTTTTGATGTATTTATAGTTCCTAGACCTCACTGCCCGTAAGCGATCTACAGTGCCATCAAACCTATCAGAGGTGGTAAACAGATAATTCCGTTTGTTTTTATCGCTAAACGCACCAAATAAGGCCTTGCCTTGCATGCTACTCGGAGGCTTTATTCCTGAAAGTGATAAAACGGTAGGGGCCAAATCTATAAAGTTAACCAAGTCATCATTAAAGTCCTCGGTTTTCTTGTTTGAGGCAAATTTTATGATCATGGGGACTTTAGTACCCGTTTCGTACAATGCCCTTTTATACCTTGGAAACGGCCCTCCATGGTCTGCGTAAAAGAAAATGATACTGTTTTCATATAGCCCATCTTCTTTAAGCTGATCTATAATTATACCTACTTGATCATCCATCCGTTTTAAATTACTGTAGTTGACGGCTAAATCGTGTCGTACTATGGAGTCATCCGGAAAAATTGGAGGTACGGGTATGGTCTTGGGGTCCACGAAAAGCGATTCGGCCCCTTGTCTCCAAATACCGGATTCGTGACAGACATTAAAATTAAAAACACTGAAAAAAGGTTGTCCGGCCTTTCTTTTTCTCCAATGTGCCAATTCTCCACTCTCATCCCAAGCTGTTTCAAGCTTTTGAAAGTTATAATCTTCCTTGGGATTATTGCTACAGTAATAACCTTTGGCCCTTAACAATTGGGTAAACATAACGGTAGCTTGTGGTACTATGGGTGAGTAGCTGGGTATATTTATTTCGGGCTGGTTCTCAGTGCTATAGGCATTGTAGGTTCTCATATTATGGGTCCCCAAACTTGTTGGATACATCCCTGTAATAATGGCGCTGCGCGTTGGAGCGCATACCGGTACAGGAGCATAGGCATTATTGAATACCACCCCATCTTTGGACAAGGTCGCTAAATTGGGAAGCGCTATTGTAGAATCCCCATACATCGGAAAAAAATGCGGGGATTGATCTTCCGCAACCAGCCATATGATATTGGGCAGTATTTCTTTTTTGATAGGCTCATCCTTAACATCGGCACAACCTAAAACACAACCAAATGCACTTAAAAATGCAACAAAAACACCAATTTTGAAACAGCTCATATCATTAATAACTATTGGCAAAAAGCGTAACCGAGGAAACTTATAGGTTAGGGAAAAAGCAAGTGTACCGGAGTATCCAGGGTTACTTCTTTTTCAATATCCAACAGCTTGCCGGTTGCCGCATCAATTTGAAAGACCACAATGTTATTGGATCTCTGGTTAGCTACAAGCAGGTGTTTACCATTGGGTGATAGGGTAAAAAACCGGGGCCAATCTCCCTTTACCGGAAAAGTATCGATGAGTTGTAGCATCCCCGATTCCGAAACCGATAAAACGGCAATACTATTATGTCCTCTATTGGATACGTAAAGATATTTACCGTTGGAAGAAATCTCCACATGTCCTATATAACTGGTTTCCGTGTAGCCTTCTGGTAGCGAAACCTGCTCATCTATTAAGGTAAGTTCCGAACTATCATCCCCATACTTTAGGGACTGAACCCTATTATTTAACTCATTGACTACAAAGGCCATTTTTTTAGTAGGGTGAAAAACCAAATGCCTTGGTCCGGAACCTCCTTCAAGCTCAAAAGCCGTTTTTCCTTGACCCAAGGCGCCAGTGGCCTCATTAAATTGATAGGACAAAACCTGATCTATTCCCAAATCTACCGCATAAAGTTGATTGCCCGAAGGATTCCACAATGAACAATGGGCATGCGGCGCCTTTTGACGTGTAGAATCTGCTCCTTGTCCGGAATGATTTCTTATCTCCGGATTGGGTAGTATCTGCCCTTCCTCCCCCAATTTAAACAAGGTAATGTTACCTCCTGAGTAATTGGCGGCACTAAGATATGTTGTGTTGGGGTTCAACGATACATAACAGGGATGATCTCCCTGGGTAAGTTGATGACTTTGAGTAGTAAGCGTCTTATTTTTACTGTCCCAAATAAAACTGCTTACACCTCCCCCTTTGCTTTCGGGTCCTTTTCCGTCCTCGTTTATTGCATAAACTATGCTTTTATCCGCTGAAAAATCTAGATAAGACGGGTTATTGGTTTTGGCAAGGAGTCCTTTAGTTGCAATTTCACCAGTAATGGTATCCAAACTGAGTAGATAAATACCTTCACTTTCCTTATTGGTATACGTACCTGCAATAATATCGATCGTAGTAGATTTCACTTCTTTAGCTTTTGGGTTGCACGCTATTATGGTAACCATAAAAACGAACAACACCCCGGTTTTTAATTTGCAAAATATCATTGAAACTTATTAGTTGTTAAACAGTCCTTATTTTATATACTCGACAATTTACGACAGCTAAACGAAAACATCCAATATTAGTACCATAATTATTCCGACCACGCCAACTATGGTTTCCATTACGGTCCAGGATTTAAACGTATCCTTTAAACTAAGATTAAAATACTCTTTATACATCCAGAAACCAGAATCATTTACGTGCGAAAACATTAGGCTACCCGCCCCAATGGCCAAAACCATGAGGTTGGCATCCACTCCTGTTGTTTCTATCAGGGGAGCAATAATTCCGGCCGTGGTCAATCCGGCCACGGTAGCCGATCCTAGACTTACCCTAATAATTGTAGCCATTATGAAACCCAAAATCAATGGATTTACTTCCCATCCTCCCAACAAATCTGCAATATCGGAACTTACACCGCTATCTATAAAGACTTGTTTTAGAGCTCCTGCGCCCGCAACGATTAAAAGAATCATGGCCACATCTTTTACAGAATCCGCATAGTCTACCATAATGGCTTTCATTTTAATTTTACGCCTTATTCCGAGCGAGTAAGTAGCTATCATCAGAGATATTAGCATAACGGTTACTGGATCGGCAAGAAATACGAAAAGACTGATCAGAGTTTTACTTGTTACCGACAGATAAGGTAATAAGGAAGATGCTGCCAGTAAAAAAACAGGCAATAATGCGGTAGCAAAACAATTAAATCCACTAGGGAGATCCTCATTGGAAATTTCTTTGGGTCTAAATGTTTCCAGAGGATGGGCTTCTATTCGTTTTAGGGTTTTGGCAAATAATGGTCCGGCCACTACCATACAGGGAATGGCCACAAAAAGGCCATAAATAAGGGTAGTACTCAAATTAGCATCGAATTGGGCAACCAACGCAGTGGGTGAGGGATGTGGAGGTAAAAACCCATGGGTAACCGATAGTGCCGCCAACATGGGAATGCCTATGTATACTGCAGGTAGTTTAAATTGATAGACTATCGAAAAAATTAATGGTACCAGAAGTACAAACCCTACATTGTAAAACAAGGGTATGCCCACTATAAACCCGGTGATCATCAACGCCCATTGAATGTATTTTTCCCCAAAGGCATCCATCAAAACCAAAGTTATCTTTTTTGCGGCTCCACTCTCGGCTATAATCTTGCCAAACATAGCCCCAAGGCAAATGATAACTGCCAAGGAACCTAACATACCCCCTATTCCCACCTCCAAGGATTTGGAAACTTCCCCTATGGGAATCCCGAGCAATACTCCGGCTAAAATAGATACTACAAGAAAGGCCAGAAAAGGGTTTATCTTCCCCCAGGTAATCAACAATACGAGTACCAGAACACAAAAAACAACAACTAAAATGGTCATGAAGATTGGTTTTACAATACATTAATGCCGTCCTTACCAAAACGTTTTATGGACCGGGACTACAGGAAACCCTTTGGGGTCTTATAATTTCATTAAAAAAGAAAGGCTCTTGGGTACTTGGGTTACCACATTTGAAGATTCATCTTCTATAAACATATACTTTATACCCAATCTGGTACCTTCCGTTACCAATGCCTTTATATCTATAGAACCCGTGCCAAGTACCACATTGGTTTCCACATCGGAATGGCCAGAAGTGTCACCTACTGTACCAACGGCCATGTCTTTCAGGTGCATTAATTTAAACTTTGTCGGATATTTTCTTAGCATTTGTAGTGGGTCTGCGCCTCCGTGGGCAAACCAGTATACGTCCATTTCAAAATTAAAATCCAATGCATTTTCTACCATATAATCGAATAAAGTTCCTCCTTTATAAGGTCTAAATTCATAGCCATGTGCGTGATAGACGAGTTCCTTTCCCGCCGCTTTTAACATAGCGCCCGTTTCATTAAAAACTTTAACGGCCTTTTTTGTATCCTTAATCGTGAAGTTATTTCCATCATGTGGTATCCAGGGGCACATTATGTATTTTGCATCAAAAGTGTTAGCCCTTGCCAATGCCTTCTGAGGCGACTCTTGTAATTCTTCAAAAGAGGTCCCAACACTTACTACATCTAGGCCATTCTTCTTTAACAACGCCACAAATTCCTCCTCTGGCACGCCATAGGTGTCTTCTCCACCCTCTATTTTTGATATGCCCCAGCTGCTGATCAATTTAAGGGTACCGGGTACGTCTTGCTTAAACTGTTCCCTAAGACTATACAATTGAATACCTATTTCCTGGGAAAATACTATGGGGCAATTTAGCATAAACGCTATACAGAATACAGTTATGAGTTTAAAACCAAATCTCATTGAAGTACCATTTACTTTACGTTAATAAATTTCCTTGCTCATCCCATTCGGCCAACACGCCCCTCTTACTTTGGTCTACACATTTAGCCAACCACGCCGGGTCATAGGAGATCCCATGTTGGGCCAAAACATCGTCTGGGACTCCATCCCAAACATTTGGCATATTGCCTTTGTATCCCAAATCCTCTATACCCATTTTGGAGGTATAATAACCCGTGAGTGTTAGGTTTCGTATTAATGAGAAAAACTGAATTTCCAAAGGGTGTTCCGCTTCGGGTACTTCAATATCCGGAAAAGCAATGGTATCTAGAATACTGGTTTGTTGTTCTGGTAATGCCGATTTAAATTCGGTGTTGAACTCTGTATTGCACTTATGGTCTAACCACATAAGACCACCCCTAAGGTTTGTTTGCATTTCTGGCATATCCTTAGCCATAAATTCTATAAAATCCGGTACACCGGCCTCCGAAGCACTTCCATAGTTTTCATTGGCGGGTAAAATTAAGTCGCAGAGCACCGATAAAGTAGCCATTTCATGTTCGTTAAAGAACTGCTTCGCATTAAGCTCATCGATTAGTTTTTCTTCTTCCGGTGTTCTACCAAAATATTTTTTATCGCCTTCAGCGATTGCCATGTCTTCGGAAACCTCAGCTTCGGGTTTGCATCCATGGATGGCCAATCCGCCTGCCACAGAGCCTAGGATTATGGATTTTATACTCTTTCTCCTGTCCATTTCTTAGATGTTTTGTTGCTTTAATTGTTCAATTATATAGTCAGACGTACGCCAAGCAAGTGCCAAGATGGTCCAAGTAGGATTTTTATCGGCTTGCGAAACAAAGGGCCCTCCGTCTACAATAAAGACATTGTCCACTTCGTGCATTTGTTCAAATTTATTGGTTACTGAAGTTTTTGGGTCATTGCCCATGCGTGTGGTACCTACCTCGTGGATTATTCTACCGGGTGCCAAAAGCCCATAATCATCTTCTTTTGTCGGGGTTTCTCCCAAAATTTCTCCACCGGCGTTATGAAAAATTTCCTCAAAGGTCTCGTGCATATGTTTGGCCTGCTTTCTCTCAAAATCGGACCATTTGTAATTAAAGCGCAAGACGGGTATACCATATTCATCCACTTTTGTTGGGTCTATTTCGCAGTAGTTATCTTTCATGGCGACGGATTCACCTCTACCACTTATCCCCATAACGGAGCCGTAATATTTTTTGACATCATCTCGCAGCCCATTTCCATAACCGCCCACCTTAATACCAAAAAACTTATTGAGCTCGTTAACATTAAATCCAAAACCATAGCTTGGCATACCGATACCTCCCCAAACTTCGGTATGGTATCCTCTCGGGAAGTCTAATTTTTTATTATCCAACCACCAAGGGGTATATATGTGCATACCACCTACACCATCTTCATTATATAATTTACGGTTCATTAAATCCGGGATAAATGCTGCTCTGCTGCTTCCGGTAGAATCGTGAAGATACTTCCCTACAATATTGCTAGAATTACCAAGCCCGTTGGGGTGTTGTTTGCTCTTGGAGTTTAATAATATTCTTGCTGAACTGCAGGCAGAGGCCGCCAAAACTACTACCTTTCCTTTAAGTTTATATTCCTTTCTATCTTCCTTGCTAACGTAGGACACCCCAGTGGCGTGCCCTTCTTCGTTGGTGGTCACCTCGCGGACCATGGCATTGACGAATAAATCTACCTGTCCTCCATTTTTTTGGGCCGGAAATATTAAGCAAGAGCCTGCTGAAAAATCTGCGTAGACCTGACAAGCCCTACCGCATTGTCCACAATAAAAACATACACCTCTATCGTTATTTATTTTCTTTGTCAACATGGACATTCTAGAAGGAATCACCGGTATATTTGCCTTTTTGGCTCCTTTTATGTAAAACAATTCGTGTAGTCTTGGTTTTGGGGGAGGAAGGAAGAAACCGTCTGGTTCATTGGGTAAATTTTCCTTTGTACCAAACAATCCGATAAGTTTATCAACCTTGTCATAATAGGGTTTTACATCCTCATAGGCTATGGGCCAGTTATCTCCAAGACCGTCTTCATTTTTGCGCTTAAAATCCTTTGGTCCAAAACGTAGGGATATCCTTCCCCAATGATTTGTTCGGCCTCCCAACATTCGTGATCGGAACCAATCGAACTTAGTTCCATCTTTATGGGTATACGGTTCACCCTCAATTTCCCATCCACCATAAGCACTATCGAAATCTCCGAAAGGGCGTATGTTACTTGCCCCTCTTCTAGGAGACTCCCATGGCCATTTTAACTGGGTTTGTTGTTTTGGATCGGCGGGATCAAAAAAAGGACCAGCCTCTACTACAGCTACTTTAAGTCCGGCATCCGCCAGAACTTTAGTCGCCATACCACCACCGGCCCCCGAACCTACTATGATAACATCATAAGTAGTTGAGGATTCTATTATCTGCATAAAGTTGTTGTTTTTTACTAAAGTGGCAGAAAGTTATAAAATCCATTCACAACAACTGCATAAAAGGTACATTTTGACTAAAAAATATATGAAATTGACAGAATAATTGGATTCTTATAGAAATATAACTAGTTGTACAGGTGTTTTTTCGTCTTTTTAACAAAGCAATTGAATCCCTACTCTTAAAGCACCCGCTTTATACCCGAAAAATCTTGTCGGTACTTGGTAGGTGTATGGCCCTTGTTCTTCTTAAATATTCTATTAAAGTTGGCAATACTATTAAAACCGCACATAAATGCAATTTCGGAGATACTTAAGTCCTTTTCTATGAGCCATCTGGTTGCATACCCAATTCTTACCGTGTTTAGATATTCTACAAAAGTCTTACCCGTTCTTTTCTTTATAAACCGATTAAAGGATACGTTGCTCATATTTACCAATTCCGATACTTCGGTCAGCGTAATTTTTGAAGCGTAATTCTTTTGGATGTAGTCGTATAACAACTTGATTTTATCACCGTTCTCAAAATTTTCGAGCTGAACGGTAAAGGTTGATAAAAGGCGTTGGTTTCTAGAATTGGCCAAATCGTACATAATGGAAAGCAACTCCAAAAAGTAATCAATACCATCCAATTTTGAAACCTTCAATATCCTTGGAGCAATATTTTTGGTAGTCTTTTGGGAAAACAAAATGCCATGCACAGATCTATCAAACATATCCTTTATAGGTTTCATTATATCCTTGCTAAGAAATGATTCTGTAAAAAGATCGTTATGAAATTGAATGGTAACCTCTCTAATGCCTTTATTGGTGCAATTGTATTGTTCCCAGCAATGGTACAAACTAGGCCCCACCAAAACCAGTTCGTAATCTTCCGTTTCCTCCATACTATCCCCTACCACCCTTCTAAGTCCGCTACCATTATGGATAAAATTAAGTTCCAGTTCTGGGTGATAATGAATGGGGTAATCAAAGCAGTCCTTAGTGCGATCAATCACAAAAAAGCTATCTTGAACAGACATTGGAGTAATTTCCCTATGGAATTTTTTAAGGACATCAACTTTCATATACATAGTTTATTGGCAATTATTAGATATTGATTTGATAAAATAGTATCTATTCTTAGCAACAGCATGAACTATATTTGCTAATGACAATATTCCGATTTATTAAGGATATTTCAAAAATAATTAAAAAAAATAGCGATATACCTAATTATGAGTATTTATAACTATGATTTCGTAATCCGTTAAATATTTTTTGTAAAAATGTTTGAGTCATTGATAAGTATAAGTACCAAAAGTGAAAAAATTAGACTTTTATTTGTAAAAATAATACTGCTTTTGTTTATCGTTTCTTCCTGCAAATCCACAACAGCACTTATGCGAAAAGATGCCCAATTGGCAGATGCAAAGGCAACTAAAGAAACCAAATACCTTTACAATAGAATAAACGCCCTTTCCAAAGTTGGTTATGCCTTTGGGCATCAGGATGCCACAGCCTATGGCATGGGTTGGAAAAACGATGGGAAACTATATAAGAGCGATGTGAACGAAGTTACCGGAGATCACCCTGCAGTGCATGGTTTTGAGTTGGGCCACCTAGAATTGGGGCATACACAGAATCTGGATACGGTAAATTTTGGGCTTATGAAGACTTTGATCCGTAAGGCACATCAAAAAGGTGGAATAATTACCATTAGCTGGCATCCGAACAACCCGGTTTCACTTAAAAGTTCCTGGGACCATACCCCCGCCGTATACGCCATATTAAAAGGGGCGCCCTTACATCAAAAATATAGGGCCTGGCTTAGGAAAGTGGCCGATTTTATGCTCGACCTTAAGGACGCCTCCGGAAATGCCATCCCCGTAGCCTTTAGACCTTTTCATGAAATGAGCGGTCCATGGTTCTGGTGGGGAGAAGGGCATTGCTCATCCGAGGAATATAAAAAACTATGGCAAGAGACTTTTGATATTCTTACCAACGATTATGAAGTACATAACCTATTATATATCTATGCCCCCGATGTGGTAGAGGACAGCGCAGGTTATCTAAAGTATTACCCTGGAGACAATTTTGTGGATATGTTGGGTATAGATATATACCACAAACGTTCTGCCGAAGAGTTTATGACCATCCTAAAAAAGGATCTCGCCATCTTGAAAAAAGTTGCGACCGATAAAAAGATGCCCTACGCACTTACAGAAAGTGGTTTAAATATGATCCCCATTCCCAATTGGTGGACCCAAGTCTTGGATAAGGAAATAGGTGGTACCGGTATTGCATGGGCCCTTTTTTGGAGAAATGCATGGCCAAATCATTATTTTGCACCTTTCACGGGCCAAGGAAGTAGTGAAGACTTTGTTACTTTTAAGAATCTTCCCCATGTTCTTTTTTTAAAGGACATCAAGAAAATTAGATAACAACCAGACCATAGCTTTGAAAGTAGAAATAATGTCATGGAAAAATTAAAACTTAAAGAAAAACTGGGTTACGGATATGGCGATTTTGCTTCCTCCATGTTCTGGAAGATGTTTTCTGTTTATCTGCTCTATTTCTATACAGATGTTTTTGGTATTTCTGCTGCTGTTGTAGGTACTATGTTCCTTATTACACGAATTTTTGATGGGGCCAACGACCCCATAATGGGTATTATTGCGGATAGGACAAATACCAAATGGGGAAAGTTTAGACCCTACCTGCTTTGGATGGCCATACCTTTTGGAATAATTGGGGTACTTACGTTTACCACCCCCGAGCTGAGCACAAATTCCAAAATTGTTTACGCCTATGTTACCTATTGCTTAATGATGATAATCTATACGGCCGTAAACGTTCCTTACGCCTCCTTATTAGGGGTAATGACCTCTAACCTAAAAGACCGTACGTCCTTGGCCTCATACAGATTTATTTTTGCGTTTGCCGGGAGTATATTGGTGCTAGCGACCGCCGAACCCTTGGTAAGCTATTTCAGCCAAACTGCAAATGGAGAAACCGACGCCACGCGGGGTTGGCAGTATACCATGATCATCTACGCGATCATTGCAGCAGTTTTCTTCTATGGCACCTTCTATTTTACCAAAGAAAGGATAACCCCTCCTAAACAACAGAAGACCTCATTAAAGGAAGATCTTAAAAATTTAGCATCAAATAAACCATGGTTTATCTTATTGGGAGCTGGTGTAGCCACCCTAATTTTTAACTCCCTCAGGGATGGTTCTGCCATCTATTATTTTAAATATTATTTTGTGGATCAAGAAGCCTTCCTTTTACCGGTTGTTGGTATTTCCATAACCTTCAGTACACTATACCTTGTATTGGGACAGGCAGCCAACATTGTTGGGGTAATACTTGCCAAACCCATATCCGACAGGTTAGGCAAAAAGAAAACCTTTCTTTTTGCCATGATTCTGGCTACTGTATTCAGTTGTATCTTTTTCTGGTTTAGGGAAGACCATTTAACCCTCATATTTACCTTTCAATTTTTGATCAGTATTTGCGCCGGAATAATATTTCCGCTATTGTGGTCTATGTACGCAGATATTGCTGATTTTTCTGAATGGAAAACTGGCCGTAGGGCCACCGGACTTATATTTTCTTCCTCGTCCATGTCCCAAAAAATGGGTTGGACCCTTGGTGGGGCGGTAACAGGTTGGATGCTCGCCTTTTATGGGTTTGAGGCCAATATGGTACAAACCGAAGAAGCTAAAACCGGAATACGAATGATGCTTAGTTTCTTGCCTGCGGCCGGCGCTCTAATATCTGCAATATTCATTTTGTTCTACAAATTAGATGATGCCTTTATGCAAAAAATAAATACGGACTTATTACATAGAAGATCACAAGAACAATAATTTTTTTATTATAATTTTTATGACTCGACCCTTAACATTACAGCAAACGGAAATCCGATTTGAAAAACTGTTGAAAGAATATGATACCCTGTGTACTAAAGCCAATATAGCCAAACCCCATATAAATGGTATATTTAAAAGATATGTGCACCCAATTATTACGGCGGCCCATATTCCATTACATTGGCGTTATGACCTAAATCCTAATACCAACCCGCTAGGATTGGAACGCATAGGCGTTAATGCCGCTTTTAACGCCGGGGCTATAAAATGGGACAATAAATATGTTCTGGTAGTGCGCGTGGAAGGTAGCGATAGAAAATCGTACTTCGCCTTTGCGGAAAGCCCTAATGGCATAGATAATTTTAAGTTTTGGGATAAACCTTTGGTGTTGCCCCAAAATGAAATTCCAGATGTAAACACCTACGATATGCGGTTGGTGACCCATGAAGATGGTTTTATCTATGGTATTTTTTGTACGGAAAGGAAAGATCCGGATTCGCCCAGTGGCGATACATCATCGGCAGTGGCCAATGCCGGAATAATACGTTCAAAAGATCTTAAACAATGGGAAAGGCTACCAGACCTGGTTTCTTCTTCCAAACAACAACGCAACGTTACATTACACCCAGAATTTGTAAATGGAAAATACGCAGTCTATACAAGGCCACAAGATGGGTTTATCGAAACTGGCTCTGGCGGAGGCATAGGATTGGGGTATATTTCCGATATGCGGAATCCTGTTGTAGAAGGCGAGATAATCATCAACCCAAAAAAATATCATACCGTTTATGAACTGAAAAACGGTCAGGGGCCATCACCGATAAAAACCAAGGACGGATGGTTACATTTGGCCCATGCCGTAAGGAATACAGCCGCCGGACTTCGTTATGTGCTTTATATGTTTGTCACAGATCTTAATGACATTACCAAAGTAATACACCAACCGGGAGGATATCTTATGGCCCCTAGTAATGACGAAATCATTGGTGATGTAGGCAATGTATTGTTTGCAAACGGATGGATAGTAGATGAGGATGGAAAAGTATTTATCTACTACGCATCATCGGATACCCGAATGCATGTTGCCACATCCACAATAGATATTTTGCTGGATTATTGCAAAAACACCCCGGAAGACAGACTCTCCTCTACCGCTTCCGTCGAAAATATTTTAAATCTAATAGAGAGTAACAGAGGATTTTATTAGTGTAATGTTCAATTAGTTTAGTTATTTTATTGTTTAGGTATTTGCAAAATGGGAAGGGCAATTCCCAAAAAATACCAAGGAATGGTTTTAGTGCCAAGAAGGCACTTAAAGCTCTATACATTACCTAAAAAGCGCCTTTTGAAAAGTTTCAAAGGGCGCCGTGGTTACAAGGAATGACAAAAGAAGATTACGGAACAACTTATTACAAAAACAGGAATATCCCCATGCACCAAAAGTTTATAAACGCCGTAAGTACGCAACTGATATCCATTTTAAGTTATTGGAAAAATAATACCAAGGACGAAGAACATGGTGGTTTTCATGGCAGAATAGACCATAACAACAAGGTTATTGAAAAAGCGGACAAAAGTGTGATCCTCAATACCAGGATACTCTGGACATTTTCGGCCGCGTCCAATTATTACGGGGATAATCGTTATGGCCAAGAATGTAAACGTGCGTACAACTTTTTAAAATCCAATTTCAGGGACACCCAATTCGATGGTGTTTTTTGGCAGCTTAATTATTTGGGTAAGCCTACAAACACCAGAAAACAGGTATATGCCCAAGCTTTTACCATCTATGCACTAGCGGAGTACTTTAAATACTGTAAAAAAAACGAGGTGCTTGTATGGGCAATGTCTCTCTTTAATTTATTGGAAACCAAAGCTTATCGCCCCCAAATTGGTGGTTATATAGAAGCTTTTGATGAGGATTGGGGACCCATTACTGATATGAGATTAAGCCCAAAAGACATAAATGCACCCATTACCATGAATACACATTTGCATATCCTGGAAGCCTATACCACCCTATACGAGGTAAGCAAGGATAAAGAAGTAGGTGCTGCCCTTGCCCGATTGATTCGGTTATTCCATGAACGTTTCAGTAGTAAAAACAATCACTTTAAGCTGTTCTTTTCGGATCAATGGAAAAGCCTCTCCACCGAGGCCTCTTTTGGGCACGATATTGAGGCCGTATGGCTAATGCTACACGCATGTGATATCCTTGGTGAAAAAAATTTAATGGAAAAGACGGTGCAGTTATCCTTAAAGGTAACCGATACTTTTCTAGAAGAAGCATTGGATAAAGATTTCGGAGTTTTTAATGCTATGGATTTGGCTACCTCAAAAATGGATACCGATAAACACTGGTGGCCGCAGATAGAGGCAGTTGTGGGTTTAATTTATAATTGGAAAATTTCGGGAAAGGATACCCAATTGGATATCGCAAAAAAAATATGGCAATTTATCGATGCCAAAATTATAGACCGTCCCTTGGGAGAATGGTACTTTAGAGTAGATCAAAAAGGAATTCCATATACGGACGAAAACAAGGTCGGCCCCTGGAAATGTCCATATCATAACGGTAGGGGGTGTATTCAAATATTAAGGCAGCTTCAACCGTCCTCAGTATAAATTACGGTAGTTCCAAATGGTTAAGGAAGTTGCACGTGACAGCTTACGTTTTTTAAAGTGTACCCTAGGGCACACTCCCTACAAAATTAAACATAATTCGCTTGTTCTTAGCAATATGGTAACATTCGACACCTTTGGTGAATCAATAATGTCAATATAATACCAACCCTGTTCTAGGGGTGCAAAATCGATCATATCTATATAAAATGGGCCTCTCGGTTATCAAATTACTTAAAATTTTAACACATATTTAATAATTTGATTACTAATTGACAAAATACTATAAAGCCTTGGTTCTTCTTTCCTATACATTTGTTCAATTAGCTTACGTAACGTTTTATTAACATTTCTCTATCGGCAAATAGAGCTTATGGATATATAAAACAACGGACTCACTAAAATAATTATAACTAACTAACATTGATGATTATGAATCAAAAAAATGAATGTAACTCGTTAAGACCTAGGAGAAGATCATTTTCTTTTAGCCTTGGGTTTTTATCGATGCTGGTTTGCCTGGGAACACAGTTTGCCCTGGCAAGTCCGGAGTTGAATGTTGAAAATTTGAAATTCACCAACAGTTTACAAGCTACCATTACCGGTACGGTTGTAGATGCTAACGGAGCTCCTTTACCAGGTGCCAACGTCTTGGTGAAAGGTACCACAAATGGTACTCAAACCGATTTTGATGGTAACTATTCCATTGAGGCAGATGCTAATGCCACACTGGTTTTCAGTTATATCGGGTTTTCCTCCCAAGAGGTGGCAGTTAACGGGCAGTCTTCTATCAATATTACCCTTATTGAAGATGCCAGCCAATTGGATGAAGTGGTCATTACGGGTTATTCTGCGCAAAACACCAGAGACATTACCGGTTCTGTAACTACTGTAAAATCTGAGGCCCTGGCCGCTACTGCTCCCCTAAACTTTGAGGAAGCCTTGCAGGGGCAGAGCTCAGGTGTTATAGTTGGTAACCAAGGAGGTCCAGGTTCCGGTGCCATTGTAAGAATACGTGGGTATGGTACCATAAACGGAAACGATCCTTTATATATAATAGATGGTACACCAACCGATGCCGGACTTACGGAAATAAATCCGAACGATATAGAGTCCGTTCAAATTCTGAAAGATGCCTCTTCTGCAGCAATTTATGGGAACAGAGCGGCTAACGGTGTAATTATTGTGACAACGAAATCTGGTAAAAGGAATTCTAAAGTGAACTTTTCCGCTGATGCCTATGTAGGCGTAGATTTCATTCCTTCCTCTGTGTACCCCGATTTAGCAACCCCACAACAATTGGCAGATGCCGTTTGGGAAGCCAATGCCAATGATGGTACCGTAGCGAGTAACCCACAATATGGATCTGGCCCTACACCAGTACTACCTGTTTACCTTTTTCCACAAGGAGCGCAGACCGCGGACGAAAGTAGCTATAGCTTTCCCGATAACAGAATTACCCGCGCAAACCCACAGGGTACGGATTGGTTCGACGAATATTTTGATAATGCCATTACTAGAAATTTTAATGTAAGTGCCAGTGGCGGATCGGAAGATTCCAATTTCTTTATGTCTTTAGGTGCGTTGGACCAAGAAGGTGTGGCATTGGGAACCAATTTTACACGATACAATTTAAGGACCAATTCGTCTTTTGATATTACCGATAAGTTTAGAGTAGGAGAGAATGTTTCCATTACCTATTCGGAGCAAGTGGTTCCTCCTGGGGCCGATGTGAATAATGGTGCAATAGCTTCCTTATTCAGAATAAACCCATTAATACCTGTACGCGACGTAGGAGGTAATTTTGCCGGATCTGGTGTAGGTGGTTTGGGTAACGGACGTAACCCTATTGGTGTTGCCGAAAGGGAAAGTGGAAATGATATCCTAAGCTTCAGGGCATTGGGAAATTTTTATGCCGAATATGATATCATTGAAAATTTAACCTTCAAGACCAACCTAGGTTTCGACCTTTGGTCCGTGAACACCTCTTCCTTCGATCCAGCTTCTTTTGAGAACGAAGCACCTACCAACAATTTGTTAACTGAGTACTCTTCACTTAGAAGAACCTATACTTGGTTTAACACACTTACTTATAACAAGTCCTTTGGAGAACACGATTTTGATGTTTTATTGGGAACGGAATACAACAGGGATTTGTTCAGACAAACACAGTCTAGTATAGGAGGCTTCCTTTTTGACGATGTTGAGAACATTAGGTTCTTACAGTTCGGTACGGGTGCCCAAAATGCCGTAGGTAATGGGTTCATTACTTCCTACTTTTCAGGTTTTGGAAAAGTGGATTATAAATACAAGGACACATATTTGCTAAGCGGTACCTTACGTTACGATAGTTCCTCACTGTTCAACGAAGACCAAAGAGATGGTTTCTTTCCTTCTGTAAGTGCAGGTTGGAGAATCAGCAATGAGGCATTTATGACCGATTCCAATGTGTTTACCGATTTAATGCTAAAAGTAGGTTATGGAGTAGTTGCAAATGATGGCAATATTGCCGCCAATGCAACATCGGATACCTTTAGCCCAAATGCGGATTTCTTTTCTTATCCTAACAGCAATACAGGATCGGCAACAGGATATGGGCTAAATAACCGAGGAAATCCAGATTTGGAATGGGAAACTACTACCACTTTAAATATAGGTATTAGCTCTAGGCTGTTTGATATGCTTACCTTCGATTTTGAGTACTACGATGCCAAAACAGAAGATATGCTGTTGGCCGTGGGTGGAGATCCAACCGTTTTAGGTTCTGTAAACACCATTGTATCTAACTTGGGAGAAATGACCAACAAAGGTTTTGATGCAGCTTTGGGTTATGGAAACAACAACCCAGACGGTTTTAACTACAACATTGGCCTTAATATTTCTGGCTACACCAACGAAGTAACCGTCTTAGATCCCGACAATGCGGATTTCTTTATTCTAGGTCAAAGATTAAGGGACCAAAACCCAACAAGGACCCAGGCCGGACAACCCTTGTCATCTTTCTACGGTAAGGTATTTACAGGTATCGGTGCCGATGGTAGAATGCAGTTTGCCAATGGTGGGGAACAAGAATATATAGGAAATCCACATCCAGATTTTACTTATGGAGTTAGCTTTAGTGGTAACTATAGAAACTTGGATTTTTCGCTACTTATCCAAGGTTCACAAGGAAATGATTTGTACAACTTTTTGAAGTTCTTTACGGATTTCAATACCTTTCCAGGTGCCAAAAGTGTAAACTACGTTAATAGTAATGGCCTACCGGCCCTTACAAACGATGCAGGAATTATATCGGAGGAATCTGCTCAGTCTTCTTATTATGTAGAAGATGGTTCTTATGCCAGATTAAAGAATATCGTTATCGGTTACACACTTCCCGAGGCAATTACCGAAAAATTGGGTGTATCCAAGATAAGATGGTACTTGCAGGGAAAAAATTTACTGACCCTTACAGATTACACTGGTCTAGATCCAGAAGTAAACTTGCGGAATACTGGGCTTAGCGATGGAAACTCCATCAGTCTGGTTCCAACGGTCAATACAAACTTAACTATCGGTGTGGACAGTGGTGTCTTCCCCATTACAAGATCTCTCATTTTGGGCTTAAATGTATCATTCTAAAAAAAAAAAATATGAAAAAAGTAATTAATCTAATAATCGTAACAGCGGTCTTATTCTCCGCTTGTAATAATGACTTGGACATACCGCTTCAGGATCTATCCGGATCGGATGTGCCACTTAACGCTACCTTTATCAATACACAGGTAGTGGCGGCCTATGCCATGTTAGATGGTAACAGGGATAATCAGAACGTTTGGCGGGCTGCACCCTCTAACTGGGTTTATGGTGAGGTAGCCGCCGATGGTGCCTACAAGGGTAGTGATGCTGGTGACCAATCGGAGATTACCCAATTTGAAACCTATGACGGACAAGTGACCAACTCGTATGTTGATTATAAATGGACATCGATATTCGAAGGCGTAGCAAGGGTAAACACAGCCTTGAATGCCATCGCTGGTGGTCTTGATGGTGGAACGCTGGATGCCGCCGATGCGGCAGGCTTCCAAGGTGAACTGAGATTCTTAAGGGCGCACTACCATTTTGAAGCCAAAAAGATGTTTGGCAACGTACCATTTGTAGATGAGACCATTACAGAGAGTGTTTCAAATATCGGGGTTGATGTTTGGGCTGCCATAGAAGCCGATTTTCAATTTGCGATCGATAATTTAGGTGTGGAAAGCGCACGCGTTGGAGGTGCAAACTCATGGAACGCCAAAGCCTATTTGGCTAAAGCACATATGTACCAATTGGAATATGCAGCGGCAAAAACCTTACTCGATGACGTAATCAACAACGGTCCTTACATGCTAAATGTAAACTTTCATGATAATTTTGATGCGGATACCAACAACAGTCTAGAGTCTGTTTTTGCAGTTCAGTATGCAGTAAATGATGGAAGTAATAACAGTAGTAACGGAAACTACGGTGATATTTTGAACCATCCACATAACAGCCCCATCGGGGCCGGATGCTGTGGTTTCTTTCAGCCTACCCACAATTTAGTAAACGCTTTTAAAACGGATGCTAACGGGCTACCATTGTTCGATACGTTCAACGATACAAACATTAATAACGTAGATCCAGGCGATACTAGCGCAAGCGGATTCCCAGATGACGATGCCTTTATAGAAGAACCTGGAAATCTAGATCCAAGATTGGACTGGACGGTAGGTAGAAAAGGAATACCATTCAATGGTTGGGGAGATTTTCCAGGATTGGCCTGGACAAGAGACCCTTCTAACGGTGGTTGCTATGTTTCTAAAAAGATAGTTTATAGGGCAGATCAAGACGGTTCTGTAAATACGGCTACCGGATGGGCCACTACGGTTAATGCTATAAACACCAATATTATAAGGTTTGCAGAATTATTATTATGGAGAGCCGAAATAGCTGCTTCAGAAAACGATTTGGCTACGGCACTGACCCTAGTAGATCAGGTACGTGCAAGAGCTGCCAATCCAGATACTTGGGTGAAAAACGATGATGATTCCGATGCAGCCAATTATGTTATTGGATTGTATGCGGATAACGGAGGATTCCCCGATGCAGCTTTTGCAGAAGAGGCCATTTTATTTGAATACCGTTTGGAAACGGCATTGGAAGGCCACCGCTTCTTCGATTTGGTTCGTAGAGGTAAAGCGGCAGAGGTACTAAATGCCTTTGTTGCCGGTGACAATACCAGAAGCTATTTACCAGGTTCCGTATATACGGACACCGATGCAATTTTTCCAATACCACAACAGGCCATTGATCTTAGTCAGGGCGTATTGGAGCAAAACCCGGGTTATTAAGTTAAATAGTTAGTTTGAGTTAGTTTATGCCCAAGAACAGGATATTGTAGCGATGTCCTGTTCTTTTTTTAATATATAGAATTTGCTTATTGTTATATTTATGGTGATGAAGCATACCGCAATTTTTAAGATTTTAATTGGCCTAATGGTAGTTTTGGCTTTTACCTTGGCATCTTGTAACCAGCAGAAAACTGCTGGACAAAAAACATTCAACAAACTAAGCCATGAAGAAACCGGAATATCATTTTCCAATATCCTCACAGAAAACGATTCCTTAAACTATTTTACCTATTCTTATTTGTATATGGGCGGAGGTGTTTCAGCTGGGGATATAAACAACGACGGACTTATAGATCTTTTTTTTACGGGCAATATGGTGCCCAATAAGCTCTACCTCAACTTAGGAAATCTGAAATTTCAGGACATTTCCGTAGATGCCGGTGTGGCAGGGGATTCGCGCTGGTATACAGGATCAACCATGATTGATATCAATAACGATGGGCTTCTAGATATTTATTGTTCCGTTGGTGGTAAATATAAACCCAAGGGAAACCAACTGTTCTTAAACAACGGTAACAATACGTTTACGGAAAAAGCTATGGAACTGGGGATCGCCGATCTTGGCAATAGCGTACAGGGGACTTTTTTCGATTATGATAGGGACGGAGACCTAGACCTTTATGTGGCCAACTACCCTCCTACCAAATTTAGCGCTCCCAACGATTACTATCTTTTTAAAATGGATAACACCAAAGATGTGGAGACCGACCATCTTTACAGAAATGATGATGGCATTTTTACCAATGTTACAGATACGGCTGGGGTACGTTCTTTTGGTCTTACGCTAAGTGCCACCGCGGGTGATTTAAACAATGATGGATGGCCAGATCTATATGTTTCCAATGATTTTAGCACACCAGATTATTTATATATAAACAACCAAGACGGAACGTTTAAAGAAGTGGTGAAACAAGCTACCAAACAAACTTCTTTTTACGGTATGGGTGTGGATATAGCAGATTATAACAATGATGGGCGACTAGACATTTTTCAGGTAGATATGGACGCCAAAGATAACAGACGTGCCAAGGCCAATATGGCCAGTATGAACCCTGCCATTTTTTGGAGTACGGTAAACGCAGGGTTTCACTATCAATACATGCACAACTCGCTACAATTGAATGCTGGCATTATTGCCGATGACATACCCAATTTTAGCAACACTTCCCGCCTTGCGGGTATTTCTTCCACGGATTGGAGTTGGGGTCCCCTATTTGCCGATTTGGATAACGATGGTTGGAAAGATCTTTTTATATCTAACGGAACTCGTAGGGAAATTAACAATAGGGATTATTTTATCAAACTTGGTGAAGATCGTAATAAACGCGATAGTCTTCTGGAAAAGGCCTTGGCCATTCCATCCGAAAAAATAGACAACTTCGTGTTTAGAAACAATGGAGACCTCACATTTGAGCTCGCAAATTCGGAATGGGGCATTAGCCATAAAGGCTTTTCCAACGGCTGCATTTATGTAGATCTGGATAATGACGGGGATCTAGAGATCATTACCAATAACATAGACGATTATGCAAGTGTATTTGAAAATACCAGTGCTTCCAAGAACAATCATATCACGCTAAAATTAAAAGGCCCTGCCAAAAACCCAAATGGAATAGGTACAAAGGTTTCCCTTTACAGCAATGGGTCTAGGCAATTTCAGGAAATGACCTTAACAAGGGGGTTTCAGTCATCCGTGGCCCCACAGTTGCATTTTGGTTTGGGTAGTGCTACAATAGTAGACTCCCTGGTACTGCATTGGCCAGATGCAAAAGAACAACACATTACCGATATTGCCTCCAATCAAATATTAACGTTGGATTACACCAATGCCTCAGAAAAAGAATATACCACCATCAAACAACCTCAAACCACGTTGTTCAATACAGTAAAAGATACCAGTATTGGAGTGCCCCATCTACATATTGAAAACTTTTACAATGATTTTGTGAAAGAGATATTGCTACCACATCAAACTTCCAAGTTTGGACCCAGTGTAGCGGTGGGTGACCTTAATGGGGATACACTTCAAGATTATATCGTAGGTGGAGCTTCCCAAAACAAGGCAGGTGTTTATTTTCAGACGGCCACTGGTGGTTTCTCAAAACAATTCATCGAAGCAATTTCAGAAGATAGCGGTTATGAAGACTTGGGCATACATATTTTTGATGCAGAAAACGATGGTGATAACGATATCTATATCGTAAGTGGGGGGAACGAGTTTTCCCCGGATTCAAAAATGTTACAAGACCGATTATACCTAAACAGGGGCGACGGCACCTTTGTGAAATCTACAGATGCCCTGCCAATAATGATTACAAGTGGTTCCCGGGTGCATAGTGCAGATTTTGACAAAGATGGGGATTTAGATCTATTTGTTGGCGGTAGGCTGGTCCCCGGCAATTATCCTTTGCCCGCCAACAGTTATATCTTAGAAAACAGGAGCACCCCACAGGTTGCAAAGTTTGTGGACGTTACCAAAGAGATTGCCCCATCCCTAACCCAATTGGGTATGGTAACGGATGCCGTATGGACAGATTACGACAAAGATGGATGGACCGATCTTTTGATTGTTGGTGAATGGATGCCCATAAGTGTGTTTAAGAATATCCAAGGGAAATTTGAAAATAGCACTGAAGAATTAGGGCTGGCAAATACCACAGGATGGTGGTTTAGCATAAAGGAAGGTGATTTTGATAAGGACGGGGATATGGATTTTATTGTAGGTAACCTTGGTCTTAACTACAAGTACAAAGCCAATGAAAATGAAACTTTTGATATCTATTTCAATGATTTTGACAACAATAAAACCAACGATATAGTATTGAGCTATTTCAACGGAGGTAAAAAGTATCCTTTGCGAGGGCGCGAATGTTCTTCGCAGCAAATGCCAGGGATAAAGAAAAAGTTTGGTGATTACGCGTCATTCTCTACCGCAACTTTGGAGGACGTGTATACCGAGGCTTATTTGGAAAAGTCCCTGCATTACCAGGTAAAATCTTTTGCAAGCGTTTATTTAGCCAATGATAACGGCCAACTTAATGCCATTAATTTACCTAATATGGCGCAAATTTCTTGTGTTAATCAAATATTGGTAGATGATTTTGACAACGATACCAATCTAGATTTTATCATCGCCGGTAATCTACATAGTTCTGAGGTAGAAACGCCGCGGAACGATGCCGGTAACGGGCTTTTTCTAAAAGGAGATGGTGCGGGTAACTTTCTGCCGTTGGAAAGCTATAAAACAGGCTTGCTAACGACCGGTGATGTTAAGGATATTTCCTTAATCAATGTTAAGGGAGACCAGTATCTCTTAGTTGCAAAAAACAGTGATTCGTTGCAAACCATTAAAATAAACCGGCCGGGAGCTAAAAATTCTTCAATTGCTCAATCGCTGCCTCAGTAGTTGTTACCGGTAATTTGCAAGTGGTGTTCTTACAAACGTAAATGTAAGTATCACCATCTACATACCTGTTTTTGAACAAGGGAAGGTCGCTAGCAGCAGTACTGCCAACAAGTAATACATTGGGAAGATGTAGGGCCGCCAATTCCTTAAGTTGTTTTTTGGCTCCATCGCCCACTACAGCAACTTCATAGAAGGGATAAACCGTATTTAACAACAAGGCATTCCAATTGGAATAATTTATTGCATACTCTTCCATTGCCGGCATTAAGGCCGACAACATTTTTTTGGATTGTTCCTGCGCCTCAAGATCATAGTATATGTGCCCTAAACGCAACAAATTATGGGCCATTACGCCATTGGGGGAAGGTATAACCCCATCATCGGTCTTAATAATGTTAGAAATGAGTTCCGTACTCTTACTAAATCTGAACATACCGGAACGGGCATCGGTAAAATCTGTTTTTACCACTTCGTTAAGATCATTTGCCAAAGACAAGTACTTTGCATCCAAAGTAGCACTATAAAGTTGTAGGGAAGCATCGATCAAAAAGGCGTAATCTTCCAAAAAACCATCTACGCGCCTACCTCCCTTTTTATAAGAATGTATGAGCTGATTCCCTTCCAGGTTCTTTTCACTCATAAAATCAAAAATTGAGGTAGCCCTCTCTAAAAATGCTTCATTTCCAAAGGCTTTATAGGCATCTACAAAGCCGTCGATCAGAAGGGCATTCCAAGAGGTAATTATTTTATCGTCTATACGCGGTGCCACCCTATTTTGTCTTAGCGTCAGTAACTGACGCTTCCATGTCTTCTTTTTATCGTTCAGATCTGTTTGGGAAAGGGCGTTGGTTTCACTAAAGGCTTCATCTTTGTTTGATGTGTGCAATACATAATTGTCGTGCTCCCAAATGTTTTCAGGGCTTATGTTGTAATAGGCGGAAAAAAGCTGAAAATCATCCTTTAAGGCCTCTTTTAACGCGGTTTCCTGCCAAACATAGTACTTACCCTCTTCGCCTTCGCTATCGGCATCCATGGCCGCATAATAACCCCCTTCGGGGTTTTTCATCTCCCGGTCCAAAAAAGCTACCGTTTGGAGTACAATTTCTTTATATCTGGGGTTTCCAAAAATGGTGTAGGCTTTGGAATACAGTCCTATAAGTTGGGCATTATCGTAAAGCATTTTCTCAAAATGGGGAACTTTCCATTCCACATCAATGCTATATCTAAAAAACCCGCCTCCAATATGGTCATAGACCCCGCCCATAGCCATCTTATCCAAGGTATTCCTTACATGTTCCCTCACTTGGCTATCGCCCGTAATTTCGGCATAGTCCAACAAAAAGTCTAAATCATTGGGTAACATAAATTTTTGATATCCTTGGTTACCGCCCCACTCCAAATCCCAGTGCGTCTTCCATTTTTCTACGCTGGTGGTCAAAGCATCCTGGGTAAGCAATTTATCATCCGTATTGGGTTGTATCAGGTTTACCTCTTGCACTCCCCTGGCTACCATATCAGCATATCTATTGGCTTTTTCAGGGTCTTTGGCATAGAGGCCACTAATCTCCGTCAATACCTTCTGCCACTGCTCTTTTGTATGATAGGTACCCCCATAAATAGGCTTTCCGTTGGGCAGCGTAATTACGTTCAACGGCCACCCGGCATCTCCTTTGATCAATTGAATGGCCGTCATATATACCTGATCTACATCTGGGCGTTCTTCCCTATCGACCTTAATATTGATGAAGTCCTTATTCATCATTTTGGCCACTTCCTCATCCTCAAAAGTCTCATCTTCCATAACATGACACCAATGACAAGACGAATACCCTATGCTTACCAATACCAATTTATTTTCTTTTTGTGCCTCATCTAACGCCGCTTGGCTCCAAGGTCTCCAATCCACAGGGTTGTGAGCATGCTGCAATAAATATGGGCTGGTTTCATCTATTAAAGCATTGGTAAACTTATGTTCGGAATGCTTTTTTTCCTCCTGCTTGCAAGAAAGAAAAAGTAATGAAGTAAAGAAAAGTAATGTCAGTAGGGATTTTGTGTTCCGGCGCATACCAATTAGTGGGTTCTTAAAAAATTATTCTGGGCTAAAATACTATAAATAGCAGTAAAAGTATGTTAAGGTTATCCAAGGGCCATAAAACCTAAAATACCTATTGGGTCCTAAATAGGGTTTATTTTTTTCTTTCCTGTTCGGTTAACCATTCGTACAGTTCTTCCGTATTATACGCCCTTACCCAAGAATTGTGTCCTACCCCCGGATAGCGCGTAAATTTTACATCATACCCCATACCTAAAAGACGGGTCACCATTTCTTCCGATTCTGAAATGGGAATGGATGCATCTTCTTCCCCATGGAATACCCAAATGGGCATTTCTTTGTTTATCCATGCGGCATAGGGAACCGGGGTCATTCCGCAAACTACGGCCATTGCCGCAAATTTGTCCGGGTATTGTACGGCCATTTCCCAGGCAGCTCCCCCACCCCTACTTAATCCGGTAAGATAAATTCGATTTTTATCTACCCTGTTATTGGCTACCACGGTATCCAATAATTGCACAACGGCCCTGGTATTCCACCATTTTTTTTCGTGAGGATTTTGTGGTGCCAAAATCAAAAAAGGAAATTGCTTGCCCTGGGCAATCAATTTTGGAGGTCCGCTCGATTTTATTCTAGAAAGACTATCGCCCGCATCTCCACCACCGTGAAGAAATAAAAGCAGTCCAAATTTTTCATCCACATCATCCTCATAATCTTCCGGATAATATAGGTAATAACTCAACTTTTCTATGGAGACAGTCTCTACCTCATCTTGGATTAGATTCGTCTGTGCACTACAGCTCTGAAACAACAAAATACCTAGGACTGACAAGGAAAAAAAATAAAGACGTGGGTTCATGTTAAGCAAGATATCACTTATTCCTATAAATATATGAAAAGGACCTTGATCTTTAGGGAGGTACCCTATTATTTAAGGGTAAAACCCCAACTGTTGGTGGTTTCTACTTCAAATTTCAATGCATATTGGCATATATGGGGTTTTGGTCCATATATTTTTTTATAGTGGGCGGATTCATATAGCGTTGATCAACGGAGGTTGTATCTAATTTTACAGCACCCTCGGATGCACCTCGCCAAGCTTTTATCTGAAAAACTTCACGTACGTATTTGCTCCAATCGTACAATTGATATCCCAAACCATGGTCTATACAAATACGATCGGTGTTAAACTCAAAGGCATCCGTATTTTTCGATCTTAAAAGTTTAAAGGATAATCCCAATAACTGAAATGTGCTTTTTGTATCATAATAAGCCGAATGACCAAGCTCATGCCCCAACACCCCGATCTGAGCATTAAACGGTAACTGATTTAACAGTATTGGGGACAATTGGTCGTTAGAGGCTGTACTAATGGTAATGATATAGGTTCTATTTTTCCTTTTTTTAAAAACGCTCCATAGCTGTGGACGAGATGCCAGGGGTGTCTTGCGTTTTCGCATTCTGAAGATTATGCGGGTCTTTGCCAATTCTGGATAAAACGATAGGGCGGTCAGCACTTGGAGCCTAATAGCATCCGGAATCTTTTTATTTTCTGAAAAGCCCCCGAAATATAAAGTATCCAAGGTTTCCATGACGAAAAGCTTGCTCGGAGGACGTGGAATAGATTGTGCTTGCAATACGGCCTTATTGATGAAAAACAAGGCAAAAAGGAGAAGACCGTGCGTGCTATAGGACATCAATAACAGTCTTAGTTTAACGTAATCTGGTAGTGTAGCAAAATACTGGCAATCCAATCCTGAGCTACGTCATCGCCATTGGTGATTACATTTATCTCCCTACCAAAACCTGCTGTAATACCAATTTGGGAAGAAGAATTTTTTACGTCAAAAAAATAACCCGCTTCCAACCAAGGCTGTAAAACAAGGATATATGTAGTACCTGCCCTAGGGTTGGGCGTGTTAAGGCCATCTTCCCAATCGATCCAAAGATTCCAAAGGTCAGTGTGCACTCCGGCCACTATTTTTCCCTTAGAAAGTGGAAAGTGTTTCCTATATCCGAAAGAAGCCCCAAAGCCGGAGCCTTCTTCATTATCGTTTTCATCGCTAAAATCTTGTCGGTCCGTAAAATTGGCACCTACTCTTAACACCAAAGAAGATTCTGCGGAAAGATATCTTTCTGCATTGAGGGTAGGGATTATACCTGCCGGATAAGCTTGCAACGATATTCCCAAATCTGTTCTTTTGTTGGTAGCATCATTATTATTTGTCTGCGAATATACCATGGACATGCAGAGCAAGGTTAGGGCTAAAAGTAAGGTGGTTGGTCCGTTTGTCATATCAGATAAGTTTCAGCTGTTCTTCCAACGCTTTGTTGGCTTTCATCATGGCCCTACCGTCCTTAAAACTTAGATATCCATGCCCTTTTCTGTAGTTCTTGGCGCTTATGTTATAGAGTAATTTCCAATGCCTGACTATCTCTTTCCAAGCAAAGAAAATAGAATGCTTAGGGTCATAAATGTGGGTAGGCTCGCTACCCGCACCGTTTACTTCAATAATGGAAAAATTTCTGCCGGCGGATAATGCGTCAAAAGAGGTGTACAATATATCCAACCTACCGAAATAAAAACCTGGTATTTGTTGGCAAATGGCATCTATATGCTCTAGCAGTTGCTTATTTCGTTTAAAGGTCTCATCAATAAATTTAGCGCCACGTGTATGACTTCCGTAAGGAACCAACACAAATTTTTCTCCTTTTTTAAGTACTTGTTCCAAAGCCTGGGCACCAAATTTGGTCTCTAGTTTTGGTAATTGGAAATAACTTCTCGGTTTTTGTTTGATGAGTTCTAGAATGGAACTTTTTCCGTCACCGATGACCGATAGAAATTCCTTGGATACTATTCCGGTAATTGTGCCCTGTACGGCATCGGGCTCCCGAACATAAAAAATACCGACTTCCTTTGGGTATGGAATAAACTCTTGTATTAAAAAATCGTCCGAAATACTTGCAGCGTAATCGCGTAGCGCGTCCACCCCATCAATTTTACAAACGGCAAAGGCTTTTAGACCTATATCGGGCTTAGCAATCAAAGGAAATGCTATTCCGGCGTCCTTGGCAATGTCCACAATCTCATCCAAATTCGTGTTTTTTGGTATTATCCTTGTTTTGGGAATGTATTGCTGCGGAATTATATCATAAATTTCCTTTTTGGATTCCATGGCCATTCCCCCGTTTTTAATCGAAGGGTTGGCAGCACTAAAAAAGAAGAACGACCGTGCCCTGATGGCATAGTAGAGCCATATGGGAAATATGGGGTAATAAAGTGCCTCCATAGGCCAATATTCCCAATGCAACAACTTATGGATTTTAAGTTTTAAATTCACTGCGTTTGATTAAACATGGTATTGAGCGCCACCGCAACGGATTGCTGCTGATGCATAAGTAAATCCATATGGCGTAAGCCAATTTCTTCCGTGTCTATAACGGCTTGGGTAATGCTTAGTGTTTTTAAGGTGTTGCTCCGGTTCATTACAAAACCGTTTTCCTGGTCCTCATTGGTATTGGAGTGGAATTTAATGATATTGGCCGGGTCAATAGCTTCCGGGCCCGTTACAAATTCTTCGAACAATTTAGATCTCTGCTCCATCACCTGGTTACTATACAAAGTAGCCGAAGACCAGATGTAATTTCTCTTTGTGCTTAGTTCCCCAAAGTGTTTCTGATTGCCATCCCATCTAAACTCTAACAATACGCTACCACTGAAAAGTATTAGGGTAAAAGGTTCTATCTGCGTTAAATCTGCCGTTTTTAAAAACAGTGCCGGATCTGTGTTGCTTGTAATCTCTAATAATACCAACCCCCTACTCTTTTCGTAATTGCCCTTGGGCCTATGTTTTCTAAAGGCCCCATTTAGCAGCACGCCTATTACCCCATTTTCACTTACTGCAAACCAGGTGCCGCCGGATTTGGGATCCTTCGGATACGTTATATTTAAATTGTTGTGCGTTGCGGTAACAGGAGCCACAGGGGTATGGCGCGAGATATGCTCATCGCGATTAGAGGTAATTACGTATTGACCGTTATCTAAGGCTACAAAACTTACCGTACACATTGATTTCTATATTGAAGGGTTGATGGTGCCACTCCGAAAGATTCTGGCAGGGACATTGTTGTAAATTGCCCGATACCTACCTTTATTAGTGCCTGATGGTGAATGGTATGCTCTAAATTATACATTACTTCCCTAAAATAATTGGATTTAAGGCTTACCTCGCTATCATGAAGATCATAGGAAACCTGTAAATCCCTGTCCGGGCGCTCCAAAGAATTCTGAATTTCTTGAAGCTGTTGTATTGCAAAAAACAAATCTTGTTCTATACGCTTGTCTCGCTTACGCCTATCGTAGGATATCTCGTTTAAATGATATCCTTGTAGTAGGCACTGGTACAATTCTATGATATGTCTGGTATGTTGCCCTATGCTGGAGTTCGATAAGGTTTCGCATGGCTTTGCATAGCATTCATCCGGTAGCTGAAGTAGTACTTCTTTAAATTCTTCAATGGTCTGTATCGACGCTTTGATCATGACTCTAATCAATTTTAGATTTTATAATTTTTTTGTACAATAGAAAAATCAGGTAAAAGGAAAAACACAAATACAAACATCCCATGGTAAATGCAATGATCGTATTGTATTGTTGATAATTCTGAATAATATATTTTCCGGCATATACAAAGAGCATTAGTGCGCCCAAAGTACCCAGCCCTATTCCCAGCATGTAGGAAGCATAGGATCCGGTTTTGTTCCGAAGCAAATTTTTAGACCATAGCACACGGTTCCAACCCATCCAAAAAGGTATATGTAAAGGGTTTAGGAAGCTTAACAATATTCCAAGAAGTATGGACGATTTTATTGCCGGAAAAAGTGTAGTGCTAGCGTTAGGCCCCGATACCATCTCGGCTGCCATAAAACTGGAAACGGATAAATACAGCAGCAATAAAACTGCTAACGACAATATATAGATTGATGCCTTACCGCTAAAATTGATCTTACCATTGCCTGCCAGCGTAAAGCGTACAATCAGCAGTTCTGCGAACACAGCCGCCAAAGCAAACCATACAGCCTCCGAAACTCCTTGTGATGCGGCTATGTTGAAGGCCGTACTATTAAGGGTGCCTATTGGCAATGCACCAATAAAACTGATAACCAAACCATAAAATCCAATTTGCGCATAGGTATCTCCTGTACTTTTTGAATTTACTAAAATGGCCAATCTACTCACTTTTCCAGTCTTAATTGCCTGCCCATTAATTTGCAGGGGTATCTTACTGTGAATAGTCTACTAAATATTAAAACCTAACAAAAAATAATTAAAAAGCTTCTTTTTTATGGCATGCCACATCGTATAAACTAGTATACCTGCAAGGCCACAGGGACCGTTCAGATAGGCAAATGGCAGCACCTTGTAATTAATGGGACTAATTGTATACTAATGTAGTGCTGTAAACAAAACCTCTAAGCGATCATGAAAAAATATTATGCAATTATCGTCTTGATTTTTACAAGTATTTCGGCCTTAGGGCAAAAAACAAATTTCAATGTAAAAGGTGGTTACGTAGCCGAAGGGTATGATGTAGTCGCTTATTTTGATTCTACTGCCGTTAAGGGGCAACAAAGTTTTGCCCATACTTATGAGGGGGCCAATTTTTTGTTTTCCTCAGAAACCAATTTAAACAAGTTTAGGTCTTACCCCAAGAAATACATACCACAATACGGAGGTTGGTGTGCTTATGCCATTGGAAAGAACGGAAAGAAAGTAAAGATAAATCCGGAGACCTACGAGATACGAGACAACAAATTATACCTCTTCTACAATTTTAGGGCTACCAATACTTTGGAAAGTTGGCTCTCCGAAGGTGCCACTGCATTAAAGGAAAAGGCAGATACCAACTGGAAGAAAATCATTGATAAGCATTGATATTTAACCGGGCAATAGTGCAGATCTCCTACCTTATGGCCTATGCCAAGTTGTTGTAAGTGTTTGGTATGCCAGCGTTTTAAATTTTAACATTTCGGTTTTGCCAAGATGCTACGCTTTGTGTAGCTTTGCTATTAAATATGTAGCACACTTCGATATGGCACTACCAATTCCAGGAAAACCCGTTCGGGGATCAAAGACCGGACAACCCATTATGGCACTTCTAGACTTACTTGGCCGAAGTTGGGCCATGGGCATCGTCTGGCACCTCTACAACGGCCCTAGTACTTTTAGAGGGTTACAGGCATATTGCGAAACTATTTCACCTACTACCCTCAACAAAAGGCTTAAAGAGCTGAAAGATTCCTATTTGATAGAGCGCACCATGGAAGGATACGCATTAACACAGCATGGAAAGGAATTGTATGAACTAATTGAACCCTTAGGCGGCTGGGCAAAGATTTGGGCAAAAAACTTTAACTAAAAATCTATAAAACATGAGAAGCATTGACAAACCCATTCCGGGAGAATACCCGGAATACTCTAAAATCTATCTAGATCTGTTGGAAGATGACGGACGCGTTCTAGAACATCTTTGGAGAAACTTCTTGGAAATCAGAACCTTTATCTACGAACTCCCGGAGGAAAAACTCTATTACAGATACGCAAAGGACAAATGGACCATTAAAGAAATTTTGGTGCACCTAATTGACGACGAACGTATCTTTACGTACCGGGCGCTGCGCTATGCGCGCAAAGACAAAACTCCCTTGCATGGTTTTGATGAAAACCATTATGCGTACTACTCAGAGGCAAACGAAAGAAGCTTGGATAGTATTTTTGAAGAATATGAATTGGTAAGAAAATCTACCATATCCCTCTTTCAGAATCTTCCCGAGGCCAGTTTCCTAAGAAATGGCACAGGAATAGATGCAGACGGTAGTATTATCAATTCAAGAACGGTACGCGGACTGGCCTATCATATTGCTGGGCACGAATTAAGACATTTCAATATTATCAAAGAACGATATTTAAATCTTAAACTCGCCCCAGAAAAATCTACGTGGACTTAAATACAACAAGCATCTTGCTAATTAAATCATAGAAAATGAAAAAACAAATTTTAAAAACACTCGCCGTTGTACTTTGTACAATATGTATGACCCCACTTACACTAATAGGGCAGAACGATTGCAAAGCGGTGCTAGAGCTTAAGGACTTGTATACCAAGGATAAGGCCTTTAGTGCAACAATAGATCGTATGTTCCGGAATATACACGATTTGCCCAATGGTAAACAAAACCCATGGAAAGATAAAAATATCGAAGATCTGTATGCTTTTATGAACGATTGGTTTTATTTCTTGCCCAACACCAAAGATGGTCTGGACTACATCATGGAATTTTCGTTTTTGTATTATAAAAACCCCGATGGTATGAAGTTTATACGGGAAGAGCCCGGATTAAGCTGGTCTTTACGTTTTGCCGAGGATCGCGGAAAGTATATGGATAGTCCGGTTTCCGCAAAAAGCGTCGAAGCCTGGCTTTCGGACCCCGATCTAAAAAACACCGATTTTGTTGAGCCCGTGGGCGGATTCCGTTCTTTCAACGAATTCTTCACAAGAGATTTAAAGCCTGGGGCAAGGCCTATAACAGATATCCACGACAATTCGGTATTGGTGGCACCGGCAGATGGGGTAATTAATATGATAAACAATAATATACAGCTCAATTCCCAAATCCCCACCAAGGGTGGCATGACCTTAAGTCTGAACGAGCTTCTGGAAGACTCGCCTTATCGGGAAAAATTCATTGACGGCACCGCATTGGCAGTTTTTCTGTTGCCCACCAATTACCACCATTTCCATGCGCCCATATCCGGAATTATGGTAGAATCAAAGCAAGATGCCGGAGACCGATTGTTTGGTATGCCCGATATTCCCGATATCATAAACAACGGCAATATTGCCTACAACAAGGATTATAGTGTGTTTCAAGATTTCCGTCACGGGTATTATATCATAGATACCAAGGCGTATGGGCATATTGCCATGATTCCGATTGGATTGCAAACCATAGGTTCGGTGGTCTTTGAGGAAAAATTCAAAGATGTTCCTGTGGATTCTCCCGTTGAGGTTTATAAAGGCGATAAGTTGGGGCATTTTGCCTACGGAGGTTCCACGGTACTTTTATTGTTTGAAAAAAGCAGGCTTAACGGGGTAAGCGTACAACTTGGTCAAAAAATAGGAAGTTTAAGCAAATAAGTAGTGGTAGATCGTTATACATTTGGTATGTAGAACAAAAAGAAAGCCTAACCATTGTTAAGCTAGGTAGCCTTATACAGACCTATGAACACATATACCGTAAAAACCGATGCGCTTACCGCAACCGACTACCAGGGTCTGAGAAACACTACTGGCTGGCACCCCATTACCGATAGTGGTGTAGAAAAGGCCTTGGCACGGGATCTATTTTCGGTTTGCGTATACTGTGATGGTAAAACCGTGGGCATGGGTCGTATAATTGGCGATGGGGCCATTTATTTTTACATCCAGGATGTTATTGTCCATCCTGAGCACAAAGGCCAGGGCGTAGGAACGCTCATCATGGATGCCGTAGAAAAATTTTTGTCGGATGCTGTAACCGAATATGCATTTATCGGTTTAATGGCAGCACAAGACGTAGCGGAATTCTATAATCGGTTTGGGTACCGCAAACGGCCAGATCACGGTCCGGGCATGTATAAGGTTATCACCAGATAAGTCCTTTAAAACAAAAGGATTTAGTTAACGATGCGCAGAAACCTCAACAAAAAAACTAACCCAGTACGGTGCTAAGTTTAAACATTGGAAGGTACATGGACACCAAAATTACCCCAACAAAGATTCCTACCAATACAATAATTAGCGGTTCTAAAAGAGTAGATAATAACTTGGATTTTTGTTGTACCTCCAACGCGTATTGTTGGTTAAGTCGCTCAAAAATAAATTCGGTCTGGTTGGTCTCTTCCGCCACTTTAACCAGGGAAACCATTTTGTTATCGAAAATCTTGTGCTTGGCTATACTCTGGTTAAGGCTTTGGCCTTTTAAAATATCTTTTTCTACGGTTCCCAGGGCATCCTGCAAAGGATAAAATTCAATCATTTTCCGTACCATTTGTATACTGCTGAGCATAGGTACCTTGGATAGGGTCAATAGCGAAACGGCTTGGGTAAACTGTGCCAAATAAACAGTACTTATAAACTTCCCCGCATAAGGCATTTTTAGAAGCAAATAATCTCTTTTTCGCTGAAACCATTTATTATTGGAAAAGGTTCCCCTAAGCAATACCAACAAAACAATTCCTAAGATTACTACCCATCCATAGTCTCGTATAAAATTGGAGGCATTAATGATCATTTTGGTAATTGCGGGCAATTCTACCCTATTTTGCCTAAAGATATCCTCAAACATGGGCACCACCATACGCAACATAAACACCACCACCAAAATGGCGGTTATAAGAATAATGATAGGATAAGTAAGCGCATTCAGCAAACTACGGCGTTGTTCGTTCTTTCCTAAATAGAATTTTCCCAGTTCTTCCGTTATTCGCGGTAAGGTTCCGGTTTCTTCCCCAATTTTTATTGAATAGTATTCATATTCCGTAAATTCCTTTTTGTCTTGTAGTACCTCCGAAAAGCTATGGCCGGCAACCAGGGCGTTTACCATTTCCGAAAAGAGGATACGTAATTGTTCCTTTTTCTGATTTTCCTGAATAAGGACTAAAGCTTCTTTTAAATTGATGCCCGCTTTTAGTAGTACACATAGTTCCATGTAAAAGTCCTCCTTTTTCTTATTGCCGAAACTCTTGCTAAAAAGAGATACTTCCCTGGCCAAGACATTGGACAGCCAATCCTTTTCGGCGGCATGGTGTTCTTTTTGTACGGTAGGTGTTATCTTAAATCCCATAAGTTACTTGTTCATGTAGGCCGTGGCGGCATTTTTCTTGTAAACAAAAAGCTGTTGCCCACCATATTCTTTGGTTGTTGTTAGGTTTAGTGCATCAACTTCCCCATAGGGTCTTAGGGTGTTGTCAAAGTAAAAGACCTTGTCACTTAACCCGATACGAAAGGTATCCAAATCTTTAACTACCTTGTCATCATAAAACTCATATACTTTGGTTTCCAATGCATTGGTAAAGGATAGGTGGTTGGTTGTATGGTTAAAAACAACCAGATCAAAACGATTAAAATCGATCCATAGCAACTGCCGAAACCGATCCACTTCCATTGTTTTGTTATAGTTGGCGCTTATACCGTCCATTTGTTTTTGAACCAGGTTTAAAACTGCAAAGGCCAAACCAACAACTACGGTGGTAATCAATAGTACTACGATCATTTCGCTGAGTGTAAATGACTTTATTCGCTTTAGTTTAATGGTCATCGGGTATGGTGTTTATAATCTGTTTTTGAGTGGCAGTATTTATGGTTTCAAATCGAAGAAAACCTTGCGATTCATAATATTCACGGGTCACGGTAATCTCCCAGTTTCCCATATCCTCATAGTACGGCAAAACCAAAGCGCCATTGGCGTATTCATATTCCAATTGATTAAGGCGATGGTCAATAACATTTGTATTTTGCCTTAGGCTATTGCTAAACAATGAATTTAACACCAAGCTCGATATCATAAAAACGATGACGATCAACACAGTGGCCACCAAAGTTTCCATTAAGGTAGATGCGGATATTCGTTTTAATAAAGCCATTTCATTACGTTTACTTCTTCAGCTTCGCGCCCAGATAATCCAGCATAGGTATCGGGGAGCAGTGTACTATTTATTTGTCCCATATAGAGGTGGTTCTGATAAATACTACCATTTTCCAGCGCAATAAAGGTTTCGGTGGTTACTTTGCCTATCACTTCCCCCTTAAGTTCCAGGTTTTTGGTACAATAGATTTCTCCGGTGATACGGGCATTCTCTTCTATTTTTATCTGTGGGGAATACAATCGCTCCTCGGTCTCCTCCAAGTGCAGTAGCACACCTCTAATATCCGATCTGGCGCCTACTTCAATATTGGGTATATCCTTGTGCTTATTCTCCTTTTTACGTTTTTCCGTGTATTTAACAACCAGTGCCGTAGGGTATGCCAGTCTGCAATTTTTACCCACACGTATGCGATTGTTAGCTATAGCCTGAAAGTTGCCATTTACCCCATCCTTTATATGAATTTCCGGAGCTATTAAAAGCACATCTTGCAACGTTGCTGTAGGGGTTACCAAAATTTTTTCGGTAGCGGAGATAATTACATTACCCGCCAAATGCATGTTTTCCAACTCAATGATATCACCCAAAATATATTGCGTCTTTTCGTCAAACGAATTTTTCAGCATCAATCCGGGGCCTAGCTCAACAACATCAGCAGCTAAGTTTGTTACACTTTCCAAACAGTTTTCAATGTTTTTCAAAAGTGCAACATCCAATTTGGGAAGCATGGCACTACTCACCTTTTTGTTACCAAAAATCAGGTTGGAATATCGGTATCCATTACCTCCAATATTTCCCATTCTAATTCCCTGTTGGGGCAAATGGGCATCTCCAATAATTTTAGATTTCCCGGCAATAACCAAAGGCCGGTTTGTATCTTTTATGTAGAGTGCTGGGGGTATATCTTTAAAAGCCTTGCCGATAAAGGCGGTTTTTATAAATTTCACTTTTTTAAATATGCCGGTCGCCGTTCTCTTTTTAAATACACCCCAATATTCTGTATTGGTCGTAACGGTTATATTACTTTCGTCCCCTGGAGCCATACCCAAAATGGTATTGTCCGGAAGGTCGGCTGTTTGCAATGGATTAAAACCGTCATTGGTCCGTTTTATAACGGCTGTGGTGAGATCCGCTTTTTTGTTGAAGCGAGTATGCACATGGGAAATAAGTACAAAGGTCATCAATAGCACTGCTATAATGGCCCCTATAAAGAGTACAAACTGTAGGGCACCGGCTCTTATCTTTTTATTGGCTCTCATTCCATTAGTTTAATGGTACGCGTGCGTCCATTATGCTGTACCTGGACGCTACCCTTGGTACCCCGGACAAGTTTTACCCCTTGGACCGTTTCACCGCGGGTCATCATTTGCTGGTTTCCATTGATGGTAAGAAAGAATATTTTCTTCCCAGAACCCTTTTCCGTAATAAAACCTGTATAACTAATCGGTATTTCTGGTATCGCTGCTTTTTTTGGTGTTTTCGGAGCTTTTTTATTTGCTGATCGCGATTTTGGCAACGTCCCCAAAAAGGGGTCTCGGTAATCTGCAAGGATGCTAAAGGTATCCTTGGCTTTCATTGTTTTGGGTTCAAATTTAGTGGTAAGACCGGTATTAAAATCGTTCTTCGCGCTAGGGTTAATGGCGTTTACTACTTTAAAACCAATTATACCCCATATAATGAGTACAGCGGCCAATAGCAAATATGTCTTTTTATTTTTCTTCACCAAGAAATGTTTTAGTTGGATGGTGCCTCTACAGCAAAGGAAGTGACTGAAAATGGTGTCTCAAAATCGCTGTTCTGCGCCTTTACTCGCCACTCATAGCTGCTATTGGGTAAAATACGGGTGGCTTTGGTGCCCAAAAAGGTGGTATCTAGAACAACAACGCTATCCAACACTATTTGTGCGGCGTTCTCAAAACTGGGAGTAGCAACTTGGATTAGGTAGGCATTGGCTTCCGCTACCCCGTTCCAGGTAAAATTTACAATACTATCCCTAACGGTACTACCATCACTGGGTGCCAACAATTCTACGCGTTGGTTAGAAATGTCGGGCACTTCCAAAACATCTTCACAGCTAAAGCATACGCCCATAAAAAATAGGCAGTATGCTATTTTAATATGTTTTTTCATTTAAATCGTAGGTAAGATTTGTTCTCATTAAGTTTATAGGCTTTCTTTTCGGTATTGTGGGGACAGGCTTCCCCTGTGGTTGGAATCGCCTTTATAATTTCTTTGCCGTACTTGTTTAAACCCCAGCAGAAACTAGCGGTAGTGTATTCAAAAATTTCGAGCTCTGAAAAGGGTATAAAATGAATAGTATTGTTTTGATGTATTTCTAGGGTATGGGTACCTGTGGAAGTTTGTGAGAGGTACACCTCATCCGATGCTAGGATTGTTTCCCAATAAGACGGTTTGGTACGTAGCGATACCTTGGTTACCATACCGTAGCTTTCGTCTTGTACCAGATACTCGCGCGCGCCACTGTTTACTTCTCCGTTCAGCTGCTGCTGTAACCCGATTCTATCCGAGATTTCCAGGGAAATGTATTTGGGTTTATTGAGTATGGAATCTATATATTGCAGGGGTACCTCTTCCCCTCCGCCCTGCTTTAGTTGCGCGTAGGCCTTAAACTGCGATTTGGTAAACGGTATTTGCCTTGCGGCTAGGGTAATGGGTTTAATGAGGCTGGGTTTCCCTACCGGCAGAAAATCTTTATGGAACAGGGTAATGTCCAATTTTCCTATTTCTCCAATGTCTGGGATAACCGTGTTGGTAGTTGTAATTTTTTTTGTGGGGGAACAGCAAAGCAAGAGCATTGCCAATGGCAAAACTAGTAATGTAGGTTTCATATAGATAAGATTCTTACCAAAGATAACGCATTTATCCTACAAATGTTATATATAGAACTGGAAAAAGTGAATTGAACCCCAGTGGCGTAAGGTGTGTTATCATTTGGGATTTAAAGTTTTAGGCGACATAGTATTGCCAGTTTTGGGGTAACACTGCTTTTATTGTTATAACCTGCCTGCCTCTGCTGGAGGCAAGTTCTAAGGGAGACATCGACGAGTGGCTTTTTGCTTATTTATATTTCTAATCGTTATCGCTTACTCTGGACCGCACGAGCAGAAAGATGCTCGCGCTAGCGGGGGGGGGCGTAGCCTTTTTTAGCTTCTATAATCAATTCCTACTACTTTCCACATGTCATTGACTATTACCAATGTATAAACAATTTCTTTAATGTTGGCATCTGTATTAAGAGCTATAAAATTAACTGTTGCTGTTGACTCACCTATTTCCTCAACTACTGTGTAATTATAATATTTAAATTGATTTGTAAACTTCTTCGTGTTACCAATGTTGTACAGAAATGTTAGCATTTCTTTCCATTCTTCTCTTGGATTATTTGAATCAGGATATTTTTCAAATACCTTTTCAACATCTATATACTTTTCAGCTTCATCTAAATTCATTATAGATTCTGCTGCTTGTAACTTTATAACAGATATTAACGGGCTTTCTTTGGTCATATTGGTTTGTCTTTTACAACCTAAAGTCAAAATAGTAATAAAAATTATTAATAAATATTTCATATGCTAATTTTTTCCAAAATATTCTAAATATGGTTTTGCAGTCACACTTTTAGGACCTTTTATATTGGTAGCTCCCTTAACCTTTAAAGCTTCATTATATAGATTATTTGGTGCTACTACGTCGGTTGCTTTATATCCTAAAGCTCTTAAAACAAACCCAGGCTTTATTCTTTGATTAGCATTAATTATATTGCCCAAGGCTGCATTTGCGACTCTTTGCGTAAATGTTGAACAATTATTTTCACAAGCATTATATTTTGTGTTGTTGTTCATATCTGCTTTTGCAACTTTTTTAGCAGCTTCATCCTGTGTAAATGATGTTGAAATTTGAACAACCCCATCCGCCGAACGACCCTCTGCAGAAACATTTCCGCTCCTTTTTGTTGTCGGGTCTGTATTCATCAAATCGCTTAAACCTCCAATTTGAATGCCTTTGGAATAATCCGCTTTTACGTCGTCTTGCATTTCTGTATTACCAACAGGGTCATTAGGCCATAAATCATAGTAAGTAAATGTGCCATCTGCCACCTGTTCCGTCACAATATTCCCATTTGCATCTAACACATCATTACCATTCGCATCCTTTTTGTTTTGAGTTTTGTAATTATCTATAGCTATTCCAGCGTGTCCAGTTTCTCCTCCGTTTTTATCCGTAGAAAACCAAGTTAATATATAGATATCATTCCCATCAGGGTCAACAGCGTTTATAGGATTATTAATTACGTAGCTATATGGTGAGTAATCAAAATAACTATCTGCGTGATTATCTACATTCATCCAACGACCTAAGTCTGCCTGATAGTTTCTTGCTCCATAATCATGCCAATTTAATCCAAGTTCTTCATTTAACTCTTTACCATTGTATTTGTAATTCTGTGCAGGATTTGTTGATGTTACAACATTATTATAACCTTGATGCTTTAGCCCAAATGGATAGTAGTTGTTTTCTTCCCGTATTTCGGAAGTTGTAATACTACCGTCAGTGTTACCATCGGAGTAGCTAAGTCGTATATTGCCCAAATGGTCGGTATATTGATAAACATAGTCCCAGTTGCTACCATTGGGCTCTACATAGCCCTCAGGGTGCCTGAAGAACTGCAAAGAGCTGTTCTCGTACACATAATTGCCGGCATACTCGGTATTTGCCCCAGTGCTCACCATCTTCTTTTGCTTTATGCCCGTGGCATCGTAAATATATTGAATAGTTTTTTCAACCAAGAAGCAAAATATTATCTTTTACTTACATTTGGTATAATAAATAATGATTTTGTAGTTTATGACAGAAGGAGGATATGTTACCACACCACCTATGCGCAAAAAGCTTTCTCAGAACGATCTGGAAAATGCGGGTGCTTCCGATGATATTAGAAGACGTTATGAACGTGATATTATGACCCCCTCTATTCAGGTAATCATGAAGATTGCCGATGCGCTCAATGTCTCCATTGATTTTCTGGTGGGCAAAACAACGTTGGAGCTTGATACCAATGTTCTTAAAAGGGTCGAGGAAGTCTCCAAGCTAAGTAGTGAAGAGAAGGACAAAATCTTTATGGTCATCGATGCTCTGATACGGGACCTCAAGGCCAAAAAGGCATATATATAATGGAAGAGATTTATCGTACTAAATACCCTTTAAAACAAGTATTCATATCTATATTAGTAATACTTGCTATACTTCTCTATATTTTTTGGGGATTGTTGCACTTTGTTTTTATTTTATTAATTGGTATTGTTGGTATATTCTTAATCTCCAATATATTAATACCAATTTTTGTATTACAAGAAAAAGCTTTGATTAGGTTATATACTTTAAGACCTTTTAGCTCAAAATATATTTACCAAATAGAAGACATAAAAAAGATAGAGATAAAGCAGGAAAGACAAGGCTATCAAGCGTTTCCTTCAATGAAAATATTTTTTTTAGAAAAGGGTAGAGAGAGAAAACACCACTTTCATTTTATTAAAGATACACAAGAGGATTTTGACAGCTTTGTACAAAAAATGAAAGAAAATGGCGTTGATGTAAAGCTTTTGTCTGGAAACTAATGTTTGGCTTATTCTCTTTTTTTATAAACTCTTAAATCATATTTTAGTTCAAACTCATTGTGAGGTAAATGTTCTATAATAGATAGCTTATCAGCAGTTATGCGATGTATTTCCCAATAATTTTCAGTTAGTTTAATTAGTGAACCATTTTCTGTGAATTGCTTTAACAATTCAGGGGATATTTTATCAATCGGAACACTATATTGTGGTTCATCAAAAACAAATTTCAGTATTTTTTCGTTTTCATCATACGACCAAGTGCCTTTCTCTTTTAAAACATTGTTTTCATTTGAGATTACCTCATAGTGATTGTTCTTATAGAAAACCACATCAGGTCTTGACACTTTTTCGACCATTTTTAAAGTGTCTATTTTTAATTCCCTTTCACTAATTGTTTCATTAGAGGATGTCGTTAGTTTTTCAAATTCCCAATAACCAACAAGATTTTTTTCTATGAAATTTTTACTTGCTGTGCTCTTAATATTATCAATAGCATCTTCATTTGAATTTTCAATTTGGGCATAGGTTTTACAGCCTGTAAGAACAGTAAAAAAAACGGACAGCTTAAACAAAAGCCATCCATTTTTTAAAAATTTTATTTTATTGTCTTTCATCATCTTTGATTGCTTTTTGAGCATTACTTTTTGCAGAATTTGCATCAATAACCACTCCTGCCGCATCAGTAGCCGCATTAACTTTTTGACCAGTTTTATAGCTACCAACCGCATCAAATCCACCAGTTGTTGCAGTTGCTGTATTTACGACAGCCTTTATTGTAGATGTAGCACTTGTTCCAATTGTATTTTCCATAACCGTTTTTCCATTTTCCGTTGCACCTGCGGTTAAATCATCAGCTCCCAAAACAACATCCGCACCGAGAACTCCTCTTACTAAAAGAGATGCTCCACCCATACTGCCCGCAGATAAAACCATACCTGCTGCCGTACCTACATTTTCTAAAGTTTCTCCTGCTTTTTGGAACTCCTTATTATTTTTTGCTCCCTCAATAATATCACTTGCGCTAACATCTCTACCTTTGACTGACGATATTGTTATCCCTGCTTTATTCATATCTCTTTGAGAGTTATCGCCAGAATAAATAGCTGTAACATTTCCTTTGCCATCATAAACATTGTAAACATTTTGGGATTTTGTTCCAGACCAACTACCTACGTTACGTTGATTAGCAGTTCTATCATATGTTTGATTATAGTTTCCTTTACTATCCTTATGGACAGAGTAAACCGTGTGTGAAAGATGTTCTAAACCTTCAAGTTCAATACCATCAATAACTCTATTTTCAGCAAAATTATATGGACTATTGTACATATAGTCTTCTGCTAAAGGGTCTATTTGCCAAAATCTTCCAATTGCTGGGTCGTGAGTTCTCCATTTAAATTCAACAACGTTCAACCCTAATTCCTTATGAATTTCTTGTCCCTGGAACGTCTGGAAATTATTCTCTGTACCTCTAATTACATTATTATATCCACGATGTTCGAGACCGAAGGGATAGAAATTTCGCTCTTGTAAGATTTCATTATTAGGGTCGATAGCCCCGTTCAAATCGGTATCTGAGTAGGACAGTCTTATGTTCCCTAAATGGTCCTTGTACTGGTACACATAGTCCCAGTTGCTACCATTGGGCTCTACATAGCCTTCTGCCTGGTTAAAGAATTTCAATGAACTGTTCTCGTAGACATAATTACCGGCATACTCGGTATTTACCCCTGTACTTACTATCTTTTTCAGTTTTGTACCGTCGGCGCTGTAAATATATTGGATATCCCCATTATGTTCGCTAGTTGCTATGGTAACCTTTGTTGGTAGATTTAAGTGATTGTATGTTATCCTCGTAATACCTTTATTGGCATCGGATATTAGATTTCCGTTATCGTCGTACTCTATGTAAAAAACCAAGTTGCGGCACCGTTTTTTGACCTAATAGGCCGCTAAAATTGTTAA
>NZ_JBHEBG010000007.1:0-98577 GCF_046557915.1 Spongiimicrobium sp. 3-5
CCCAGTGCTGCGGCGTCCTGCCATTGCGGGTCCCCTGCGGCATCCGTTCCCAATACCCTGTTGGCATCGGCTATTCCTGCGGTCCCTATCTGTGTTGTGGTGACACCGTCGTCGGCTATCTGTACGCCGTTGACGGGATCCACTTCCAGTGTTGTCCCGTCCACGTTCACCTGAAGGTCCATGGCGGCCAGTGCGGCATCGTTGGCCACGCCGGTAATCGATCCGTCGGTGGATGTTACATCGGCGCCCAGGTTGGTCCCCAGTGCTGCGGCGTCCTGCCATTGCGGGTCCCCTGCGGCATCCGTTCCCAATACCCTGTTGGCATCGGCTATTCCTGCCGTTCCTAATTTTTCTATTGTAACCGCATCAGTAGCCAGTTTGGCTGTTGTTATCCCCAGATCGGTAACTGCGATATCGGCGTCCACAAGCGTGGAACCCAATCCGTTGTTTATGGTTATGGAGGCATCGGTAGGGGTAAGGTCCTGTCCGTTGATGTTGGCAGCATCCAGGGTGGCCCATTCGGCCAAGTTTCCCGCACCGTTTGTCCTTATCACCTGATTGGGTAGACCAGACTGTAATTTGTCAAGAGTAACCGTCCCGTTCTGAATATCGGCAAAACCGTTAATGGTGCCATCAACAATATTCATCCCTGTTATTTCCGTGACCTCAAAATTAAAATTGTTACCCGTTTGTACTATGCTAATAGTCTCTATTGGGTTTATTCCCGGATTTGAAGTAAAGGTCTGGGTATTAATTTGGGCCAAAGGCGTGCTCACCGTGTTATTGTCACTATCCGTAAGTACCAAGTCCCCACTTACAATACTTAGGCTAGCGTTGGTAGTGTTTATAACATCTGTAGTATTGTTGGCTGCGTCTGTAAAAGTGTAGGTGTTGTTTCCGTTGTCTACGAGGCTAATATTGGAGGCCTCGCAAAGGTTTAACCATTGGGCACCGTCATAATAATGGATGCATTGGGTATCGGTGTTGTATACCATACCGCCCGCCAAGGGTGCTATATTGTTCATCTGAACCGTACTAGCACGAGTTATCACCAAAACCCTATTACCGCTCTCCAATTCCAATACTGAAGCGGCATCAATGGTCTGAGGATTGTCGCCAATTTTTATCTGTGCCCCAACGAAGGAAAATGTACAAAAAGCAAAAGCGAACAGAAGGAATTTTAGTTTCATGAAATACACTTTAGGTTCTCAAAATCAGGACAAGCAAAATTAAAATTATAAACCCATATACCTAATTTTATACTTTGAAAAGCACCTTCATTCGGGTGAAGCGTTACAATACTCGTTAAATGGGGAGAAAAAAAGATCAATTCGGATATTTTGATAATATTTAACCACGACAATTAAGAATTTTATCAAATTAACAAAAGTTTAATGGTACTAAATTTTTTTATGACCGTCACATGCTTTTTCTTTATCGTCCTAGTAGTAAGAATTTTGTTACTTTGTTTACTTTGGCCAGCTTCTATGCAATCCACATTTTGTTTTTCATGGGGATGGACGAAATCATCAAACTTAAATACATGAAACACCAAATCTTTTTTATAATAACCTTTCTATTTGTTGGTACGGTTTACTCACAAGATGACGGTCGTCAGATCCTTAGAGGAAAAGTACTATACAGAAACAGTAATGTTGCCAACGAGAATGTTATAAATGCCACCTCCGAAAGTGCTACCATTACCAATAATGATGGTCAATTTGCGATTAGGGTGAAGGAAGGTGACGAATTGGTTTTTACAGCGGTTAATTACCAATTGGAAATTATAAAAATTACAGCGGAGATATTAAAGAACAACAGATTGGTGGTAGAAGTCAATGAAAAGGTAACGGAGTTGGATGAGGTTGTGGTAAGCCCTGAAAACCAGAAGAAATTCTTAGAAGTAAAAAACGAGGATTTTAAACAGTACGATTATGAAACAGATCGCTCTACCGAGGTAGTGAACATTGCAGAATCGCAACAGGTGCGGGGTATGCAAGATGGTATCAATTTCGTCAATATTTTTAAAGCGCTACTGAAATCGAATAAAAAAAAGGAAGAAGACCGGGTGGAATTGAAAGTAAGCGAGGTCTTACGGCAGGTGTATGATGATGAGTTCTTCGTGCTAGATCTGGGTATTCCTCAAGAAAGAATTGATAACTTTCTTTACTATTGCGATGCCCAAATGCCAGCTCAATCTTTATTGAGAAAGGACAATGAATTTCAACTGATCGATTTTTTGGTCTCCCACAGCAAAACGTATTTAACGGAGTTGAATGAGGAAAAGTAATATTCTTGGGATATGCTTTCTTCTGGTTTGTATTTCGGTCAGATCACAAACCCTTTTTACAGATGACCTACAAGGAAAAGTAGTAAGTGAAACTCAGGAAGTAGCAGATGTGCATGTGCTGAACATTACTACCAAAAAAGCTAGCATAACAAATACATACGGTTATTTTTCAATTCTGGCCAGGTTAAATGATACTTTGGTGTTTTCGGCCGTGCAGTTCAAAAGAAAAGAGTTGGTGGTTACCCAAGCCATTTTAGATAGCAAAAGCGTGTTTGTTCCTTTAGAAGATACACTTACCGAGTTGGAGGAGGTAGTTGTAACACCCTATAATCTTTCCGGAAATATCGGTGAAGACCTTAAGGGATTGCAAACCGACCCAGTGGTTACGGCTTCTACCTTAGGATTGCCCAATGCCCATGTAAAACCCCTTATGCAAAGTGAACGCATGTTAAGAGAAGCTTCTATGATGGGACCTTTTTCCCTGGGTATGTTGACGAGTGTACCGTTTAATCCCCTTATCAATGCCATTACCGGTAGAACCAAAATGTTGAAGAAACGTGTGGCCCGTGATCGGAAATACGCCAGAACGGCAAGAGTAAGGGAGTTTTATGCAGATTCGCTCTATACCAAACAACTAAAAATACCCGCTGAAAAAATAGAGGACTTTATGTATTTTTGCGAGGTTGACCCAAGTTTCAGTACAACAGTGGATTCCCGGGATAAATTAAAAATTTGGGGTTTTTTACAAAGAAAAAGTTTGATTTATAGGGAAAACAATAAGCTTGAGTAAAAAAATGGTCTCTTTTGGCACGGGGATTGTTATCTCTAAAGGGAAACGCTGAATATCCAAAAAATAACATCGAACCGTAACATCTGACACAAAAAAGCGTCATAAATATGGGAATCACAATAATTTGAAGCAATGAAATTATTAAAAAATACAATTGTCCTATTCCTTTTGCCTCTAATGGCTTTTACAGCGGCCCATAAGTTTTATGTGAGCGTTACCAATATCAACTATTCGGAAAAAGACGATTCCTTACAAATAACTTCTAGAATCTTTATTGATGATTTTGAAGAACTGCTAGATACGCGCTACGGAATACAGGCCAATTTGGCCACGGAGAAAGAGTCGGAAATAGCACTGGATTATATTGAAAAATACCTCAGGGCAAAATTTACAGTACAAATTGATGGCAAGGTAATGGATTACACATTTTTGGGAAAGAAATATGACAATGACGTAATGGTTTGCTACATAGAAGTACCTAAGATCGGATTTAAGAATATTAAGACCGTGGAGGTACAGAGCGATATTTTAACCGATCTTTTTGAGGAGCAACAGAACATAGTTCACTTCAAATTCAATAGCAAGAAAAAGAGCTTTGTATTAATTAGAGAGAATAATAAAGGAATGTTAAACTTATAACAATATATTAACGAATCGTTAAAAAAGGATTATTTTTCGTCGACTAAAAATGTATTGAAAAAATGAATAAAGCAAAATATTATTTTTCTTCGCTTTTGTTTGTCTTTGCGGCCATGGTTTCCGCACAAGAAGAGGAGAAGGAAGTAAAGGAACCCGGACACTACAATCAGAGCAAGTTTAAACAATTATATGAGGAATTTGCAACGCCAAATACTTATAGGTCGGCATCCGGAGCCCCTGGCCCCGATTATTATCAGCAGCAGGCAGACTATAAGATGAATATTGAGTTGGACGATAAAAATGCAAAAATTTATGGCGAGGAAACCATAACGTATACCAATAACTCTCCGGACGACCTAGAATTCCTATGGGTTCAGTTAGATCAGAACGTTAGGACCAAGGACACCAAATCTGCGCTTAGAAATGGGAATGGAGTTCCCCTAGCGGAAAGAGCCAGTTCTTTTGTACAAACGTACATGACCTCGCCCTTTGATGGCGGATTTAATATCGATTATGTAAAAGATGCCAATGGAAGACCTTTGTCATACACGGTAAATCAGACCATGATGCGCATAAATATTCCGCAACCTTTGCGGAGTAAGGGTCAAATATCATTTTCTATTAAATGGAACTATAACATACCCGACCATACGGTAAATAGAGCAAGATCTGGCTATGAGTACTTTCCCAAAGACGGAAACAGAGCTTACGTAATAGCACAGTTTTTTCCAAGAATGGCAGTTTACAGTGATGTGGAAGGATGGCAAAACCATCAGTTTTGGGGAAGTGGAGAATTTGCCCTACCGTTTGGAAACTATGAGGTGGATATTACCGTACCGGCAGATCATATACTAGATGGTACTGGGGTGTTACAAAATAGAAAAGAGGTTTTTTCCAAAGAAATGATGAAACGCTATGAACAAGCAAAAAAATCATACGATAAGCCTGTTTTAATCGTAACCCAAGCGGAAGCTGAAGCCGCAGAAAAGGGTTTTTCCGAAAAGAAAAAAACATGGAAACTAAAGGCGGAAAATGTACGTGATTTTGGTTTCGCAAGCTCGCGTAAATTTATATGGGATATGCAAGCTGTTAAACTTGCAAGTAAGGAGGTTATGGCCGTATCCCTATATCCCAAGGAAGGAAACCCACTTTGGGAAGAGCAATCTACCAAGGCCGTGGCCGCTACCTTAACCACATACTCCTCCCATACTTTTGACTATCCCTATCACAAAGCAATATCCGTACACGCCAAAAATCAGGGTATGGAGTATCCTATGATTTGTTGGAACTATGGAAGACCTAATGAGGACGGCACCTATTCCGATCAAGTAAAATTTGGAATGATAAGCGTAATTATACACGAGGTGGGCCACAACTTTTTTCCAATGATCGTTAATTCGGATGAGCGGCAGTGGGGTTGGATGGATGAAGGTTTGGATACTTTTATGCAATACATTACAGAACAAGAATTTGGAGAGGCCAACCCTGAGGTTATAGCCCCCAACAGCAACTACCCTTCACGAAGGGGAGATCCTTCAAAAATAGTTCCTTATATGAGCGGTGACCAAAGTACCATATCACCAATAATGTCCAATCCTGAGAACGTTTATCAGCTGGGCCCCAATGCCTATGGGAAACCTGCTACCGCACTTAACATTTTAAGGGAAACCGTAATGGGCAGGGAACTATTTGATCATGCCTTTAAAACCTATGCCAACAGATGGAAATTTAAACACCCTACGCCAGAGGATTTCTTCCGTACCTTGGAAGATGCTTCAGCGGTAGATTTGGATTGGTATTGGAGAGGATGGTTCTATACCACGGATTATGTGGATATTGGAGTTAAAGGCGTTAAAAAATACTACGTATCCGATAAACCAACGAAAAAGATGCAAGAGTATATGGCCGCACGTAATATTACGGAGGCAGATTTACCACCCTTGGTTTACTTGGCCGAGGAAGATAGTGAGGATTTTGATGCCAATTTAAAAGGAAAAGCACCTTCGGAAAATTCTACGACCTTAAAAGAATATATAATGGATAACCTAAGTGTTGATGAAAGGGCCAAAGTAGAAGAACCAAAATATTTCTATGAGGTTACCTTTGATAAGCCAGGAGGTATACCCATGCCGCTTATTGTGGAATATACCTATGCGGACGGTTCTAAGGAGAATATAACCTATCCGGCAGAAATTTGGAGAAAAAACGATGCCGAGGTAAAGCGAGTAATCTCCTCACAAAAAGAGTTGGTCGGTATAGTAGTGGATCCTAAAGCCGAGACTGCCGATATTGATGCCACAAATAATTCTTGGCCTAAAAAAGAGGAAAGATCCGATTTTGACCAGTTTAAAAAGGAAATAAAAGGCAAATAAACGTCTAAAAGAAACAATTTTGGCCCTACTTCCTATAATATCAGGATTGTAGGGCTTTTTTTATTTAGCCCGCAAACTTCACTATATTTGTCCTATGCTTTCATCTGTTTTTTTATTTATTAGCGGTGCGGAAATATTCTTCATCATGTTTATTGTGGTCATGGTCTTTGGTGCGGACAAAATTCCCGGAATAGCCAAAGGACTTGGCAAAGGCATGCGCCAATTAAAGGATGCTACCGAGGATATTAAACAAGAAATACAGAAAAGTGCTGAAAAACAAGGGATAGATACCGATTTTACAAAAGACATCAAAGACGAAATCAACAAGGTAAAGGAGAATGTAGATGAGGTAACCGGGGTTATCAAAAGAAAATAGTATGCTCAAGAGACTTCTGGAGTGGGACGAAGAGACCTTTGTTTATTTGAATAGCTTGGGCACAGAGCAGTTCGACTTTTTTTGGGCCACCATAACCAATATTGCTACCTGGATTCCTCTATTTCTTTTGTTGGCAGTATTTGTTTTCAGGAAATTCCCGGTAAAACAGGCATTGCCCATAATCTTAACCATAGTGGTTCTGGCCTTATTTATTACTGGTTTTACCAGTATTGTAAAAGAAGTTGTAGGTAGGCTTAGACCTAACAACAACGAGGCAATAAACGACATTATCCGAATTGTAAAGAACCCGCAGAGCCTTAGTTTCTTTTCGGGCCATGCGGCCAGTTCCTTTTCCATTACCACCCTAACCGTACTTTTCCTTAGAAAACGTATAAAAGGAGTGTGGTTTTTTTACCTCTGGCCTTTATTGTTTTCCTATAGTAGAATTTATGTAGGTGTGCATTACCCTATTGACATTTTTGTAGGAGCGGTTGTTGGGGTATTAACGGCATGGTTGTTCTATGATCTTTTTAAGAAGTTTATCGTACCCTACTTAGGCTTAGACCATCCCTAATAGGAAGTAAAACCGTTTCTACTCTGGGGTCTTCTTTAAGTTTACGGTTGTAGTCTACGAGGGTTTTTGTAGCCCTATCCTTTTCGTTTACGGGGCCTAGAACCTTTCCGGACCACAGTACATTGTCTGATAAAATGATGCTTCCACGCTTTGTTTTTGCCAAAGCCGCTTCAAAATAATCCGGGTAACTCGTTTTCTCGGCGTCAATGAATACCAAATCAAAAACCACATCAAAGGTGGGGATTATATCCAAGGCATCCCCGGTATACTGTATTATCTGATTACCAAATTCACTCTTGTTAAAATACCTCTTTTGCATTTCTACAAGTTCTTCGTTGATGTCTATGGTATGTATTGTGCCATTTTCTTGTAAGCCCTCTGCCAAACATAGGGCAGAATAGCCGGTATAAGTCCCAATTTCTAGCACATTTGTTGGGTTGATCAGCTTGGCCAGGGCACTTAAGACCCTGCCCTGGAAATGCCCTGTAATCATTCTAGGTTGTACCACCCTTAAGTATGTTTCCCTAGTTAATTCCTGTAGTAGGGGAGGTTCAGGTTCGGAGTGGTCGCGAATGTAATTTTCCAATTGAGGGGACAAAAAGTGCATGATTCGTTTTTGACAAAATTATGGAAATATATGCTACTTTAGGGGTAACTTTTAAATCTTAAACGTACGTATTATGTCCAATGCAGAACAGTTGAAGGTTAGACGCGCAACAAAGGACGATCTAGGAATATTGTTGGCCTTTGAGCAAGGGGTCGTTTCTGCGGAAAGACCTTATGATCCAACAATTAAACCAGACCCTGTTCTTTATTACGATTTGGAACAGATGCTTTCCGATGAGGAGGTCGCCATAATGGTAGTAACTTTCAACGAACAAATCGTGGGTTCTGGTTATGCCCACATAAGGGAGGCCAGATCATATCTAGACCATCAAAAATATGCTTATCTAGGTTTTATGTATACCGATGAGGCCCATCGGGGAAAAGGAATCAATAAAATGATCATAGATGCGTTGAAAGCATGGACCATTACCCAGGGAATAAACGAAATACGCTTAACGGTCTATTCCGATAACCTGCCAGCTATTAGAGCCTATGAAAAAGTAGGTTTTCAAAGCCATATGATTGAAATGCGTATGGATAGGGACCTACTTTGATCTTAACCCAAGAAATTCCACGTGAAGTCGTATTTTTACCAAAACTGAGCTATGCAATACTACAATACCTTGGCGTTTGCCCAACAGTTGGATGCAGAGGATGAACTTGCCGCTTATCGTAAGGAGTTTTGTTTTCCTAAAGTAAACGGTAAACAGGTTATTTATTTTACAGGGAATTCGTTGGGGTTGCAACCAAAACGTACCCAGAGTTTTGTGGATGAGGTCATGGAAGATTGGAGGAATCTGGCGGTTGAAGGACATTTTTATGCGAAAAAACCATGGTGGGATTACCACGAACGTTTGGCCTCCCCCCTTGCAAAGATTGTTGGGGCAAAGCCCGAAGAAGTATCCGTTATGAATACCCTTACGGTTAATCTTCACCTTTTAATGGTTTCATTCTATCGCCCTACAAAAAAACGATACAAAATTATCTGTGAAGAAAAAGCCTTTCCTTCCGATCAGTACATGCTGCAAAGTCAGTTAAGGGTGCATGGCCTCGATGCCAGTGATGCCCTCATAGAGATCAATAAAAGAAAAGGCGAGCATTTTTGGAGAACAGAGGACATTATCAATAAAATTAAGGAAATAGGCGATGAATTGGCCTTGGTATTGATAGGGGGTGTAAACTATTACAACGGTCAGGTCTTTGATATGGAAAAGATTACGGGAGAGGGAAAATCTGTAGGAGCCATGGTAGGATGGGATTTGGCCCATGCCGCAGGTAATGTAGAGTTAAAATTACACGAATGGGGAGTAGATTTTGCCGCTTGGTGCAGTTATAAATACATGAATAGTGGCCCTGGGAATGCTTCTGGAATTTTTGTTCACGAGCGCCATTTAAATCAAGCAGATATTCCAAGGTTCGAGGGGTGGTGGGGTACCAACAAAGCCAACAGATTTTTAATGAAACCCAATTTTGAACCCTTACCGACCGCAGATGCCTGGCAGCTAAGCAATGTACCCGTTTTGTCCGTTGCACCTTATTTGGCATCCTTAACACTTTTTGAGGAAGTAGGCATGGATAGGTTAATCGCCAAACGAAAAAAAGTAGTCGCTTATTTGGAATACGTACTTTTGGAAATTGAAAAAGAAGTAGGTGGCTCTTTTGAGATCATTACACCTTCCCAGCGCGGTTGCCAGTTATCGGTATTCTTGCATGGTGAGGGGAGAACCTTGTTCGATTATCTTATGAAGCAAGGCGTAATAGCCGATTGGCGAGAGCCCAATGTAATTCGTTTGGCCCCGGTACCTTTTTACACTTCCTTTGAAGATATGTACCAGTTTGGACAAATACTAAAAAAAGGTATAACTTCTAAAGTACAACCAGAAAAACAGTACAGGGACTAACGGAGGTTTTTGGTAACTACTAGGCCGATATCTTAGCCAAATAGGCCGTGGGTGTTTGGCCCAAGTACTTTTTGAACTGTCTTGTAAAGTAAGAAGGATCATTATAACCGCAGTTGTACATAACCTCGGCAATAGATTGCATGTTTTCATCTAACAACTCTTTAGCCTTCCTAATTCTAAATTCGTTTACAAATTGTATAAAGGATTGATGTGTCATTTTTTTAAAGAACCTGCAAAAAGAGTTGGTGGTAAGCCCAACATGATCTGCTAAAACCTTAGAGCCTATAGTATCTCCATAGTTTTCGTTTACGTATTCAAAAACCAGCTCCAACCTTTTTATCTCATCGTTTTTAAAATTGGATAGTTTTGTATTGCCCAAAATAGCATGAAAATCGGTACTCTTCGAGAGTTTTTCCAAAATGGCAAGTACATTGATCAACTGCTCTGTATTATTGAGCTTACCAAACCGTTCAAAACTAACGGAAAGCTGTTCTTTGGTTTCGTTCCCGTACAGCAATGCAGAACCAGATCGCTGTATGAGTTTACTAATTGCTTTGAACTCTTGGAAAACGCCTAATTTTTCCTCTACAAAATCCTTTCTAAACTGAATAACCACTTCTAGATTATCCCTGTAATCCTTGTTGCCAAAATCTGCATGGGGAATATTGGGACCTAAAAAAATAAGTGTACCATCGTCATAGGCAAGCGTTTTGCTGTCGATACGCAAGGTGCCTTTCCCATTTTTAACATATACCAATTCATATTCCGGGTGAACATGCCAACTGGTTAGCTCACAGGTGTCGGAATGTACATAGGTAGCAATCTTTAGCGAAGAATTCATTCCAACTTCTATGTTCTCATAAATTGGTTTCATAAGTCAAAATTAACTTAAAATGAACAAATAATTGATAATAAAGAATATTTTGTCTTATAAAGCGAATAGTTTGCCCTATGTTTTATACGCTTTTCCGATTTACTTTGCATAGCAGCGACGCTAACGGGGTTGGGATACCTCTGTACACTGCCGTATTTATTTACTCTTAACTACCCACAAAATGAAATCGTTACGCCTTATTCTTTCCAATCCAAGGTATTTTGGACCTGCTTGGGTTTTTGCAAGCTTAAATATTCTTTTTGGTACATGGGCTATTTATATTCCTACGGTAAAGGAAAAGTTGAACATTGATAAGGCCGATCTTGGGATCGCCATTTTTTTTCTATCTCTTGGTGTTTTTACCATCTTTCCATTGGCGGCCAAAATAATAAATAAAGTAGGCGTAGGTAAAGCCACGTGGTATGGCGTTTTGCTTAGTTGTGTTGCTGCTTTATTGCCATTACTTGCTCCCAATTATTATGTATTGATGGGCGCTCTTTTTATGTTTGGAGCCACAAATGGTTTTACGGATATCTCCATGAACACTCTGGTAACAGAATTGGAAAAGGAGGATAAGCAAAAATTTATGTCTGCCGCTCATGGTTTTTTTAGTTTGGGCGGGGTTTTGGCAGGTTTAGGAAGTTTTCTGATCGTATTCATAGCCAATCCGGCGTTGCATATGTTTATTGCCGTTGCTTTAGTGGTTTTGGTAAATCTTATGTTTTACAAAAGATACATCCATATAAAGGCCGCTCCGGTAGAAAAGGAGCCCTTTAGTATAAAACTCTTTAAACCATTGTTGATCTTAGGTGTGCTGTCTTTTATAGCTATGGGAAGTGAAGGAGCTATCGTAGATTGGAGTGGGCTGTTTTTAAAAGAGGTTACCTTGGCTCCGGAAGAACTTATAGGGGCCGGATTCCTTGGTTTTTCTATCACAATGACTTTAGGAAGGTTTTTAGGAGATGGTATTAGCGCCAAATTTGGCCCAGTACAACTAGTGGCATTTGGAGCTTTGTTGGCCATGGGTGGCTATGGTCTGGTATTAACGGGCAATACGTATTTGGCCATCACCGGTTTTGGACTTATCGGTCTTGGGTTTTCGGCAATGGTGCCCGAGCTTTTTCGCATTGGAGGTAATGTTCCTGGGGTAGAATCGGCACAAGGTGTTTCCTTTATTGCTGGAGCTGGGTATTCTGGATTCCTTCTTGGACCTGTAATCCTAGGGTTTTTGGCAGAACAATATTCGCTTAATCTTAGCTTTAGCACACTATTGGCACTGTCCATAATCATATTAGGGTCTACCTATATGCTTAAAAAACAGCGGTCCAAATAAGTATTATTCTGTTTTTACCGTAATGTCTGATAAATAGAGTTTAAAATCTTCATCCGCTTTCTTATGCATTTCTGCAATTACCAATCCGTCTAATACCTTATAATCCTCCCAGGTGGTAATCATCGAAGGATTGGGTTGATTGGATTTTCTAAATACCCATTCTTTTAATTTATAGTCGTCCCCAAAGTAAAAGTCATAGGCGTCACCCGGAGTGTAACCTCCATCAGCACCGTAAACAATGGTAAGCTTTTGCATACTTTTCTTTGCTATGGGTGCCTGCGCAATGGTGTCATGTTGGTAGGTAAAACTTTCCTGGTCCCAAATTAGGTTAAAAGGTGCCAGCAGCCAAAATTTATCATTGATAAAGGCCGGGTCTACTTTGGTTGCCATAGAATCTAATGCTTTTCTATTATAGGTCACTGTATCGCCAGCAGAAATTCCGACAACATCGTTTGTCTTTGGGTGCCAGGTCCATTTACGCTCAAAATGAGAAGTATCTCTATCTACATTGAAGGTAAATTTCAATGTTTCCACATTTTTCCAATTTTCGTAACCATGTGCATAGGCAACCTTTTCCAAAACGGTCATTTCCTTGGCGGGCTCATTGTCCCCCGTCTTTTTTTGTTCTTTACAAGCAGTGAAGAATACAAGTATCAAGGCTAGGAGGGAGGTAAGTTGCTTCATTTTATCGATTTTATCCAAATATAGTAGGTTTTGGGTTTTTATTTTAAAAAACGATAAGTTTGTTTGGATTACAATTCCCAATAATTTGATTAATTTTGGGTTCTAACAAGAAAATAAAAAATGGGTTCTAAAAAAGGAAAAGTACAAGAGGCTATAGATGAGAAAATGTTGGAGGAAAGGAAGGTGTTTTTATGGGGTATGGTAGATGATGATTCTGCCAAACATGTCATAGATCGTCTCCTCTATTTAGATATGCAAGGTAACAAGGAAATACAGTTGTTCATCAACAGTCCTGGGGGCTACGTTACTTCGGGTTTCGCTATATACGACACCATAACATCATTAAAGAGTCCGGTATCCACAATTTGTACAGGATTAGCTGCTTCCATGGGATCCATATTACTTTCCGTAGGAAAAAAAGGAAGACGGTTTATACAACCCCATGCACGGGTAATGATACACCAACCTAGCGGCGGTGCTAGAGGGCAGGCCTCAAATATTGAAATACAGGCCAAGGAAATACTTAAAACCAAGGAATTGGGTGCCCAGATTTTGGCGGATAACTGCGGACAGACTTTTGATAAAATCATGAAGGATTTTAATCGCGACTACTGGATGGGCGCGGACGAATCCGTAGAATATGGTATTGTGGACGGTGTTTTAAAATAACCCAACATTTGATCCAAAAGAGAAAAGTCCTTCACATTCTTAGTGTGAAGGACTTTTTTGGATATATATGGACGCCTAAGCGGAAAATTCATAATATATACGTTTACAAACGGTTGTTTGGCCCACGCAAGGGTGTTAAAAAACGCTTAAAATCATCTATGGATTATTGGTTGGGATATTTAGGACTTCTAAAGGTAAAACTGGCTAAACCATTTTTATTAACTTTAACGCTTATACAATATTCCGAAATGGAACTTGCATGACTCAAAAGAAAAAGAACATTGCCATAGTGGGCTCTGGTTTGGTGGGCTCTCTCCTGGCAATACACCTAAGAAAGTTTGGCCATACCATTACGGTTTTTGATCGTAGACAGGACGTTCGTATCGTTGAATTTTCGGGGAGATCCATAAACCTCGCCATGAGCAATAGAGGCTGGCGATCTCTTAGGGAGGCCGGTATTGAAGAAGAAATTAAAAAAATTGCCATCCCTTTGGATAAGCGTGCCATGCACGTAAAAGAAAAGCCGGTTTATTTTCAAAAATATGGAAAGGAGGGAGAGAGCATTTGGTCTATTTCTCGCGGGGTATTGAATAGGAAAATGATCGATTTGGCAGAAAAAGCGGGTGTAACCTTTAAGTTTCAAGAAAAAATATGGGACGTAGACCTACCACAATCCAAACTTTTTACGGGTGAAAGTGAGAAGGGCGAATGGAAAACCTATAACTACGATATTATTTTTGGTTGCGATGGGGCCTTTTCGCGTATACGTCATAAAATGCAACGTCGCAGTAGGTTCAATTATTCACAGCGTTTCATCAATGTGGGATATAAGGAACTTTCCATACCGCCCAATGCGGATGGTACGCACAAACTGGATAAAAATTCGTTTCACATATGGCCAAGGGGTAAGTTTATGTTGATTGCAATGCCCAATTTGGACGGTAGTTTTACATGCACCCTTTTCCTACCCTTTGAAGGGGATGTCTCATTTGAAAGTATTACTAATAAAAGGGAAGCAAAGGCCTTTTTTAAAAATCATTTTCCTAATGTGATGCAGGATATTGAAAACCTTACCGAAGATTTTTTCAATAACCCAACAAGTGCCATGGTTACCATGAAATGTTTTCCATGGACGTACTGGGACAAGGTTGCATTGGTTGGAGATTCGGCACATGCCATTGTACCTTTTTATGGCCAGGGCATGAATGCTGGTTTTGAGGATATTTTTGTGCTTAGTCAACTAATGAAGTCTCATGGTGATGACTGGAGTACCATTTTTAAAGAGTATCAAGATAGCCGCAAACCAAATGCCGATGCCATAGCAGAACTTAGCTACCGGAATTTTGTTGAAATGAGCAGTAAAACCGCAGATGCCAAATTTCTATTACAAAAAAGGATAGAGAAACGTTTTGCGGAAAAGCATCCGGACAAATGGATCCCTGTATACTCTAGGGTTACCTTCTCCGATAGGCCTTATTCCGAAGCTTTGGCGGTAGGGGATGCCCAGGAGGCAATTATGCAACAAGTGATGCAATTGCCCAATATAGAGGAAAAATGGGATGGCCAGGAGGTAGAAGAGAAAATTCTGGACCTTTTGCGATAAACTTAGTGTTATACAAAAAAACCATCCAGGACGGATGGTTTATAAATTTTATGGGAACCTTTAAGGTTTATAGTTTTGTAAAAAACTCACTCATCTTCTGCTGCTCTTCCTCGGCTAAAACCTTGTCTACCAAAATACGGCCGCTATGTTCATCAGTAATTATCTTTTTGCGCGATGCGATCTCAACTTGAACTTGTGGCGGAATGGTAAAGAAAGATCCTCCAGAGGCACCTCTCTCGATCGGCACAACCGCTAAACCATTTTTTACATTGTTACGGATACGTTTGTAAGCCATTACCAAACGCTCTTCTATCTCTTCTTCAAATTTTTCCGATTTGCTTAACAGTGCTTTTTCTTCCTTTTCGGTTTCTGCCAAGATTGCATCAAGTTCACTTTTTTTGTGCTTCAAATGTGCGTCCCTTTCGCTCAACCGCTCTTTGGTTTCCGAAATAACTTCTTTTTTCTGGTCTATTTGAACCTTAAATTCTTTAATATTCTTTTCTGCCAGTTGTATTTCCAACTCCTGAAATTCAACTTCCTTGGTAAGTGAATTAAATTCCCTGCTGTTCCTTACATTCTTTTGTTGCTCGGAATATTTCTTTATAAGTACCTTGGCTTCTTCAATAAGGTTCTTTTTAGCACCTATTTCAAAATTAACGGTCTCAACATCGGTCTTTAATTTATCCAACCTTGTCTTTAGACCTAGTACTTCGTCTTCCAAATCTTCTACTTCCAACGGAAGTTCTCCTCGTACGCTTCTGATTTCATCTACCCTAGAATCTATTAGCTGCAAATCGTATAATGCCCTAAGTTTTTCTTCTACCGTAGCTTCTGTCTTTTTTGCCATATTTAATAATACTTGATTGGATTTGTAATACTCTCCGATAAAGAGATTGCAAAATTAGGAATTTTTTTTGTAAGATAGTCCACGATTACGTTTTTTGTAAACTGCTCTGTTTCATAGTGTCCAATATCTGCAATGATCAGTTTATTTTCAGCTTCGTAAAACTGATGATACTTAACGTCCGCAGTTATAAAAATATCAGCTTTGGCGTTTATGGCTGCCCCAATGGCAAAAGCCCCACTGCCCCCTAAGACGGCTACTTTATGTATTTTTTTTCCAAGCAGTCCGGAATGTCGTATACATGCCGCACGCATATTTTTTTTAATCAATTTTAAAAAAAATTCCTCGGGCATTGGGTTAGGTAATTCTCCCACCATGCCCATACCAATACTTTGATCTTTATTCTCTAGTGTAAAGATTTCGTACGCCACTTCCTCATACGGATGATTTTTAAACAAAGCTTTTAGAACGTTACTTTCAGCAGCCTTCCTGTAGGTGATATTTATTTGTACCTCTTCTTCATAGTGGGTCTTGCCGATTACTCCTTTGGTAGGGTTTGCATTTTTTCCGGCCTTGTAGCTACCTGTACCGTCCGAGGTAAAGCTGCAATTGCTGTAATTACCAATATTACCGGCGCCGGCATCAAACAGGGCTTGCCTAAGCGTTTGGGCCTCCGCCCTGGGTACATAAGTGGATAATTTTTTTATGGACCCTTTTTGTGGAATCAAAATAGCGGTTTTTGTTACCCCCAATACCTCGCATATTTTGGCGTTTACACCTTTTGGGGAATTGTCCAAAGCCGTATGCATGCTATAAATGGCAATATTGTTTTGTATGGCTTTTAAAACCACACGTTCTACATAGGAGGTACCTGTTATTTTTTTTAATCCCTTAAAAATTATAGGGTGAAAGCTAATGATAAGATTACAGCCTTTGGTCAATGCCTCGTCTACCACATTTTCCAAGGTATCCAAGGTTACCAGTATTCCGGAGACCTCGGCCATGGGGTCTCCTACCAAAAGGCCAACGTTATCAAAATCCTCTGCATAATCCAATGGCGCCAATTCTTCCAATAACCCTGTAACTTCGTTTACTATCATTTTAGAACTTTATAGGAAATCAAAGATAAAATATTATATTTTCGCTTGGATGCAACTGCTAAGAAAAATAGGATTCCCAATTTCACTGATTTATGCAGTGGTGGTGTATATTAGGAATATTTTATATGATAAAGGTATATTTTCTTCAGAGACCTTTAAGACCAAAACCGTTTGTGTTGGTAACCTAAGCACGGGAGGTACGGGAAAGACACCAATGATAGAGTTTTTGGTCGCAGCACTTAAGGACGACTTTAAACTTGCAGTTTTGAGCAGAGGGTATGGGCGAAAATCCAAAGGATTCTTAAAAGCGGGTATTAGCACTTTGGTATCGGAATTGGGCGATGAACCCTTTCAGATCCATACCAAGTTTCCGGAGATTACCGTAGTAGTTGATGAAGACCGAAGGAATGCCATTTCTATCTTGGAGCAAGGCACAAGACCCGATATTGTTCTTTTAGACGATGCTTACCAACATAGAAAGGTCACTCCCCGATATGCCATACTTTTAACCGCATTTAACAAGCTATATTGCGATGATTGGTACTTACCCACAGGAGATTTAAGAGATGGTAGGAGACAAGCCAAACGGGCAGATGTTATAGTGGTAACAAAATGCCCCGAAAATTTGGATGCCCTGGCACAGGAAAAAATTGTGAGGCGGTTGAAAATAAACACTAATCAGCAGGTTTTATTTAGCACTTTGGAATATGATACGCATGTGAAGGGACCAGGCAATACCTTGTCCTTGGGAGATTTAAAGACTCAAAACGTTACTTTGGTAACAGGAATAGCAGATCCTACACCTTTAACCTCATTTTTGAGCCAACAAAAAATAAATTTTGAACACCTTTCTTTTAGGGACCATCATTTTTTTACCGAAAATGAAATAGCCCTGTTCAATACCAAAGACCTGGTACTTACTACGGAAAAGGATTTTGTAAGGTTAAAAGGAAAGGTTTCCAATTTATATTATCTTGGGGTAAAGCATCGATTTTTAAATGATGGGAAAGAAGTGTTGTTGGGTGCTATAAAAGCTTTATGAAGCTTCGTTTTTTACTTTTCTACCTAGAATGTTCTCCCCAATTTTCTGATAAAACACTTCGGGCTTAAAAGGTTTTGTAACCACATCGTTACACCCTGCGGCGTAAAAACTCTCTAAACTATCGTCCAAGGAAATTGCGGTAAGCGCTATAATTGGGGTTTCTTTATCGAACTTTCTAATGCGTATGGTAGCCTCCTCACCACTTATACCCGGCATGTGGATATCCATAAGAATGCCATCGTATTTATTTTCATTGGCAAGATCAACAGCGTCCATACCATTACTGGCAATATCACAGGTAATCTCCTTTTTGGTCAGCATCTTTTTGGTAATTACCTGATTTATTTTATTATCCTCCACAACCAATACGTGCAGCCCAGTAAGATCGTATTCTTTTTCGGTGATCTCAAACGGAATGTCGTCAACAATGCTGTCCTTGCTTTTTAAGTCTAGTTCAAAAAAGAAAGAACTACCCTTGCCAAATTCGCTTTCCAACTGAATCTTACTTCCGAATAGGCCAAGTAAGCTCTTAACGATGGTAAGCCCAAGGCCGGTTCCCCCATATTCCCTGTTGATTTGTATAGAACCTTGCTCAAAGCTATCAAAAATGTTCTTCTGCTTCTCTTTTGAAATACCAATACCGTTGTCCTTAACTTCAAAATAAAGGGTAACATCTTCTTCTTCTTTCTTCATCAATTTGGCGATAACGGTTACTTCGCCCTCCTTTGTAAACTTCAAGGCATTACCTATGAGGTTCATAAAAATCTGAGAGAGCTTTAACGGGTCACTCATAAGATGTGAAGGGATGGTGTCATCATAGTCCAAGACAATCTTAGTGTTATTTTCCTTGGCACTCTGTTGTAGGGAATCAATGACTTCTGTCAGTATCTTTTTAAGGTTGATGTCTATATTCAGGGGCTCTAATTTATCTGCGTCTATTTTATTTATTTGTAAAATATCGTTGATAAAGTTTAGTAAATAATCTCCTGAAAACTTAAGGGATTTAAGGTGTTCTTTTTGATTTTCACTGGGGTTCTCTTCAAGCAGCAGATGTGTAAGCCCGGTTACTGCGTAAAGCGGTGTCCTTAATTCATGACTTACAGTAGACAAAAAGTTGGTTTTCGCCTCCATGGCCTGTACAGCTTCGTCCCTGGCATTCTGTAATTCCTTGTTTTTGGTCTGTAACAGGTCGTTGGTCTTTAACTTAATTTGATTGTTCCTGTAAAGTGATACCGCTAAGAGCGAAATTATGGTTAGGAAGGCCGAGGTAAGAATAGCGGTAATTTCCGATCTGTTTGCCGACTCGTTCAGTTCTTCTATTTTTTCATCTTGTCTTCTAATTTCCTCGTTCATAAAATCGAACTGGATCTTATCGGCGGTTTTGGCCTCTGTTTTTATTTTCTCAATGGTGAAAACAGAATCCCTTATCTGTAGCAAATTTCGGTTGTGCAGTAAGGACAAATTATATTTTTCCACTCTTTCATACGCAACTCCCAAGGCTTCATTGGCTTCAAAAATTTCTTTAAAGAATCGGTTGCTCCGTGCAAGCGACAACGCGGAAGTAGCATTTTTTATACTTTCCTCCCAATTTTCGGTCTTGGTATATAGTCTTGCCAAGCCCAAATATGCCTTGGTGGCCAAGTAATCCTTTTCATAAATATCGTTGTTGACCACCAATGAGTTGTAATTCTTCGTGGCACTGTCATATTTTTCAATGTTGAGGTAGATGTCAGCTTCCGCCAAAAGTATATTGTTCAGCAAATTTCTATCGTTATTGAGTTGCTTGGCATCGTTCAACATGTAAATGGCCTGAAAGTTTTGATCTTTTCGGAACAGTAATATAGCTTCAATATACTTGTGCATTGCACTGCCATATGGGTATGCAATGGCATCTAACAGTACCTTGGCTCGGTCCCAATAAAAAATTGTGGTCTCGGTTTTATCCAATTCCAAATAAACCAGGGCAAATTTATGATAGCTGTCTATCAAGGATTTTTCATCCTCGTTTTGCTCTGCGATAACGGCTGCTTTGTTCAACGATTCCAAAGCAAAATCGAGCTTATTTTCATTCTTAAAAGTCCGGGTTTGGCTAAAATAGGTCTGTATTTCCTTGTCAGGCGAAGGACTACCCTGGGAATGTACGTGTAACACTGATAAAAAAGCGAGTGTTAGAAGTACAGTTTTAATACTCTTATGTGGTAATACGAATCTCAAATATATTTGTTCTTTACCAATAACTCGATAAGGTCTATAATTCTGCTGCTATATCCGGTTTCATTATCATACCATCCTATTATTTTAACCATCTTTCCGATGACCGAAGTCATCTGAGAATCAAACGTACAAGAATGGCAAGTATTGTTTATATCCACAGAAACTATAGGGTCTTTCGTATAGAAAAGTATGTTTTTTAGTTCATTTTGGGATATTTCCTTAAAAGTATCATTAATTTCCTTAATGGAGGTCTTTCTCTTCACATTTAGCGTAATATCGGTAAGGGATCCATTAGGTACAGGAACCCTAATTCCGCAGCCACCTATAGCGTTTGCAAGGTCTGGGAAGATTTTTGTTAGTGCCTTGGCCGCTCCTGTGGTGGTTGGTACAATTGATTGCGATGCCGCCCGTGCCCGCCTTAAATCGCGATGAGGTTGGTCGTGTAGGCTTTGATCCGTAGTGTAGGAATGTATGGTCGTAATGTAAGCTTCTTCTATACCGCAAAGCTCCTTTACCACCTTAATCATGGGGGCAGCATTGTTTGTAGTACAGGAGGCATTGGATATAATATCGTCATTACGGTCTATAATACCTTCATTTACCCCGTAGACCACCATTTTAATGTCATCTTCCGCCGGTGGAACGGACAAAATAACCTTTTTTGCCCCATTTTTTAAATGATAACTTAAAATATCCTTGCTCTTAAATTTTCCGCTGGCCTCTACCACAAGATCTACCTTATGATCGGACCAATTGATGGTTTTCGGACTTTCTTCATTAAGAAGTGCAATTTCTTCACCATTAACAATAATACTGCTTTCCGTATGGTTTATTTCTTGCAGGAATACCCCATGGATGCTATCGTACTTTAATAAATGTGCCAAGGTTCTTGCGTCTGCCAGATCGTTTATGGCAACCACGTTAAGATTTGGATACTTGTCCAGCAATCTGAAGAAAGTACGGCCTATTCGGCCGAAACCGTTGATGCCTATGTTTATTTTTTTCACAAGTTTGAACCGCTATATATGTTTAAAACTGATTGATTGGAGATAAGGGAATATAAGGTAACATCTCCCTAAAATTAGACCTTTTGCACCAACGTTAAAGCCATTTTTGGCCGTTTTGGATATCGGTAAACCGCCCAAAACAGCTTAGTTTATATGCTTATGGGCTTTATATGAAGAGCGTACCAAGGCGCCACTTTCAACATGCCTAAAACCCATTTCCAACCCAATTTTTTCGTACTTCTTAAATTGTTCTGGAAGAATAAATTCTTTTACCGGAAGATGTTTTTTGGATGGTTGAAGATATTGTCCTATGGTAACAACGTCTACATTGGCCTTCCGAAGATCTGTCATGGTCTGTATAACTTCCTCTTCCAATTCTCCCAAGCCCAACATAATCCCCGATTTTGTTCTATTTACGCCCTTGTCTCGTAAATACCTCAGTACCTCTAAGCTACGATCGTATTTGGCCTGTATTCTCACTTCTCTGGTGAGCCTTTTTACGGTTTCCATATTGTGCGAAACCACTTCGGGAGCAACTTCAATGATCCGGTCTAAATGTCTATGAATTCCCTGAAAATCTGGTATTAAGGTTTCTAGGGTAATTTCGGGGTTCATTCGTCTAATGGCCTTTACCGTCTCTGCCCAGATAATAGAACCCATATCTTTAAGATCGTCCCGATCTACGGAAGTGATTACCGCATGTTTTATTCCCATAATTTTTATGGATCGGGCCACTTTTTCGGGCTCTTGCCAATCCACACTTTCAGGACGCCCAGTTTTAACGCCGCAAAACCCACAAGAACGGGTACAGATATTGCCTAGGATCATAAAGGTTGCCGTACCTTCTCCCCAGCATTCTCCCATATTAGGGCAACTCCCTGAAGTACATATGGTGTGTAGATCGTACTTATCTACCAATCCTCTTAACTGCGTGTATTTTTTCCCCGTAGGAAGTTTTACACGAAGCCATTTAGGTTTTCCCTTTGGTGGATCGATGGTTTCTAAAGTCTCTGAACTCATGCTGAATTTTTACACAAATATACGAACAAAATAAATGAAAATGGGCGCCAAACCTGAGACCAAAAACCCCGTGGGAAACAATATTATATAAAGGGGCTCAACGTATATTTTTTATAATGAATCTCTAGCCAGAATAGGTAGTAATGGGGCGTAAATATTTGATAAACAAATGTTTGAAAGGCAGAAAACTAAATTAGGGCTTTTTGCTCTTTATAACTTCGGCCAGTAGTTTTTTGGCTCTCAGAAGTTTAACCTTTACACTGTTGACAGGCTCTTGCAATTCCTTGGCGATATCCGCATAGCTAAGCTCATTAAAGTACCTTAGGTTTATTACTTTTTGGTAATGAGGTTTAAGCATTTTGATATGTTGTAATAAACTTGCCAAATTTTGCTCTGTAATAAGTTGGTCTTCCGCGGAAGGGGTGTCATCCAAGACTTTTTTGATGGCTTCATTGCTTCCGCTTTCCGTACTCTCCAAGACATTTCTTTTTCGTTTGCGGATTAAATCGACATGAATGTTCTTGGAAATGGTAATTAACCAGGTCTTAAATTCGTAAGAACTATCGTAAGAATCTATCTTATCAAAGGCTTTGGAAAATGTCTGAATGGTGATGTCCTCGGCATCATTTTCATTTTGGGTCCTAACAAGCTGAAAACCATATACATCGCTCCAAAAAGTATCTAACAAGGAACTAAATGCAATTTGGCTGCCCAATTTGGCATTTGCTATGGTATTATGGAGTGTATCTTGCGTTTTGCCCAAACTTCGTAATAAAAATAGGGTGGCTTTTGATTTGTTATAGCTGCGTTACTGTATCCTTTTTGCAGTCTTGTTCGCTAGGAAGTTTTCCGCAAAAACCGCAGGCTTCCCCTTCTTTGTTCAGGAAAGGGTTTTGACTGGCACATGTACCCGAAAACTTACCGTCTTTTTTTGCCCAAATCTTAACGGCAATGCCCGCAAATGCTACAGCTAACAAACCAACGGTTAGAAGGAATAACTTCATATCACAATTTTGGACAAAGATACGAAATTATGGAACTTGGAAACTGCAATTAAAGGTACTTTAAGATTTTAGTAAGGGATATTGGCCACTATATTTTGAACCGTTGGGGTAACATTACCACCTTTGGGTTCTATAGTGATGTAGCTAACCGCATTTTCGGCATAGGGTAATGCCAATAATTTATCAGCGGTACCGGCTTCCTTAATTATTCCTAAGTTCACCATCTCGCCATTGACCTCTGCCCACATCTGGTAACAGCGATCTTCGGGCAAATTAGGTAGCTTACTTACATTGATATAAGAAAGTTTTTTAACTGGGTTAACGTAGGCTACGGCCTTTAAATCTTTGGCGTTCTTGTTGCCTTTTACCGCATATTTTTTAGTTTGTGGATTGTTCAGTACAATAAACTGGTTTCTAACATCCTCCAAACGCTGCTTCATATCTGCTTCCAAATCCTTTATCTTATTGGTGACCAAGGTATTTTCTTCTACGAGATTCTTATTTTGATTCCAGAAAAAATAGGAAGAACCAGCGAATATAAAGGCAATGAAACTGGCAGCAATGGCATACCTGAAAAACCTTCTTCTTACCGTGTTTTGGGCTCTAATGCTGCTTAAAATACGTTCCTTAAGGCCTTCTGGGGTACTTATGGCATGCATTTTTGCAAATGTTTCCAAATTTTCCTGAAGCTCATTGTAGGTTTCCCGCACTTCCGGATACATTGCTATATATCGCTCTACCTGCATCGATTCTTCTGCAGATGTAGTTCCTAACAAATACTTCTCTAACAGGTCGGTATCTAAAAATATGCGTATTTTTTCTTTCATGATAAAAAACTTAGTAAAAATGTAAGCATCATTGAGGTGCCATAAATTTTCTTCAATTCCCTTAATCCAATTTTTAACCTAGACTTAATGGTGCCAAGCGGAATATCTAGTTCCTCGCTTGCCTCTTGCTGTGTCATCCCTTGGAAAAAAAGGGCTTCCAATACAATCTGGTATTTAGATTCTATCTTTTCCAGATTCTCCTGAACATCCATAAATTCGGGTCTAATACTATTGACTCCTAGGTTATATACGTCCGAAACGTCCATTTGGATTTCCTTATCAGCTTTTGTGTTAACGCTCCTAAGTTTGTCTATGGCCGTATTTCTAGTTATACGGAACAGCCATGTAAAGAGTTTGGCCTTGGTACTGTCATACGAATCGGATTTCTTCCATATTTTAACAAAGCTTTCCTGAAGTACATCTTGGGCAAGCTCCTCATCTCTCACAACCTTATGGGCAACACCATAAAGCGTATCCCCATAATGTTCATACAGCAACGAAATGGCTTTTTCATTTCGCTCTTGGAGTAATTCTACAATATGTTTTTCAAGCAAAGAGCTCATATGGGGTTAGGATATTAGAAAAATATAGAGCAAAGCATCCAAAAAGGGACTCCATATCGTATATGTGTAAACGCTAATTTATAAAATTGATTGTTATAAAGCGTTATCTCAATATTTAATTAGATAAATGTGCAACTGGTTATTGTGCATTTAGTTTTTGGTTAGTTTGGTTTGGTATAACCCCTGGGATTTTAATTTCAGGGGTTATTTTATGATGTTTACTTCGGGTAAGATACGAATGTTGAACTTTTCTAGAACACTTTTCTGAATATTATGTGCCAGATCCAAGATGTCAGCTCCAGTAGCACTGCCATAATTTACAAGAACTAGTGCCTGTTTTGAATGTACGCCTGCATCTTTGTATCGTTTTCCTTTAAATCCGCATTGTTCTATTAACCAACCTGCTGGTATCTTGTAGACATCTTCTGAAATCCTATAAGAAGGAATATCACTATAGGCACCATGCAATGTGTTGAACACTTCTTTGGTTACTACCGGATTCTTAAAAAAGCTACCACTGTTTCCCAATTCTTTGGGATCGGGCAATTTTTCTTGGCGAATGGCCACTACCGCATTGGAGACATCCTTAATATTTGGGATGATTATATTTTGCTTTTTAAGTTCCGAACTTATGGCTCCATAGGAAGTATTAAGGACATGATTCCTCTTTGTAAGTTTAAGGTATATGGTAGTTATAATGTATTTCCCTTTGCCATCATTTTTAAAAAAAGAATCGCGATAGCCAAATTTACAGTCTTCTTTAGTGAATGAACGTAGCTCTTTACTTTTTATATGGATTGCATCGCAGCCTACGAAACAGTCCTTAAGTTCAACACCATATGCGCCAATATTCTGAATAGGAGCAGTACCGCAGTTGCCCGGAATTAGGGATAGGTTTTGTAGCCCTCCATAATCTTGATCAAGGGTCCATAGTACCAAATTATGCCAATTCTCACCTGCATTCACTTTAAGCACCACATGGTCAGCATCTTCCTTAGCCACGGTAATACCCTTGATGTTAATATGTAATACTAAGGCATCGATGTCTTTTGTGATTAGAATATTACTTCCGCCACTTATAATAAATCGGTCTGTATACGATTCTTGTCCGAGCACCTGGATCAAATCGTCTATGGTGGTTATTTCTGCGAAAAATTTAGCGGTTGCCGCTATTCCGAAGGTGTTGTATTCTTTGAGGGATATGTTCCTAAGGATTTCCATTATCCTTTAAAAGTTTTTAAAGCTTGACTAAGAATATTTACGGCTTTAATAAGGTTTTCCTTTTCTAGCACATAAGCAATACGTATTTGATTTTTTCCAAGGCCTTTGGTAGCATAGAATCCGGCAGCTGGCGCTACCATTACGGTTTCCCCGTTTAAACTAAAATCTTCTAAGAGCCATTGGGCAAATTTATCCGCATCCGCTATGGGCAGTTCCGCCATACAATAAAAAGCCCCTTGGGGTTTAGCGACTCTGACACCTTCAATTTTTTCTAGTTCGGTTATTAGTACGTTGCGTCTTTCTACATATTCCTCTATCACTGCATCAAAATAGCTTTGTGGTGTCTCTAGGGCGGCTTCACTGGCTATTTGAGCATAGGTGGGCGGGGATAAACGGGCCTGGGCAAACTTAAGGGCCGTTTTAACAACATTTTTATTTTTGGTGACCAGGCATCCAATTCTGGCTCCACACATGCTATACCTTTTTGAAACAGAATCGACTATTATAGCGTGTTCTTCCAATCCAGATTCTTGCAAAATGGAATGGTGTTGCTTTCCTTCATAAGCAAATTCCCGGTATACTTCATCAGCCACCAGAAATAGGTTGTGTTTTTTTACGATAGCGGCTAATTTCCCTATTTCTTCCTTGCTGTAGAGATATCCCGTAGGATTGCCCGGGTTACATATGAGTATGGCTTTGGTTTTTGGACCTATTAATTTCTCAAATTCCTCTACAGGGGGCAGTGCAAAATTGTCCTCTATTCTAGATACCACAGGAACCACTGTTACACCCGCGGCAGTAGCAAAACCATTGTAATTGGCATAGAAGGGCTCCGGGATAATAATTTCGTCCTCGGCATCGGCGATACTGCCCATTACAAAAGAAAGGGCTTCAGATCCTCCGGTGGTGACGATAATATCCTCCGAAGTAACTTCTATATGTTTTTTTTGATAGTATCGGGCTATTTTCTCCCGATAGGTCTCACTTCCTTCCGTTCTGCTATATGCCAACACCTCTATGGTATTGTTTTTGACCGCGTCCAAAGCAATTTTTGGAGTTTTGATATCGGGTTGGCCAATATTGAGATGAATAACGTTGATACCCCTGTTTTTTGCTTGTTCTGCATAGGGAACCAATTTTCGTATGGGTGATTCGGGCATAGACTGCCCTTTACGGGATATGGAAGGCATGAAAACAGATTTTCCACAAAAATGAGAAATCAAAATGGACAAAACAATAGCCCCAAGCTTTTAATTTCATTCATTAATATTTGTTAAACTATAATAAGTTAAAGGATTTATTGTTTATCTTTAAAAGAGACAATCACTTAATAACAAGGGTATTGCGAATTAAACTAAAACATATAATCCTATTCCTTTTGTGTTTTCCAGTACTTGGATTCGCGCAAGAATTTGAATTGTCGCCAGGAAAGAAAGTGCAAAAAGTAAAATTTCAGCTCATTAATAACCTCATTGTTATTCCTTTGGAGGTAAATGGTGCCAAGCTTTCGTTTATTTTGGATTCTGGTGTTAGTAAGCCCATACTGTTTAACTTGTCCGACCAAGATTCTATTCAAATTAACAATGTCTCCGAGGTTACTATTAGAGGTTTAGGGGGCGGAGAACCCATTAAGGCACTAAGCTCCAGGAGAAACGTTTTTAAGATAGGTGCGGTAAAGAACAACAATCAACTGTTGTATGTTGTTCTAGATAAGAGTTTAAATTTTTCTCCCACGCTCGGAATCCCTATCCATGGAATAATAGGGTATGAACTTTTTAGGGATTTTGTAGTAGATATTAATTACGTTACCAACGTTATTAAATTCCACGATCCGGAGTTCCATACTTATAAAAAAAATAAAAGAGATGAAACGTTGCCTTTGACCATTTCCAGGAAAAAGGCCTATATAGATGGTACCGTATACTTGGAAGATTCGAAAGATGTTCCGGTAAAACTTTTAATGGATACGGGTAGTAGTGATGCCATTTGGCTCTTTAAAGATAAGGAGAAAGGGCTTGGTCTGCCTGCAAAGAATTATGAGGATTACCTTGGAAAAGGCTTAAGTGGCCATATATTTGGGAAACGGACCAAGGTAAACAAGATTAAGATTGGAAAATTTGTCTTGCAAGACGCCAAAGCCGCCTTTCCGGATATGGTTTCTTACAATAGCATAAAGGATTTGGGTGATAGAAATGGCAGTATTGGTGGGGAAATATTAAAACGTTTCAACATGATTTTCGATTATCCCAACAATAAGATTACCATAAGAAAAAATGGAAATTTCAGTGCTCCTTTCCATTACAATCTCAGTGGTATAGAATTGCAGCACAATGGCGTACGCTATGTAGCGGAAAGTATTGCAGATGCGGATGGCGTGGTTAGAACGGGCGAGCGGTCTTTTGGAAACGTACAAATATTGTTCGAAAACACCACAAGATTAAGCTTGGTGCCAGAAATTGTAGTTTCGGGAATTAGGGCAGGTAGCCCGGCAGACTTGGCGGGTTTGCAAGAAGGAGATGTAATTTTGGCCGTAAACGGCAAGCGCATTTTTAGATATAAACTACAGGAAGTAATGAAAATGCTCAACGATAAAGAAGGCAAACGAGTACGGGTGCTTATCGAAAGATATGATCAGGATATGGTCATTAGTTTTATTCTGAAAAAACTATTTTAAATAAAAAAAGCCCCGAGATTATCGAGGCTTTTTTATCATTGGGCGAAAACTTACTTGGTACCTTCCGCCTTAATCGTTCCTTTTATCTTAAGCACCTTGGTAGGTGTATCCGCATTGGAAATTACGGTAATGGCCTTTCTAATGGGCCCAACTCTTTTAGTGTCATATTTTACCTGTATCTCACCGGTTTTTCCTGGTAAAATAGGCCCTTCCGGTTTTTTCGGAATAGTACATCCGCAACTAGAGCTTACTTTACTTATTATTAAGGGAGCATCTCCAGTGTTCGTAAATTCAAATGTCCTTGTACCATCACTACCTTTGGCTATTTCACCATAGTCAACGGTCTCGGATTTAAATTCGATTTTTGCGGTTTTGTCCTGAGCTTTTACATTCAACGCAAGTAGGCCGACAAATAATACAAATACTACTTTTTTCATCATTTCTAGTTTTGGGTGAATTTCAAATGTAAATGTTTTTAATGAACCTCCAAAATTCTTTTGTTATGTAATAACGTTACTTATTTTTGTTTCGTATTTAAAAAATGGGTAAAACCCGTCAATTACTATAATTTAACATAGTACTTTTGCACGCAAAATAGCAATGCCCGTTATGGGTAGACAAAAACCGTTCCAAAATAATGGATATTCCTTCTAAATATGAGCCTCAAAATGTTGAGAACCAGTGGTATGATTATTGGTTGAAGCATAACTATTTTCACTCCAAACCCGACACGAGAGAGGCGTATACCATAGTAATACCACCTCCAAACGTTACCGGCGTTTTACATATGGGCCATATGCTCAACAATACCATACAAGACGTTTTGGTAAGAAGGGCCCGTTTAATGGGCAAGAACGCATGCTGGGTTCCTGGAATGGACCATGCATCTATTGCTACCGAGGCCAAGGTAGTGGCCAAACTTAAGTCAGAAGGAATATCCAAGGAAGATCTGTCAAGGGAAGAGTTTCTTAAACACGCATGGGATTGGACCAATGAATATGGGGGAGTAATTCTACAACAGCTTAAAAAATTGGGATGCTCCTGCGATTGGGAACGCACTGCCTTTACCATGGATGACAATATGTCTGCTTCTGTAATCCGGGTTTTTGTTGATTTGTTCAACAAAGGTCTTATTTATAGGGGTCATAGAATGGTAAACTGGGATCCGGAAGCTAAGACCACAGTATCCGATGAGGAAGTTAATTACGAGGAAAAACAGGGTCTTCTATACTATATTGCCTATAAAATTGAAGGAACGGATGAATCCGTTACCATTGCCACTACTAGGCCAGAAACCATTCTAGGAGATACTGCGATTTGTATAAACCCTAATGATGAACGATATCGCCATTTAAAGGGAAAAAAAGCAATTGTACCTATCTGCGATAGGGCGATTCCAATTATAGAGGACGAGTACGTTGATATCGAGTTTGGAACGGGATGTCTAAAAGTTACACCGGCCCACGATATAAACGATAAAGCTTTGGGCGAAAAACACCATTTAGAGATTATCGATATCTTCAACGAAGATGCAACGCTAAACAGGTTTGGGCTGCATTATAAGGACAAGGATAGATTTGTTGTTCGTAAAGAAATTTCCAAAGAACTAGAGGAGAAGGGCTTTTTGGTGAAAACAGAGCAGTATATTAACAAGGTGGGGACTTCCGAGCGTACAAAGGCCGTTATTGAACCTCGCCTGTCCGAGCAATGGTTCTTAAAGATGGAAGACCTGGTAAAACCAGCAATAAAGGCTGTTTTAACGGATAGGGACGTTAAATTGTTTCCCAAAAAATTTGAGAACACCTATCGCCATTGGATGGAGAACATCAGGGATTGGAATATTTCGCGTCAATTGTGGTGGGGTCAGCAGATTCCGGCATACTATTATGGGGATGGACAAAATGAATTTGTAGTAGCGGAAACCCCTGAATCTGCACTTCAACTAGCTAAGAAAAAGTTGGCGAAAACCAATAAGGATGCGTCCGAAGCTCTTGTTTTGAAGGATCTTAGGCAAGATGGTGATGTATTGGATACTTGGTTTTCTTCTTGGCTTTGGCCCATAAGTGTGTTCAATGGTATTCTAAAACCAAATAACGAAGAAATAGCATATTACTATCCCACCAACGATTTGGTTACTGGGCCCGATATCCTTTTTTTCTGGGTAGCCAGGATGATTGTAGCAGGTTACGAATTTAGAGGGGCCAAACCCTTTGAGAATGTTTATTTCACCGGGTTGGTAAGGGACAAACAAAGACGTAAAATGTCTAAACAACTTGGTAACTCTCCCGATGCGCTTAAACTAATTGAAACCTATGGAGCGGACGGAGTCCGCGTTGGACTTTTGTTAAGTTCTGCCGCAGGAAACGATTTAATGTTCGATGAGGCGCTTTGCCAGCAGGGAAAGAATTTTGCCAATAAAATTTGGAACGGATTTCGTCTGGTAAAAGGCTGGGAAGTAGAAGATATACCGCAGCCAGAGGCCTCCAAAATTGGAATAGCATGGTATACTTCCAAGTTTAACCAAACCTTGATTGAGATTGAGGACCATTTTAGCAAATACAGGATATCGGACGCCCTAATGGCCATTTACAAACTGGTATGGGACGACTACAGTTCTTGGTTGCTAGAAATAATAAAACCTGCTTATCAACAACCAATAGACAGGATTTCCTTTGAGGCGGCGATCCATATTTTTGAACAAAACCTTAAGTTGTTGCACCCTTTTATGCCCTTTCTTACAGAAGAGGTATGGCAACATATTGCCAAACGCAGCCCAGAAGAAGCCTTAATGATTTCTCAATGGCCAGAGCGGAAAAAGATCAATACAAATCTTATCGATGGTTTTAATTTTAGTTCCGAGGTAATTTCCGGCATACGTACTATACGTAAGGAAAAAAACATACCTATGAAGGAAGTTCTGGAACTTTCAGTTTTAAATAAGGGGAAAATAGCTGGGGATTGGAATTCGGTAATCTGCAAACTAGGGAACGTAGCTAAAATCTCCGAGGTTGGTGAGCAAGTAGAAGGAGCACTCTCTTTCCGCGTTAAAAACAATGAATATTTTATTCCAATTAGTGGGGCGATCGATATTCAGGCAGAGATAAAGAAAATACAGGAAGAGCTTAATTATACCAAAGGCTTTTTACTGTCCGTTCAGAAGAAACTTGGCAATGAGCGTTTTGTAAACAATGCGCCAGAACAGGTAGTAGACATAGAGAAAAAGAAAGCCGCCGATGCGGAAGCCAAAATTGAGACCTTGGAAAAGAGTTTGGATAGCTTAAGATAGTAACCTTTTTACCACGGACGTTGGTGTAGCTATTCATTGGCGCATAATTAATTTTGTATGAAAAACTTTTTCACACGTGCTATTTTGATAATGCATCTAGGAACCATTTTAGCCCAAACCGCTCAGGAAAAGTTGCTGACCCATAACCAATCCGAAGATCGCTATGCCAGTTTTTCAAGTGCAGGGGATCAGATAGTTTTTGAGTCCGATCGGGACGGTGATTGGAATATTTATCTAATGGATTCGGATGGAAAAAACCAGCAATCTTTAACCACCCATACCAGTGAAGATAGGAGGCCCAGTTGGCATCCGTCAGATAAAAAAATAGTGTTCGAATCTAACAGGGAGGGAAAATTTGCCCTGTATGAATATACAATTAAAACAAAGAGAACAAAGCGCATTCCGATACTAGGGCTTAGTGGAGAACCTATGTTTGCCAGGTATTCTCCCAATGGAAGGTTTTTGGCTTTCTCGGACAGGAAATCAGATCAGGAGTCCAATATCGCAATATGTAAGCACAATGGCAGAGGACTTAAGCACCTAACGAACCATAGTTTTCGAACTTTCTATCCAAATTGGTCCCCGGATGGTGATACACTTGTATTTTTTTCTAGACACGAAACTAATAACAAGGATGATGAAATTTATAAAATTGGTGTTGACGGGTTTGGTATGAAAAGGTTGACCAAATGGCCAAAGCACAATTTCTGCCCCGTATGGTCCTCGGACGGAACAAAGATTGCTTACGTTACCTCTATAGAAGGCACCAGACCGGAAATATATGTAATGGCGGCTAATGGGAGCCATCAAACAAGAATTACCTTCAATGAGGACGGAGACACCTTGCCTAACTGGTCACCTAATGGAAGTAGCATTCTAATTAGCGGCTATCGCAACGGTAATTACGAAATTTGCGAGTTAAACATTTCGAACTTAAGGATGGAGGTAGAATAGTTAAAACGTATACGCTCAACTTTTATAGGTTAAGTTTTTAGTAGTATAACCAGGTATTAGTTTACAAAAAAAGTTCTTCAGAATGATAAAAATAGTAAGGAGCAACTCTACCGATCAGGATTTTATTGCGATGGTAAAACTCTTGGATGCCGATTTGGCCATACGCGACGGTGCCGATCATGCCTTTTACTCCCAATTCAATAAAATTGATCTCATAAAACATGTGGTAATTGCATATACAAACGATAAGCCAATTGGTTGCGGTGCAATTAAGGAATACGCCCCAAAGATAATGGAGGTTAAACGGATGTATACCTTGCCCGCGGGCAGGGGTAAAGGGTTGGCCACTAGAATGCTGGCCGAATTGGAAAAATGGGCAGTGGAGTTGTCATATGAAAAATGCATTCTGGAAACCGGTAAAAAACAACCGGAAGCCATAGCACTGTACCAAAAGAATGGATATTTGATTATTGATAACTACGGACAATATACAGGCGTGGAAAATAGTCTGTGTTTCGAAAAAAAACTAAAAGTAACGTAAGGTGGGCGACTTTTTCTGGTAGTGCGTCCAAGACTTAGAATAGGCCATTGGGCCGACTTGGAAGCAGAGCGGATCATTATTTTTTCTTCTTTACTTCTTTCCGTACCAAATTTATATATTTTTTCATGGCTTCTTCCCTACTTATGTTTTGGGCCTGTATAAGGGCATTGGCTTTAAAGGCATTGATCAATGGTGTTTTACTGCCTGGATTTCCAAAGTTCTTATTTGCAATTTTGTAGTAGGCGTAGAGTTTTAAAAGAAGGTCTGCCGGAAAGGGTTCCTTGTAGTTGTTTACAAATTCCACAGCTTCATCAAAGTCTTTTTGTAACTTATCACTCTTCATCTTTTTCCGCTATTGTGGCAATACAGGTTTTTGCTCCTACTGCTTTTTGATTAAGTTTTACGGTTATGATGGCATTTAAAGGTAAGAACAAATCTACTCTCGACCCAAATTTGATAAAACCAGCATCTTCCCCCTGTTGAACGCTTTCACCCACTTCTGCATAATTTACAATGCGCCGTGCCATTGCACCAGCAATTTGACGGTAAAGAACGTCCCCAAATTTTGGTGTATTTATTACCACGGTAGTACGTTCATTTTCCTCGCTCGACTTTGGGTGCCAAGCTACCAAATATTTACCCGGATGGTATTTTGAGAATTTAATGGCTCCACTTGCGGGGTACCTTGTAACATGCACGTTTATTGGCGACATAAAGATAGACACCTGTATGCGTTTGTCCTTAAAGTATTCTTTTTCCTCTACTTCTTCTATGACCACAACTTTACCATCAACCGGAGCAAGTATTTCATCAAAATTCTTTACCGCTATTCTTTTAGGGTTTCTAAAAAACTGAAGTATCAACAATAGAATTACAATGGCACCGACCTGAAGTCCCCATTTTAACCAGACGGGTTCTACGTAAAAATTAGCTAACACTACTACGGCACAAACGATAAAAAAGGTGGTCAGGATAATTTTTTGACCCTCTCTATGAAACATAAGAAAAGATATTTAAGGTTAAGTATGCAAATGGGGCGGCAAAAACTAAGCTATCTAACCGATCTAAGATTCCTCCATGACCGGGTAAGATGGCCCCGCTGTCCTTAACGCCGGCCATTCTTTTAAATTTAGATTCAACAAGGTCTCCCAAACTTCCTGTAATTACTATTACCGAAGCCAGGATTACCCATTGGGTGGGGTTCATTATAGGTTCATATTTGGCTAAAATATAAGCAGCTATCAAGGTAAAAACAAGTCCTCCCAAGGTGCCTTCCCAAGTCTTTTTTGGAGATACCGAAGGAAAAAGCTTTGTACGGCCAATGCTCTTGCCTACCAAATACGCAAAGGAATCATTTACCCATATCAAAATAAAGATACCCATTATCAAAAATTTGGCGAACGCGTTATCCTTATAGGGTATCATGGTAAGGAAAATACAACCACCCCCAAGATAGAAGAGTCCAATGACGAATTTTTGAAATTTGTTCATGGTCTTTTTCTCTTTGGAGAACAGATAGTACAAAAGCACAAAATTAACGGTTATGGTAAGGAACATGAGTATGTTAATCAGCAATTTGTCATGTATCAAGTAAATATACCCCCACCAAAGAGCCAAATACGCTATAAAGATGTGATAGCCCCTTAGACCAATGATTCTTTTGTACTCATAAAGGCAGGCAAGGCCAAATACCATGAATAGGAAGTCAAAGGCATCAGAGCTTAGAAAAACGGCCGAGAGCAGTAAAACAACATATACAGCTCCGGTAAGCAAGCGCCTTAAAATTTCTTTCATCTATTAATTAATTTTCATCTGGCCGTAAATTAAACAAATAAAAATTGCTGGCATAGATGTACGGGCTCCCCTGTGCAAAAAAAAACATTATTTACATGGTATGCAAAAATTGAAGGTGTTTATGGTACTACTTCTTTATAAGTCTTCTAGTAGTAAAAGATATAGATTTTTGGAACTGCTCCCGTAGGACATAAAATCCTTGTCATTTTCGGCTGTTGCCTGAAAGTGCTTTATGGTAGTAATGTTGGCAGGGATACTGTTTTTATATTTTTTCTTGATACTTTTTAGCCCTTCTCCAATAGACTCTACCAATTGGCTGGTTGTTGCGTACACGATTAAATTGTAGGGCAGATCGTGCAATTTTTTTTCATGAAGCTGATTGGAACATACCAGAATAGATCCGTTTTGGGCAATAAGATGCTCACAAGTGGTAAGGAATATCTCGCTTTTTTTTGCTTTATCGGTAAAGTTGATATTCTCTTTGGAGAACTTTTCTGATAAACGGGAATCCATGGCGAAAAAAGGATAGTCTTCCCAACCATTTTCCTCCACAATTTGTTTTAGAGTGCTAGAAACCTCTCCAAAGGAATCACAGTACAAAAATTTGCCTCCGTTTTTTTTAAAGTTAATGGTAAATTTTTCATCTACCGGGATGTTGAGGTCGGGCATATGTACTCCTCTGGTTTCCGTAGTTTCTTTAGAAACCTTTTTACCTCCCCCAAATAGTTTATCAAATAATCCCATTTAGATTTACAGAAAATTAATCGATTGCTGTACTACAAAGAACAACGCACAAAGCACTTATTTATTTTCCCCGTCCGGATTTGCTACAGTTTCGCTAGATAGTTCTTCTTTGGATGCTGTTTTTTCCTCCGCTTCCACGGTCTCTTTTTCAAAAGGCCGTTTACCGAATATCTTTTCCAAATCATCTTTAAAGATAACTTCCTTGTCTAGCAGGCGTTCTGCCAATTCAGTAAGCTTGTCTTTGTGGTTCTGCAACAATTCTATAGCTCTTTTATATTGCTCCTCAATAAGTTTCGAAATTTCCACATCTATTTTCCGTGCGGTTTCCTCGCTGTAAGGTTTGGAGAATCCGTAATCGGTTTGTCCGGAGGAGTCATAATAGGTAAGATTACCTATTTCGTCGTTTAATCCATAAACCGTTACCATGGCCCTTGCCTGTTTGGTAACTTTTTCAAGGTCGCTAAGGGCACCAGTGGATATTTTGTTGAAGATTACCTTCTCTGCAGCTCTTCCTCCAAGGGTAGCGCACATTTCATCCTTCATTTGTTCTGGCCTAACGATCAGTCTTTCTTCAGGAAGATACCAAGCGGCCCCTAGAGATTGCCCTCGTGGAACAATAGTTACCTTAACTAGCGGAGCAGCATGTTCCAACATCCAGCTTACGGTGGCATGTCCGGCTTCATGGAAAGCTATCGTTTTCTTTTCACCTGGTGTTATTATCTTATTCTTTTTTTCCAAGCCTCCTACAATCCTATCCACAGCATCGAGAAAGTCTTGCTTGGTTACAGCTTTTTTCTCTTTTCGTGCTGCAATAAGGGCAGCTTCATTACAGACATTGGCTATATCTGCACCAGAGAATCCTGGTGTTTGTCTGGCCAAAAAGTCGAGGTCCAATGTTTCGGCTGTTTTTATGGGCCGTAGGTGTACTTCAAAAATTTCTTTTCGTTCCCTAATATCTGGCAGGTCTACATAGATTTGTCTATCGAACCTACCTGCTCGCATCAGTGCCTTGTCTAAAACATCTGCCCTGTTAGTGGCTGCAAGCACTATAACATTGGTATTTGTGCCAAATCCGTCCATTTCGGTCAGCAACTGGTTCAGCGTATTTTCTCGTTCATCATTTGATCCGGTAAAGTTATTTTTACCTCTGGCGCGGCCAATGGCGTCAATTTCGTCGATGAAAATAATCGCGGGTGATTTATCTTTTGCCTGTTTAAACAAATCCCTAACTCTGGAAGCCCCTACACCTACGAACATCTCTACGAAGTCCGATCCTGATAGGGAAAAGAAAGGTACTTTTGCTTCTCCTGCGACCGCTTTTGCCAATAAGGTTTTTCCGGTACCGGGAGGGCCTACAAGTAATGCACCTTTGGGTATTTTACCACCTAGGGAGGTATATTTATCGGGATGTTTTAAAAACTCCACAATTTCTTCTACTTCTTCTTTTGCGCCTTCTAGGCCAGCCACGTCTTTAAAAGATGTACGGGTATCCGTTTTTTCATCGAAAAGTTTCGCTTTGGATTTTCCTATATTGAATATCTGACCTCCGGCACCGCCGCCTCCGCCGCCCGACATTCTTCTCATCAGATAGATCCAGATTCCAATAATAAGTACAAACGGAAGTAAGGAAAGTAAAAGATCTCCTAGATAGTTATTGTCGGTATCATAGTCAACAATAGTGTCCAGGTTATTCTCTTTTTTGAGGTTTTTTATTTCATTCTCAAAATTCTGAAGGTCTCCATAATCCAGCACATACTGCGGTACCAATCCTGTAGAGGGTAACAATGGCTTGTCGGCCACCTCTTTGTGAACGTCTTTTTGAAGCGCCTCGTCCGTTAGGAAAACCTTTGCCTGCCTTGTATTTGTAATGATCAATATTTTAGAAATATCCCCATTTCTAAGGTATTCCTGCAATTCAGAAGTGGTAGTCTTTTTTGTGTTGGACAAGCTTCCACTACCAAAGAATTGAAAGCCTATCAACAAAACTGCGATGAGACCATAAATCCACCAGGAACTAAATCTAGGTTTTTTGGGGTTGGTATTGTTATTTTCTTTTGCCATTATTTTTTGCTAATTAATACTGCTTTCTACCATGGTGACCTTTGCATCTCCCCAAAGACCTTCAATGTCGTAAAACTCGCGGACATGCTTCTGAAATACATGGACCACCACATTAACATAGTCCATTAATACCCATTCCGCATTTTCTGCGCCTTCCACGTGCCAAGGTTTGTCTTTTATTGATTTGCTAACCGTCTTTTGAATTGAGCTGACTATTGCATTAACGTGGGTGTTGGAAGTTCCATTACAAATTATAAAATAGTCACAAACGGTATTTTCGATGTCCCTAAGGTCTAGTAAATTTATGTCATTTCCTTTAACTTCTTCTATGCCCTGTAAAATTAAGGTAATTAACTCATCTGCACTAGCTTTCCTTTTCTGCATTCAATAGTTTTAGTTTTTACAAAGTTATTATTTTTTTGTTTTCTTCGCTATTCATTTTAACATAAGATTGTACATTGACACAAAGCTTTACACATGAAATTAGTCAAACTTGATGCCACGGATTCCACAAACCTGTATTTAAAGAATTCTATGCTGTCCAATACCTTGGACGATTATACCGTTGTTATGACCAAAAAACAACTGAAGGGTAGGGGTCAAATGGGGACTACATGGCTCTCGGAAGCGGGTAAGAACCTTACTTTTAGTGTTTTAAAAAATAATTTGGCAATGCCGGCAAGCAAGCAGTTTTTATTGAACAAATGTGTTTCCTTGGCAGTTTCCGATGCATTAAAAGAGTTTGGAATACCGAATATTACGATTAAATGGCCTAACGACATTCTGTCAGGTCACTACAAAATATGTGGAATTCTCATAGAAAATGTACTTTCTGGCAACAAAATTCAGGCTTCTATTATTGGAGTAGGGCTCAATGTTAACCAAACCAAGTTCAATGACCTGCCCCACGTTTCGTCTTTAAAACTAATCTTGGGACGCAAATTGGAGTTGGAAGAACTGCTAATGGGCATTGTAAAAGCGTTGAAGAAATATCTTAATCTCTTGCCCGATACCTTTGATGATAACCTACATATGCTATATGAAGACCGTCTTTTTAGAAAGGATAAGCCTTCTACTTTCAAGAATGTGGATGGGGATCTTTTTATGGGGTTTATACGCGGTGTATCGGACCAAGGCAAACTTATTGTTGGTTTAGAGGATGATGTGTTAAAGGAGTACGACTTAAAGGAAATAAAGCTCTTGTATTAAGAGTTCATCTAAATCTTGTCCATATTAGAAGACAGGGTACCTATGAAATTGGTAATAGGTGCCTTTATCATCATCGCCATCATCGCATTGAATTCCCCGGCGAAACTTAAGGTCACCTCGCTTTCATTCTCGCCTGTAGCAACAATATCGGCGGTTAAGGTAAAGGGTAGCTTGTCGCTGGCAGCGCCTAAGACCACCTTGTCATATTCGTTTTGCTCTTTGCGTTCCAAAACAATTTCTGGCATACCCTTGAGGGCAAAAAGAAATCTATCTTGATTTAAAATTTCAAATTTATCGATGTTATCGGGCATAAGTAGCTCAAAATTTTTGATGTCGGTAAGAAATTCAAAAACTTCTTTACTACTTTTTGATACCTTTTTTTTAGGGGTTTCTAAATGCATATGTCTAGGGTTGCCATTGGGATGGATCGGTTCTCCAACCCAACAAGGTTTGTAATTGTTCTTCTTTAATATATTGAGTTTCAGAGGCCTGTTCAATAAGATGATGATAGTCGCTAAGTGTATGAAGGTCAACACCTTCAGATCTAAAATTATCTACCGCAACGGTAAAACCGTAAGAAAAAATAGCTATCATTCCCTTTACATTGGCACCAGCAGTTTTTAAGGCCTTAACCGCGTTTAAACTACTTTTCCCAGTACTTATCAGGTCCTCTATAACTACTACGGTTTGGTCTGGTTCCAAATAGCCTTCTATTTGATTTTGTCTGCCGTGCGATTTTGGTTCTGGCCTTACGTAAACAAAGGGGACCCCCAATTGCTCTGCTACCAACATGCCAATACCGATGGCCCCTGTAGCCACCCCTGCTATAATATCTGGCCTGCCGTAAAGGGCTTCTACTTGCTTGGCCATTTCTTGTCTTACGTAATTTCTTATCACCGGATAGGAAAGTATAATCCTATTATCACAGTAAATCGGAGATTTCCAACCAGAGGCCCAAGTAAAAGGATTTTCTGGTTTCAACTTTATTGCATTAATTTGTAAAAGAAGTTCTGCTGTTTTTTTGGCGGTGTCTTTGTCTAAAACCATGACGCAAATGTATAAAGTTTTTGTTAATGAAGCCCCGCTCATTTTAACAAATAAGCTATCCGAAACGGCAAATGCTAAATATTTTTTATTGAATGGCGCAGCCATCAATGAAGCCATTACCGCCCTAGCTAAAAAAAAGCTTACCGAAGCCTATATTTATCATCCCAATAATGAGGAAATATTAAAAAAATTTACCAATAATATACCTTTGGTAGTGGCCGCTGGTGGCGTTGTTACCAATCAAAAAGGTAAGGTTCTTTTTATATATAGGAATGAGAAATGGGACCTGCCAAAGGGAAAAATTGATAAAGGCGAAACTATTGAAAGGGCCGCTATACGTGAGGTAGAAGAGGAAACAGGTGTTACAGGCCTACACATAGAAAATTTCTTAAGGACCACCTATCATATATTTAAAAGCAATGGTACTTATAAATTAAAGGAAGTACATTGGTTTGCCATGCAAACCGCGTTCAACGGAGAATTGTTGGGTCAGAAGAACGAGGGTATCATGAAAGTAAAATGGAAGGGCCCAAAAAAAATAAAGAAGGCTTTGGAAAACTCCTACACCAACATCAAAATTCTTTTTGAGGATTAATCGGTAATTAATCCGTTAATTTCGACAGTTTTTTTGGGTATGCGATAAACCGGATACTGCATATACGCTTCTTCATTGTGTTCGGATTGCCGATAAATCCAATCTAATTGTGCGTACCAATCTTTACCAAAAGCCTCGTCGGTATCTTTCTTTTGTAGAAACGAGGTTCTTAATCGCTTATCTTTTTTCAGAATTTCCAACGCCAAATCTTCAAAAACATAAGGGGAGAAACCCTCTTTTCGCTGCAAAACGGTGTCGAAAAAATTCCAATTAAAAAAGGAGTCCATAGCCTCGGGTTCCAAGGTTTCCAATAAGTACCTAATACCTGGCTGATCCGTAGGGATAATGTAATCGCCCTTATAAAAATGTTGTTCTTTACTGCTCAACGAGACTTGGGTATTGTAATGGGGGTAATGCCCCTCATAGGGATTTGCCATTGTATTGTAGCTATCTATTTTATAGCTTTCTACCTGCAATATGGTATCACTTTCCAAAGTGCTATAACTTATATTATTGATTTCCAATAGATCAACGACCTTGGCCCACGCCTTGCTAATTACATATGCGGCCGGAACGGTAATGGTATCCAAAGGGTAAAAATGATCTTGATATGCAACTTCCTTTGTAAAAGGTTTGGCCCTATCATATTTTAGTCTTGGCAACCCTGTTATTTCACTGGTTATGTGCTCCCCTTCATACCCTTTAAAGTCTAAATAAGACACTTTGGTGGTATCTACTTTCCATTGCAAATGATAAGTCTGCTTGGTCTGGATATCGGCAAGTGCTTCGGCCCTCATGGTTTTAATCTTTTCACCATCGGTTTCGGCAATGTCAATAATTTTGTTCATTAAATGATAGGTGCCCCTGACTCGCTGTTCATAGGGTTTTAACATGTGGGTCTCCACCATTAGGCCTAACGTATTCCAAAGCGTTGTAAAACCTGTAGAATATCTGGGATAATCCATAAACTGGGAAAACCCTTTCTCAGGAACTTGGTTAAAAACATTAACATAGGGCGTAATATCCCAATCAGATTCTTTTAATGCCTTTTCCAGACCGGGCATCATTTCGGTGTACAGATAATTACCCAGATCGCCCCCCAATTTGTTGTGCTGGGTAAAAAGATGGGTTAGGGTGTACTGGTAGTCGGCACCATTGCTTACATGGTTATCGATAAAAATATCTGGATTAACCAAATGGTATATTGAGGAAAAGGTTCTTGTGTTTTTTGTATCGGCTTTTATAAAATCCCTATTGAGGTCATAATTCTGGGCATTGCCACGAAAACCGTAAGATTTTGGCCCATTCTGGTTTACTCTTGTAGTGGTATTTCTTTGTAGTGAACCGCCCACATTGTATACGGGGATGGTAACCAATACTGTATTTTTTGGTGTCGGGATTTTTTCTAGTGCCAGATCCCTATAAAGTAGCATTGTAGCATCTATACCATCGCTCTCACCAGGATGTATTCCATTGTTGATCAGGACAATTGTCTTTTCTTGCCCTATTTTTTGAAAATTAAAATCACCTTCCGCGTTGTATGTGACCACGTGCAATGGAAACCCACTATCCGTATCTCCTATGGTCTGTATATTTATTTCTGGAAACTCCTTTGCAAGCTGAATATAGAAGTCTATCACTTGCAGGTATGTGGCCGTCTCTAAGCCCTCGGACAACTCAAATTGCGTAGGAAAGTTGCCTACCTTATCTTCTTTTTTAGTCTCGCAAGAAAAGAATATCAACGAAATGGATAGTAAAAATAATCGTCTCATCTGCCTTTATATTTTGGTGATAACCAGCAGACAAAACTAAGGAAAATTTAAGGTTTCCGGACTAAGCGGCTTTTGTTATTTCTTCAATCTCCTTTTTACGGATGGGTTTGTTATTAAATGCAATAGGATGATGTGTCTTTGCCTTATAGATTTCTGAATTTCGCAAATCGAATGGGTCTATGGAAGAGGTTATAATATTTACCCGAATCTTTTTTTCAATGGGTAGGGTGATGAACTCTTCCAAGAACTGCCATCCGTCCATAATGGGCATGTTAATGTCCAAAAAGATAACTTCGGGCAGGGGTTTTCCTTCTTCTAAGCTTTTTTTGATGTGGTCTATGGCCAATTTTCCATTGGCGAAAGTTTTGATGTCGTCGCATACGTCCAAAGACGCCAGCATTTTTTTTATTCCGAATACTGTAATGGGGTCATCATCGATAATACTGATCGAGTTAATTTTTTTCATTAAAATATATGTTAAACGTAGTTCCTTTACCTACCTCGCTGCAGGTAATTATTTTCCCGTTCATGGCCTCTACTTGATTTTTGGTAATGTACAGGCCTATACCCCTGGCATCTGGGTTGTTATGAAAGGTTTTGTACATGCCAAAAAGCTTCTCGCCATACTTTTTCATGTCAATTCCAAGACCGTTATCCTCAATACTTACCATAACATGTTCATCGGTACTTTCTGCCCGTAAGGTTATTACAGGGTCTCTATCGGGACTTTTATATTTTACCGCATTGGTTACAAAATTCATAAGGATACTCTCTGCATAGGCCGGGATTACTTTTATAACAAGATCTTCAGGTATCTCATTGATTATCTTAGCATTGTTATTTTTTAGAAAAGCCATTAAATTCTGTTCTACGGTTACAATTTTGTCGTTCAACCGCACGGGTTCTTTTTTGAGGTTTACGTTTGTGCTTATGGCAACCACTTCGTTTAGATTGTCCAGTGTCTCTAGGAGATTATCGGACGCCTGCACCAACATGTTTACAATTCTACCTTTTTCCTCTTCATCTTTTTCATTCACAAAAAACTCTAACAACATGGAAAAGTTTGCGGTATGAGAGCGTAAGTTGTGCGATACAATATGGGCAAAATTGATGAGCTTTTTATTTTGTAGTGAGGTAACGTTGATCAGTTTTTTAAGTTCCTCCTCTTTTTGTTTTAAATCCGTTATGTCCAAACTAATGCCTACCAGTCCGTTTATAGTACCTTCTCCATCTCTAAGAGGTATTTTGGAAGTTAAAAAAGTAGTAACCTCACCATTCTTAAGCACATTTATGGTCTCTTTGGCCAAGATTGCATTACCGGTTCTCATTACCTGTAAATCCTCGTCCCTGGATACCTGGGCAATCTCTTTATCATAGAGATCAAAATCGCTTTTACCCAATAACTCTTCAGGGCCTTTAACACCTAAATATTCGCATTCCGATTTGTTTACCAAGATTTTCCTGGATTCCGTGTCCTTTATAAAAACGTTTAAGGGAAGATTATCTATAAGGGTCTTCAATAATTTTCGCTCTTCTTGTATTTGTTGTTCTTTTTTCTTGGATTCCGAAATATCCTGTGCGCTTGTCCAGATTAGTTTTCTACCCTTTTTACTAATTAGTAGGGATTTGTTTACCAAAACAGGGTAGGTGGTGCCGTCCTTCTTTATATACTTTTTCTCAATAGGTCCAAAAAAACTATTCTTCTTAAGTTCCTTTTTTATTTTATCGTGGGTTTTTCTAAACTCTTGGGGAATAATATCCACGTAGGTCATGCTTCCAAGATCTTCTTTGGTATACCCAGAATTAGCTGTAAAGGAAGGGTTAAAATCCAAGATTTCACCAGTTTCCATGTCATTGAGGATATAAGAAACAGGAGATAGCTCATATAAGGCACGGAATTTTTGCTCGCTCTGTTTCAGTTGCTCACGGGCCACTACCATTTCCTTTATCATACGTCCTTCGGCAAGCAGGGAAACTATTCTGCCTTTATCACAGTAAATGGGTTTTAGACTAAAATCTACTGGGATGGATTTTTTGTTTTTGTCGAAAACAACAATTTCACTACGCATAAATTCTCCTTGCGATGCTGCCTTAACTACTTGTTTCAGTCCGTCTTTTACAAAATCCGGAACCGGCCACCAGTAGGCATCCCAGAATTTTTTACCGATTACGTCTTCGGGTTTTAAAGCTGCAAAATTTAAAGCTGTTTCGTTGATTTCCAAGAAAGTACCGTCTATATCCAATATACCGGTAAACTGATAAGAAGAGTTAAATATACTTCGCAGGATACGGTCTTTTTCCATGGTCTTTTCTTGGGTAATAACCTCCTCGGTTATGTCCTGAAAAGTACCTACCAGACCCAGAAACTTATCGTCCTTAAAAAAGGGTTTTCCTGCAGCTATTACCCATATTTCTTTACCTTTTGCAGTAACGAGTTGCAATTTTTCATTCCAGGCGGAACCTTGGGTCATAGCCCTATCCACAGCCATGGCTATGGTATTTCTATCGTAACCCTCTTTGTAGAATTCTATGCCATGGGTAACATCTGGTACATAGTCTTTTGGTACTTCGTGAATGGTCTTGGTCATATCACTCCACCACAATTCGTCCTTAACGGCGTCATACTCCCAACTACCTATTTTTGCGATTTCGGATTTCTCCTTTAGCAGCACCTCGAGTTTGTCGAGTTTTAATTCATTCAGTACCCTTTGGGTTACATCCTCGGTATGGATTATTATTCCAATTATGTTTTCTTTGTCGTCGTACCAGGGAACGTTTGTCCATTCAAACCATTTCTCTTTTTTATCATCGGCGAAATGGTGCTCCAGACCGGCTTCTACCGTGCGACCCAGAAGACATTGTTTTAGTACTTTTTCCCACTTCTTACTGATGCTGCCAAAAAGCTCGTTTAACGTCTTACCGATTACCTCACTATTTTCAAAATCAAATTCGAGTGCCCATTTGTCCGATGCATATATCACACGCAAATCTTTATCCACAAAAGCAGTTGCCTTTGGCAGTTGCTTTATTAGATAATTTTGAGCCTGTAATTTAGTGTCACGCCGCATCAAGTCGAAATTTCTTACTAATGTAAAGTGATTTTTCAACATATGTGATACTTTGTTGTGAACACCATCATACTAGTGGTGTTAGTGCGTATTTGCATAGTTAAACTTACCGAATAATCCATAAAAAAGTAAGTATATTCCTACTAATTTAACATTATTATTCGATTTACAAAAGAAATATCTAACTGAAAAGACCTGTTTTTGGGAGCAGAATTTACTTGGGAGTACAGCTAAATCCTTACTGTATCGGGAACAAGACCCGTATAATCTCCACCATTTCGTATTACGTCCCTTACGATTGAGGAACTTATGTACGATTTGCCCGAAGAAGTAAGTAGAAATACGGTTTCTATCTCGGAAAGTTTACGGTTGGTATGTGCTATGGCTTTTTCGAACTCAAAATCACCCGGATTTCGCAAACCTCGAAGAATAAATCCAGAATTTGTTTTCTTACAAAAATCAACGGTAAGCCCTTCGTAGGTCATAACCTTTATTTGGGGTTCCGATTGAAATGCTTTTTCAACAAATTGTTTCCTTTGTTCCAAGTTGAACATGTATTTTTTGTCCGCATTTATTCCGATGGCGATGATAAGTTCATCAAAAAGCGTAATTCCCCTTAAGATGATATCATAATGGCCTAGGGTAAGCGGATCAAAGGAACCTGGAAAGATAGCGCGTCTCATGAAGTTTACAATATGGGATAAAGTTACTTATTTTCATTCAAAGCTTCGCTAATGGCATTTTCGAACAGTTCCGAAAGCGATATTCCGGCAATTCTGGCCTGTTCTGGCAGTATACTCTCCGTGGTAAGGCCGGGTGTGGTATTCATTTCTAACATGTATGGCTCATCGCCAACAAAAATATATTCACTTCTAGAAAACCCTTTCATTTTTAGAATATCATAGGCTCGCTTTGCTACCGCCACTACATTTTCTTGTTGTTTGGGGGTAATCCTTGCCGGTGTAATTTCTTTGGATTTTCCTTCATACTTTGCCTCATAATCGAAGAAGTCGTTTTCCGTAACAATTTCTGTAATTGGCAGTACTTTGGTTTCTCCTTTATATTTAATTACCCCAACGGACACCTCGGTACCGTCCAGAAAAGTTTCTATAATAATCTCATCGTCTTCGGCATACGCTTTTTCAATGGCAGGAAGAAGCTCTTCTTTCTTATAGACTTTTGAAATACCGAAACTACTGCCCGCTTTATTGGCCTTTACAAAACAGGGTAGTCCTACTTTTTCTACAATTTCTTCTTCATTGACCGTATCTCCATGGTTTAAATAATAGGAAACCGCGGATTTGATGCCGTAGGGCGTTAAAACACTCAACAGATCTCGTTTGTTGAACGTAAGTGCTGCCTGATAATAATCGCAAGAAGTTTGTGGTATTTGCAAAAGCTCAAAATACGCCTGCATAATTCCGTCTTCGCCAGGGGTACCATGTATGGCATTAAAAACACAGTCAAAGAACAAGGTGGTTTTTGGTGTACGAACAGAAAAATTGTGCTTATTTACAGGATGTTCATTACCATTATCATCTACATAAACCCATTTGTCCTTATAAATATGGATGGGATAGCTATTGAACTTATCACTATTTAAATATTCGTGGACCACCATTCCGCTTTTTAAGGAGATTTTGTATTCACTGGAATAACCTCCCATGATGATGGCAATGTTTTTTTTGGCTAACATATGATGAAACTACCTTTTAAAACAAATATCACTTTTTCTGCATAAAGAAAAAAGCATTGGGTTTCATATCTTTGTGGGGTAAATAACGTTTACATGAAGAATTTTTTTAGTTTTTTAAAGAGTAGGGTTTTTAGAATACAATTGGGTTTAGCCGTTCTGGTGGTGATCATTTTGGTTTTTCTGGTGCTCAATTGGTTGAAAAGTTCTACCAATCATGGAGAGTTTGTTGAGGTGCCAGATTTGTCCAAAATGTCGGTTATGGATATGCGTTCGGTTATAGAAGGCGCCAATCTGCGGTATGAGGTTGTAGATTCTGCCAATTACAGTCCAGAGTACCCCAGGTTTTCCATCATAGATCAGGATCCTCCTGCCGGAAATAAAGTAAAGGAAAACAGAAAAATTTATGTAACCGTTAATCCATCGGGTTATAAAAAGGTTACCGTTCCTAAAATAATACAGGTAACACAGCGTAATGCTACCTCCATGTTAAGGGCTGTAGGTCTAGATGTGCAACGCGTCACCTATGTTGATGAATTGGGAAAGGATATGGTATACTACATAAAATACAAGGGTAAGAATATTTCTCCTGGGGATAAGCTTCCAAAGACTTCTAAAATAGAACTTATCTGCGGTAATGGAACAATCCCCGGCAGGGCGCGGGTAAAGGCAGATTCCGAATAACAAATGAGCACCGTTGACACCCAAGAGCCAAACGAGAACGAGCTTTTTGAACATCACAGGTTCGTAGCCTCCAAAGGACAGGAGCCATTAAGAGTGGATAAGTTTTTGATGAATTTCATTGAAAATGCCACCCGTAATAAAATACAACAAGCCGCAAAGGAAAAACATATTTGGGTAAACGATGCAGTTGTAAAGCAAAACTATAAGGTAAAGGCCGGCGATGAGGTGAAGGTAATGTTTGAACATCCTCCCTACGAGTTCTTGTTGACGCCCGAAAACATACCCTTGGATATTGTTTATGAAGATGATGCGTTGCTTGTAGTAAACAAACCCGCGGGTATGGTGGTGCACCCCGGCCATGGTAATTATACGGGTACACTTATCAATGCGCTTATATATCATATAGACAATCTACCCGTAAACAGCAATGAACGCCCTGGATTGGTACATCGTATCGATAAGGACACCTCTGGCTTACTAGTGGTTGCCAAGACCGAAAAGGCCATGACCCATTTGGCAAAGCAGTTTTTCGATAAAACTACGGAACGAGAATATGTTGCCTTGGTGTGGGGAGACGTTACCGAAGATAGCGGTATCATAGAGGGCCATATAGCCCGAAACCCCAAAAACAGACTTCAAATGCAAGTGTTTGAAGAAGGAGAACAGGGTAAGGAGGCTATAACACACTATAAAGTGTTGGAAAGAATTGGTTATGTAACCCTGGTATCTTGCAAACTGGAAACAGGCAGAACCCATCAAATACGGGTGCATATGAAATATATTGGGCACACGCTGTTCAATGATGAGCGTTATGGGGGTGATAAAATTTTAAAAGGCACCACATTTACGAAATATAAGCAGTTTGTAGAAAATGCCTTCAAGGTATTGCCAAGACAGGCGTTACATGCTAAAACCCTTGGATTTGTGCATCCGGAAACCGGTGAGTACATGAGGTTTAATTCGGAAATCCCGGATGATATGGTTCTTTGCATTGATAAATGGAAGCACTACTCCAAGCATCAACAATAAAGATAAATTTAGTTGATGGAAGTATTGAAAACTACTTTGGAACGGGCTGGATTATCCGAAAAAACCTTACTACTTTTATATAAATTTTAAAAGCATGAAATTAGTTATCTCTCCCGCAAAGTCATTGAATCTAGAAAGCGAAATCCCTACTACCAATTATAGCGAAGCCTCGTTTCCGGATGATTCTGCCCGCCTCAATAGGTTACTAAAAAAGAAATCCGCCAGAAGCTTGTCCAAGTTAATGTCCATATCCGCCAATCTGGGGCAGCTTAACTACGAGCGCAACCAAGAATGGCAACTTCCGTTCAATAAGGACAATGCTCGGCAGGCGATATACGCCTTTGGTGGGGATGTTTATCGTGGTTTGGATGCCTATACCATTCCTGAGGAAAAGCTTGGTAAGATGCAAGATACCGTCCGGATCCTTTCTGGTCTTTATGGCCTGTTGAGACCCTTAGACCTAATACAGCCCTACCGTTTGGAAATGGGAACCAGGATGCCTGTCGGTAAATACAAAAACCTGTATCAATTTTGGAACGATAAAATAACCTCAAAATTAAATGAGGAATTGGCCGAAGGAGAACTTTTTCTAAATTTGGCCAGTGCAGAGTACTTTAAGGCAATAGATACCAAAAAGTTAAAGACTCCTGTTACAACCGCAGTTTTTAAGGACCTTAAGAATGGTGAGTACAAGAGTATAATGACTTTTGCCAAACTTGCACGTGGGTATATGTCTAGATATATCATAGACAATGGTATAGATACCTTGGACGGCGTAAAAGGATTTAACTACCAAGGCTACGGATTTAGTGAGCCTATGTCCTCCGAACACGAATTGGTTTTTATTCGATAAAACTTTTGCAGACTATAGAGCAACCCTTAGGCTTGGTTTCTACACCTATGAATTGGATATCTTAGAAAATGCACGGGTTCTGCTAAAACTTGTTGCGGACTAGGTCTTTTTTTTCTTGGCACTACTTTTCTTTTTTGCCACGACTACCTTTTTGGCGGCCTTTCCGGGTCTTCTGGCCCCATAGGATTTGTTCGCAATCTTTCCACGTTTACTTTTCTTATCTCCTTTTCCCATAGTTAAGGTGTTTGGTTAAAAATAAAGTTTTAATCCTAGAAAATCAAAATCATTTCTTTAAAGGTATTGATTAACACATATTTTTTTATTGATAAACCTTGTGTTTCATTGATAAATTGTAACATTTTTCCCAAAATTTATAGTTTTATCGTATTGTTATCGTGGGGCAAAAGCAGTAAGTTTGTCCTTGGTAAAAAGTAGACATTTTAACAGTATTCTTAAATATTTTGCGGCGTGAAAATTAACAAGGTCTTAGTAGCGAACAGAGGAGAGATAGCCATACGGATTTTTAGGGCTTGTGTGGAAATAGGGATAAAAACGGTTGGGGTATATACCTATGAAGATAGATATTCCCTGCATCGTTATAAAGCTGATGAATGTTATCAGATTGGGGAAGATAAAGATCCCTTAAAACCTTATTTGGATATAGATGCCATTATAAAAGTGGCCAAGGATAATGGCGTGGATGCCATACACCCAGGATATGGTTTTCTTTCCGAGAATTCAGATTTTGCTCAGAAATGTGAGGATAACGACATCATTTTTGTAGGCCCCAAGGTCTCTGTTTTAAAGGCACTCGGAGATAAGATTACGGCAAAAGAAGTTGCAGTTGCCAATAATGTTCCAGTAATACAAAGCAGCGAAAAAGATCTTACTTCCATAACAGTAGCAATTTCAGAAGCAAATCGTATTGGTTATCCAATAATGTTGAAAGCCGCTTCGGGTGGAGGCGGAAGAGGTATGCGGGTGATACGAACAGAAGAGGAGTTAAGAAAAGGCTTTCCTGAAGCGCGTAGAGAGTCTTTGAATGCTTTTGGGGATGATACCGTTTTTCTAGAAAAATTTGTAGAAAACCCAAAACATATAGAAATACAGATCGTTGCCGATATACATGGAAATATGGTGCATTTGTATGAACGCGATTGTTCCGTGCAGCGACGCTATCAGAAAGTGATAGAATTTGCTCCTTCTCTTGGACTGACCCAAGAAACCAAGGACCATCTATATAAATATGCGTTGGATATCTGCAAAGCTGTAGACTACAACAACATTGGTACTGTAGAGTTTTTGGTAGACGATGATGGTAGTATCTATTTTATTGAAGTAAATCCAAGAGTACAGGTAGAGCATACGGTAACCGAAATGATTACCAATATAGACCTGATTAAAGCACAAATTTTTATAGCTGGCGGATACAAACTTTCGGACAAACAAATAAAGATCCAAAATCAGGAATCAGTCGTTATTACAGGATATGCTTTACAATGCCGTATTACAACGGAAGATCCTTCAAACGACTTTAAGCCAGACTATGGTGTTGTAACCACCTATAGGAGTGCCTCGGGTCTGGGTATTCGCTTAGATGCCGGTAGTATTTATCAAGGGGTCGTTATTTCACCCTTTTTTGATTCCATGTTGGTAAAGGTATCTGCTCTGAGTAGAACATTGGATGGGTCTTGTAGAAAAATGCGAAGGGCATTGGCGGAGTTTCGTATACGAGGTGTGGAGACCAATATGGCCTTTTTGGACAACATCCTAAAACACCCCACCTTTCGCGAGGGCAAGGTTACCGTTAACTTCATTAAAAATGAACCGGCTTTATTTGAATTTACCGAACCACGGAACAGGGCCAATAAACTGGTAGAGTTCTTAGGGGAAACCATAGTAAATGGTAATCCGGATGTTAAAAAAATAAACCCCAACCATATATTTTCCAAACCTAGGGTGCCTGCGTTCCCTAAAAATGGCAACTATCCCAAGGGTACCAAAGATTTGTTAACCGAACTGGGCCCAGAGCAGTTTGGACAATGGCTTAAAAAGGAGAAAAAAGTACACTATACGGATACTACCATGCGCGATGCCCATCAAAGTTTGCTGGCCACGCGTATGCGAACTTCGGATATGTTGAAGGTTGCGGAAGGTTATGCCAAAAATCATCCGGAAATATTTTCGATGGAAGTTTGGGGAGGAGCTACTTTTGACGTATGTCTTAGATTTTTGCAAGAAAACCCATGGGAGCGGCTGGCCCTGTTACGCAAGGCGATGCCCAATGTGTTATTGCAAATGTTGATTAGAGGTTCTAATGGGGTTGGTTATACCGCGTATCCGGACAACCTTATCGGTAAGTTTGTGGAACAGTCGTGGGAGACCGGGGTAGATGTATTCCGCATTTTCGATTCCCTAAACTGGATGAAATCCATTGCGCCCTGCATAGAACATGTGCGCACACGTACTCAAGGTTTGGCCGAGGCTTCCATTTGTTATACTGGGGATATTTTGGATCCCACTAAAACCAAATACGACCTAAAATACTATTTGCAGCTTGCAAAGGATATTGAAAATGCCGGGGCACATATATTGGGTGTGAAGGATATGGCCGGGTTATTAAAACCAGGCGCAGCCTACGAACTGATAACTGCCTTAAAATCTGAGATTAACATACCGATACATTTACATACGCACGATACCTCTTCTATACAAGCTGCAATGTACCTTAAAGCGGTAGAGGCGGGTGTTGATGTAATTGATGTTTCCCTTGGGGGACTTTCAGGCCTTACAGCGCAACCCAACTTTAATTCTGTATTGGAGATGCTTCGCTTCAATGAAAGGGAAAATCCTATCAATGTGGAAAAACTAGCCGAATATTCCAACTATTGGGAAACGGTGCGAAGCTATTACTATCCTTTTGAATCTGGACTAAAATCAGGGACAGGAGAAGTGTACGATCATGAAATTCCTGGAGGACAGTATTCCAACCTCAAAGGACAGGCAATAGCATTGGGGTTAGAGGATAAGTTTCCGGAAGTCACCCAAATGTATGGTGAAGTCAACAAGCTTTTCGGGGATATTGTAAAAGTTACGCCAAGTTCCAAAGTAGTAGGAGACATGGCCCAATATATGATAAGTAACGGACTTACGGTGGAAGATGTCTTGGAAAAAGGAACCGACATTTCCTTTCCCCAATCGGTTATCAGTTTTTTCAAAGGAGATCTAGGACAACCTGTGGGCGGCTTTCCCAAAAAATTGCAAAAAATAGTCCTTAAAGACCAAAAACCGTATACCGATAGGCCCAATGCCCATCTAGAACCAATCGATTTTGACAAGGAATTTAAATCCTTTAAGCGCAAATTTAAAAAGGGCATGGGACGCGAGTTGCACATTACTGACTTTCTCTCATACAAATTATACCCAAAGGTGTTCACTGATGCCTATAACCATCATGTAAAATATGGTAACGTTATGAACATCCCGACCAAGAACTTTTTCTATGGCATGGAGGTTGGTGAGGAAATCATGGTGGAACTGGATAGAGGAAAGAACATATTGGTGTCCTTAATGTTGAAAGGAGATCCGGACGAGGCAGGTAATGTCAGTATCTTTTTTAAGGTCAACGGGCAGTTGCGTAATGTTGTGGTAAGGGATAAATCCATCAAGGTAGAAAAGATTGAAAACGTAAAGGCAGATCCCGAAAATGCCAAAGAAATAGGTGCACCGCTTCAAGGACTGTTATCAAGCGTTTTGGTCAAAAAAGGAGAAATGGTTAAACGAAACCAACCTTTGTTTGTTATTGAGGCCATGAAGATGGAGACCACAGTTACAGCCACCGAAGAAGGGGAGGTACAAAAGATTCAGCTAAGTGGAGGAACCTTGGTAAATACTGATGATCTTGTTTTGGCCTTAAAATAACATGCTCCAAGATTTTGGGGATGGTCTTTAATTATGGTAAATTGTGTTCTGAGGGGCTACATTGCGCCCTAGCTTGTAATATCTAACAATACGGAGTGTTTCTACATACCCATCCCTACGAACCTTTTCTCTTTAAGGAAGCTACAAAATTAATTGTGGGTACGTTACCACCACCACGGTTTACCTCTGGAGATCTTGTAAAAGGGGATATCAACTTCTGCTATGGAAGCAAAAACGGTCAGTTATGGCGAATTTTAGACACAATCTTTGAACTGAATTTGGTTTATGAAACCTCGCCCTTGGCCGTAAGACAACGAAAGGAATTTTTATGGGATCGGAAGATTGGAATCTGCGATATTGTCTCCTCTGCCGAAAGAACAAAAATAGACGCTTCCGATTTAGGAATGCAAAATGTAAAATTAAGGAACCTTATAGGGTATTTGCAACAGTATCCCAAGATAGATACGCTATTGTTTACTGGAGGAAATAGTAAAAATGGTCCTGAATATTTCTTTAGGAAATTAATCAAAGAACATCAGATACGTCTAAAAGTGGTATCGGACATTGTACCGCGTATCCATGAATTTCAACTCCCCTCAGAAGAAAAAGTAAACCAACGTACTATAAGAACCGTATCCCTAACAGCTCCCTCCGGAGCCGCCAATAGGGCCGTAGGGAGTTTAGACACTTATAAAGCCTTAAAAAATAAGGACAGTAGTTTTACCACTTTCGATTTTAGGGTAATGCAGTATCGCCCTTTTTTCTAACGTGCTGATTGGCTTCAGCACTAATTTCCAAAACCAATTGATATAGGTATCAATTTGGTAATGTACTACTCAAAATTCCGTAGAAAGCTTTAATACCGTATGCAATTTGGGCAATTTTCAAATTCTCGTTCGGGCTGTGTTGATTGTTGTCGGGGTTGACCACAGGGACAATAAATGCCGGAATTTTTAATTCGTTTATGAACGGAGCAATAGGTACCGTTCCACCCATAATACGAATTTGTACCACCTCTTCATTGAAGGAATTTTGTAAGCTGTTCACCAAAAAACCACCATAAGGATTGTTTAAATCCGTACGGAAGGCGTTGGTTACCGTACCCTCCTTAATTGTCATAATTTTGTCATGCGCTAATCGCTCTTCTTTGGAAGGTGCCTTGTCTAGCACATAAAACCCCTGTTTTTGGATATGTTTTTTAACAAGATTTTTTAATCTATTACCGTCCGATTCCGGAACCAATCTAATATCTATCTCAGCCGTGGCGCTTTCTGGGACAATGGTACGCGCTTTTTCCCCGATCCAACCAGAGCCTAACCCCCTTATGTTCAACGAAGGATATTGTAACGATTCTTGATAAAAGCTACCAACCTGATCCGGAGATTTAATGGCAAGCTTTTCGTTGATCATCGAATCATCATCGGGTACACTTTTAAGGATCTCCATAGTGGCTTCATTTAATGAAATACCGTCATAATAGCCATCAATTTTAACTTTCCCATTGGAATCCTTCATGGTAGCAAGCACCTGTGCCAGTTGAAAACCCGGATTTGGAGCGTAATTACCATAATGCCCGCTATGTTGTGGTTTTATGGGGCCATAGGTAGTTAACGATAAGGTTGTTATTCCTCTACAACCATAGGTGACCGTTGGTTTTTCAGAAGGGTGAATGGGACCATCGGTAATCACCAAAAAATTGGCCTGTAATAGATCTCGGTATTCTTTAACAGCTTGCGGAAGAGGTTCACTACTTTTTTCTTCCTCGCTATCCAAGATGACTTTTATATTAAAGGGTAGGGGTTTACCGTTCTTTTTTAGCAGATCAATAGCATTAAGGAACATTACAATAGGGCCTTTATCATCGGAAGTAGATCTGCCGAACAGGCGCCAGTTATAATCAATATCATCATTAAGATCTTCAAAAGAATGGTTTTTCCATCCATCTCCTTCCGGAGATTTTAGCACCACTTCATACGGGTTTTCCTGTGCCCATTTGGATGGATCCACCGCCTGACCATCGAAATGCATATAAAATAATACGGTAGGTTTGGAATCTTCCATGGGCATAGCGGCAAAAAACAAAGACTCTCCGCTAGTTGGCAGTACGGAAGAGTTAAAACCCCTATCGTTAAACTTTTTTGTTAGCCAAGTAAGATTTCTATTGATATCCGCATGTTCCATGGCATCATTTGGAATGGCTACAAAATCCCTTATTTCATCTATAGTATGTCTAACCTGGGACTTAAGTTGGGCACTATCTTGTGCAAAAACGAGTTTACTGAAAACGAGAAAAATTACAAAAAGAATTTTTTTCATACTGAATCCTACTTAGGGTTTTAGAGGTTAAATTTAGCGAATTCCTTTTACAAATTCGGCAATTCCGGACACCCCATTTCTCGAAAGACTTTTGATAAAGGCAGAACCTATAATTGCTCCCTTGGCGTGCGTTGTTGCTTGTTGAAAAGTGTTTTTGTTGCTGATCCCAAATCCTACAATTTGAGGGTTTTTTAAAGCCATCCCCGAAATTCTTTCAAAGTATGCTTGTTGCTCTTGCCCAAATCCTTCTTTTGCTCCCGTGACGCTTGCCGAACTTACCATATAGATAAAACCTTCGGATGCATCATCGATCTGACGAATACGGGCTTCACTGGTTTGCGGGGTAATTAAAAAGACGTTGATTAAACCATACTTTTTAAAAGTAGCTTCATAATTTTCCTGATAAACATCTAGGGGGAGATCTGGTAAAATCAATCCGTCAATTCCAATCTCCTTACACCTTTTGCAAAAGGCTTCCACACCATATTGAAGTATTGGGTTAAAATAACCCATTAGGATCAAAGGAATGGAAACGGATGCTCGGATGTCTTTCAACTGTTTAAATAACAAAGTGGTTTGCATCCCATTTTTAAGGGCCGCGGTAGAACTTTGCTGTATGGTGGGCCCATCGGCCAAGGGATCACTAAAAGGAAGGCCTATTTCTATTAAATCCACTCCATTTTTTTCGAGTTCTTGGATGATTTCCACAGTATCCTCCAACTTGGGATATCCGGCAGTGAAGTATATAGAAAGGAGTTTTTTGTTCTCCTGTAGTTTTTGTGTTATTCTGTTCATTGTAAATTCGTTTTAAGCTAATGCCCCTTACTGATAGTTGTTGCTTTACAATTTGAGTTATCCGTTTTCTTTATAAAATTGACCTACCTACAACTTAAAATAATCAATATAGGTGTTGAGGTCCTTGTCTCCTCGGCCCGAAAGGTTGACTACTACAATATCATTGGGTTTAAAGGTTTTATGATCAAAAATGGCAAAGGCATGTGAAGTTTCTATAGCTGGTATAATACCCTCTAATTGCGAAACCAATAGTCCGGCGGTCATAGCCTCATCATCCGTTATGGATATAAACTCGCCCCTGCCGGATTTATACAAATGCGCATGCATAGGGCCAACACCAGGGTAATCTAATCCGGCGGAAATGGAATAAGGTTCTGTAATTTGTCCGTCGGGAGTTTGCATCAACAGTGTTTTACTACCGTGGATAATACCAATTTTACCAAGTGCGGAGGTTGCAGCACTTTCCCCAGAATCTATTCCCCTGCCGGCTGCCTCAACAGCAATAATGCCCACTTTGTCATTATCCAAAAAATGATAATAGGCACCTGCCGCATTACTGCCACCTCCAACGCAGGCCACTACATAATCTGGATTTTCTACACCCTCTTTTTCTAAAAGTTGCGCCTTAATTTCTTTGGAAATAACGGATTGAAACCTTGCCACCATGTCTGGATACGGGTGGGGCCCTACTACGGATCCAATGATGTAATGGGTATCTACCGGATTGTTTATCCAATCTCTTATAGCTTCGTTGGTAGCATCTTTTAGAGTACGGCTACCAGACAGGGCCGGCCGTACTTCTGCCCCAAGCATTTTCATGCGCGCAACATTAGGAGCCTGCCGGGCTATGTCCACTTCACCCATGTACACAACACATTGGATACCCATAAGTGCGCAAACCGTTGCCGTGGCCACGCCATGCTGACCGGCACCTGTCTCCGCAATGATTCTATTTTTATTGAGTTTCTTGGCCATCAATATCTGACCGATCGTATTGTTTACCTTATGGGCACCGGTATGGCAAAGGTCTTCCCGTTTAAGATAAATCTTGGTATTGTATTTGGCAGAAAGCCTTTCCGCATGGTATAAGGGTGTGGGCCTACCTACATAATCCTTTAAAAGTTGGGCAAATTCCTTTTGAAAGGATGGTTCTTGCATTACCCGAATATAGTTTTGCCGAAGTTCTTCTGTATTGGGATAGAGCATTTCGGGGATAAACGCCCCACCAAATTCGCCATAATATCCTTTTTCGTCTGCGTGATATGTCATTATCTCTATACTATGGTTAGCTAAACTGAGCCAACATGGTTTTAAATTTTTCTAGCTTTTCAATATTCTTGTTACCAGGTTCGGTTTCGAATCTGCTGTTTACATCAATGGCATGGCAATATTTTGATTCTTTGGTTTGAAGAAAATCCGCTACTTTGGAAACTTCCTCCAGACCAATACCTCCACTTAGAAAAAATGGTTTGGTGGAGGGGTATTTTTTTAGTACCTCCCACTTAAAAGTATAACCGTTGCCCCCGGGCAGTTTGCCTTTGGTATCGAACATGAAGAAGTCGCAAACATTTTCGTATGGTTCCAAGATCGAAAATTTAAACGTTTCTCTTATGGAAAATACTTTGACAATTTCTATTTCCCTACCTAGGATTGTAATGGATCTATTTTTTAGTTCTTTGCAAAATTCTGGAGACTCCTTTCCATGCAATTGTACCACGACTAAGCTGTAATTTTTACATTTTTCCAAAATATTGGCAATTGTTGCATCAACAAATACCCCTACCTTTTTAATATTACCGGGCACATTGGGCATGTCCTTATCAAAAAAGCGTTTGGAAGGTTCCCAAAAGATAAAGCCCAAATAGTCTGGTTGCAAGGCCGCTACCTGTTTAATATTATCATCGAACTTCATTCCACAGACTTTCAGTTTCATAGCCTATCTAAGTTTATCGATAAAGTTTTTTGCACTCTCACCAGGGTTTTTGGTTTTCATAAAGTTTTCACCCACCAGAAATCCTTGATATCCATAGGGCTTTAATTCTTTAATGGCTTCAATACTACTGATACCGCTCTCCGATACCTTAATAAAATCATCCGGAATATTTTGGCACAACAATTTGCTTGTCTCCAAGCTAACTTCAAAGGTCTTTAGATTGCGATTGTTTACGCCCAACATGTCCAAACTGGGCATCAGGGCTTTGTTCAACTCTTCAGAATTATGAACCTCCAATAGCACATCTAAGCTTATGCTCTTGGCCAATTCGGAAAGTGTTTTTATTTCTTCACGAGATAGGATGGAGGCTATCAATAAGATAACATCGGCGCCGTAAGCCTTTGCTTCGATGAGCTGGTATTCATCTATTATAAACTCTTTTCTCAAAAGAGGCAATTTAACGGATGCCCGGGCCAGTAGAAAATCGTCCAATGAACCTCCGAAATACTTTCCATCTGTAAGTACGGACATCCCCGAAACACCTGCATTTTTGTACCCTTTTGCTACATCTTCCACGGATACTTTTTGGTTGATTACGGATTTGGAAGGGGAGCGTCTTTTATATTCGGCAATGATTCCGGTGGAACTTTTCAACAATGCCGTTGCCAAAGAATTGGTGGTCCTTGGAAACAACACGGAATTTTCCAATTGTGAAATGGGAATCAACTTCTTTTTTAAAGCTACCTCCTTCCGTTTGTCGCCTACTATTTTGTTAAGAATATCCATATTATGCACTCAATTTTTGCAAGCTCAGCAATGCGTTTAGGCCTTTTCCCTGCAATAAGGATTCCATCGCCATTTCAAAGCCTGCTTTTGGAGTTAGCCCTTTTACCGTAGCAATGGCAACGCCGGCATTGGCGCATACCACGTTGTTCTGTGCCTCGGTGCCTTTCCCTTTAAGGATATTCACAAATATCTTGGCGGAATCTTCTATGCTTTCGCCTCCTGCAATATCGGTTTGGTTTATTGCAGATACTCCAAAATCCGAAGGGTTTAATATGCCTTCCGAATGATTGGAAATGGTTTTGGTGGCCCCGGTCAGTGAAATTTCATCATAACCATCCAGGGCATGCAGTACTGTAAATTTTTTATCGGTGTTCTGATAGAGATATCCATACATCCTTGCGAGTTCCAAGTTAAATACCCCGACCATTTGGTTTTTGGGAAATGCCGGATTAACCATAGGGCCCAGCATATTGAAAAATGTTTTTACCCCTAGTTCTCTTCGTATGGGCGCTACGTTTTTCATGGCCGGGTGGAATAGGGGGGCATGAAGTACACAAATACCGGCTTTGTCTATGGATTTTTCTAAAAAATCGGATTTATTACTGAATTTTATTCCAAGATATTCCATCACATTACTGCTACCACATTTGGAAGAAACTCCATAGTTACCGTGTTTGGTGACCTTTACTCCGGCCCCTGCAGTTACAAAGGAGGCCAAGGTAGAAATGTTGAAGGTATCCTTACCATCGCCTCCGGTACCACATAGATCAATAGGGTTGTAATCGGCTAGGTCTACGGCCACACAAAGTTCCAAGAGTGCATCCCTAAAACCTTCCAATTCCTCAATGGTAATACTACGCATCATATATACCGTTAAAAAAGCAGCTATTTGGCTGGTATTGTATTCCCCTTTCGCAATGTTTACCAAAATTTGTTTGGCATCTGCTTTAGAGAGCATGTCGTGGTTTATTAATCTGTTCAGTGTTGCCTTCATCTTATCCGTTTAACCAGTTTTCCAATATTTTTTTTCCATCGGGCGTAAGCACCGATTCTGGGTGAAACTGTACCGCACATACGTCGAACTCTTTATGCCTAAGAGACATTATTTGTCCGTTTTCGTCTTTGGAAGTCGCTTCTAGACTATGGGGTAAATTTGGATCTACAACCCAAGAGTGGTATCTGCCTACTTCTATTTCTTCTGGAATATTTGCAAACAACAAGTCTTTTTGTGTTATGGTAATATTGGTTGCAATACCGTGGTATACCTTGTCCAGGTTTACAATGGTCCCCCCAAACACTTCGCAAATGGCCTGTTGTCCTAAACAAACGCCGAAAATACTTTTGGTAGGGGCATATTTGGCAATAATTTCCTTTAAAAGACCCGCTTCCTCTGGTATTCCCGGACCCGGGGAAAGCACTATTTTATCAAAAGCCTCTACCTCCTCTAGCTGTAGTTGGTCATTTCTTTTAACAACAACCTCGCAGTTTAAATCTTCCAAATAATGGACGAGGTTGTAGGTAAAACTGTCGTAATTATCTATTACCAATATTTTTTTCGTTTTCATACTTTCGTTTAAATGTTCTCTGCAATTTCCAATGCCTTGGTAAGCGCACCTAGTTTATTGTAAGTCTCCTGGAGTTCATTATCTGGATCGGAGGCAGCCACCAAACCTGCGCCGGCCTGGTAATGCAACTGATGATTTTTACTTAGAAAGGTCCGGATCATGATTGCATGGTTGTAATTGCCTTTAAAATCCATAAAGCCAATGGCCCCGCCATAATAATCCCTGCTGGTTTTCTCATATTTTTCTATTAGTTGCATGGCCATATGTTTTGGAGCCCCGCTCAGGGTACCTGCCGGAAAAGTATCGGCTACCACTTTCATGGTTGGAATATCCTTTTTCTTTTGACCGGTAACTTTGGATACTAAGTGGATGACATGCGAAAAAAATTGCACCTCGCGGTAGTTCTCTACCTTAACCATATTACCATTTCTACTTAGATCGTTCCGAGCGAGATCTACTAACATTACATGCTCGCTATTCTCTTTGGCATCCTCTGTTAATTTTTTGGCCAGCTCGGCATCTTGCTCATCATTGCCAGTACGCTTGAAAGTGCCTGCTATGGGATGTATTTCTGCCTTATCGTTGTTCACAACCAACTGTGCTTCGGGCGAGCTACCAAAAATCTTGAAATTACCGTAGTCAAAATAAAAGAGATAGGGCGATGGATTAATAGATCGTAAGGCCCTATATACATTAAATTCGTCACCTTTAAATTTTTGCGAGAACCTTCTGGAGAGCACAAGTTGAAATACATCGCCTCTTTGACAGTGTTTTTTTGCAAGGTTTACATGTTCCTTATAAGTTGCATCCTCCAGGTTTGAGGTAGGTGTTCCTTCTTTGGTAAAGTTATACGAAGCAAAATTTTTAACATTGAGAATTTGCTCTATTTCGTCAATATTTCCATCCCTATCATAACAATGGGCAAAAATGTACGCTTCGTTCTTAAAATGGTTTACTGCAATAATGTTTTGGTAAACCGCATAATAAATGTCGGGGATATCCAAGGCCCCTTCTTTTTTGGTAATGTTTATGTCTTCAAAATAGCGAACGGCGTCATAGGCCATATATCCAAAAAGACCGTTGTTGATAAACTTAAAATCGTTGTCTTTGGTTTCAAATTTTTGTGAGAAATTGTGTATGGTCAATGGCACTTCAGTATCTTGACCTATTTCCGTGATTGCAGAAGTTCCATCAGGGAAATATTCCGTAATTTTTTCGTTTTGCACTTTTATGGAAGCAATAGGATTGCAACAGATATATGAAAAGGTATTGTCGTTGGCCCTATAATCACTACTTTCCAAAAGAATGCTGTTTGGAAACCTATCGCGAATCTTAAGATACACGCTTACCGGGGTAATGGTATCCGCTAGGATTTTCTTATAATCGGTATTCAATTTATATTTCATGTCAAACTTGTATAAAAGAAAAAGACTTGTCGTGATTGACAAGCCTTTTGTATAATTAACTACATGGGTGCTTAGCTCACGATCTTCTGCGTAAGTTATTCCACCACCATGTATTGTTCGTTAGCACTTTCATTGATCCAAAGATAAAAAGGAATTTTAAACCAGCAAATTTTAATGCTTTAAAAATAAAAACCCCATCCCGGAAATAATTTCGGTAGGGGTCTTACAAACACTAAACGTCAAAACGCTCTAGAACTCTAGGTCTACAACCAGGTCAAATTCATCGTAAATGGTTTTATCCCCCAAATTATCGAAGAAACTACCAGATCCATATTTTACGTCATAATTGGCCCTATCTACCTTTAGGGTCGCTGTTGCCTTGCTGCCGTAGATAGAAACATCAAAAGTTACTGCTTTGGTAATACCCTTAATGGTTAAATCGCCCGTTACTTCATACGAGTTCTTTCCGGATGCTTCAACACTGGTGAAAACTAGTTTGGAGGTTGGGTGGGTGGCTACTCCAAAAAAATCGTCGGACTTTAAATGTCCTTCCAACTTGCCTTTGTATTCGCCCTCCAAATCTGTAGAGATCAAGGAAGACATATCCACAACAAATTCTCCACCGGTAAGTTTGTCTCCGTCAAAAAGTAAAGATCCCGATTTTAAATCTACCGTTCCAGTGTGTGAACCCGTTACCTTGTAAGCTTTCCATGTTACTTTGCTTTCGCTAGTTTTAACTTCCTTTTTCTCTCCGTCAATTGGCGTGGTGGCCGTTGCCGAAAACCCAAATACCGCTACCAAAATTAAACTCAATGCATTTTTTTTCATGATTTCTAAATTTCAATTTTTGTTAATGATTGTTACTGTGTTGTGATTTATATATGTGTAAATAATTCTTCTTTAGATCGCCGCACCTTCTTATAATGTTGTGTAGTATCTTCTTCGGACCTATACCCTATGGTGGCCACAACGGCAGCGTTTAACCCTTTTTCCTTTAGCCCCAGTATTTCGTTGTACTTTTCGGCTTCAAAACCTTCCATGGGGCAGGTATCTATTTTTAATAGGGCCGCTGCAGAAAGGAGGTTTCCAAGGGCCAAGTAGACTTGTCTGCTTGTCCAGCTTAAGCGCTGCTCTTCCGTTAGATCCAATAACTTCGACTTCATAAAATCCCCATAACCTTGAAGTTCTTCTTGTGGGATACCTCGGGTGTTGCTTACGTTTTTAATGTAGCCATCCATTAAGTTTTCGTCCACCACTGTGTTATTGGCGAACACAATTAAATGTGAGGCATCTGTAATTTGGGACTGGCCCCAGGATACAGGTTTTAACTTTTCCCTTATTTCGGGATCGGTTATCACCAATATTTGATAGGGCTGAAGCCCATAAGAAGAGGCACTTAACCTTACCGCTTCCAAAAGCGTCTCTAAATCTGCTTTTGCAATCTTTTTGGAGGGGTCAAATTTTTTGGTGGCGTAACGCCAGTTTAGGCTATCAATATAATTACTCATCGTTTTAAAATTTATCCAATAGTTTATTTAATTGTTCAAGTTCTTTATGTGAGAAGCGTTGTAAGACTTGCTTCTCGGTATTGGCCATTTCCTTATCCATCTCGGATAACGCATCCAGGCCTTGCTGGGTAATCGTAATTTCTACTTTTCTCCGGTTTGCCTCACATACCATGCGCTCTACATGGCCTCTACAAATAAGCTTGTCTACCAGCCTTGTGGTATTACTCATTTTACTAACCATACGGTCGTTAATGGTAGATAGATTGGCCGGTTTTCCTTGCTGACCTCTTAAAATACGCAGTACGTTAAATTGCTGTTGTGAAATTTCGAAAGGTTTAAGGGCCTTGGCAAACATTTCATTGGTCTTATTATGGACCAAAAACAAATGTATGATCGTCCTCTTTGGTAAAGGAATCTTTTTATCTGTCTTAATGATTTTTTCTACATTCATGTCACTACAACAATTGTATATACAAATGTATAGGATTATCTCCAACTTCCTAACCTATAACTACTAATTTTGTGTTAAATTTAAATAAGCTCTAAAAGCTATGTTTAAATTTATCTTCTAAGTTGTTTTAAATGAATAAATTACTTATAGTTTTAGTGTTAATGCTTGGGTTTTCCTGTAAGCAGGTCAAGAACAATGAAAATAACTCCGAAATAACGGACGTAGCTTTGGATAAAACTACCGCGGCCAAGGAGGTAGATTTGCCTATTTACGATTTTGATGGCTTGGAACCCATGTTACACTTTAAAGATGAAAAGACCTATGTCATTAATTTTTGGGCTACTTGGTGTGCCCCCTGTGTAAAGGAATTGCCTCATTTTGAAAGGATACATTCCGAACAGAAGGACAATAACGTTGAAGTAATCCTTGTTAGTTTGGATATGCCCAAAATGTGGACTACACATTTGGTGCCCTTTTTAAAGGAAAAGCAGTTGAAATCCAAAGTGGTTATTTTGGATGATACAAAGCAAAATACCTGGATACCCAAGGTAGATGCGGATTGGTCCGGTGCCATACCCGCCACATTAATTTATAATGCGAAAAAACGAATTTTTTTTGATGAACCGTTTACATATGAAACCTTAAAAAAGAATTTAGATGAGTTTGTGATGGAAAAAGGATGAGAGGAAGGCCATTCCGCATTGCTCTCCACGATATCCATATCTACTCACTGAACTGTTTAACCATAAAGCTTTAAAAAATGAAAACGCTAAAAAACATCTTGTTAATCTCCTTAGTACTGCTCCTTGGCGCCTTTAGCGAGTACCCGCCGGGCTACGCAGTTGGAGATATCGCTACGGATTTCTCCCTTATAAATATTGACGGAAATAAAGTGTCATTATCGGATTATGATGATGCCAAGGGTTTTTTGGTCATTTTTACATGCAATAGCTGTCCTTATGCGGTGGCTTATGAAGACCGTATAATTGCTTTAGATGTAAAGTACAAACCTTTGGGGGTACCTGTAATTGCCATTAACCCTAACAACCCCGCAAAACAACCTTCCGACAGTTATGAACGTATGAAGGTGCGTGCGGCGGAAAAGGGTTTTACTTTTCCCTATCTTTTAGATGAGGGGCAAACGGTTTATCCACAGTATGGGGCTACTAGGACCCCGCATGTTTTTCTACTGGAAAAAACCAACGCTGGAAACAAAGTAAGATATATAGGTACTATAGACGACAATTATTCCGATGCCAACGAGGTAGAGACCAAATATGTAGAAAACGCCGTAGACGCCATGTTAAGTGGTAATGCCATAGAAGTGGAGACAACAAAGGCAATAGGTTGTTCCATAAAAGCATAATAATTTAAAATATAGGTCCTAAAATCCGAAGTATTTGCTTCGGATTTTTATTTTTGCAATTCAAAAAACAAACTACTATGGCAGATTTATCGCAAGAAGAATGGGAAGAGCAGTTAAAGAACGACCCAAATGCCTTTATACTGGACGTACGTACTCCGGAAGAAGTGGAGGAAGGCTTTATTCCTAATGCTACCAACATAGATATTTATTTGGGGCAAGGGTTTTTGGATGGGTTGGAGAAATTGGACAAGACCAAAAACTACTATGTATATTGTAGGTCTGGCAACCGTAGCGCACAGGCTTGTGCCATAATGAACAGCGTTGGTTTTGCAAATACCAATAACCTCGAAGGCGGTTTTTCGGAATGGGAAGGAGAGGTACAGGAATAACCACTTAATTACTTCACTGCAATAACCTTTCTCCCAAAGGGGTTATTAAAGACCATTTATGCGCGAAGACCTACTGCATTTTGTTTGGAAATATAAAAAACTCCAACTAGAGGATTTGTTTACCTCTAAAGGTGAAACCGTGACCATATTGGACGTTGGTTTTCATAATTATCTGGCAGGCCCTGATTTCTTCAATGCCAAAGTAAAGATACATAATCAGGTATGGGCCGGAAATGTGGAGATTCACTTAAAATCATCGGACTGGTACGCTCATGGACATGAAAAAGATCCCAGCTATAATAACGTAATCTTACATGTGGTATGGGAAGACGATATCGATATATTTAGAAAAGACAACTCGGAATTGCCCACTTTAGAGTTACGCAGCTATATTACCACGGACGTGATACAAGCTTACAAAACTTTGTTCGATAAAAAGGACATCTCATATATCAATTGTGAAAGGGAAATTGGAAAAATCGATTCCTTTTTGTTAGGGAATTGGCTAGAGCGATTGTATTTTGAACGGTTAGAACAAAAGTCGGACCTGGTTAAGCATTTGATGGCTCGGTCCAAAAATGACTGGGAGCAGGTTCTTTTTTTGTTGTTATTAAAGAATTTTGGTTCGAAGATCAATGGAGATTCCTTTTTGAGTATTGGCAAAGCCGTTGATTTTTCAATAGTTCGTAAAATTAGTCAGAATGCGTTTCAATTGGAAAGTGTTTTAATGGGGCTTGCCGGATTACTACAACCCGATTCCGATGCGGACTTATATCATCAGGAATTAAAAAAGGAATATCGGTACTTACAGAACAAATTTAATCTAACGGCAATAGGGGTGCAACAACCAGATTTTTTTAAACTTAGGCCACTTAACTTCCCTACGATACGGTTGTCCCAGCTTGCAAACCTGTATGCAAAACAGCCAAATTTATTCAGTCAGATTATAGAGGCTTCTACTTTGGATGCCGTTTATGATATTTTCCAAATTGAGGCCAGTAGCTATTGGACCACCCATTTTACCTTTGGCAAATCCTCTGGAAAAAATAAAAAGAAGCTTACAAAAAGTTTTGTGGACCTAATTGTTATAAACACCATACTGCCTTTAAAATTTTGCTATGGCCAAGAGACCGGTACGGAAGTCAATGAGGATATTGTAAAAATAATTTCGGGTTTAAAAAAAGAACGAAACAGGGTTATCCTTAATTTTGAGGATTTTGGTGTTAACGTAAAAAGTGCCATGGACAGTCAGGCCATATTACAACTATTTAACGCATACTGCAGCAAGAATAAATGTCTTCAATGTGCCATTGGTACACGTTTATTAAATGGAAATAGTTAATTTTAGAAAATGAATCTCTTCTACAAAATACTATATTACTTCCAAAAAAGGGGTTTTGAGGTGTGCAGGCGTATAGCGGAAAGGTTGGGGATACGTACTAGGGTAGTGCGCACTTCTTTTATTTATTTAACATTCGTTACCCTAGGTTTCGGTTTTGCCCTCTATTTGTTTTTGGCTTTTTGGCTTCGGATCAAAGATCTTGTCTATACCAAACGAACCTCTGTTTTTGACCTCTGATTATGATTAAACTCTTCCGTTCAAAAATATACATCGCACTTACGTTAATGGTGCTTGTTTTGTTTCTAGGGGTGCTAGGGTATCGGTTCCTATCTGATTTCTCTTGGCTCGATGCTTTTTACATGACCGTTATTACGGTGACCACGGTGGGTTTTTCCGAAGTAAAGCCCCTGAGCATTGAAGCTAAGATCTTTACCGTATTTTTAATTATATCCAGCGTTTTCATATTTGCCTTTGCTATTTCGGTAATTACCGAGTACATTTTGGGTAGAAATTCGCTTCAACTGCTAAAAAAGAAAAAAGTGAAAAATAAGATCAATAGTTTAGTCAACCATGTAATTGTCTGTGGATATGGCCGAAATGGTGCACAGGCAGGAGAGCGCCTCAATGCCTACAAAAGGCCATTCGTTGTAATAGAGAGAAATAAGGAAGTCATTGAAAAACATGAAGCGGACATACTTTTTGTGGAAGGCGATGCCAATGATGATGAGGTTTTAAAGGAGGCAGGGATAGAAAGGGCGCAATATCTAATTGCCGCCATGCCAGATGATGCTGCCAACTTGTTTGTAGTGCTCTCTGCCAGACAACTAAATAAAAACCTTTTTATTATTAGTAGGGCTTCTTTGATTACCTCCCAGAAAAAGTTGGAATTGGCAGGAGCGAACAAAGTAATAATGCCCGATAAAATTGGAGGTGATCATATGGCATCGCTGGTGGTAATGCCCGATTTAATAACGTTTATGGATAAACTTTCCGTAGAGGGCGTGCATACTACAAATCTGGAAGAAGTGGCCATCGAAGATTTTGCAGATCAGGTAGAATGCAATTCCCTACGCGATTTAAACCTTAGACAAAAAACAGGATGTACCATAATAGGATATATAGAACCAAACGGTAATTACATCATTAATCCGGAGGCAGATTTACAACTGCAACCCAAAAGCAAGGTCATTGTGCTGGGAAGGCCCGAGCAGATTGAAAAATTGAATGAAGTGTTCCATATCCGCCAATGACATTTCGAAAACAATATTTGATTGGATTGAATATTTTTTGGATATTGTTGCCTTTACAAACTAAAAATTAAACCAAAAACAATAATTATGAAGTATGTACTTCTTGCTATCATCGCTTTAATAACCCCCTTTTCTACCTTTGCCCAGGAGACAAGTGATATGGGACTGGACGAACGTATAAATGCGTGGTTCGAACCAATAACAGCGGTGTGGGAAGGTATCGTTTTTTGGCAGGTTCCCGGTACGGGAATTCCATTGGTGGTGATTATCTTAGTACTTGGCGCAACGTTTTTTACACTGTATTTTGGTTTTATTAATATTAGAAGATTTCCACTGGCCATAGGTGTTGTTAGAGGCAAATATGACGATGTTGAGGGAGAGGAAGGCCATGGAGTTGAAAAGTCCGATGTCAATATTGTTGATGGCGATCTACCAGATACCATAAGGGATGAGAGTAAGGAAGGAGAAGTAAGTCATTTTCAGGCGCTGGCAACGGCGGTATCCGGTACGGTTGGTCTCGGGAACATTGCAGGGGTGGCGTTGGCTATAGCTATAGGAGGCCCTGGAGCCACCTTTTGGATGATTGTCTGTGGATTGCTGAGTATGTCCACAAAGTTTGTGGAATGTACCTTAGGTGTAAAGTATAGAGATATAGATGAGAACGGTACCGTATATGGCGGTCCCATGTACTATCTGTCCAGAGGACTCAAAGCAAAGGGTTATACCCGCTTGGGAAAAGCCTTGGCCGTTGTTTTTGCTGTGTTATGTGTTGGTGCTTCCTTTGGTGGCGGCAATGCAGTTCAATCCAATCAGGCAGCCGAACAATTGGCAGCTATGATGGGACTGCAGGGTGGCTCTACCGGTTTTATTATCGGTGTAGTGTTGGCCGTGGTAGTGGGTATCGTAATCATTGGCGGTATTAAAAGAATAGCCTCTGTAACAGAAAAAATAGTTCCCTTTATGGCCGGTATTTATGCCGTGGCTTGCTTAATCGTAATTTTTGCCAATTATTCCTATATAGATGATGCCTTTGGCCTTATTTTTTCAGGAGCGTTTACTCCAGAAGCTGGCTTGGGCGGTTTGTTCGGGGTATTGATCGTTGGTTTTAGAAGAGCAGTATTCTCCAATGAAGCAGGAGCAGGTTCTGCCGCAATAGCGCATTCGGCGGTAAAGACAAAATATCCTGCCAGTGAGGGCATCGTTGCACTGTTGGAACCTTTTATAGATACCGTGGTTATCTGCACAATGACCGCCCTGGTGATAATTTTCTTCAATAGCGGGGGTATCTTTGAATATGGAGGTGATGGTGCCGGGAGTGTAATTGTTGATGGCGTGTCCATGGGAGGTGTTAACTTAACCTCTATGGCATTTGAATCCGTGATACCCTGGTTTCCTTATGTGCTTACATTAGCCGTAGTGCTATTTGCCATATCTACTATGATCTCTTGGTCTTATTACGGACTACAGTCTTGGAAATATCTTTTTGGTAGAGGTAAAATGGCAGATATGTGCTATAAACTATTATTCGTGGCATTTATCATAATAGGAGCTTCTGCATCCATGGGAGCCGTTTTTGCTTTCTCTGATGCAATGATCCTGGCGTTGGTCTTTCCTAACATGATAGGGTTGCTCATTCTTTTCCCTAAAGTGAAAGAAGAACTTATAAAATATCTGGACGCAATAAAAGCTATTTCAAAATAAGAACAATTATTGAAAAATTTTAAATCCCACTTTAAGTTCAACAAGCAAGAACGCAGTGGGATTTTCTTTTTACTGCTCATTATTCTTGTGCTTCAAGGGTTGCATCTCTATTACAAGAACCTACCCTATTCGCCTACCGAAACAAGGGTTTTGGTTGATGACGTTTTGCAGCGTGTTGTGGACAGTCTTAAAAAGGAAAGTTTAACGACGAACACCCCTGTGTTCCGTAGGTATAATCCAAATTTTATATCAGATTATAAAGGTTATATGTTAGGACTTACCCCTGAAGAAATAGACCGTTTGCACAAGTTTAGAATGGGAGGCAGTTATGTAAACTCCGTTGAAGAATTTCAGCAGGTCACCTTAGTATCCGATTCCTTGTTACAGGCTCTGAAACCATTTTTTAAATTTCCGAAATGGAAATCGGTACCTAAACGTACCGCTTCTAAAATAAGCACAGGGCAATCAGAATCTTACCCTAAAAGTATAGGGAGGGGACCATGGCCCAAAGATATAAATACCGCTTCTGTGGAGGAGCTGAGAGTTGTTAACGGAATTGGAGACAAATTATCCAAACGGATAGTAAAGTTTAGAGACCGGTTGGGCGGTTTTTTAGTGAGCGATCAGCTTTATGATGTTTATGGCCTAGATTCTGTTGTTGTAAAAAGGGCCTTAGCGAAGTTTGAAGTGAGGACTGCCCCAAGCATTCAACAGATCAATATCAACACAGCATCTGTAGCAAAGATTTCAAAATTGGTGTACATTACCTATTCGGTAGCGGAACGAATAGTAAACTATCGCAATAATGTGGGTACAATTAGCAATTTTGACGAATTAATGCAAATAGAAGATTTCCCATCCAATAAGATTGATAGAATTAAATTATATTTGAGCCTATAAAATTGCTATGATGATTATAGATACTATGTCTACAGTTAATTTTGATTACTCGGAGACCCAGCAAATGGTCGCCGCTTCCGCAAAGGAATTTGCAGAGCAATACATAAGACCCCATGTTATGGAATGGGACGAGGCGCAAGTTTTTCCTGTAGAAGTCTTTAAGAAAGCCGGAGAAATGGGTTTCATGGGTGTGCTGGTACCAGAGTCTTTAGGAGGCTCGGGACTTGGTTATCACGAATATATCGCAATCATAGAAGAAATCTCTAAAGTAGATCCTGCCATAGGTCTTTCCTTGGCTGCGCATAATTCCTTATGCACCAACCATATCCTTTCTTTCGGTAGCGATGCCCAAAAGCAGCGATGGATTCCTAAATTGGCAACGGCAGAATGGATCGGTGCCTGGGGACTAACGGAACACAACACGGGGTCGGATGCCGGGGGAATGAGTACCACGGCTGTTAAGGATGGGGATAGCTGGGTCCTTAATGGAGCCAAAAATTTTATTACACATGGTAAAAGCGGTGATATAGCCGTAGTTGTTGCCAGAACCGGGGAAAAAGGAGATAGTCGTGGAATGACTTCCTTTGTGGTTGAAAAAGGAACTCCGGGCTTCACAAGTGGTAAAAAGGAAGATAAACTAGGTATGCGTGCAAGCGAAACGGCAGAACTGGTATTTGATAACTGCAAAATTCCCGATGAAAATCGTCTTGGAAAAATAGGTGATGGGTTTGTACAATCCATGAAGGTTTTAGATGGCGGAAGAATATCCATTGGTGCACTTTCCCTAGGAATTGCAAAAGGCGCTTATGAAGCCGCTTTAAAATATTCCAAAGAAAGGGTACAGTTTGGAAAACCGATAAGCCAATTTCAAGGAATATCCTTCAAACTCGCTGATATGGCCACGGAGATAGAAGCATCGGAATTGCTGTTGCACAAGGCGGGGTTTCTTAAAAATGAAGGCCGGGATATGACCAAATTTGGTGCTATGAGCAAAATGTATGCCTCCGAAGTTTGCGTAAAAGTTGCCAATGAGGCCGTTCAAATTCATGGCGGCTATGGGTATACAAAGGATTTTCCTGTTGAGAAATTTTATAGGGATGCAAAACTTTGTACGATAGGGGAGGGCACCACGGAAATACAAAAGGTGGTCATTGCAAAGAATATTTTAAAATAATTTCACCTATTTCATTTATTACTTTTATATTTGCACTCTTAAATCATAAAGAAAGGAGGTTGTAGCCAATGTTAATAATACCAGTAAAAGAAGGAGAAAACATCGATAGGGCTTTAAAGCGCTTCAAACGAAAGTTTGATAGAACGGGTACCATGCGCCAGTTGAGAAAACGTCAACAGTTCACAAAACCCTCTGTAGAAAGAAGGGCCCAAGTGCAAAAGGCACAGTATATCCAAGGCTTACGAGACCAAGAAGATATATAATACTTTTATAAGTATAGTATAAGCGATCCCGCTACTGATAATTATCGGTATGCGGGATTCCTTTTTTATCATCACAAAGGCTTAACTTTGTTTTATGGCCTTAGCATCTTTTATTTCTTATTTGTCTTTAGAGAAGAATTATTCGGTACATACAGTGTCGGCCTATGAAAAAGACATTCAGGAGTTTGCTTTATTTTGTTCCGATCAATATACACTGGGTTCTATAGATGATGTAGACTATACGATAATTAGAAGCTGGATAATAAATCTGGTAGATCGTAACATTGCAAATAGGACCATTAACCGCAAAATGGCATCCCTAAAAGCCTATTATAAATTTCTTCAAAACATTGAAAGAATTGACGCTAGTCCACTGGCCAAGCACAAGGCGCTAAAGACTTCCAAAAAAATTGAAGTTCCTTTTTCCGAATCTGAAATGCAGGAAATATTATCCCAAATACCTTTTAAAAATGACTTTGAAGGTACTAGGGACAAGCTGATCATAGAGTTGTTGTACACCACTGGGATACGCCGGTCGGAGTTGATCAACCTAAGGTTGAAGGATTTGGATATGACCGGAAGGACCCTAAAGGTATTGGGCAAGAGAAACAAGGAGCGCATAGTACCCTTATTGCCATCCACGCTTGTCTTGGTTACTGCTTATTTTGAACAGAGAAGCATGCTAAATCAAGATACCGAGGTGGACCATATTTTTTTAACGGCCGCTGGAAACAAAATTTATGAAACCCTTGTTTATAGAATAATTAATGGGTATTTTAGTCTAGTCTCCTCAAAGGTAAAGAAGAGTCCCCATATTCTAAGGCACACCTTTGCGACTCATTTACTTAATAAGGGAGCGGACCTAAACTCGGTTAAGGAGTTGTTGGGTCATTCAAGTTTGGCATCTACCCAGGTCTATACCCATAATAGTATCGCTGAACTTAAAAAGATTCATTCACTGGCTCATCCTAGGAGCAAGGAATAATTTTTTCGTTAGTATACATTGTTTAACTCTTAAAATTTCATTTTATGAAGGTAAATGCGCAATCGGTGAATTTCAATGCTGACAGTAAGCTTTTGGATTTCGTTCAGGGAAGGTTGGATAAGTTGGAACTTTTTTATGATAAGGTGATAAGTTCGGACGTATATTTAAAGGTAGTGAACACAAGTTCAAAAGAAAATAAAATAGTTGAAATCAAAGTTCATGTTCCAAAAGATAAATTTGTGGTAAAAAAGCAATGTAAATCTTTTGAGGAAGCAGTGGATTCCGCTTGTAATTCTTTAGAAAGAAGTTTAAAAAAAAGAAAGCAAAAATTAAGGCTTCAGGCCTAACTAAAATTTTTCAAAAATTGTTTTGATTAAAAAAATAATTATCTACATTTGCAGTCCGTTAGAAATAGCGGACTTTTTTATGCTTAAAAGGCTTTGAAAAGCCGATGTAGCTCAGCTGGCTAGAGCAGCTGATTTGTAATCAGCAGGTCGTGGGTTCGAGTCCCTCCATCGGCTCGATTTAAGAAAAGGAAAATGGTTTTTTTCCTGGATTTTAAAAGAGTTGGGTTAGAGGGTCGAAGATTGGTCCCAGAGTGTAAGGGAAAGAGGTCCTCTAATGATTTGTACGTTCAGTAAAATAGCTTTTGGGGAGATACTCAAGCGGCCAACGAGGGCAGACTGTAAATCTGCTGACTATGTCTTCGCAGGTTCGAATCCTGCTCTCCCCACACGGAATTTTAAAGTGTCTCTGTTTTCGGCATTGCGCTTTAAAAATCCACTGGTAATATAATTAAGGTTCGTTGTTAAGCGGACAGATTATATTGAGATGGCCAGATGTAGTTCTTGGTATTTGAAATTTTGATTTGTTTTTTGGTTTTTCCAAAAAAAATGCGGGAGTAGCTCAGTTGGTAGAGCGTCAGCCTTCCAAGCTGAATGTCGCCGGTTCGAACCCGGTCTCCCGCTCTAAAATTTTGACAGCAATGTCATTCCTGCGAAGGCAGGGATCTTTAAGTTCTGTGATGTTGACGTACATGGTCATAGGGTGAAGATTCAACACTTTACGCCGGTGTAGCTCAGGGGTAGAGCGTTTCCTTGGTAAGGAAGAGGTCACGAGTTCAAATCTCGTCATTGGCTCAAATAGAAGATAATTTGTACACTAATATAAACTAAGATTAAAATTAATTAAACATGGCAAAGGAAACTTTTGATCGTTCCAAACCGCACTTAAATATTGGTACTATTGGACACGTAGATCACGGTAAAACTACATTGACCGCTGCTATTACCACGGTATTGGCAAACGCTGGATTGTCCGAATTGAGAAGCTTCGAATCTATCGATAACGCTCCTGAGGAAAAAGAAAGAGGTATTACAATCAACACTTCACACGTGGAGTATTCAACAGCAAATCGTCACTATGCTCATGTTGATTGTCCTGGTCACGCGGATTATGTTAAGAACATGGTTACCGGTGCTGCCCAAATGGACGGTGCTATCTTGGTGGTTGCGGCCACGGATGGACCTATGCCACAAACTCGTGAGCACATCCTTTTAGGACGTCAGGTAGGTATTCCAAGAATAGTTGTCTTCATGAACAAAGTGGATATGGTAGATGATGAAGAGCTTTTGGAACTTGTTGAAATGGAAATAAGGGAATTATTGTCCTTCTACGAGTATGATGGTGATAACGGACCTGTTATTGCAGGTTCTGCCCTAGGTGCCCTTAACGGGGAGCAAAAATGGGTAGATACAGTTATGGAATTAATGACTGCCGTTGATGAGTGGATAGAATTACCTAAAAGGGACGTAGATAAAGATTTCTTAATGCCTGTAGAGGATGTATTTACCATTACAGGACGTGGTACTGTTGCTACCGGTCGTATAGAAACTGGTGTTGCCAATACAGGTGATGCAGTTGATATCATTGGTATGGGTGCAGAGAAGTTAAGTTCTACTGTTACTGGTGTTGAGATGTTCCGTAAGATATTGGATAGAGGTGAGGCCGGAGATAATGTAGGTATCTTGTTGAGAGGTATTGAAAAAACCGATATTAAAAGGGGAATGGTTATTTGTAAGCCAGGTTCTGTTAAGCCACATGCCAAATTTGAGGCAGAGGTTTATATCCTTAAAAAAGAAGAAGGTGGTAGACATACTCCTTTCCATAACAATTATCGTCCACAGTTCTATGTAAGAACTACGGATGTAACAGGGAATATTAATCTTCCTAGTGGGGTTGAAATGGTAATGCCAGGTGATAACCTTACCATTATTGTTGATTTGATTCAGCCTATTGCATTGAGCGAAGGTCTACGTTTTGCAATCCGTGAGGGTGGTAGAACAGTAGGTGCTGGTCAGGTTACCAAAATTTTAGATTAATAAACTTTAGGGTATTAGTGCATTGAGGGTGTTCCGTTTCGGCGGGATACCTTTCAATGTAAATATAAACGGGTGTAGCTCATCCCGATAATTATCGGGAGGTAGCGCATTCACAAACGGGTGTAGCTCAGTTGGTAGAGCACTGGTCTCCAAAACCAGGTGTCGGGAGTTCGAGCCTCTCCTCCCGTGCCAGAATTGAGAATTGAGAGTGTATGGTTCGACTTTAAGTCGTGTTGTAAATACCAAAGAAAATTATAGAGATATGTTCACATATATAAAGGAGTCCATAGAAGAACTTACAAACAATGTTACGCTTCCTTCCAAGGCAGAATCTTCAAACCTTATGGTGGTCGTAGCTGTTTTTTCCATTTTATTCGCCTTGGCAACATGGGGAGTGGACACTGTTTTTAGTGAGCTTATACAACTCTATTTCAATAATATTTTAAACTAAGCTGGTCCTATGTCGGAAGTATTGGAAAAAAAATGGTATGTGGTAAGGGCAGTCAGTGGTCAGGAAAACAAAATCAAAGGCTACATAGAAAGTGAAGTTGCCCGTTTGGGTTTTGGTGATTACTTAGAAGATGTTTTGGTGCCAACGGAGAAGGTAGTCCAAATCCGAAACGGAAAGAAAATTAATAAAGAGCGTGTATATTTCCCAGGTTATATAATGATCAAAGCCAATTTAGGTGGAGAAATGGTACATATTATACGTTCCATTACCAATGTTATTGGGTTTTTGGGAGAAACAAAAGGAGGAGATCCTGTGCCACTTAGAAAAGCGGAGGTGAACAGAATGCTTGGTAAAGTCGATGAATTGGCCGTAAATACGGACAGTGTGGCAATTCCTTTTGTTTTGGGTGAAACTGTTAAGGTTATAGATGGCCCGTTCAATGGTTTCAACGGTACCGTAGAGAAAATAAATGAGGAAAAGCGTAAGCTAGAGGTGATGGTGAAGATTTTTGGAAGAAAGACACCTTTGGAGTTAAGTTATATGCAAGTAGAAAAAGTATAAAAAAAACTGTTACATATTTAATGAGCTGTGTTGCTTCCAACAAACACGCTTAAAATTAATTTTAAACAATGGCAAAAGAAGTAAGTAAAGTAGTTAAACTACAAGTTAGGGGAGGTGCAGCGAATCCGTCGCCACCGGTCGGACCCGCTTTAGGTGCTGCCGGCGTTAACATCATGGAGTTCTGTAAGCAATTCAACGCACGTACACAGGACAAACCGGGCAAAGTATTGCCAGTTGTTATCACGGTATATAAGGACAAGTCTTTCGACTTTGTCGTTAAGACACCGCCAGCGGCAGTTCAGCTATTGGAAGCGGCAAAGGTTAAAAAAGGATCGGGCGAACCCAACAGGGTAAAATCTGGAAACGTATCCTGGGATCAAGTAAAAACGATCGCAGAGGACAAAATGGTAGACCTTAATGCATTTACCGTAGAATCTGCTATGAGCATGGTTGCAGGTACTGCAAGATCTATGGGTCTTAAAGTTTCGGGAAAAAGACCTTTCTAAAATCTTAAAAGCAATTAAAAATGGCAAAATTAACTAAAAAGCAAAAGGAAGCTCACGCTAAAATAGACAAGAATAAGCTCTATTCGATAGAAGAAGGTTCCGCTTTGATAAAGGAAATAACCAGTGCAAAATTCGATGCATCAGTAGATATGGCTATTCGTTTGGGTGTAGACCCGCGTAAGGCAAATCAAATGGTGCGTGGCGTTGTTACCCTTCCTCATGGAACAGGTAAGGATGTTAAGGTTTTGGCATTGGTAACCCCGGATAAAGAAGCAGAGGCCAAAGAGGCCGGAGCAGATTTTGTAGGGTTGGACGAATATTTGGATAAAATAAAAAGCGGTTGGACCGATGTTGATGTTATCATCACCATGCCAAGCGTTATGGGAAAATTAGGCCCATTAGGACGTGTATTGGGTCCTAGGGGACTAATGCCCAATCCAAAGACCGGAACGGTAACCATGGATATAGCAAAAGCCGTATCCGATGTAAAAGCCGGTAAAATAGATTTTAAAGTGGATAAGACGGGAATTGTGCATGCTGCAGTTGGAAAAGCTTCTTTTTCAGCAGATAAGATTGCAGACAATGTACAAGAACTGTTGGACACATTGGTTAAGTTGAAACCAACCGCGGCAAAAGGGGTATATATGAAAAGTGTATACTTATCCAGTACCATGAGTCCAAGTGTTCAATTAGATCCAAAAACCGCTTAAAAGGCAGTTAAAGTTTTTATTATGACAAGAGAAGAAAAATCGAACGTAATACAGGATTTAACTGCACAGTTAGCGGATAATTCCACGATATATTTAACAGACATTTCTGGTTTGGATGCTTTAACCACCTCTGATTTAAGAAGAGCCTGTTTTAAGGCAGATGTTAAATTGGCGGTAGTTAAAAATACCTTGTTGGCGAAAGCCATGGAGGCTTCCGAAAAAGATTTTGGAGAACTTCCGGAAGTATTGAAAGGTAATACATCCTTAATGTTTTCCGAAACTGGTAATGTTCCCGCAAAACTTATTAAAAGCTTCAGAAAGAAGTCCGATAAGCCTTTGCTAAAAGGAGCTTTCATTGCAGAAGCAATATATTTGGGCGATGAGCAATTGGATACCCTTGTTAATATCAAGTCCAAGGAAGAAATGATCGGAGAGATCATTGGATTGTTGCAATCCCCTGCTAAAAATGTTATCTCAGGACTTAAGTCTGGCGGAGGTAAACTTGCAGGTATCCTTAAAACATTATCAGAAAAAGAATAAGTACGCACTAAAAACAATTATATTTTAAAATTTTATTAAACGATAGAAAAATGGCAGATTTAAAAGATTTCGCAGAACAATTGGTTAACCTAACCGTAAAGGAAGTAAATGAGTTGGCCGATATATTAAAAGAAGAATATGGTATAGAGCCTGCTGCTGCAGCCGTTGCCGTAGCCGGTGGTGCCGCCGCTGGTGGTGGAGAAGCAGAAGCCGCTGAGGAAAAATCAGAATTCGATGTAATTTTGACGGCAGCCGGTGGTTCTAAACTTGCTGTAGTTAAATTGGTTAAGGAATTGACCGGTTTGGGATTAAAAGATGCTAAGGATATTGTTGACAGCGCACCAAAAGCTGTAAAAGAAGGTGTTGCTAAAGACGAAGCTGAAGGAATCAAAAAATCACTAGAAGAAGCAGGAGCAGAAGTTGAGCTTAAATAATAGCAACAACCATAACTAAGTTGGTTTAGGTCTTTCCACATTTGGTGGCTAGACCTAAACCCTTTTATACATAGTATATAAAGTAATATACGACACTTTAGTATTCACTTTCAAAATTTTGTCCATTGATGTTCACAAATCAGACTGAGAGAATAAGTTTTGCATCCGCTAAGAACATACCGGATTATCCGGATTTCTTGGACATTCAGATTAAATCATTTCAGGATTTCTTTCAACTTGAAACAAAATCTGACGAGAGGGGCAATGAAGGATTGTACAACACCTTCATGGAAAACTTCCCGATCACCGACACTAGAAATCAATTCGTACTAGAATTTCTTGATTATTTTATAGACCCACCTAGGTATTCCATCCAAGAATGCATAGAGCGAGGCCTTACCTATAGTGTTCCGTTAAAAGCAAGATTAAAATTGTTTTGTACAGATCCGGAACACGAAGATTTTGAAACCATAGTTCAGGATGTATACTTGGGTACTATACCCTATATGACGCCCAGTGGTACATTTGTTATCAATGGAGCGGAACGTGTTGTAGTTTCACAGCTACACCGTTCACCAGGTGTCTTCTTTGGACAGTCTTTCCATGCCAATGGTACCAAACTATATTCGGCACGGGTTATTCCATTTAAAGGCTCTTGGATAGAATTTGCTACCGATATCAACGGCGTAATGTACGCGTATATCGATAGGAAGAAAAAACTACCGGTTACCACCTTGTTCCGTGCAATTGGTTTTGAACGAGATAAGGATATTTTGGAAATTTTTGACCTTTCCGAAGAGATAAAAGTTTCCAATGCCGGACTTAAAAAAGTCTTGGGCCGCAAATTGGCAGCAAGGGTTTTGAACACATGGCACGAGGATTTTGTGGACGAAGATACAGGCGAAGTGGTTTCCATTGAAAGAAACGAAATTGTTCTAGACCGCGATACCGTCTTGGAGAAGGAGCATATTGCCGAAATATTGGAAGCCGATGTAAAAACCATTCTCTTACATAAAGAGAACAATGCACAATCGGACTATGCCATTATCCATAATACCTTGCAAAAAGATCCAACGAACTCTGAAAAGGAAGCCGTTGAACATATATACAGACAGTTGCGTAATGCCGAACCGCCAGATGAAGAAACGGCAAGAGGTATTATAGACAAGTTGTTCTTTTCCGATCAACGTTATAACCTTGGAGAGGTTGGACGTTATAGAATGAACAAAAAGTTAGGATTGGATATTGGTATGGACAAACAGGTTCTTACCAAGGAAGATATCATTACCATTATCAAATATTTGATCGAATTGATCAATTCCAAAGCAGAAATTGATGATATCGATCACCTTTCCAACCGTCGTGTAAGAACGGTAGGCGAGCAATTGTCTTCTCAATTTGGTGTAGGATTGGCCCGTATGGCCAGAACTATCCGCGAACGTATGAACGTACGCGATAATGAGGTGTTTACACCCATCGATCTGATTAACGCGAAGACACTATCTTCGGTAATCAATTCATTCTTTGGGACCAACCAGTTGTCGCAGTTTATGGATCAGACCAATCCATTGGCAGAAATAACGCACAAGAGAAGGCTTTCCGCTTTAGGGCCAGGAGGACTTTCGAGGGAAAGAGCCGGTTTTGAGGTACGTGATGTACACTATACCCACTACGGAAGACTTTGTCCTATTGAAACCCCTGAAGGACCAAATATTGGTTTAATCTCTTCCCTTTCGGTTTTTGCGAAAGTGAATCCAATGGGCTTCTTGGAAACCCCTTATAGAAAAGTAGAAAAAGGTAAGGTAGATACAGAGGAGTATACTTATTTGAGCGCCGAAGAAGAGGAAGGAATGAAAATTGCACAGGCAAACATCCCTTTGAAGGAAAACGGTCAGATAGATCGCGAAAAGGTTATTGCAAGGGAAGAAGGCGATTTTCCTGTGGTAGATCCTTCTGAGGTGAACTATACCGATGTGGCTCCCAATCAAATTGCATCTATTTCGGCTTCATTGATTCCTTTCTTGGAACATGATGATGCCAACCGTGCCTTGATGGGGTCTAATATGATGCGCCAAGCAGTTCCTTTGTTGAAACCGCAGTCACCCATAGTGGGGACCGGTCTGGAAAGACAGGTGGCTTCAGACTCTAGGGTTTTGATCAATGCAGAAGGTGATGGAGTTATAGAATATGTAGATTCTAAAATAATTACGATAAAATACAAGCGTACCGAAGAAGAGCAGTTGGTAAGTTTTGAGGAAGATTCCAAAACATATGAACTGGTAAAATTCCGCAAAACCAACCAAGGTACAAGTATTAACCTAAAGCCAATTGTTAAAAAAGGCGATAAAGTTAAAAAAGGACAGGTACTTTGCGAAGGGTATGCCACTGAAAAAGGTGAATTGGCCTTAGGACGAAACCTAAAAGTGGCCTTTATGCCATGGAAAGGTTACAATTTTGAGGATGCTATTGTAATTTCTGAAAAAGTAGTACGTGAGGACATCTTCACATCTATTCATATTGATGAATACGCCTTGGAAGTAAGGGATACCAAACTGGGGGCTGAAGAGCTTACCAATGATATCCCCAACGTATCCGAAGAAGCAACCAAGGACTTGGATGAATATGGAATGATCCGCATTGGTGCCGAAGTTAAGCCAGGTGATATCCTAATAGGTAAGATTACTCCTAAAGGGGAATCCGATCCTACACCGGAAGAAAAATTACTTAGGGCAATATTTGGTGATAAGGCCGGGGATGTAAAAGATGCATCATTAAAGGCATCACCATCTTTAAGAGGTGTTGTAATAGACAAAAAGTTGTTCTCTAGATCTGTTAAGGACAAGCGTAAGCGTTCCGAAGATAAAGAGGCCATTTCTTCATTGGAAATGGAATATGAAGTTAAATTTCAACAACTTAAAGATGTATTGGTAGAGAAGTTGTTTGCCTTGATCAATGGCAAGACTTCCCAGGGTGTATTAAACGATTTGGGAGAAGAAGTGCTTCCAAAAGGTAAGAAATACACCATGAAAATGTTGAATTCGGTAGATGATTTTGCCCACCTTGTAGGGGGTAGTTGGACCACCGATAAAACAACCAATGCGCTATTGGCAGATCTTCTGCACAACTATAAGATTAAGCTTAACGACCTTCAGGGTAACCTTAGAAGAGACAAGTTTACAATCTCAGTTGGTGATGAACTTCCTGCAGGAATCATGAAATTGGCCAAAGTATATATCGCTAAGAAGCGTAAGCTTAAAGTAGGTGATAAAATGGCCGGTCGCCATGGTAACAAAGGTATCGTTGCACGTATTGTACGCCAAGAAGATATGCCGTTCTTAGAGGATGGAACCCCTGTAGATATCGTTTTGAATCCTTTGGGAGTACCTTCGCGTATGAACATTGGCCAGATTTACGAAACTGTTCTAGGTTGGGCCGGACTAAAACTAGGCAAGAAATTTGGTACGCCAATTTTCGATGGGGCTACCTTGGATCAAATCAATGGATATACAGATGATGCAGGTATCCCAAGGTTTGGACATACGTACTTATATGACGGTGGAACCGGACAACGTTTTGATCAGCCCGCTACTGTTGGGGTAATCTATATGTTGAAATTAGGACATATGGTAGATGATAAAATGCACGCCCGTTCAATAGGACCTTACTCTCTTATTACACAACAACCTCTTGGTGGTAAAGCACAATTTGGAGGTCAGCGTTTTGGAGAGATGGAAGTATGGGCGCTAGAAGCATACGGTGCCTCCGCTACCCTTAGGGAAATATTGACGGTTAAATCCGATGATGTTATTGGTAGGGCAAAAACCTATGAATCTATCGTTAAAGGAGAAACAATGCCAGAGCCTGGTTTACCAGAATCTTTTAACGTACTAATGCACGAACTTAAAGGTTTAGGTTTGGACATCAGGTTGGAAGAATAATACAAATACTCAATTAATTCATTATCACCATATTGTTATGGCTAGACTTAAAGATAATAACCCAGTAAAAAGGTTTGATAAAATTTCTATCGGATTGGCATCTCCAGAATCTATTTTGGGAGAGTCGAGAGGAGAGGTTTTAAAACCCGAAACCATTAATTATAGAACGCATAAGCCAGAGCGAGATGGGCTTTTCTGCGAACGTATTTTTGGCCCGGTAAAGGATTACGAATGTGCTTGTGGAAAGTACAAGAGAATCCGGTACCGCGGTATAGTATGTGATCGCTGTGGTGTTGAGGTAACAGAGAAAAAGGTGCGCCGAGACAGAGTTGGGCACATTAACCTGGTAGTACCGGTTGCACATATCTGGTATTTCCGCTCTTTACCCAATAAAATAGGTTACCTTTTGGGATTACCTTCCAAGAAATTGGACATGATCATTTATTACGAACGTTATGTTGTAATTCAACCTGGTCTTGCAAAGAGTAATGAAGAAGGCACCGAAATCCAAAAGATGGATTTCTTAACGGAAGAGGAATACCTTAACATCTTGGAAACCCTCCCAGCAGAAAACCAGTATTTGGAAGATAGTGATCCAAATAAGTTTATCGCTAAAATGGGTGCCGAATGTCTAATAGACCTTTTGGCAAGGATAGATCTAAACCAACTGTCCTACGACCTAAGGCACAAGGCAAATACCGAGACTTCCAAGCAACGTAAGACAGAGGCTTTAAAACGCCTTCAAGTTGTTGAGGCACTTAGGGAATCGCAAGAAAACAGGGAGAACAAACCAGAGTGGATGATCATGAAGGTGGTACCCGTTATTCCTCCAGAATTGCGTCCTTTGGTACCTTTGGATGGTGGTCGTTTCGCTACATCGGATTTAAATGACCTATATCGAAGGGTAATCATCAGAAACAATCGATTAAAGCGATTAATGGAGATTAAAGCCCCAGAAGTAATTCTTAGAAATGAGAAACGTATGCTTCAGGAGGCAGTGGATTCCTTGTTCGATAATACACGTAAAGCATCGGCAGTAAAAACAGAATCTAACAGACCTTTAAAATCCCTATCGGATTCGTTGAAAGGGAAGCAAGGACGTTTTCGTCAAAACCTTTTGGGAAAACGGGTAGATTATTCGGCACGTTCGGTTATTGTTGTTGGTCCCGAGATGAAATTGTACGAATGTGGCCTTCCCAAGGATATGGCGGCAGAACTGTACAAGCCTTTTGTAATACGCAAGTTGATCGAAAGAGGTATTGTAAAGACCGTTAAATCGGCCAAGAAGATTATAGACAAAAAAGAACCTGTAGTTTGGGATATTCTAGAGAATGTACTTAAGGGACATCCGGTATTATTGAACCGAGCCCCTACATTGCACCGTTTGGGAATACAAGCATTTCAACCAAAACTGATAGAAGGTAAGGCCATTAGACTTCACCCATTGGTGTGTACGGCCTTTAACGCGGATTTTGATGGAGATCAAATGGCAGTGCATTTACCTTTGGGCCCAGAAGCAATTTTGGAATCCCAATTGTTGATGCTTGCTTCGCACAATATATTGAACCCCGCAAACGGATCACCGATTACCGTACCATCCCAAGATATGGTATTGGGTCTGTATTACATGACCAAGGAGAAAAAATCTACCAAAGAAGTAACCGTTAAGGGAGAAGGATTAACCTTCTATTCTGCCGAAGAGGTAGTTATCGCCTTTAACGAAGGTATGGTAGAGCTTAATGCCGGTATAAAAGTTAGGGCCAAAGATTTCAATGAAGAAGGAGAATTGGTAAATCAGATCATTACCACTACCGTAGGTAGGGTATTGTTCAACATGGTGGTACCCGAACAGGCAGGTTATGTAAACGATGTATTGAACAAAAAATCCTTAAGGGATATTATTGGTAACATATTAGCTGTTACCGATGTGCCAACCACATCCGATTTCTTGGACAAGATCAAGACAATGGGGTATGAGTTTGCCTTTAAGGGAGGTTTGTCCTTTAGCTTGGGAGATATTATTATTCCTCAGGAGAAACATGAGATGATAGCCGATGCCAACGAGCAAGTAGATGGTATTATGGCGAACTATAACATGGGACTTATAACCAACAACGAGCGTTATAATCAGGTAATCGATGTTTGGACATCTACCAATGCCATGTTGACAGAATTGGCAATGAAACGTATCCGGGAAGACCAACAAGGATTCAACTCTGTGTATATGATGTTGGATTCTGGTGCAAGGGGTTCCAAGGAGCAAATTCGCCAGTTGACCGGTATGAGAGGATTGATGGCCAAGCCTAAAAAATCTACCGCGGGTGGTGGAGAGATCATTGAAAACCCAATTTTGTCCAACTTTAAAGAAGGACTATCCATTTTGGAGTACTTTATCTCCACACACGGTGCACGTAAAGGACTTGCGGATACTGCTCTTAAAACAGCGGATGCAGGTTATTTAACACGTAGATTGGTAGATGTATCACAAGATGTTATTATCAACATAGAAGATTGTGGTACCTTACGCGGTATAGAGGTAGCGGCTTTAAAGAAGAACGAAGAAGTAGTGGAGACCTTGGGCGAGAGAATTCTTGGAAGGGTTTCGTTACACGATGTATATAACCCTCTAACGGAAGAATTGTTGTTATCCGCAGGACAAGAAGTTATGGAGGCCGATGTTAAGAGAATAGAGGCCTCGCCTATTGATAAGATAGAGGTTCGTTCAGCTTTAACCTGTGAAGCGCAAAAAGGAATCTGTGGTAAATGTTATGGTAGAAACCTATCTACCAATAAAATGGTTCAACGTGGAGAAGCCGTTGGTGTAGTAGCAGCCCAATCTATTGGTGAACCTGGGACACAGCTTACTTTGCGTACCTTCCACGTTGGAGGTATTGCCGGTAACATTTCCGAAGATAATAAACTGGTAACCAAATTTGCCGGTAAAGCGGAAATAGAGGATTTAAGAACTGTAAAAGGAGAGGACGGCGACGGAAAACCTGCAGATATCGTAATTTCTAGAACATCTGAAATTAAGGTTGTTGACGTTAAAACGGGGATTACCCTTAGCACAAATAACATTCCTTATGGATCTCAAATATTTATTAAGAACGGGGACAAAGTAGAAAAAAGTGATGTCATCTGTCAGTGGGATCCCTATAACGGTGTTATTGTTTCAGAATTTCCAGGGAAAATCGCCTATGAAAATATAGAGCAAGGTGTTACCTATCAGGTGGAGATTGATGAACAAACAGGTTTTCAGGAAAAAGTGATTTCCGAATCGCGAAACAAAAAACTGATACCTACGTTGTTGATCAAAAATACCAAGGATGAGGTATTACGATCCTACAACTTACCCGTTGGATCTCACATCATGGTAGATGATGGCGATAAAATCAAGGAAGGAAAGATTTTGGTTAAAATTCCTCGTAAGTCGGCTAAAGCCGGCGATATTACCGGGGGTCTTCCAAGGGTAACCGAGTTGTTTGAAGCTAGAAACCCGTCTAATCCGGCGGTAGTTTCAGAGATTGATGGTGTAGTATCCTTCGGTAAGATCAAAAGAGGTAACCGCGAGATAATCATAGAATCCAAATTAGGGGAGATCAAGAAATACTTGGTAAAACTCTCCAATCAGATTTTAGTGCAGGAGAATGATTATGTACGTGCAGGAATGCCACTTTCCGATGGGTCTATAACCCCGGAAGATATTTTGTCCATAAAGGGTCCATCTGCCGTACAACAGTATTTAGTGAACGAGGTTCAGGAAGTATACCGTTTGCAAGGTGTGAAAATCAATGATAAGCACTTTGAGGTAGTTGTAAGACAAATGATGCGCAAAGTGCGTATTCAGGATTCTGGAGATACCATCTTCTTGGAAAACCAGCTTGCCCATAAAGACGATTTCATTAGGGAAAATGACGAGATATTTGGCAAGAAAGTCGTGGAAGAAGCCGGTGAGTCAGAAAACCTAAAGGCAGGGCAAATAATTACCTCGCGCGAGCTAAGGGATGAAAATTCCATTTTAAAACGTGCGGACAAGGCCTTGGTGGAAGCAAGAGATGCCGTTGCAGCAACAGCAACACCTATCTTGCAAGGAATTACCAGAGCATCGTTACAGACCAAATCGTTTATTTCGGCAGCATCGTTCCAAGAAACTACCAAAGTATTGAACGAAGCCGCGGTAAGTGGTAAGGTAGATCGTCTTGAGGGACTAAAAGAAAATGTGATTGTAGGGCATAAAATACCTGCTGGTACAGGAATGCGAGATTATGAGAACATTATTGTAGGTTCCAAGGAAGAGTACGATGAGATCATGGCCCGTAAAGAGGAATTGAAATTTTAAAATATTGGACATGGCCGATAAAGATCAAAAACAAAAGCAGATTAATATAGAGTTGGATGAGAAAACCGCCGAAGGAACCTATTCCAATTTGGCAATTATCAACCATTCAGTATCAGAATTTGTTGTTGATTTTATTAGTTTGATGCCAGGGGCGCCCAAGGCAAAGGTGAAAAGTAGAATTGTACTTACACCACAGCATGCCAAGAAGTTCCTTAAGGCATTGAACGATAATGTAAATCGTTTTGAAAAGGCCCATGGTACAATTAAGGATTATGAGCAACCTCCCATACCATTAAATTTTGGTCCAACAGGAGAGGCATAACAAAAAAGACCCGTAATTTTTTACGGGTCTTTTTATTTTTAAGGGTTTAGAAAACGTCAATTGTATTCCGAAGTGAAATGAAGCTTTACCGTAGGATATTTTTGTTGGGTCATTTGTAATGAAAATTGGGAATCGGCCAGAAAGACCAGTTGATTCCTTTTATCCTTGGCCAGAAACTTTTGCTTCACCCTTTTAAACTCTTTAAACTCTTCATTGGAAGGATTTTCTGGAGCTACCCAGCACGCTTTGTGTACCGGAAAGTTCTCATAAGTGCATTTTGCACCATACTCATGCTCTAACCTATATTGAATAACCTCATATTGCAGGGCACCTACGGTTCCAATTACTTTTCTATTGTTCAGCTCTAGCGTAAACAATTGTGCCACACCTTCGTCCATAAGCTGATCAATGCCTTTGTACAGCTGTTTGGCCTTCATTGGATCGGCATTATTGATATAACGGAAATGTTCCGGAGAGAAGCTTGGAATGCCTTGATATTGTAATTTTTCACCTTCGGTTAGGGTATCCCCAATTTTAAAATTCCCGGTATCGTGCAGTCCAACAATATCTCCAGGGTATGAAACGTCTACAATTTGTTTTTTTTCTGCAAAAAATGCATTGGGACTAGAAAACTTTAAATTTTTGTTATGCCTTACATGTAAATACGGCTTGTTTCTTTCGAATGTGCCAGATACTATTTTCACAAACGCCAGTCGATCCCTATGTTTGGGATCCATATTAGCGTGGATTTTAAAGACAAAGCCGGTCATTTTTTTTTCATTTGCCTTTACCATACGTTCTTCGGACATTTTGTCTTTTGGGGATGGGGCAATTTGCACAAAGCAATCCAATAACTCGCGAACACCAAAATTGTTCAAGGCAGAACCAAAGAACACTGGCTGCTGAGAACCCTCCAGATAACTAAGCTTGTCAAAACTAGGGTAAACACCATCTACCAGTTCTAGATTTTCCCTAAGCGATTCCGCTGCAGAAGCCCCTATTATATTGTCCAATTCAGGATCGTCAATAGTATCGAATGCAATGGTATCCTCAATATTCTTTTTACTATCTCCGCTAAAAAGGTTAATATTCTTTTCATAAATATTATAGATTCCCTTAAAATCGTATCCCATACCGATAGGAAAACTCAATGGGGTCACAGAAAGTCCCAATTTTTGTTCCACTTCATCCAAAAGGTCAAAGGCATCTTTTCCTTCTCGGTCCAATTTATTGATGAAAACAATCATGGGAATATTGCGCATTCTACAGACTTCCACCAATTTCTCGGTTTGTTCTTCCACACCTTTGGCCACGTCAATAACTACAATAACACTGTCTACGGCAGTTAACGTTCTAAATGTGTCCTCTGCAAAGTCTTTGTGCCCAGGTGTATCTAAGATGTTGATTTTCTTGTCTTTATACAAAAATGCAAGTACCGAAGTAGCGACCGAAATACCACGCTGTCTTTCAATCTCCATAAAATCGCTAGTGGCAGTCTTCTTAATTTTATTGTTTTTTACAGCACCCGCTTCCTGAATGGCGCCACCGAACAACAACAATTTTTCTGTAAGTGTCGTCTTTCCCGCATCCGGATGCGAAATAATCCCGAATGTCCTTCTTCTTAATATTTCCTCTTCAAAATTCATTTAAAAAATTTGATCAAAAATAAGGGAAATATGGCGTTCTATTCCAACCATAGGTTTGTTATTTTCAATAAGCTGATAGCGCGGACCTTAGATGCTTTTTTATCCTAAAAAAGACCGAATTAAAATCTCTTGCAATAAATATTGTGGCCCATCGATAAAAAACAATTTTATTCGTTTTTTGGATAGCCGGTAATCTTTTTTGCTGAAGAATACGTAAGTATGAAGTGTTAAAATATATCTAAATTAACGCTTCATCGAGTAAAACTGTTGTTGAAAGATTATTGCCAAAGGATGCTTTCAAAACAATTTGTTGATCAAAATTTTAGGTATATCTTGCACTAAATTTAAAGAAGCCCTATCTTCTTATCTTTTACTTAATTTCCTACATAGCCATGGTGCTTAGTAAATAATAATTACTGACACTTATGGAAAACTCTACTTTTTTGGACCTAAGAAAAAGTGCGATTTACTTTGCCATTTGGCTTGGTGCAATTACGCTTTTAGTCTTAACGTCCTCATTTACTAAAATAACGCCTGAAAATTTTTCCGAAGATACCAATGCCCCAACGGATTATGAAGTCTTAAGAAAGTGCACAGTGGTCAATGCTGATCGATGCGATGCAGGAGGCAACTCCTATGGGAATTTTTGGTGGCCAGATGCTGTTAACGGACACGCCTCTGGTTTTTTTGCATCCAATGGCGAGAATGGACTTATGTTTCAGGAGTTCAACAATGGAACCGCAAGCATTACCGGTTATACCAAGCTTGGAGATTGCATTGCAGAAATTTATGTAGTGCTAAAAGACAAAAAGGATTGGAATACTTGGAGCGCAGGTGGTGGTCAGTTTAAAAGTGAAGGATGCTCGCAAGCAGTAGCCAATGATTTGCATTATTATGTTATAGACGGAGAAAAAAGTTACGTTACTTCCTATGGTACGGATTGTATGGAAGAAGGTACCTATAAAATTTCCCAAAGACCGGATCCCAACGACCCCTATACGCCAAACTATGGTGTACATATTGGTCCGGGAGGTGCCTTATGGGATTCAAATGTTGGATCCGAAGGCTTGGCAGGATGGGGATGGATAGGACCCAAAGGGGATGAAAAACGTTGGATTTTCGATTTTAATTTTACCATTGATTGCCCAGTACCCGATGAAGACAACGACGATGATGATGTTCCAGACGATGTGGATTTGGACGACGATGATGATGGTATCTTGGACACCGTTGAGGATCCGAATATAGATGGTGACGATGATCCGTTTACCAATGCTCTAGATAGTGATGGAGATGGGATACCCAATTATTTGGATATAGATAGCGACGATGACGGAATTTTGGATAACCTTGAAGGACAAGCTTCCGATGCCTATGTTGCTCCTTCTGGTATAGATGCTAATGGAAATGGATTGGACGATGCTTACGAAGGTACTTTTGGGTTTGGTATAGATCCAATTAATACCGATGCTGGTATTGGACAAGGGAACATTCCGGATTATTTGGATATCGATTCCGACATAGACGGTATCAGAGATAACATAGAAGCACAATCGTTTACGAATTATATAGCACCTTCAGGCGATGATATCAACCAAAATGGTCTTGATGATGCTTATGAAAGTGGTTCCAATTTAGGGCTAAACCCTGTCAGTTCAGATGAAGATCCATATCCAGATTTTAGGGATTTTGATAGTGATGGCGATGGCATTAAAGACAAAGTAGAAGCGCAGACCTCGGAAGGATTTATAGAACCAATTGGCGATTTAAACAAAAATGATATTGATGATGCCTATGAAGCAGGATTGGATCCTATAGATACTGATCGCGATAACGTGCCCGATTATAGAGATATAGATAGTGATGATGATGGTGTTCTAGATAATTTAGAAGGGCAATCCTCTGCAGGTTACATACCCGTTTCCGGTTTGGATTTTGATGAAGATGGATTAGATGATGTATATGGAGAAGGAGGTATTGTACCCGTAAATTCTGATTCAGATACAAATCCAGATTTTAGAGATATAGACTCGGATAATGACGGCATCCCGGACAATATAGAGGCACAGACCACAGCAGGTTATATAACACCCGAAGGTGCAGATGATGACCAGGATGGATTGGACAATGCTTATGAAGGTAGTGGAGATGAAGGAATTACCCCAGAGAATACGGACAGCGGCGATGAACCGGATTATCTGGACCTCGACACGGACAACGATACGGTGGCGGACAACAACGAGGGCAACGACTTCAACTTCGACGGTATCCCGGATCAGGCCTTTACGGGTACCGATACGGACAACGACGGTCTGGACGACGGTTACGAGGGCAGCGATGTGGACGATGGCTACGATGTCAACGACGAGATAGAGGACCCGGCCACGGACCTTCCCGATACGGACGGTACCGAAGACGTCAACTACCGCGATTTCGATGACGACGGTGATACGATAGATACCCCGGATGAGGACATCGACGATGATGGCGATCCCACCAACGACGATACGGACGATGACGGCACACCCGATTACCTGGACCCCGACAGAGATCCAGATCCCGATACCGATGATGACGGAGTCCCCGATTCCGTGGATTTGGATGATGACAACGACGGTATCCTGGATACGACCGAGGATCCCAACCTGGATGGCGACGATGATCCCTTGACGGACCCTTTTAACAGCGATGGCGACACAAGGCCGAACCACTTGGACATCGACTCGGACAATGACGGCATCCCGGACAACATAGAGGCACAGACCACGGTTGGCTACATAGCGCCCAACGATGACGATGAGGCCACCTACGCCGCGAACGATGGTGTCAACTCCGCCTACCTTGGCGGTCTGGACCCGGAGAACACGGACGGCAGCGATGAACCGGATTATCTGGACCTCGACACGGACAACGATACGGTGGCGGACAACAATGAGGGCAACGACTTCAACTTCGACGGCATCCCGGACCAGACCTTTACGGGTACCGATACGGACAACGACGGTCTGGACGACGGTTACGAGGGCAGCGATGTGGACGATGGCTACGATGTCAACGACGAGATAGAGGACCCGGCCACGGACCTTCCCGATACGGACGGTACCGAAGACGTCAACTACCGCGATTTCGATGACGACGGTGATACGATAGATACTCCCGATGAGGACATTGACGATGATGGCGATCCCACCAACGACGATACGGACGATGACGGCACACCGGATTATCTGGACCCCGACAACGATCCCGATCCCGATACCGATGATGACGGAGTCCCCGATTCCGTGGATCTGGATGATGACAACGACGGTATCCTGGATACGACCGAGGATCCCAACCTGGATGGCGACAACGACCCCTTGACGGACCCTCTTGACAGCGACGGTGACACAAGGCCGAACCACTTGGACATCGATTCCGACAATGACGGCATCCCGGACAACATAGAGGCACAGACCACAGCGGGCTACATAGCGCCGAACGATGACGATGAGGCCACCTACGCCGCGAACGATGGTGTCAACTCCGCCTACCTTGGCGGTCTGGACCCGGAGAACACGGACGGCAGCGATGAACCGGATTATCTGGACCTCGACACGGACAACGATACGGTGGCGGACAACAATGAGGGCAACGACTTCAACTTCGACGGCATCCCGGACCAGACCTTTACGGGTACCGATACGGACAACGACGGTCTGGACGACGGTTACGAGGGCAGCGATGTGGACGATGGCTACGATGTCAACGACGAGATAGAGGACCCGGCCACGGACCTTCCCGATACGGACGGTACCGAAGACGTCAACTACCGCGATTTCGATGACGACGGTGATACGATAGATACTCCCGATGAGGACATTGACGATGACGGCGATCCCACCAACGACGATACGGACGATGACGGCACACCCGATTACCTGGATCCTACAGACGACAGACCGGTGACGGAAGAACCCATACTGGTAACACAACTAGTTACACCAAATGGAGACGGAAAGAATGAATTTCTGTGGATCAATGGGGTGGATCGAATACCCAACAACTCCTTAAAGATTTTTAACAGATGGGGAGTGGCCATTTATGAGGGTACAGGTTACAACAATCAAAACAATGTTTTTGATGGCCGATCAAAGGGTAGATCTACACTAAGTGCGGACGATTATGTGCCAGCAGGAGTGTACTTCTACATCTTCGAGTATCAAAATAATCAAGAAAATATTACAGATAGTGGCTATATTTACGTTAGTAAGTAAAATATTACAATAGCATGATATTAAAAAAGAGTTTCCTCGTCCCCATAGTATTTCTTTTTGCCATCATCCAAGGCCTATATGCGCAGCAAGATGCGCAGTATACCCAGTACATGTTCAACACCCTTACGGTAAATCCGGCCTATGCCGGGTCTAGAGGTCAATTGAGTATGGCTGCGTTATATCGATCCCAATGGGTTGGTCTGGATGGTGCACCGGAAACCTTCACCTTAAATCTTCATTCCCCCATCCGAAATAGTAGATTGGGATACGGATTGTCCGTTATAAACGATGAAATAGGAGATGGTGTTGTGCAAGAAACTTACTTTGATGCGGTGGTATCGTACACCATAGATGTTTCCTTAACAGGTAAACTATCTTTTGGCCTTAAAGCAGGGGGTAATCTTTTAAATTTGGACTTTAATAGCTTGGCACAACGGCCAGGACAAGAAGAAACGGTCAATGGAGATAATATCCAAAATAGGTTCTCGCCCAATTTTGGACTAGGATTTTATTATCATACGGACAAGTTTTATCTAGGGTTATCGGCACCCAATATTTTGGAAACAGAACATTTCGATAATTCACAGACCGATGCCGATTCCGTTTCCTTTCTTTCTGCAGAACGAATCAATTTTTATGTAATTACAGGATATGTATTCGATTTAAACAATAATTTCAAATTTAAACCGGCCTTGTTGACCAAGGCAGTTGGGGGAGCACCTTTACAAGTGGATGTCTCAGCCAGTTTTCTCTTCAATGACAAATTTAGTTTTGGTGCGGCGTACCGTTGGGATGCTGCGATAAGCGGTCTTGTAGGCTTTCAATTATCCGATCAGATTATGCTCGGATTGGCTTATGATAGGGAAACGACCGACTTGGGAGGAACCCAGTTTAATGATGGTTCCTTTGAGGTCTTTTTACGGTTTGAATTGGTTAGGTCTTTCGAAAGGTTGGTTTCCCCACGTTTCTTTTAAATTAATATAAATGATAAGAAATATACTTGTAACCATCGTTTTAGTCTTCTCTTTTTTGGGGAATACATATGCCCAGGAACGTTTGGTGAATAAAGCAAATGAAAAGTATGATGCATATTCCTTTAGCCCGGCAATAGACATTTACCAGCGCGTTTTGGATAAGGGTTTTGTCTCTGCCGATTTGTTAAAAAAATTGGGTAACTCCTATTATTTCAACGCTAACTACGAAAAAGCTTCGGAAATTTACAAAAGACTGGTAGACGATTATGGGACGGAAATTGGCCCGGAGTATTATTTTAGATACAGCCAAACATTAAGATCCTTGGGAGATTACGACAATGCCGGCGTTATGATGTCCAAATTTACAACAGCTACTGCAGACGAAAGTACAGGTTCCCGTTATAAAACAGATAAGGATTATTTGGAAGAAATAGAGAAGAATTCCAACAGATACGATATAAGCCCTTTCGGTTTTAATTCAAGATACTCCGAGTTTGCCCCGGCGTTTTACAAAGAAGGTCTCATATTTTCCTCGGATAGGGATACGGGCAATTTTGCGCGGTACAGACATTCTTGGAACTCCAAAGCTTTCTTAAATCTCTATAAACTGAATGCTGATAGCATCTCTCAAAATGAGGTGGTTAAACTAGGGAAGAGTGTAAATACAAGATATCACGAATCTACTTCGGCAGCTACAAAAGATGGAAATACCGTGTATTTTACCAGAAACAATTTTAAGGAGGGAAAACACGTAAAGGATGATGAAGGCATTGTTAGATTGAAAATTATGAGAGCTACCCTTGAGAACGGAGAATGGATAAGTCTAGAAGAACTGCCGTTCAATAGTGACAATTATTCAGTGGCACATCCAAGTTTAAGTCCAAATGAAGACTATTTGTATTTTGCTTCCGATATGCCGGGAACTTTGGGAGAATCGGACATCTTTAGGGTTACCATCAATAGTGATGGAACCTTTGGAACCCCGGAGAATTTGGGAAGCGAAATAAATACACAATCTCGGGAGACCTTCCCCTTTGTAACGAGCAAGGACATTCTTTACTTTTCTTCAGACGGGCATATAGGTCTAGGAGGCTTGGATATATTCGCTACCAAAATTGCCTATAACCGGTTTACAGGCCCCGTCTTAAATGTGGGTAAGAACGTAAACAGCAAAATGGACGATTTTACCTTTATTTTTAATGAAGAAACCCGAGAAGGATACTTTGCTTCCAATCGGACAGACGGAATGGGTGAAGATGATATTTACAGCTTTGTGGAAACAAGGCCTTTGGATTTTGATTGTATTCAAGAGATTTCGGGAACCGTACGCGATAAAATATCCAACGAAGTATTAGTGGGTGCAACGATTAAGGTAATCGATGAAAACAACGAGGAGATTTTAACGACTATTACGGATTCCAATGGTAACTATAGCCTCAGCATAGATTGTAACCAAGGAAACTTCATAAGGGCACTTACAGAAGGTTATGTGCCGTCGGAAGAATACCTGGGTAAATCCGATGGAAAACCAAGAATAATGGATTTTTATTTAGAACGAGGTACGGTCACTGCTGGTTTTGGGGACGATTTGGCCAAGCTGTTGCAGCTTAGTACTATATATTTCGACCTAAATAAATATCAGATTAGACCCGATGCGGAGATCGAAATACAGAAGGTAATAGCGGCCATGGATAAGTATCCCAGCCTAAAACTAAAAGTAAATTCCCATACAGATAGCAGAGGAAAGGATTCCTATAACTTATGGCTATCTCAAAAAAGGGCAGAATCTACCGTGGCTTACATGATTTCAAAAGGAATCGCTGAAAATCGTCTTCAAGGAGAGGGTTATGGAGAAACCCGTTTGGTAAATGAATGCGGAAACGGTACAAAATGTACAAGAGAAAAGCATCAATTGAATCGAAGATCAGAGTTTATAATACTAGAATAAAAGTTACCGACCTATACTTAAAAAATGCAGTTGCCCATGGTAACTGTATTTTTTTTAACATATTTTCACCTTCCATTCTATAGGCCTTAATCGATTAAATACTTCATTTTTTAACATTTTTTAGGCTTTTAAAAAGGAGATACACAGCAACATTTCTTGTGTTCACTTAGGTATTGGCGTTCTTCACAACATTTTTTTCATGGCGGAAAGGCTAACGGCTACTTTTACAGCAATTAGCCAATAGAATGTCAAATTTATAAAAACCATCGACCCAAGAAGATTACGAACCCCGTAGTAATTAATTCCGCATTATAGTATAGTTAATCAGGGAATTGATTGCGTAACCTGCTTACAATGAATAAACCCCATAAGAATATCACATTCTTAGTATTCCTGTTTTTGACCACTCTTGTTTTTGGTCAGGACACCTATTTGGATAATTTTAATACCCTCCCGGAATCTTACTCCCAAAATGACGGTACGTTAAATTTTGCCACAAATTGGGCGGAGTCGGAATCTACCAGCCCTACCGGCGGAAGAATTAGAATAGTCTCCAGTCAATTACGCTTCAATAATCTAGATGGTAGAACCATTACAAGAACATTAGATCTTTCGGCAGCTAGCGCAGTAACTCTTACGCTAGATTATGACGCTACTTCTAGGGGCAACGAAGGCTTGCGGGTAAGACTTTATAACAGCAGCACAAGCTCTTATGAGACCATCGCAACGATTAACACCACTACAAGCGGTTCAATTACACATACACTAACTGCGAATCAGATTTCAAACTCTTCGAGAATACGTTTTCAAGGAGTAGACAATAATTGGAGCGGTAGTGAAACAATCTTTGTAGATAACGTTCAATTTTCCGTTCCTAGTTCCAATATAGCTCCAGTACTTACTACGACAGGAGATCAGGTATATTGCCCAGGAACTACGATCCCGGTTGTTGAGACCATTAGTATTACCGATGCCGATGATACTACGGCAGATGAAGTATCGGTTCAAATCTCTTCTGGATATATTAATGGTGAAGACCTTCTTGCACTTACAGGTTCTCATCCAACAATAACGGCTACTTGGAGTGCGTCGGAAGGAAAACTTACACTTGCCGGACCAGCTACCCTAACAGCCTTTGAGGCTGCCGTTAGTGCGGTAGTATACTCAAGTAGTGCTACCAATCCGACAGGAACTAGAGGTTTTTCTATTACGGTAGGAGATGCAAACTTTTTACCCTCTACAGGCCACTACTATGAATTTATTTCTAATGTAGGTATTACTTGGACAGCAGCAAATGCTGCCGCTTCTTTACGGACTTATTATGGGTTACAGGGGTATTTGGCAACCTTGACCTCACAGACGGAAGCAGATTTTTCCGGATCCCAAGCAACAGGTGTGGGTTGGATTGGCGGTAGTGATGCTACAACGGAAGGTGTTTGGCAATGGGTAACAGGTCCGGAAGCGGGGACAACTTTTTGGAACGGAACAGCAGGTGGTAGTACACCTAATTTTGCATTTTGGAATACAGGAGAGCCAAATCAGGCAGGTAATGAAGATTATGCGCATATTACAGACAATAGTGTTGGGATACAGGGATCATGGAATGATTTACCCAACGCTGGAGGAGGAGGAGCGTATGCACCTCAGGGCTATGTAGTAGAGTATGGAGGTACTACCGGAGATCCGGTTCTAAGTATTTCTGGGACTACAATGATTACTATGGATAATGTAGACCCCACGGCGAGCGATCCTGCGGGTATCACTGTGGAATGTATCGGCGACGTACCGGCCAGCGACATCACGGTGGTGACCGACGAGGCGGACAACTGCAGCGCTGCGGCGAACATTGTTGTGGCCTTTGTAGGCGACAGCGCATTGGTCGGATCCAACCCGGGGACCATTACAAGGACCTATAGCGTAACGGACGAGGCGGGCAACAGCATCACCGTTACCCAGGATATAA
>NZ_JBHEBG010000008.1:0-42166 GCF_046557915.1 Spongiimicrobium sp. 3-5
AGTGGCCGAACTTAAAACCGATGAAAAGGGATATTACGAGAAAGAGGTGGATATAGCCCTGTCTTACTTTATAAAGGCGGAAAAAGAAAAGTATGAACCCGAAGATGCCTACTCCCAAAAAGGCAAACAGGAAAGGGAACATAATTTTGAACTTAACAAAAATGTAATTGATGTTAAGGAAGGCGATGATATTGCAAAAATATTCAATGTCATTATCTATTTCGATTTGGATAAATCCAACATCCGTCCGGATGCGGCACGGGAACTGGAAAAAATTATTTCCGTGATGAAACTCCATCCTTCCATAAACATCGATGTAAGATCGCATACCGATAGCCGTGCCAATGATGCCTATAACATGGCATTATCCGGAAGAAGGGCCAAATCTACCATAAATTATCTGATATCTAAGGGCATTTCAAAGACCAGACTAACGAGCAAGGGCTATGGCGAAAGCCAATTGGTGAACCGTTGTTCCAACGGTGTGCCCTGTACAAAAGCCGAACACCAACTCAACCGAAGAAGTGAGTTTATTGTTGAGTTTCAAAAATAAAACCCAAAATATTCCTACAATGCAAACACAAGAAATTTCACAAAACACGAAACACTATTTTTTGCTCTACCTGCAAAAACTACTGCTCTTGAGAAACAATAAATTTGAAGGGGAAAATGGTTTGCTCCATAACGGCTATCCAAAGGATGCCGCAATTGTAGATCCCAATGAAGATTTATTGGAGGATAATAGCGGCCTCCTGATAAGGTACTATATAAACCAGTATTGCCATTTGAAGGTAATGGATTATGAATTGATTCCAAACGGAGAATTCATAGAAGAAAAATCTAACGGGATAGACCCCACACAACGACGTTTCTATTATACACTTTTAGATCATAAGCAGAATATCGTAGACATAAAAAGTTTAATGGTATTGAATAACTTTCCTTTCTTGGACAGTGACTTTTTTGAAATTAGTATCCCCCTGAGAAATAGGGCAAAACGAATAAAAATCTATAGGGGTGATAATCTGCTTATATCGCACTTTATCCCAACATCCGAATTAAAACTAAACATATATCAAGGCTAAATTTGTCTTTTTTCTTTATACAAACCCTAGCAGCACTATACGCAATAAAAAGTTTTTAATACGGTACTATGTTTGAAACAAAAGGAAATTTTATAATCTATGACAAGCAAGGGCCTTTGGGCAATGTAATAAGGCACTCTTTAAAGAAAACAAATATTAATGTGCACCGTTATAAACGGATTTCGAGCATTACCAATTTCATAAGTTTAAGGCCCAAGGCAAACTTTCTTTTTATACTGTTTGTCTTTAACGAAGAGTACGAGTTAATTGATTGTCTTGAATTGGCTAAATTTAACATCCCCATTGTCTTTGCGCCCACTAATAAGAACAGTTATAAAAACATATGTAAGATGAAAGGAATTGAAGTTATGGACGTCTCAACAAGTAAGATCGAGTATGTTTCCCAGATTGTTAACTTTTTAAAACTATAATTATATAATTAAAAGTGCATTTTTTCGTTAGGTATGTGGGAATTGTCCCCATAATATGTTAACCCCATTACTATAATGTATTTTTTCCCAAATTTTTTATCATGACCATTGTACTAATAGATGATGATATATCTGACATAGAATATTGTAAGGAGTTGTTGTCCAAAAACTTTGATGGTTTTGACACACTAGAATACTTTACCGACCCTTTAAAAGGGCTCGAATATTTAAACGAGCATAAACCAGATTTGCTCATTGTAGATGTTGAAATGCCCAATCTAAGTGGTCTAAACCTCTTAAAAGATCTAAAATCTCCAAATACAGAAGTGGTTTTTTGTACATCACATGATAAATTTGCCATTGACGCCTATCGACATTTTGCACTTGGATTTTTACTTAAACCGTATAATGAAACCGAATTCATCGCTATTATTACAAAGGCCTTACATAGATTAGGGAGTAGTAAAAAAGAACCCGTAAACAATAAATTGCTTTTGGACACCTTGGCATTGGAGAATAAAAAAATTGCAATTCCAACTTTGGGCTGCACCTATTTTTCAAAAATCATGGATATTGTTCGTTTAGAGAGTGTTGATAGCTATGCGAAAATTCATCTAACCGATGGAAATATACATATTAGTTCTTATGGGATTAAATTTTTCGAGAATTCCCTAACACCACCTTTGTTTTTTAGGGTGCACAAGTCGCATTTGGTTAACGTAAAGAAAATAACAAAGTTTTTTCCTGATGGAACCCTGGTTCTGGATACGGGAGAACGTATTCCCGTAGCAAGAAGAAGAAGGGCAGGTCTATTGGAGCTTTTTAATGGCCAAAGTACAAGCGTATTGAATTAAATTGAGAAAGATTCCTCCTTATATGGAATCTTAATAGTTACTTGGGTTCCTGTTTTTATTCCATCCCCTAGATCTTTCGTGGCAATTTCATAACCAAATTCTTTTTTATGTATTTGGTTCAATAGCTTTAATCTTTCGTATAATATTTGTGTTGCATACGACTGATGGCCCTCTTGGGGTTCCCGATTCTTTTTTGCTTCCAAAAGCCCTATCCCGTCATCTTCCATTGTAAGTATCAACTGTTTTGTGGCTATAGATCTTTCGATTTTTATCAATATTGATTTCTCCTTTTTATCGTCTGCAAAACCATGTACGATGGAGTTTTCCACTATAGGTTGTAAGACCATGGACGGGATAAAAGTATCTTCCAGATCAATATTCGACCCACATTGGATCGTTAAAACAATTTCGTTTCCACTCTCCGTATTGGTTAAGTCCACATAACTCTTTATGTACTGTATTTCCTTTGAAAGAAGAATACGGTCATTTCTGGTCATATCCAAGGTAAGTCGCATAAGCCCGGAAAAAGTAGCTACATATTTCTCTAGTTCAAATAATTTAGCGGTTTGTACTTTTTTTCTTATCCTATTTAGCATATTAAATAGAAAATGGGGGTTCATCTGGGTCCTCAATGCCTTTCGCTCCAATTCTACCATTGCCAGGTGTAGGTTGAATTTTTTACGTTCCTTGGAACTGTAGCTTACCATACCGAAAAGCAATATTCCCAGCAGCAATAGCGCTGTAACGGTCCTAACCCAGGGCCGCTTATAAAAAACTTGCGCCACATGCATATCATATTGCAATTCATTGGATGATTCAATACCGGTAGAATTTAATCCCTTGATTCTCAAAACATAATCTCCCGGGGGTAACGATAACAATTTTAAAGTGGTCTGGTTCCCCAAATTAACCCAATCATCGGTAAGCCCGTCCAATTTATAGGCATATTTGTTAATGCTTGTGTTAAAACAGTCATTGATGCTATAAGATACCGAAAACGAATTTTTGTTATAGGGCAGGCTAAAGCTGTAATTCCCCATGTTCAAAACATCAAGCTCCACATCCTTTTTTTCATCGATACTATAATATTCGAATTTGGTAGGGAGGATCCTAATTTCTTGAGATGAGACTGTATCATCAATACTGTCAAAAGCGATCAATCCCCTAATACCTCCAAAGAACAACTTGCCTGTTGAAGTGCTGTAATAAGAATTTTGATTGAAATCATTAAATATGAGGCCGTCTTCCACATAAAATGAGGTGATCTTTTTTAAATCTTTTTCATACCTGTAAAGACCATCATAGGTGCTGAACCACACATTTTCATTGGCATCCTCTAAAATTCCCACGGCGTTTAAATTGGTGAGGCCATCCGCCAAGTCTATTACTGTTGCTTTTTCTAGATCCTTATCCAAATAAACAGCTCCCTTATCGGTACCCAACCATACATTTTCTTGCCGATCTGTTAAAATCGAATATATCTTGTTCGTAGGAAGGGTAAATCCATTATGGTTAGGGTCATTTTTGAGGTGTAAAAAAGTATTGGAATCCAAATTCTGTATAATCAGTCCGTTCGCATCGGTACCAATAAAGAGTTTATCCCCGGTTCTGTGAAGATCCCTAATAAAAAGCTCTTCATTGTTCGCCACTGGCATAAAGGGAAGCTCACGGAACTTTTTTTGTCTAAGGTTGAATTCCTGCAGACCAAAATTACTGGCGAGCAACAAAGTAGAGTCCGAATGTTGTAGAATATCATAGTATCGCAATTGACCCAATTCCCAGTCTTTATCGAAGTGGTATTGCCCAATGATCTTTTCCGAAAGAAAATTTATCTCGGTAACCAAGCGGTTTTCACCTAGGCACCAAGCCGTGGAATCGCTGGCTTTTAAAAAAGACCTGAGGTAATTTAAGGTAGGAAAAACATTTTTCGTTACGTAGGGGCTTTGACTATATTCATTTTCTGATGGTGTAATCTTAAAAACACCCGAATAGGAAGCGGCAAGCATCTCATCATCTGGAAGCTCTAGCAACCCTCTCATGCTTATAACTCGCTTATCTTTGTGGTAAAGGATCCTGTCAAAATTGTTCTTGCTGAACTTTATTTTACTGATACGATCGTAATTGCTTACATAAATGACATCGTTTTCATCAATGATTAGGTCCTCAATCCAAAAGGGAAACGGAATCTCATATGTTTTTTTTAGATTGAATTTCCCTTCTATTTCAACCATTTTATACAGCGCTAGTTTCTTTCCAAGACCATCAATTCCGATGAGATCTGCATAGTCTTTGAGTATTGGATTGCTGTCTTTGGTAATAGGGATCATTTCCTGAAAAGGCAGATTAAGTACTTGTAAATTCAGGTCTTCAATAAAATAGCTTTCAAAGACTTTTCCTCCATAGGTAAACTGAGTTTCTTTAGACTTGGGAAGGAGTTCCCCGTTAGGGGTGATTAGGATTCCATCCCCACCATTGAAAGTCCATTCGGGATGAAAATAGCCCATCATTTCATAATCTTTTGTAGAAGTGTAATCCGCAATTAAACTGATTTCTCCCTTTTCAAGAATAAACAATTTACGCCCTTGCCTACAAAGGATTTTATCGCAGTCAATCATTTTTTCAAAAAACAAAAACTCCCTTTTATAATAGTCAGATAAAGCATAGGTTGGTTTAAGGGCCTCTATTCGATATTCTTCTACTACATAGGAAGGATCAACTTTTAAAATAACGTTGTCCGCCCCAACGATCCATAAATTTCCATGGCAATCTTCGATATAGGAGTTTCCCGAAAGATTTTCTCCTCGTAAAATTGGTTTGAACTTTACGTGATTAAAACTATCGTCCAAACCTGTGTCGGATACGAAAATTCCGGTCTGGGTCGAAACCCACATCCTTTGTTGGCTATCAATAAAAATCGTGAATGCTATTTTAGGCGGGTTATCTCCTTTTTCATCCAAAAATGTTGACAGCACACTATGGGTCTCAAAATCCTTTACAACCCCGTTATTCGTAGAATACCATAGAAACCCATCATGATCTACCTGCATTACATTGATGTCCTTATGGGATTCCCCATTGGCATTGATTTCAATATCTCGAATTGTATATTCTTGTGCGTACAATAGGGTACTGAAAATTAGGGAGTATAGAAGAAGGGAAAATTTCATTCTTTTGGCTAGCGCTTGGTTTATAAACTTTAAACAGCTTACCAGGTTTTGGATATCCTTATTACAAATGACTTGCCCAATATGGTTAGTACTGCTACAACAATCCTATCCTTGATAACAATTTAATCTTTGTTATATAATTCTTGTAAGGTTAAATTAAAACAATTTATGGACAAAAGCTAATCTATATAACAGGACCAAAAAATGGACATATACATGGTAAAAAAGATATATGACGCTTTTTCGTTAGTAGTATGGCTTTAGACCAAAGTATGTTTTCCTATTCATCCAATAGCTCTAACGTTACCAAATAGGTACAATGATCCGAGGCGTAAGTGTCCGCTATGACCTTACGTTTCAAAACCCGCCACCGGTTCTTTGGATAGCACATCACATAGTCAATTTTTGCCTGGAGATTGATGGATTTATATCCTAATGCTAAGGTAGTAGACTTTTGTTCGGCAACAGACATACCGACCAAAAAACAACATTGAATTATAAAGCAATTTTTATCTGGAACAGCGCTCATAACGGACATTGGCAGTTCTAAATCCCAAAACCCATGTTCACAAGCCACTTAAGTCAATATGGAATTTTAATGGTTACTTGGGTCCCTGTTTTTATTCCATCCCCTAGATCTTTCGTTGTAATTTCATAACCAAATTCTTTTTTACGTATTTGGTTCAAAAGCTTTAATCTTTCGTATAATATTTGTGTTGCATACGACTGATGGTCCTCATTGGGTTCCCGATTCTTTTTTGCTTCCCAAACTCCTATTCCGTTATCTTCTATAGTCAGTATCAATTGTTTTGTGGCCGTAGATCTTTCAATTTTCATCAATATTGATTTCTCCTTTTCATCGTCTGCAAAACCATGCACAATGGAGTTTTCCACTATAGGCTGTAAGACCATGGAAGGGATAAAAGTATCTTGCATATCAATATTTGGTTCGCATTGGATTACCAAATTTATTTTGTGCTCACTTTTCGTATTTGTTAGTTCAACATAATTTTTGATGTATTTTATTTCCTTGGAGAGCAAAATATTTTCTTTTCTGGTTAAATCCAAGGTAAGCCGCATAAGGGTGGAAAAACTTGTGATATAGCTATCCAACTTGGCCAACTTGCCGTCTTTCACCGTTTTTCTTATTCCATTCAAAGCATTGAATATAAAATGTGGATTCATTTGCGCCCTTAATGTTTTTCGTTCCAATTCTATCAGAGTAAGGCGTAATTCATGTTTTTTCCGCTCCCTTATGGTAATGTTCAACAAAACCAATGCTGCTATGCCAAGTAAAAAAAGTACCACGAGGGACTGAAACCAGGGCCGTTTGTAAAAAACTTGCGCTACATGTATATCATATTGCAATTCATTGGATGATTCTATACCGGTAGAATTTAATCCTTTGATTTTCAAAATATAATTTCCCGGAGGTATGGATAATAATTTTAAAGTGGTCTGACCCCCTAAATCTACCCAATCATCGGTAAGCCCGTCCAATTTATAGGCATATTGGTTGTTATCGGTATTATAGCAGTCATTGATGCTATATGATACCGAAAATGAATTTTTATCATAGGGTAAATTAAAACTGTAGTTCCCCATGTTCAAAACATCAAGCTTCGCTTCTTGTTCTTTATCGGTATCATAATATTCGAATTTGGTAGGGAGGATCCTAATTTTTTGGGATTTTCCACCATCATCAATACTGTCAAAGGCGATCAACCCCTTAACTCCTCCAAAGAACAACCTGCCCGTTGAAGATTTGTAATATGAAATTTGATTGAAATCGTTAAAGGTCAGGCCGTCCTCCACATAGAACGTAGTAATTTTTTTAGAACTTTTCCCATACCTATAAAGACCATTATGTGTGCTGAACCACATATTTCCATTCGCACCCTCCAAAATTCCTACTACGTTTAAGTTAGTGAGGTCATCCGTTCCATTTATTACTGTTATTTTTTTTAGGTCCTTATCCAAATAAACAGCCCCCTTATCCGTTCCTAACCATATGTTTTCTTGCCCATCTACGTAAACCGCATGGACCTTATTAGTGGGAAGGGTCAATCGCCCGTTGGTTGGGTCGTTGTTTAAGTGCAAAAAGGTATCGGAGTCTAGATCCTGTATAACCAGTCCGTTCGCATCGGTGCCAATTAAGAGTCTGTCCTTGGTCTTGTGAAGATCCCAAACAAAAAGTTCCCGATTGTTCGTTATGGACGGAATAAGCAGTTCACGGAATTTACTTTGCAAGATGTTGAATTCATGAAGGCCATAATGACTGGCTAGCAATAGTGTGGAGTCCGAAGATTTTACAATATCATAATAGTGCAAACTTGGCAATCTCCAGTGCGAGTTAAAGACATGAATCTCTTCGATCTTGTTTTTAAGAAAATTGATTTTCCAAAGCCCTTTGCTCTCTCCGAGGCACCAAGCCGTGGAATCGCTCTCTTTTGCAAAAGATTTCATGAAATTCAGGGAAGGAAAAACATTTTCCGTTTTGTAAAGACTTTCACCATAGCCATTACCACCCGATGGAGAAAGCTTAAAGATTCCTTCAGTGGTAGCGGCAAGGATTTTTTCATTAGGGAGCTCCACAAATCCCCTTACATCAATCTTTTGATCTTCGTAACGATCAAGGATTCCATCAAAATTACTCTTTCTGAACTTTATTTTACGGATTCGGTCATGGCAGCTTACATATGTAACGCCATTTTTATCGACTGCAACATCATCGATTAAATCTGGGAATGGAATTTCATATACTTTTTTTAAATGAAGACTTCCGTTTATTTCAACCATTTTGAATAACTTCAAGGTCTTTCCAAAGTCATCGATACCGATAAGATCGGCATAACTTTTTAATAAAGGATTGTCGTCCGAAATAAGGATCATTTCTTGAAAGGGTAGATTAAGCACCTGTACGTCCAAATCTTTTATGAAATGGGTCTTATAAATTGCTCCCTTATAGGCATACTGTGTTTCTATGGATTCCGGAAGAAGGTCGCCATTATCCGTAATCAAAAGGCCGTCACCTCCATTACGTGGCCATTCTGGATGATTATAAGGGCTCTCTTCATAATTTAATGTAGCGGTAAAATCTGCCATTAAAGCCGTCTTCCCTTTGTCCAGGACAAACAGTTTACGCCCCTGTCTAATCAAAAATTTATCGCAGCCGATCCTTCTTTCAAAATGCAGAAAGTTCCTTAAAAAATATGTTGCATACACATCTCTAGGTTCAATTCCGGGAATCTGATACTCCGTAACTTCGAAAGAGGGGTCCACTTTTAAAATAATATTGTTCACAGGGCCGCCAGCAACAATCCACAGGTTTCCATTGCAATCTTCGATAAAAGAGTTCGCCTGCAGTTCCCTTCCCTTTAAAAATAGCTTGAATTCTATGTGATTAAAACTAACATCCAAAGTTTCAGTGGATACGAAAATTCCTGTTATGGCGGATACCCATACCCTTTGCTTGCTATCAATAAAAAACCCATATATAAGTTTAGGCAAGTTATCTGCGTTTTCATCCAAAAATGTTGACAGCACACTATGGGTCTCAAAGTCCTTTACAATGCCATTATAGGTAGAATACCATAGAAACCCGTCATCATCCATCTGTAAGTAATTCTTGTATTTATGGGATTCCCCATTAGCATTGATTTCAATATCTCGAATTGTATATTCTTGCGCGTACAAAAGGGTACTGAAAATTAGGGAGTATAGGAGAAGGGAAAATTTCATTCTTTTGGCTAGCGCTTGGTTTATAAACTTTAAACAGCTTACCAGGTTTTGGATATCCTTATTACAAATGACTTGCCCAATATGGTTAGTACTGCTACAACAATCCTATCCTTGATAACAATTTAATCTTTGTTATATAATTCTTGTAAGGTTAAATTAAAACAATTTATGGACAAAAGCTAATCTATATAACAGGACCAAAAAATGGACATATACCTGGTAAAAAAGATATATGGCGCTTTTTCGTTAGTCGTATGGCTTTAGAACAAAGTGTGTTTTCCTATTCATCCAATAGCTCTAACGTTACCAAATAGGCACAATGATCTGAGGCGTAAGTGTCCGCTATAACCTTACGTTTCAAAACCCGCCACCGGTTCTTTGGATAGCACATCACATAGTCAATTTTTGCCTTGGGATTGTCAGAAGGAATAGTAGGTTGCGGGTTTTCTCTATCGTAGGTGGGGTTCCATACTTCTTCAAGAATGTTGATTGGTTCGCTCCCTGGAACTGCATTAAGATCGCCCACCAAAATAGTGGGGTACTTATTGTTGGAAACCATCTCGTTGATCTTTTTAGCCTGTAAAATCCTGCCAGGCTTCCCTTCATGCGCAAAATGGGTACCTATAAAGGAAATAGTGTCCTTTGAGGAGGGGAGTTCTGATGTTACTTCTAAAGCCGCTCTAGGTTCTTGCCCGGGAATGTACGGCAAAGCCACATTCCTAGTGTTTAAAAAACTATATTTTGATAAAACACCCTCTCCATATTCGCCGCCATCATAGTACATGGCCCTCGCAAAAATAGGGGCCATTTTCGTCCTCCAACCCAGTTCGGTCGCCAAATCGTATTTCTTGGATCTGTTTACTTTATAATCCACCTCTTGCATAGCTACAAAATCTGGGTCGGCATCATTAATAAGTTTTGCCAATACATCAAGATTAAAATCATTTTTAGTAGTTCTCCCACCAAGTATATTGAATGACAATACTTTTACGATCCTGGTACTATCCACCTTGGTCTGTGACCTTAAGGGAGGGCTGACAACAAGGGCCAAAAGTAGTAGGGTTATTGCTATTGTTTTAGTTTGTTTCATATTTTTTGATTGTTGTTCAATTATTTGGAATATATGTCAATATTTATGGAGGTTCGCTAAACTTCCAATGTTTTTCTTTGTATTATGTTTAAAGGTAAATAATGAAGTTCAACTTTAATACAATCAGAAAAAACGATCAGCAAAAACCTTGTCATGATACTGAAATAATTTCTCTAGTGGTCTTTTCAGTGTATTCCTAAAATTCATCAGGTCCGATTTCGTTTCATAAAAATAGCAAAATATCGGAAATTGCCTAGGTATAGGCTTTAAAGCAAGGTTTAAACAAATTACGCTAACTAATTATCGTAATACCTTAGTGGAGCATGTACTAAGTATTACATGACCTTGGATTTTGAGAACAATATGGTAAATTCTTCCTGTCAGCTAAGCTCAAATATCGATATCTATTCCTTCACGCTTTATTAAAAAAATACCATAATCCCTTATCGTAGTAATTATTGGGATGCATGTTTTCCCTTTTTCTGTAATCGAATATTCCACTTTTGGAGGAACCACAGGATATACTTTTCTATGTACAAACCCTTCCTTTTCCAATTCTCGCAACTGTGTAGTTAGCATTTTACCCGTTATATGGGGGATATTTCGTTTTAGCTCACTGTACCTCATAGTTTTGTCCTTTAGACGCCACATAATAGGCATTTTCCAAGTACCTCCAATTCTACCCATTGCAAATTCCACCGGATTGTAGTATAACTTATTATTGTGTTTAAAAGAAGGCATAAATCATTTATATATAGATTATTATATAAGTATTGCTAAACTTGATAAATTCATCTGGATAGCCAAATATATGGTTTTATCTGAAAAAACAACGGTCAAGAAGAGATATCCACATACTATGTTTTGGAACCAAGCGAGATGTTTTGGCCAAACAAAAACATTGAAATGATAATCAAAAAACTTTGGGCTAGAATTATAATTTTAAATCTCAGCTTTTTTACAAAAAGGAGAAATGCCACGTTAAATATCTGTTTAAAAGGACTTTAGTCTACTATTGAAATTTTTATACTGGGTATTTCAAATTGAATTGTCATTCGATTCTTAATAAACTGACTGCTTTCCAGCGACTTTTTTTTTGATTCCTTTTTCCATATAACTAACTCATTTTCAGTTATGGTTACAAATATGTAAGTATGATACAAATATGTAACTACTTTATTATCAATAAGTTAATATTGATATTTGTGCAACTAACGTATACTAACTAAATTATGAAAAACAAATTACTTAAAAGACTGGTGCTTCTAGGTTTGCTCTTGAGTGGAAGCCTTATTTATGCACAAACCATTACAGGGATTGTTTCTGATGAAGGTGGCCCTTTGCCTGGGGTCAATATCTTGGTAAAAGGCACAACAAACGGGACCCAAACCGATTTCGATGGACTTTACACTCTGGAAAATGTAGGCGATCAAGCGATTATTGTTTTCAGCTACATAGGGTTTAAAACACTTGAGATTACGGTAAATGGACAAACAAAAATTGACGTCACCCTAGAAGAAGATGCAGCGCAGCTGGATGAAGTGGTAATCATTGGATATGGTACTACCACTGTAAAAGACGCAACAGGATCTATTGCTTCCGTTAAGGCAGAGGATTTTAACAAAGGTGTAATAACTTCTCCCAATGAACTACTCCAAGGAAGGGTATCCGGGGTGCAAATAACCGGTGCCAGTGGTGAACCTGGTGCAGGATCTAACATACGTATCCGAGGTACTACCTCCATTCGTGGAGGCAACAACCCGCTCTACGTAATAGATGGTATTCCTTTAGATGGTAGGGACATTAGTGAAGGAACAGATGTGGAGGGCCTAGGAGAATCTACAGCAAGGAATCCGTTGAATTTTATAAATGCCAATGACATTGCAAGTATTGATATCCTTAAGGATGCTTCGGCTACGGCCATATACGGATCAAGGGGTGCCAATGGGGTAGTGATCATTACCACAAAAAAGGGGAAATCCGGAGATATAAAGCTTTCTTATAACGGCGCCGTAAGTGTTTCCACAATTTCCAACAGGGTAAATCAATTGTCGGCAGATGAATTTCGAGAGGCCCTAGTAGTAGAAAACCTTGGAAATGCCAGTGATTTGGGAGGTAATGAAGATGCCTTTGATGATATATTACGTACTGCCTTTACACAGACCCACGACGTTTCCTTTAGCGGTGGGTCCGAGAAATCCACATACCGGGTATCTTTTGGATATCAGAATCAGGAAGGTATCGTTAAAAACTCGGGGCTCGAAAGAACAACAGGGTCTTTTAATCTTACTCAAAATTTATTTTATTCCGAAGCATTGGGGCAGGACCGGGTTAGAGTAGATACCAAACTGATTTATTCTTCCTTAAATGATGATGCAGTACCTATTACCGATGATGCCGGATTTGAAGGAAGTCTAATAGGACAAGCCTTGCAATGGAACCCAACAAGACCCTTAAGGAATCCGGATGGTAGCTTTAACCAACCGGGAAACGACGTTAGAAACCCCTTGGCATTCCAGGAGTTTTATAATGACCGCACCAATACGTCGCGTATTTTGGCCAATATAGGAGCAACCATAAAGCTAACAAGTGAACTAGACTATAAGCTAAGTATTGGTTACGAAAGGTCCGAGTCCAATAGAAGACTTGAACTTAGCCCACAACTTATTCTGGGAACCATATTTGATGACCCATTTACGGATGAACGAAGAGGGCAAGGCTTTGCCGAAATTCGAACTTTAACGGCTTCTACCTCCTTATTTGAACATACCTTGAACTACAGAAAGGAGTTTGGTGAAAATTTCCGTTTTGAAGCTCTTGCCGGATATTCTTTTCAAGAGTTCTTAAGAAGGGGCAATTCTTTAAGTGCCCAAGACTTCGTAAACGTTCGCCTGCCAATAGATTTTGTAAATGTGATTGAGTCCGTAAGAGACCCTGAAGATATAAATGGAGATTCTTTTAAAGACCCAACCTATGAATTGCAATCTTTTTTTGGTAGAGTAAATTTTAGTTTTTACGATAAATATCTGTTTACGGCATCTTTAAGAGCCGATGGTTCCACCCGTTTTGGAGAAAACAACAAATACGGGTATTTCCCCGCTGCTGCATTTGCCTGGAAACTTACCGAAGAAGATTTTATCCCCGAAGCTTTTTCCAATTTAAAACTAAGATTGGGATACGGTATCAACGGTAACCAAGAATTTGGATCGGGCTTTTCACGAACAACGGTTACTGTTGGACAGACCCCATCTGGAACTGCCCAAACAAGAACAGGAAATCCCGACTTAAAATGGGAACAATCTTCCCAGATAAATATTGGTTTGGATTACGGTTTTTTTAACGGCAGACTTTCGGGATCTGTAGATTGGTTCAATAAGAACACCACAGATCTTTTATTTCAAACAGCACCTATTTTGCCTGCTCCCGATGCGCGGTTTTTTGAAAATCTGGATGCGGAGATTGTAAATACAGGTGTAGACGTGTCCTTATCAGGTGTTATCGTACAAACCAAGGATATGGACTGGGAAGTATCTGTCAACGCCGGTTTTATAAAGAATGAGGTGAAAAATTACGATGGCGCCCCAATATTTGCTGGGCAGATAGATGGCCAAGGCCTATCCGCGGAAAGAGCGCAAATTATAGCAAACGGCGAAGCTCTCTTTGCTTTTAGTCTTCCAATTTTTGAGGGATTTGATTCCAACGGACTTTCCATATTTACCGATGTGGATGGCGATGGCGTTTTGGAGACCGGCCCTGGAGGGGACGATCGGATCATTGCCGGTGGAGCCATTCCCGATATTACGATTGGGATTAACTCTTCCTTCCGATATAAAAACTTCGATACCACGGTTAACCTCAACGGAGCCTATGGAGGCGAGGTCTATAACAACACCGCCAACGGGGTTTTTGTAAAAGGAAACATCAATAACTCTAGAAATATCAGTGCCAATATTGTGGGTAACGGAGAAAGTGTATCCAATGCCAATTCTGTCTCTACCAGATACCTAGAGTCTGGTGATTTCTTACGATTGGCCAATCTTACCGTTGGCTATACATTACAAAAACCGACACCGTTCATAGATTCTGCAAGATTCTATGTAACCGGTCAGAACCTTTTTGTTATAACACCGTATTCAGGATTTGACCCTGAAGTAAACACAAATAAAACAACCGATGATGACATTCCATCGCTGGCCATTGAATATACACCTTACCCAAGGGCCACTACGTTTGTATTTGGACTTAATGTAAATTTTTAAAAAATAAAAAATGAAAGAATATATAAAATTTAAAATATCCTATTATTTTTTAGGACTGTTTTGCACAGTATTAACTGTGAACTGTACAGATTTAGACGAAGAACTTGAAGATGTTTTAGACAATGATCAGGCTGCAGAATTTATAAGTGGAGCACAATTTTTAGAAGGTGCCTACGCATCGCTGGCTCAATTCCAAGATCAGGGTAGGGTTTGGGCGCTCCTTACACATCCATCTACACAATTGGCAGGACCAACAAGGGGGACGGATTGGGATGATGGTGGTGTATGGAGACAATTGCATCAGCATAATTGGGGAATAAGTAATCCATTTGTAGTAGATACCTATAGTGCACTACTTGCCGGTGTAAACGATGCTACCAATGTACTTGGGTTTGATGTAGATGCTTCTACCACTGCCCAGGCCAAATTTCTAAGAGGGTTTAATTTGTTTTTTACCATAGATCTTTTTGGTCAGGCAGCAGTTCGGGAACCCGGTGAAGATCTAAGGGAAGTGCCAAGTATTTTCATTACTAGGCAAACAGCTGCCGATTTTTTAATAAACGATATAGAACCTATTATTAATGATTTTCCCACTTCTGGAGGTACCAACATGAATTCTTCGGATATTGCCACAAAATGGGCGGCACACGCCTTGCTGGCAAAAATCTATTTAAACAAAGCAGTATGGGGGGCAGCTAATCCTGAAGGACCCTATACTTTTACGGATATCGACCTAAACGCCGTTATTGCGCATTGTGATGCTATAATTGATTCTGGAAATTTTTCCTTGGAGGCGGATTATTACAAGAACTTTTCATCTACCAACGGACAGCAATCCACTGAATTGATATTCGTATCCAAAAATAATCCGGGACAAGATTTAAATACTGACTTGAACGACGTACAATCCAGACATAGAATGAGTATGCACTATAACCAAAATCCTGGAGGATGGAATGGTTTTGTTGTTTTAACCGATATGTATGATATAATGGAAGATGGGGACATCAGAAAAACAAGCGACCCTACCATATCCAATGTAGTTTCACCATCAGCACAGATAATGACGGATATGACTGGAATAGTCCCTGGTTTTATTTTGGGACCACAAACGGACGATAGCGGAACCCTGTTAGAGGATAGAACAGGAGAGCCTCTTATTTTTACTAGAGATTTCTCTTTGGCTTCTTCTAACGAACGCCAAGGAATACGACAAATGAAGTACCTTCCCGATTTTGAAAATGGTGTAGATCTACCCGATACGGATTATGTGCTTTTTAGGTATTCCGATATTCTCCTGATGAAAGCTGAGGCCCTTTTGCGTTCCGGTGAAGCGGCGGCTGCTCTAGTCATTGTTAATAATATAAGGGCGATTAGGGGTGCAACAACGTTGACCGCTTTAAACGAGATCGAACTTTTGAATGAAAGAAATCGTGAATTGTGGATAGAAGGATGGGGACGAAACGATGAAATTCGATTTGGCACATTCATGAATGCTGCTCAGGAGAAACCAATAACGGGATCGCCTGCTTTCATTCTTTTTCCCATTCCTCCCGAAGCACTTGGCACCAATCCCAATTTAACTCAAAATCCGGGTTATTAATTTTAAGCAGAAGTGGTTTTAGTTCAATTTCGATTAGTTTGTGGATAGAAGAAGGGTAATGAACACCCTTCTTTATCTACGATCTATAGCATGGACATAGGCCTCTTAAAACTTTATAACACATAATTTGGTCAATCTTTTAGGTAAGGTTAATGATTACATCTATGGTTGTATTCTTCAGTATGCTAAATGACAGTTTAGTAAAGTGATATTGATAAGTAACCAAAAAACTATTCTAGGGAAAATAGCCCTTGTATGAAACTTGCAATGACTACGTAGCCAAACCAATAGATGATAAACCAAAATTAATTGAAGTATGAAATCGGAAATGACAATTAGACAAATATCCCAACTCTCTGGATTTTCCATTTCCACCATTTCTAAAGCTTTGAACGATAGGATGGACGTAAGTAAAAAAACAAAATCCAAAATAAGGGCGTTGGCAAAGCAACACAATTACGTCCCAAATAATTCCGCAGTAGCGCTAAGTAGCTCAAGAACCAATATAATTGCCGTGATATTGCCTAAAATTACGGCGGGAATGTGTGGCTACATTATTTCGAAAATTCAAATAGATGCTTTCAAGAAAGGCTATCGTATTTTGGTTTTACAAAGCTTTGGATGCGAAAAAAAAGAAGCGGAATGCTTTGAGAACATTAGCAATGGTACAGTAGACGGGGTTATTGTTGTAAGGCCTTCAATATTGGATTTTGTTGAAACGGATGCTGATAACAACGCTTTCTGTTTAAAATCAGGATTGTTATCTACCATTGTGCTAAAAGTAGCTAACACCACTTGGACTGCGAACCGAATAGATGAGATATTGGACAAATCCTTAACCTTGCTATTGTCGAAAATAGACCATCAAGAACTCCAACAATGCATTTAAGCAGCCTAAATAATTAGCGCCGGATTGCATTGAAATGTAATAGTTGATCAACATGTTCTGCCGTTCTATGATTTGTTAAATTATTCATATGAATTAAACATAATACTATGAAAGTATTGGCTACTTTACAAGCATTGCTCCTTGGCATCCCTCTTTATTTTTACAAACAAGCAACGATTACGTGCAGGTACAAAAGCAAATAGATATTAGGGTAGAAAATCTTTTGGACCAAATGACATTAGATGAAAAAACGGCGCAACCGCTATTATATAGCATGGATTTCTCAAAGAGCATCATCGATACTGAAAGCTCATAATCACCGAAATGGTGCAAATAAAATATACCGGTAATGTGATTAATGCACTAGATGATGATCTTAAATAGGTAAAAACGAATGGATCTTGAAACCGGGAGAACGTGCTATTTTATATGCAGTGGGCCTTAAGATAAAACGTTGCCTTTGCAGCAATGATTTAGTTAAGTTTTAGATTGACCAAAAATCTAGTCGTAAGTATTATCAACTAAAATATTTCTTTATGAAAAGACGCACTTTTGCAAAAAATATTACACTATCTACAGGGTTGGCCGGAATTACCTTTTTAGAGGCATGTAATGGAAACTTGGATACCAAAGGACAAAAAGCTTCAAAATCTAAAGAGTACGAAATTTCCAAGGATCTTTCGGAGCGGATGTACGCCCATGCTTTGGAAATTACCAAGTCAAAAATTCGCGGTGGAGATTCCGAAGTTTTCTTTAAGAAACCCTTTATCGATGCTGCCTTTAACAAGAATATCTTTTTGTGGGATACCTGTTTGATGTGTTGCTTTGCAAAATATCATTTGGATGAACTACCCGTTTATCAGGCATTGGATAATTTCTATGGAAGAATGGAAGAAGATGGGTTTATATGTAGAGAATACAAACAAACCGGGGAGCCTCTTTGGCCTAAAGATCACCCAGTATCCATCAACCCACCGCTCTTGGCATTTGCCGAATTGGAAATATTCGGGGTATCCAAAGACACGGACAGATTAAAAAAAGTCTATCCTATTTTAAAAAACAACTTCCAATTTCATGTAAATACTTATATGATGGATGATCATCTGTTTTATGGGGATACCATGGGATTGGGAATGGATAATATGCCCAGGGAACCAAGGGGTTGGGAGCCTACAGAAGGAAATGGATGGTCGCAACACGAGTTAGGTTTACAATTGGCGGCGCTTAAGAAAACGGATGAAGAGAAATTAAACTTCTTCGTAACAGAATATGTAAATACTAGAAATGGGGTTTGGAACAAACAAGGAAGACAGGTTGATTTTTCTTCACAGATGGCTATGTATGCACTACAACTAAAGGAAATTGCCGAATTGATTGGAAGGGAAGAGGATATAGGTCTGTACACCGAATTACATGCAAAGATCAAAAAAGCACTGAACGACCTTACATGGAACGAAGAAGATTCATTTTACTACGATCTAGGTTACAACAAGCAAATTAACAGAAGACATATTGGAATGTACTGGGCGTTATTGGCAAAGGTAGTACCTGATGACCGTTTAGAAGGATTTCTTGGCCATTTGTTAAATCCGGACGAGTTTTATAGAAAAACCCCGTTGCCTGCCTTATCAGCATCGGACGAAGACTATGTGGGCTGGGGCGATTACTGGCTTGGTGGGGTTTGGGCACCAACGGTCTATATGGTCTTAAAAGGGCTTTCCGCTTATGGAAAAGAAGATTTGGCAAGACATTTGGCGGCTAAGGTCTATGCAAGCGTTACAGAAGTCTTTGTGGCTACAGGTACGTTTTGGGAAAACTATTCCCCAGATCTGATATCCTATGGAATGCCATCTAAAAAAGATTTTTGTGGCTGGACCGCCCTTATCCCAATTTCGATTTATAGAGAATATATATTATAAAAATAGAATTATAACATCTTAAACTAATTGTTTATTAAACTTTAGCGTTATCCAGATTTTTCGAAGCCAAGAGAATGTCGAACTTCAAATCTCGTTAGACTGAAACGGTCTTTAGATTAGTTTCGCTTTAAGTAATTAATTAAGAAGTATGTTTTAAGTCCCGTAAAACGTTAAATTTAGGAAACTAGAGAATTAGTTAGAGAATAAACCAATCAATGTTCAATACCATCTTCCTTCATTAGATCAAAACCATAATCTCTTAGCATTGATATTATTGGAATGGACTCCTCCCCTTTATTAGTAAGTGAATATTCTACTCTTACAGGCACTTCTGGAATAATATTCTTTGAAATAAAGCCATCGGACAGTAACTCTTTGAGGTTTTTACTAAGCATCTTATCCGATATGTTGGAGATACTTTGTTTCAATTCAGAATATCTCCAAACTTTATCCTTTAACCTCCAAAGTATCGGCATTTTATACGTCCCCCCTATTTTAGCAAGCACATATTCTACCGGTGTGTAATACTTCTTGTTGTCACTTAAAAATTGTGGCATACTTACATAAATGTTAGTTACTAACAAATATAACGATTTGTCATTCGAAACTTACTCTTGAATACTTTTGTTCTAGTAATTCCTTGTTCTAAATGAAAAACACATTAATCGTTATAGGCTATGCTATTTGCAGCATTTTTAACCAATTGTAATTCACAATCTCAATCAGATAAAAAAATTCTAATCTTAAAAAAAAGAAATGACCGCACAAATAAAGGAGATAGAAAATTATGTGCATTTTCACGGTGCACCTTTTAAAGGAAAAATATTAATGGTTGCAAGCAGCCTTACAATTTCAAAACAAACGGGTTGGCCAATAGGGTTTTGGGCTGCAGAACTCACACATCCATTACATGTATTTCAGGAAGCAGGATATGAAGTAGATCTGGCCTCTACCGAAGGCGGAAAATTGGTTATGGACAGTTATTCCGATCCCACTGACGAAAGTGGCTATTCTGCACACGATGTAATAACACTCGGGTATATGCAACAAAAGTACTTCAATACAATGCTAGAAAACACCAAAAAACTGACCAAAGTAAACGCAAAAGATTACGATGCCATTTTTTTAGTAGGCGGGCAAGGCCCAATGTACACCTTTAAGGGCAATGAAGACTTGGAAAAACTTTTTGTGGATTTTTACGAATCCAAAAAGCCAAGTGCGGCAGTATGTCATTCGACCACATTGTTATTGGAAGCTAAAAAATCTAATGGGGAGTTGTTGGTATCCGGAAAAACCTGGACAGGATTTGCAAATTCCGAAGAGGATTTCGCTGATGAAGCAGTAGGCATGAAAATACAACCTTATCGCATAGAGGATGAAGCAAGAAAACTTAATAATACAACCTTTAAGGTTGCAGCTCCTTTTGCTTCCTACGTAATTCAGGATGGCAATTTAATTACCGGTCAACAACAAAATTCCGGAGCGGCAGCGGCCAGAATGCTGGTCGAACAATTGACCCGATAATCAAATTACCAATAAAAAAAGAGCGGATTTTTGCGCTTCGTTTTTTAAAGGGATAGATGAAGATTACTTATGATAACAAAAAGGAACTTTAATCCCTTAAAGGTCTGGCAGTATGTAAAGAAACCCATGCTGTTCGTATTGTTATGGTCAATAGTGGTGTGGCTGGGTTTTTACCTATCCAAATCGAGCATATTGGCAATAAACTTTACGCCCATTGGGGTAATGGGTTCAGCATTGGCCATTTTCGTTGCCTTTAGGAATAATTCGGCTTATGGTCGTTGGTGGGAGGCAAGACAACTTTGGGGAGGTATAGTAAATTCGAGCAGGGTGCTCTCCAGACTGATAATAACCTTCACGGATAGCCATTTACATCAGGAAAATTACGACGAGCAAAGAAGTGAACGATTTAAGAAAGAACTGGTTTACAATTGTATCGCCTGGGTACATACGTTGCGTTTACATTTGCGAAAGCAAAAAAGCTGGCAAGAGATCAAACCGTTTCTTTCAAACGAGGAGTATAGCGAACTTCTGAAATTCCACAACAAGCCAAATTTTATCCATTTGTTAATGGGCAAAAAAATATACAAGGCTATGGCAAATGGCACCTTAGGTGGTTTCGATAGTTTCCAGATGGAAGGTCAATTATTTACACTGACCAATTATCAAGGAAGTTGTGAACGAATAAAAAATACCCCTTTGCCCCGACAATATGACTATTTTACACGCCTTTTTGTTTACTTGTTCGCTTTAATGTTGCCATTTGGTCTCTTATCGTTTTTTCAACATACCGCGGCAATATCTTGGTTGATCATTCCCTTTTCATTTTTGATAGCATTGGTATTCGTAATAATGGAAAGAACAGGAGCAGCCAATGAAAACCCTTTCGAAAACAGGATAACCGATGTTCCCCTATCTGCAATCTGCAATACCATTGAAATAGATTTGAAACAAATGTTGGGCGAAACAGAACTACCTGAAAAACAAGAACCCACTAAAGGATACTTATTTTAAGAACAAAACTAGAAACGATATGAAATTGGCATTTATAGGAATAGGAAATGTAGGATTTGCGCTTGCGAACAATCTTGAAAAGAAAGGGCATGAAATTCTTTTGGGTAATAACAATACCAACAGTGAAACTGTTTTAAAAGCTATTTCAAAGAACAATAACTTCAAAGTAGTAACAATCCAGAAAGCTATTGACAGTTCGGATGTGGTGTTTTTGGCCACGCCCTTCGCAGTAAATGAAAAAATTCTGAAGGCGCTAAGGTTCAACGACAAAATTTTGATAGATTGTACTAATCCTGTGGGTGCCGGTATATCGCACGGGTTACAAAGCAAAATTTCGGGAGCGGAAAAAGTACAGGAGTGGGCACCTGATGCCAGGGTTGTAAAAGCATATACAATTTATGGTTTTGAAAATTTGATCGATTCGAACTTTCCAAACTACCATTTAAAACCAGTAATGATGATTGCCGGGAACGATGCCAAGTCAAAAAACACCGTTGGTAAGCTTAATTCCGATTTAGGCTTTGAAACACTTGATGTGGGAGGTCTTGACCTAGCGCTACATTTGGAACATATGACATTATTATGGGTAAAAATGGCAAGGCGGGATGGACATCATCCAAATTTTACTTGGGCATATATTGAAAAATAAACTACAAGACCTAATTCCCGGTTTACCTACTAAATACATTGTACAAACCCCATCTCGAATTGAGATAATAATTAGCCATTTTTTGATATCATTTGATATCAAAGTTGTCGGGATGACAGATCGAATGATGTCATCGCAATACGCTGTATGTCAATATTTTACACTGTTTTTCTGAGTTGGTTAACCGAACTCTAAACTACCATCAAATTAGCACATTTAAATGCAAATTTTAGGTGTCTTTTGCGGTACTAAAGTACGAAATAATTCAATGCTGAAAGAATTTAATTAGTTTGATTATTTAACATCCATTTGAAATATCAAGAAGAAACAATGTGCAAGCTTAACTAAACAACTTTATAGTCAATTAGGAAGACTACATCTTTAATCTTATGGTCGTCCAAAGAAGACCGGTCAGCGGGTGTTGTTGATGAAACTGCAAGATCTCCGGAGTCATTCACAGTAAGGTTAACTTCCAAGCCCTGTACTACAGGCTGGAAGGCTGAAAAAGCGGTAGTTACCGGGATTTCTCCTAGAAATAATTTTGTATTTTCCTCGCGATCCCAGGTCGTAATTTCACTTCCTGTAGTTCCGTTGCTTTCAACGTTTAGTGCAAAACTTAACGGAGCGGGCAACTCAACATCGCCATCTTCATTTCTAAAGCCATTTTCATCAAGTTCTACGATGCAACGTGCGCTGGAAATTTCTAAGCGTTTCCCTTGCAGAAACAAAGGAAAATGCCTTTCGCCTAGTTCCAACGGAACCTGCTCACCAACTGCACCATGCAATAATCTGTGGAAGGTTTGTGAAAATTCTTGCCTAAGGCTAAACGCTCTGCTTAGACTAAACTCTTCACCAGATAACAAAGTATCTAAATGACCACTTGCTTCTTCTACGGCCTCCCTAAACTGCACATCGTATTCGGCCGTGTAGCTAATGTGTAATATAACGTCATTGATACTACTATAGTCAAAAGGTTTTAAATTTTTGGGTAACTCTAGTTGCCAGGTACTTTCAACCGCACCAGCACCTTCGAAAGGCATATATCGTTCGTCTCTAAAGTCGAGACGGAAAACCCCACTATCGTTTTGAGCAGTGCTCGTAGCTACGGTAGTAGATCGCGAGGGAGGCACAAGCGCCAATTCTTCGCTACCCCATTTTGCTTCTTTTCGAATGTAACTGTTTGTCAAGGTGAGTGTGGCGCTCACATTGCTATAGGGTCCAGTGATACAGGGTATGGTCAGTCGGGCCGACTTTATGCGCCGCCGATACTGTCCTGGGTAAAAGATGTCGAAAAATAACTCGGGAACTGTGAATTCGCAACTACCTGTATTTTTCAATGATAGCAGGGCTTCCGGTGCAATTTGAGTTATTGAAAAGGCCTGGTCAATTTCCATACTGCGGTGATTGGTCTCCATGTATTTGAGTTCCATTCTTCGCAGGGCGCTCATTAGTTTTTCTCCGGCCATCATTCCCGCTTTAGTGCTTTCCCAATAATTACCCTCCAGAAATACGGAGGTTTCATCGTGCCGTTCAAATCGGTACGCCCGTTCTGCCATGCGGGCAACGGTCATCGCATTTTGATAGGCTTCTCGATATAGACGTTGTAATTGGGTGGAAAGCCACGTATAGAGACCAAGGTTGGTAAACTTATCCCGGTAGAATTCAAAAGTCTCCTGATGTTGCTCCATACTTTTTTCGTGCAGTTCTCTTGATTTTACCGAGATTTCTTTGCGGATCTCAGCTGCTGCAATTTGCTTTTCAAGTTCCTGTTCCTCTTTTTTTACCTGTTCCAGAATAAATTCCCAATTATCCCTTCGACGTTCCTGACCTCCTTTTACGGATACGATGCTAGCATCTCTCTGGTATCCAGCAGCTATAGCGTTAAAATAATCTGCATAAAGCTTTAATGCCTTTGAAATTGCTCCGGAACCGGTGGAATTAGCCATTCCAACTATCTGAGGTGGCATTCCGGCAATAGATGAGGACAAATAAAACGGCATTGCTACCAAGGAAAATGTATTGCTAGAATCCATATGGCTCAAATGCATGGATTCAAATCGGTTCAATCCAACACTTATCAACTGTTCGTAGTATCGAATCTTTAATTCCACATTCTCTTTTCTTTTTAGCAATCCCTCTAAGCTTTCTTCCGCTGCCTTAATCTCTAAATCTCTCAACTGCGTTGTATACAGTTTAAGCACCTCATCTTGTTGCTTAAGTCTTAGCAAGGCCAGATCCTCGGCGCTCTTTTTTTCTAAAGCCCCCAATAATGCAGCCCCAAATCCTTGCAACGCCCCTGCGTATTCCTTGGCCTTTGCTAGTAGGAATGCAAACCTGTAGGGAGGTAATTGGCCCTGAGTAGCAGTTAGAACATCTTCAAGTGATAAACCGGCAGCCCTTGCTCGTACCAGCAAGCGTGGATCTATTTCAGGGGCAAATAAAGAAAGTTGTCTTCTTACCCCGCTGATATTCATACAATTTCTAATTTTAAACAAGCGATCCTGGACCCGATCCCAGTACGACAAAAGATCAGGATTAGAAGGAATACAAAATAAGCAGCTCTGCTCTAATAAACTGGTATGAAACGAAGGTAAGAAATAGTGGTCCTGAAATTTATCTTTCCAATTAATTCCACCAAAATCACTGGTATCCAAACCAATATCAGCCTTTCTGCCGAAATCTATTAATGGCGTATCCAAGGAAGTGCCTGTTTCGCCTCCTGCTTCTTCTTCCTCCTCCTCAGCGGTTCCAAAATAGTAGTCAACCCAAGAACTTGCATCAAAAACAGACCATAAAATACCCAGATAACCTGTCCCAGGTCCAAAGGGCTCGGAACTTTCATCAACCCTACATCTTTCCTTTGTCTCAATGGTATTTTCTACCTCCTGTATAAAATTTTTGCACCTTGGGCTAGACAGTTCTGACTTTAATTCCCGTAAAGTAAATTGTTCCTTTTCTAGGGTATCGCATTCTCCAAGCTCCGCGGGTTTGGGACCTAGAATTTCTGAGGCCATTATATACAATAAAGAGGCTTCATTAATAGATTCCACGGTATCTTGGATGAACAAGTGATCTCCCCAATCCAACAAATTATCTATGTACTTCATAGTAATGCTCTTCATGTACGCCCCTAGACGTAGACGAGCTACCGCGTGGGGATTAAAAGGATCTTTCTTATAGGCTTCAATCGCTCGAGGGTCGTTTAGGTTTTCCTTCCAGGATGCCAGGCGGTGATTCCTAAATTCTATAAACTGCCAAACATAATTTGCCGCCTCAGCCGCACTGCTATCTTCAATTTCGATCTGAGCCATTGGGTCAAAAATATAATGGTACCAACGCTGGGCTTCAGCATACTTCTTTTGGCTATTTAAGTGATTGGCAATTAAAAAAGGTGCGTGAAAAAACATTTCACGATAGTATGTGCCTAAAGAGCCGCTAAAATCAAGCTTCCCGTGATTCCCATCATTGCAAACCAAAGAATATAGATATACAGGAAGAGGCTTTTCAACCAATTCGGCCTGGGTTTCATAGCTCAAAAGATGCTTGACCCCGCCGGCAAAAAGGAGACTACCCAGTCTGGTTCCTAGGGTCGTGCCAATTCGTTTGATCATGTATCTAAACCCCTGTCTCTCATACGAATGAACAAGCAAAAGGTCATCATCTACGCTAAAAACCCCATCGGTAAGACTACCATTTATTGACTCATAATCTATAGTACTACCATTGAAACTGAGTATTCGTGTATTCCCAATTAGATCTCCAGGTTCATCCTTCAAATACAATTCGCAATCTGCATATTGCTCTCCATCCACATAGCTAGGAATATATCCATAGGAAAGGTCTCGATCCGAAAGGTTCAATCTTTTCAGGTCAGCCAAAGGTTCTCCAGCCGAAGTCCTTAACATATAAATAGGAATTGGAAAGCCACCATCAATCGTCTTCAATTCTGAGGAACTTATATCTAAATTAGCTGTCAATTCAAAATTAGCACCAACCAGAACAAGGTTTCCGTAAGCATTATCATCGGCTAAAAGCCTCACAAAATTAACATCGGGATAAACCCGGTCCCATTGGTAACCCCTTAAAGTATAATTCTCTTTATAACCCAGATGAATGTTGTTGTCATACATTGGTTTGTAAAGGTTCTTCACATTGTCATGACTAAATTGCACGCTACATCTAAAGGTGCTGCTACCTTCTGAAGAGTCAACCGTCATGGGAATGTCTATATAGCGCGAGTTTTCAAAAATGCCCGGGTCCTGATCTATTTTTTGGTTCATCTTATCGAGCAGAAGCGCAATAACATCACTTTCTTCGATATTCAGATCAGCCAGACTTGGGCCGAAGATATTCCAACTCCCGTCGGCAATGTATATATGTCGTACAATAGATCTTTTAAATGCCTGAAATTCTTCAGGGGTTCTTAGAGGATCGAATATCACATTGCCATCATTCAAAAATTCTTCATCACTGATTTTTAATTGTTGTATTGGCGCCCATGAGCCGTCCAGCGTTAAGAAGCTATATTCAATATTCCATTTGTGATTATAACCCGTAAACTGAGATTTGCCATTTATCATTTCCGTAACGGGGTTTGTAATTACCGCTACCCAAAAAAGAAACAACTTATCCTGATACATAATAGGGGAGACTTTCCTTGCCGAAATCTTAAGATTTAGTTTGGTCCAATTACCCCATTCCATACCATGAGAAGAATCTCGGTTTTCTGACCTATATAGGTTGTCTATGTTTCTATAATAATGTTCAGGTGGATTTGAACTGGTCACTCCGAATAAATGGAGCCTGTCTACATTAGTGTCTAACTCATGAAATGACCCGGCAATTTTCAGGGAGGCTATTTCCTCGAATCCAGCCATATATTTTGAATATGCATTCAAAACATTTTGTGGGGTAATTTCTTGATGAAGCAAGTCGGATTCTAGCTTCTCAAACAGTTCCGTTTTGTTATCTCTTAAATCGGGTTCAATGTAGTTCTCCGGATACAAAAAAACTTTTCTATTGGCCTCCCATACTCTATAATTTTTTCGCCATAACCATTCCTCTTTGGGAATATCCGATGGTTTAACCCTCAAGCCTCCATCTTTGCTTTGCTCCAAATTCATTAAACAACGCTGAATATAAAGTTGAATGCTAGAGATTGCAGCAACCATTCTGGATGTTCTTGCACATCCTTCAAATTCTGTATCGATCAAAAAGTAATTGTAGAGATCATTGCTGGTATTAAACCACCTATCCTCAACAGTAGTAGTTGCCTGCCATGAATGTATCAAATAATTAACTAATGCATCTCTTTTTAATCCGCGTATGGTATCTTCAAAAGGTGTAATCTTTTCAAGCCAGGCTTCCTCCGTTTGGTATTTGGTACGTATCGCTGTAAATACACTTTTAGAGGCGCTTAGTAGTACATTAAAATCCTTGGAAACAAAGTTGGCCATTATCTCTGCTCCGATCCCCAGATATTGAACGAGTTCATTTATTTCTTTTAACTTTTTTAAAGCCGCAATGGCCTGGTTGGTAACACCGGTTGAGCTGGACGCGGGAAAAACCATATTACCGTTTAACACGCCTAGGGTGCTCTTTTTTGCATTAAGCACACTGGAATTTGCCTCAAGTTCTGCTGACGAAAAAGCGGGTCTTGCAAGATCGTATTCATAAGACTCCAATAGTGTATGAATTCCATCCTTCTCGCTCGCCATATCCTTGATCAAAGTGGCGTACAAGCTTGTTTGCGTTAAATGGTTCAATTGAGGTGCATTGTAATCATCCGGTATGTTAATTTGAAATATAGCTGTTTCCAACCCAGAGTTGTTTCTTATGAAATGAAGCGAGGTTGTATCGAACACTTCGTTTTTAAACCATACATTAAGTTTTATGAGCCTTCCTATAAGATCTTGGAGCGGCCTGAGGGAAGTCCGCCCTTGGAGTATGTTAGAAAGCAGACTGCTATTTGTGCTATCTTCAAACCTGTAATTAACCAGGGCCGCAAGATCTAAAATCTTCTGGACCGATGTACCTAGTTTACCGGCAATTAAATGAGGGACTAAAGTGCTGCTGTGATATGCCTTAACGGACGTCTTAGCAACCTCTTCTGTTATAGGGATGGAAGGAGGAATCACCATAGGAGATTCCAAACTTGCCTCTGCTTCAAACCAGTATATTCTTTCGCTTGAAACTTTTTCAAACAACGCGCCGTTTTCTATAAAAATTTCACGCGATTGTTCCAGCAATATGCTAGCAATCCCAACAAACGCTCGGTCAGTAATTTCAGGAGCGCCGGATTGGATGCTTCGAGCCACCTTGTGTAGTAGTGTAGTATAGAGCGCTACTCTATCTTCTGGGCTTAGCGATGACCAAATTGTTGCCGGAAAAGAAAGACCCAGTAGGGCTGGATCACTTTTCACCGCAGGGAACAAATCATACTGATCTGTTGTACCGGTTATAGGCCTAAAGATTCCGGGGTTTGCTTGTAAAATTGCATTTGAATCTGAACTAGATGTTCCGGAAACATTTGTCAGAATTTCGGAAGGTATCTGGCTGATTGATTCGGTGATTAGATCAGCAATGCTTTCCAGGGCTAATCCAATTATCTGGAGTAGTTGCTCGGCAGAAAGAGTAGTTAAAATAGGTGATGGAATCGTAATATTATAAAAGCCTGGATCTAAAGCAGCAGAAGCTATTCTGTACGTTTGCAAATCTGCAGGAATGAAAATGGTATCATTTGCCTCAATAATACTTTTAGATTGTTCTTCGGATATTCCCTCGTAGGCAAACAGCGTATCAGTAAACAATAAATTCTGATTCTTTTGTACATCTAACCAAAGTTCATAAGCCAAAACTTCTGGATCTTGATCTGCTGTATCTGTAGGAAGCGATCCTTCTAGAATAAGAGACAATTCGGCCAAATTATAGCCGCTTTTCTTGTACCAATTGATGGTATCGATCAGCGCTGTAATGTCATCAGAATGGCCTAAATAGGGTGTTGCTATATCGGGAGTTATCGTTATAAGAAAAAACAACTCGGAAACCTCTAATTCATACCGTTTCGACATGAATGCATGTTTGAACAGCATGGACAAATTCTCAATCGTAATTTTGATAGTGCCTTCGGAGGCCCCGGTTGGCGCTTCCAGGTGGTCTTTAAGCGCCGCTAGCAGCGAAAAAAGTTCCTCATCATTTAGCGCAAGACCTGCAAGCATCCGATGTAATGTCGCATCAGAACTTGATGAAGTCCCGTGGGCGGGATGTCTAAAAGTTAAGGTACTCCTTGAATCAAGATCTTCACTAATCCATCTATCGGACTCGTTGGTCACGAATGCTTCAAGATTGAATCTTTTGTCAAAGAACGAAGGACTTCCTTTTGTTGGAAATTGGTTTATCAAAGAGCAAAGATGATCTACATCTGTTTTAAGGGTTTTTTGAAGATCAACGAATTGTACTATTTCGTCTGGAAATAACCGGATTTGCTCGCTGTCTGGTAGCCCTTTTGAAAGATGTAAATGCTCCACAACGCTATCGAGCTCATTCATACTCCAATTCAATGATCTCCAGAGACGAATAAATCGATGCATTCTATCTAAGTGCCCCACGGATACTCGAGCATATTCCTTATTTATTTCCAGGCTACCGCCTTCTCTTCTTGCTTCTATAAGAACTTCTTGCGGCGGACTATTCTTAACAAAGTAAGTATTGATTAGCGTTGAAAATTCTTTTCGTGTTAACCTCATTACAGAGAGGAGCTCCTGGACATCAAGTAAAGGAATTCCTGTCCCAGTGGTAATCCCGTAAAGAAGTCTTATAAATTCTAAATTATCTGCCCGCGGATTCAGTATCAAGTTGTATTCCTTGGATGATACTTCTAATTGAGCCTGGGGCAAAACATTGTGTGTATCTTCCACTCCACTTAGCCATGCCTTGGCAATTGAATATCTGCTGATGGGGAAATGTTGCAAATACGTCTCGAGCATGGAGAGCGCAAGATGAAAAGGTTGATCAAAACTATTTATTAATAATGCGTCATCAGTTTCTGCCTCATGACTTAAAAGCTCATAAACATAATTTACTATTTGGTTCCTGTCTCCCGGTAACTCAGAATGAATAATATCCCCGTTATCTTGAGAGTACATAAAGTTCTCGAGAACTTCATTTATGATTTTTAAATAAGGTTCTAGCTTGTGCGTATTCTCACAATTTAAAACCAAGCCTGACCACAGATCTGGCCTTCTTCTCATCGGACTTAATATATGATGTCTACTTCCATCGACATCTTCCCCCGGAAAGTAGGTATTCATAACTTTCTTCTGAAGGAAGTCCATTAAGTCTACGAAGTAAGCCGCCGGGCTAATAATAGAGGCACAATGCTTGCACTTGCAAAAATCAGTTTCTCCGAAAAAACTCTCATACCCATCAAAGCGTCTTAAGTAATTATCGGCCTCTGCACTTATGGCAAAAACGGCACTGTTCGTTAAAGGACTATTTTTTACATCCATTACATTCCCCAGTGCAATATTTAGATTAAACGCTTGCAATTGAGATCTATCAAAATACTTTTTAGCCAACTGTTCGTTGAAACCGGTACGTTGCCGGAAATCGGCTAGACCATCTATAGCAATTTCAAAACCCGTGGTATAACCAAGGCTTTTTAATTCAAAGGTGTGTGTAGCATCCTTAGTGATATTATAAAGACTCTTGTTTGTCCTCAGTTCCCTCATCACCGTCTGTTGATCTTGCTCATTAAATCCACTAAAATCCAGACTGGTAACCGTAACACCTTCGGGATCCAGGTCTCCGGTCAAAAAATTAAAACTATTGTTCGCCCTGTAAAAGCGGTTCATAAGGCGTCTGGTAGCAGGTTGTTCCATGCTTGCCATGCGTGCCTTGAATACAGCTTCGGGAAATGTTAGTTCTACCTGTTTTTGCCTCAGTCTGGCTTCCCTTTCTAAGGCATTGTCATCGTCCGTTACCTGAGCGTCCTCCAAAGCAGTTCGCCAATCTTGCACATCCAATTTCGCCAGGTCTACTAATTTTGAAGTCGGTTTTTTTGGATTTCGGTTTTTAATGGCCCGGGCCAGAGGCATATTGCCTTGCACCAATGTAAACAGACCTGCATTGAATTGCAGGGTTTGTCCTTGTTTTTTGGTAATTGTCTTAGCTTCTACCAGCTGAGCAATTCGATTGGGCTCCAGATTTAAGGGCGTTAGATTATGGTCTAACAAAGTTTCTGTAAGGGTGTCTTTGAACTGAGCCAATTCTGCAATCTTAAAAACGTCGGCTTGATGGCGATCAACTGCTAGTAAAGGATTCTCTTTTATGGCTAGCTCGGGTTGAATTAATTCGTCTAAATTCTTGGGACCATCCCATTGTTTCAATCGGCTCAGCCCTTCTTCCTTAACAGAAACCGGAAAGGAGGTCTTCTCCAGGGCTTCGGAGAGATAATCAACCGTATTGTGCTTTGAATCAACTAAACCACTGAGATCCAGACTCTCAGCAAAATAGGTGAGCTCGCTTGTGCCAGAACTAAAAAAGCGAGCGGTGGTCTGGGCTAATTGATTCTGTGCCTTTAAGACCAAATGCTTGTATAGCTTGGGTTGCTTTTTTTTAAGGGATTTAGGGGGTAGGTCTGCATGGGCCGACAAATCTTGTAGCAGGCTTTTCGAAGCTCTTGGAGAAGGTATAAAAGGTGTGGGCGCTTCTTTAATTAAGATCTCGATCCCACTCCTATGCTTTACATTTTTTATGGGTCTTCGTTCGGTACTATGGATCATGTTTTCTCCGCGATAAATGCGGAAGAAAACATCGGGCCAATAATCGGTTGGATCGTCTCTGAATCGGGAGGGTTCATACGAGATCACAAAAGCGCCGCTAGCATCTGAAATAGCAACACCCAACTGGTCGCTGATCTTTTTGTCTTTGTCCCAGGCCTCTACTTTGAGATCTTGTACAGGTTGTTTGTTGTTTTGACGTAACACATTTCCCGAAAGTGTATACAAGCCTTCTTCTGTGGGACTCACCTCAATTTCCTTATCCAAAGTAATGGTAACCTTAGCAAGTTCTTTGACATTTTTAATGGGTTTATTCTCTGTGCTGTGAATCACCCGATCTCCCTGGTACACCAGAAAGAACACATCCGGTAGGTTGTCTTCTACCCCATCAAAAAAACGATCCTCTCCAAAACGGATGGTAAACTTTCCTTGGGCATCCGTATAAGCTGTTCCCAGATGGTCACTTACGTTTTTGTCTTTGTCCCAGGCAGAGATTTTAAAATTTGCATAAGGTAAACCTTTAGGGGCTTGTAATGTTCCTTTGATGAAATATGTTGACATAATTTTAATTAATTAGAGACTATTGCCGTTAATCGAGTTATATGTTTTATTACCTACTTTCTTCTGAGTTTTGAGAATTGAAGCCTTCCTTCAAAAATTTGATTATGTTCTTTTCTTACCTTTTGGTCTAACTGGGACTTGGAGACTCGGATTCTGGTCATTCCAAGCTCTCCTTCTATCTGCCAAAGCGCGCTCACGTGAAGACCAACTTCTGTTGCCTTTAGCTGTTTGAGGAACGACACGAACTCTCCGACCAGCCGGCGATAATACGTGAGCATGACCAATATCATGCCCCACATGTACGTCTTTACCGGTTGCTCCCGGAATTGGAGGTCCATCCACGGTACCATATATTCTTGCGAGGCGTTGATGCTCTGCTCTAAGTGCAGAACTAATGCCATCAGATGTGTCTCCAGGAGTAATTTGATGTCTTATCAAACCGCCAAGCCAAGAATGAAACAAGGGTTCTCCATTGGCATCTAATGGGAGATTTCTGGGATTATCAGGAAGTTCGAGGAAAAGCACCTCTGGGGGTGGTAATTCTGTTTGAGTTTGATTCGGTGTTTGATTGCTTCCCACAGATCGTCCACCGTAAAGATCCAATCCTCCGGAAATCCCAAGGCTAATCCCACCAGAAATTACACCTGTTGTCAATACTCTTTCCACATCAAATTCATCTTCAAAAATTGCTTGCCTTAAAGCCTCCGTGCCGCCTCCTTCAAGTGCACCGGAAGTAAAATATCCGGCACCTCTTGTAATGAAATTTGACCCTATTCTGTTGCTGAGACTAGCTATGATAGTTTGTCCTCTTGATGCACTTCCAGCCAATACTGCACTCCTAGCGCCGCTAGCATATCCGCCCAACCCCGCAGTAAAACCTCCAGTTACTAATCCTACCGCTCCCGAAAACAAAGTTTGTTCAAAATCATAATCCTCAAGAGTTAGCTGATCACTAACGGCTATGGTCAATAATTGTGAGGTAGCATCAGCTAGTAGCCCACTGGCTAGTCCAGCAACGGCTCCAGCGATAACTAGTTGACCAATGGTAGCAGTCGCCGCGGTAACACCCATAACCGCCAAAGCAGCACCAAAAGTTACTATCGTAACAGCAATAGCGACTATTGCAACCGCAACAACAATAAGAGCAGTTTGCCACCATGCCAGATCTTCAGGAGTTTCTCCACCAGCTTGTCCATTTGAAGTACCTTCCATACTTCCGTTGGGATCACCATTTCCAACGGGCAGCTCACTATTAACCGCTTCAGGGCCTAAAGCTGTCCCATTGGGATTTCCCTGTAAAGCTGCATCCGGATTAGGAATTCCCTGCTGAGCAGGAAGACCCTCATTTTCTGGTCTATTTTCCCCTATCGGTACATCAACCTCTTGGTTTTCCTGGTTTGTACGCCCAGTTCCGGTTCCACCCGTTCTTCCACCCGGCCGGCCATTTCGTCCAGAATTTCCTTGTCCAGATCCTCTTCTTCTTTGAGAACCATCTCCTCCGCCTCCGGAACCTGAACCACCCCCTTGCCCATTTCCAGTATCGTCTGAACCATTCGTTCCATCTCCAGACTGACTTCCAGATGTATCTCCAGAACCGGAACCTTCATCTTCTTCAGAATTTGCCCCACCTTCTCCCTGGCCACCTAAGCCCTCTGGGACAATCATGCCCGCATTCACAAGAGCTTCTTCCAGTTCCCGCTCAACATCTTCGATAATTTGTTCAGAGGTTCTCTCGGGAACCGCTAGGGCTAAGTTTTGACTGTTTTCAATAGCGGTACGTGCCTCCGCTCCTAGTAATAATTGCCCTTCTGGAGTGAGTGCTATCGCACCGTTCGGATTTACAGATCTAAAATTATTGACAGCCTCCCTTTGAGTCTCACTTAGGCTATTCCAAAGTTGAGAATAAGGTATGGGGGTCACTCTTCTATTTTCACTACTCTGTAATCCATCAGGGTCCACATTACTCAAAGGATTATTATGCACAAACTGATACACATTCAATCCATCCTCCGGCCCAATAGGATCCGGGTTCATCCAGCGACAAAGCCAGGGTGCATAGTAACGGAAACCGTAATAGTAAAGCTTGGTCACATCATCGCGCTCCTTCCCTGAATAGCGGTAGTCTTTTGCACGAACATCGCGTAATGCTTCCCCAAACAAGAAGGAAGAGCCTCCAAAGGCAAAGTATTCCTCGTAATTGATAATTTCTCCCCGCTCTCCCAGCTCAAAAGCGGCAGAGCCCAAATGACAATTCAAATGGTAATATACTTTTCTTTCTGTAAGATCGGTTGTTTCCCTTCCTCGCGTATCGCGCGTCCAATGATGTACAAGAGCCACACGTTGCCTGCCATCGTTAATATCCGAGGTAAACCGTTCGAGCAAGACCGAAGCCCCAGTCCGAACCCGTTTTATTTCGCAACCGTCTAAGTAAATCTTCTCTGTAACTTCTAGCGATCCGTTATCTAAGCGATGGCTCACCTTTCTGACCCTTTGCCCATCGCCTCCATATACATAGTATTCCTCATCGTGTTCCCCACTGGGGCGTTCAATGACCATGGCCCTTTGAAGTTGGTTTTGGTAATTCCAATAGATGGCCCTAAGATGTGGAAGGTATTCTAAATTGCCATTTTCGTCAAAGTGTTCTTCGGGTCGCGGTTCTGGATTTCCTCTTAAATCTCGGTTGTCCATAGAGCGATTAGAACTTCTGGAAATCCAAAAATCCCGGCGCCAACGGAATACATCTGAAGGCCTAGAGCCAGCGCTTTGAACCATGCTCTCCATATTACCGTTGAGGTCGTACCGGTAGGTCCGGGTATAGGTCTGAAGCTGGTCTAAATTGCCCAGGTTTAGGTGTCGGGTTCCTTTGATAAAACCAGGTGCCTCAAAACCATGCGCATGATCCGTTCGCTGCATAGCCTGATGTGTGCGCCCTTGAGCTTCAATCAGCTGGTAAAAAGCGTCGTACGTATAGGTATTGACTCTTGCCGAAGTAAATAAGGCATTGGCTTGGGGCTGTGCGGTATCTCGAAGCTGGGTGATGTTGCCCACTGCATCGTACGTATATTGAATGTTTTGATATTGTCTTGAGGGAGCAGATGAGCCCGCCGGGATGTAGCTTCGCTTTCTAGTCAGGCGAAAACTCAAAGGATCATATTCGTAGCGCTGTACCAGGTTGTTACCGTAAGTAGTCATCAAAGATTGACCCCTGGCGTTATAACTGCTTCCGGTAACTATAGGCTTATCTATCCATTCTCCATCGACAGTACTTACTAATAATTGTTCCAAAGCCCCGCTTAAGGAATAGCTAAACCGGCGTATAGTATCGTCCGGAAATCGTTGCTCTACGGTACCTCCCAGCGCATTGTAACGCAATTGAGAAACAAAAGGCGAATCGGCTGTCCAAATCGGGGAGCTCGCCGTTGACCAGTTCATCATTCGCGTGTAGTCATCAAGGAGGCTACGTTCTTTTCGCAACACGTTCCCGATAATGTCGTAGCCCGAGATGCGTGTGAGACCGGCCTGATCATAATGTTCCACCAGCTTTCCAAACTGATTGCGGCTAGCTGCATCTGTAACCGACGGATCTTCTCCATAAATAAAGCGCTCTGTAATATGATCCAAATCTGGTGGCCCTTCAACTTGTTTTTGCACTACGCGCCCCCAACTATCAAAGGTGATCTGCTGGTGCATTCCCCGGGCGTCCCACAAATTGGTAGCAAGATCCAGTGCATTCATAAATTGCCACTTGGGTCCGGAATCCATGCTTTCCTCATAAAAAAGACGGCTCTGCATATCAAGGACATATCTAAAGGCCGGTAATTCTCGCGCATCCCTAAGTTCAATTGGGTTTCCAAGAACATCGTAAACGGTTTTGTTGGTACGAACTTCCCCGCCCAGGCCTTCTTCTTCCGTCATGAAGGTTCTTCCCAACCCATCTGTATGAGCTGTTATTCCGGTGTTCCTATGTGCTAATGACTTTTGTAAGGCTTCCCATTCAGGACTATCTTCAGCATGTTCCGTTTCAATTCTGGTTTCGTACAAACTTCCTTCTACCCAATCATTGGCATCTAATTGTCTGGTATACCAAGCGGCATAGTCGTTTCGGTTTCGGGTCCCATCCGGAAAGAAAATAGCCTTCTGCCTTCCTACCGCGTCATAGGTAGTCAGGGAGGCTTGCCCGAACGTATCTACGACTTCATTTGAAACATAATCGACGGAAGTAATGAAGTAAGGTTCGTATTGCTTAACCCCCTCCTGCTTATTGTTGAAAACAACATGGCCAGACGTTCTCCATCTGTTGGAGCCTGTTGTAAGTAATTCTGGTTCTCCTCCGGGATCCAACAGAATCCTGCCTCCCTCATATTGAACAGTGGCTTCTCCGCCTTCTACAAGGGTCTTCGTTTGAATCACCCTTCCGAAACCATCGAGGTAAGACACTGCTACTTGAACAGTTCCATTCTCAAGGTAGTTCCCTTGCCCATCGTAGACCCAATCTTCTCGCGCAAGTTGTACACTTCGTAAAGGCAGGCTATGGCGTTGCCAACTATCTAATTCATAATAAAAATAAGTGGCACACTGCCGAAGGTAATTGTTGGGAGAATCAATGATCTCACCAAACTCCAGAGTGGAAGGTTCGATATAATCTGAAAGCGAACGGTGACCCATTCTTTGAACAGTTCCCGATTCGGACAAAATATTGCCATGAACAGAGGACAACAGCACAATACCAAACGGGTCGTATTGAACCTCAGAAACATTCTGATTACTATCTTCTAACCAATAAGGAGCAATAAGGTTATAATCAATTTGAGCAGCGACCCGATTTCTGGCCACTTCTACCCTCCTTTCATTTACTAAAATAGCCTCCGAACTTATTAGGGCTAAGGAGTAAGTATCATACTGATATGCTGTCCTTCCGCCATTTACCTGTTCTTCTGCTATGGGTAAATAAAATCTATCCGCTCCGAGAAACTCAGTAACCGCGGTAGGTTGCCACCACAAACCGTCATGAGACAAATAATACCCTTCGGAAAGCATGCCGGATGCTAATCGAGGACCTAGCGTCTCATCCAAAAAGTCATTATTAAAACAGGCTATTTCCTGGTGATGAAGTAGAATTTTATCACCTACTTCTTCAAAGGGCAACACAGCTGTTAAAGCAGTATTCCAATAGTAGTTTTTAACCCACTGCAATACTCTTGCTTGTTCGGCCCGGTCAAAGGATGCATTAAAGGAGATTGGGCGGTCTAAGGCCGTGTCCAGTAGGGCCTCCATATCTTCATACGAATACAAGAGTCCTTCCGGAGGGGGGTTTTCATGGTGAATCTCCAATATCTTTCTATCCCATTCTATACCTAGCTCATAGCGGTCTTGCGAATCAAAATGATCTACATTTACTTGAGTTGCCGTAAGATGAAATTGTTCCTGTTCTGGCAGCGCATCTGAGTGTATCCTTGGATACGCTACAGAAGCCTGAATAAATGGTATTCCATAAGCATCTACCTCCTTGGTGAAAGCATGGGATATACGGGGATCACTAGGATCTTCTTCGAATAGAATTTCAAGCTGCTCTCGTTGAAAAAAAGTATAGCAGGCATCATGTTTTGCCTTTCCGGGTTGTAATCTTCGAATAGCAAAAGCAGCTTGCGCTATCTGGAAGGGGTGTTCTTTGCGCCCTTCTTGGGTTACCCCATACGTTTCACTGCGAACCACTTGACCCGCCAAACTTTGGATAGCATCAAAATATTCCTCGGGACCTAGTGTATCGATCTCTTCTATCTTAAAATCACGAAGCTGAGTACCAAAGGTGTCTCCGCGATAATATCCTTTAGTTCTTTCTTTTTGCCACCCCACTGCTCCGTTATGATACCATGTTCTAACGCAAACCGGATCACTGAATTCAGCCTCAGGTACGGTTGAATCGCCCAGGTAAACATCAGAATCATATTGATCGACCAAACAAAATCCCCGGAAAGTTCTTTCTTCTCCATCAAAAAACCCATCACGATATTCAAAACGTTGCCTAAATCGTGTATTCCCTATTTGATCTATCCTTTCTATAGTGTCTACCACTATTTTGTGTGATGGAATTTGAGTCATCCAGGGTTCTCCGGCTTGCTTATCTCTTAAAAAATGCTGACCTGAATACCCATAATGGAAACGAGTTTCCAAGCCCATTGAATTTTCGACTCTAATCATTAAGCGTGGCTTCACGCCTTTGGTAAGTCTTAGGTAGCTGAGAGGCAAACCGGTATTGGCGTTCAGGGTTGAAGACCATACCAAACAAGGAGTGCCATCTCCCAAAAAATCCAGGATCTGAGCTGAAGCAAGATTATCTATAAAGGGAAGGCCGTCAATGCTATTTTCTTCTAAAAAAAAATTTCCACTTGCATTGATCCAGTAACGTATTTTTCCCCTATCAAGATATACGAGATCCGAAGTTCCGGAACCGTCAAGATCTACAAGGCGGATGCGGCTAGCATCAAGTTCAAAATCAAAGTCGAGCTGGGGAGCATTCTCCATAACAATCCCGGCACCGAACTTACCGTTTCCCATATTAGGCCAGTATTCTACCCTACCGTTGTATATCCGTACTTGATCAGGCAAGCCAGAGCCATTCATATCTGCAAAGAAGTAGTCGAGCATTGGATTAACACCAATAGTAGGTGCCCTGCTTACACCGTTTGAAATAGGTTTTGACATTTGAACGGGCATCCCAAAACCGGCTTTCCCCTCAGCAGGATACCAAACAAGACGATCTTCTTCAACTGTTACGATATCTGATCTGCCATCGCCGGTGAGATCTAGCAATTGGGTATTTGTATCCTGTGAACGTACGTGGGGTGCCTTATCAAAGGCTTTAAAGCTATCCCAGGTTTTACGATCACGATCGTATTCATAGAATCCGGATTCTCTACCTTGAAGCACAACTAAATTAAGGTTCCCATCTCCATCAAAATCATTGAGCGCATAGTTGCCGAAACCAATACTGGGTTTTTCTATTACCCGTTGCTGATTTCCAAGGTTACCATCACCGAGATTATGTTTAAAATACCAGGCATTATTAGATTCGTAAAGCACTCCGGGCAGACCCTCTCCATATAAGTCTACCCATTTGTAATTCAGGCCGCTTAATCCAATTGGAATATTGGTATTGCTTTGCTCCGGGGCTGGTCTAAAGCTTTGATCAGGTGCAGGTTGGCTATATGAAAAACGGAGTGCTGGTATTGTTTTTTGATCGTAGTTTCCAGAACCCATCCTTTTATAGCGCTCGTATTCTATATGGGTAAGTATAGTTCCCTCAGGTGCTGGAGCATGGGCCAGTTTTAGATTACCAATTAATGTGGCATCTGATCCCAAATCTTCAAAATGATGAAACATTAGAATTCGGTGACAAAGCCTGTACGTCCTTTGTTCGAAGCCCGCAACGTACGATGAGAAAGGATCGGGTCTGACCGACCAGCCAGTGGCATTTAAGGAATAAAAAGGAGGCGTATCTGTCTCTTGATCACCATAATCAAAGATCAGCTCAAAATGCCAAATTTGATCGGGTTCGGGATCACTATCAGGGTATTCTGGCCTACCGTTCCCGTAGCGAATACGCTTAAGATATTTTTGAGCATTTGACGAAGAATCAAGAAACTTGTTTTTTTCAAAGCTCGCTGTTGTAAGAACACCCTGAGTATTGTCTTGAACGTATTCGTATAGTATGGCATTGCCCATACTGTCATAGTGCGTATCTAAAAGCCATTGAAAAATAACATTAGGGCGTATAGGATCAACGATCTTGCTACTGTCATCTGCACTGTGACCAAAAATCAGTATGCTGTTATCCCTGGCACGAACTCGCCAATGGGTTTTTCCTGTTGTCCTTTCATCCCATTTTTCGAAACGCGAATAAGAAGTATCAATCCTTGCACGGAAGTATTGTATATGAAAAAGTGCTGTTTCTTCTTCGCGCGGGGACCATTCTTCCTCTATTTCTTCAAGCCAAGGAACAAGTTCTTGACCTCCAAATGAGAATTTATCCGAACCGTCGTACTTTGGGTACCCGTCTTTAAGGCTAATACCAATAGATGGGACTCCTTCGAGATTCCAACCAATACCAAAGACAGAATTCCCGGCATTGGAGTTATAACTTAATGATAAAGAAGGCTGAAAATTATTTCTGCCTGCAGTAACAGGTATCCCTACCGATGTGATCGCAGCCCCGGTTTGCGGATTTACCGAATTTTCATTGGGAATCCTTATTTCCGAAGGGTCAATCTCCAAAAAAGTAAGTTCTTGAGACATGGAATTAAGGATTACATATCACTTTCTAGGGTTTCCTTCCAAACGGATATGAATTCTCTATTAAGTTATTAAATAAATGGATTTGACAGAAAAATTCTGTATCAAATGTTAGAATCTCTTTATGGTTGGTAAGTAATAATGTTTGAGTTACTTGTGACGCCATAATTACCTATATAAGCATTTAGATAAAGATTTATAAAACTCTATGTAAACTTGAACTGAACTCGTGTATTTTAAGCGAGCGAAACTAGTTTCGCGCTGCAAGCGTCCCAAACCTTACCAGGACTAATACTATTGAGCCGTATACCATTGCCCGGCCCAATATAGTAATGAACTTGCGTCCAGGTCTGCTCATAACCTTGTACGGATAGTCTCTGGATCTTTCTTTCCTCGATGTAGGTTTCCATGAACTCCAGAAGGCCGATACCACTGTCCTTTCTCAGTTCATCTATGTGTTGCTGGAGCAAGGATATTTCCAGTTCCTTCTCGCGGGGAATCCCCTGTTTCATAATCTTCAAGACTTCATCCATTGCCAGGCCAAGATCATTGCAATATCTTACCCTCTTTTCGGTATCTGTCATCTTTTTTGCAATAATCGGGGTAAGCTTGACCGTTTCCTCCCATTGGTGGAGTTTAGTGCCAATTGATCGGGTTTTTTGGATTATTGAGCATAAACTCTTATCTCTATGGGGTAACCGTTCTTTGAGGCCCTTCTGGTATCCACTATAAATTTAGTACTGATCATATTGGTTCGGTTTGCAATAAATTTGCAATGAAAAGTACTATTTTATTCCAATAATTATCAATTTTTACCAGTATTAATGGTTTTTGAACCAATAAGCGGAGAGGGCTGAAAATAAAGAAACCCCTGTAAATACAAGGGTTTCAAGGGTGTCGGGATGACAGGATTTGAACCTGCGACCACACGGCCCCCAGCCGTGTACGCTAACCGGACTGCGCCACATCCCGAAATTTAATTCTCGTCAAGATACCTTTTGATACCTCTCTTCTTAATCTTACTTTCCTTTTGGACCGCTTCGGAACGTGTCCGGCAGCCATATATTTTGACCAACTTCCAAGGGACACCTTTCGATGTATATTTCTTACCTCCTTGGTTATGTACTATAAGCCTTTTTTCGAGATTGGAGGTCTGCCCACAGTAATAGCGACTCAACTTTTCACTAAACAATACGTAAACCACATAATCCATGACTCATCGCGACCATTCCGCCTTAGGCGGAATACGCTAACCGGACTGCGCCACATCCCGAAATTTAATTCTCGTCAAGATACCTTTTGATACCTCTCTTCT
>NZ_JBHEBG010000008.1:42262-92068 GCF_046557915.1 Spongiimicrobium sp. 3-5
TTTTTTCGAGATTGGAGGTCTGCCCACAGTAATAGCGACTCAACTTTTCACTAAACAATACGTAAACCACATAATCCATGCTTCACCGCGACCATTCCGCCTTTGGCGGAATACGCTAACCGGACTGCGCCACATCCCGAATTCGGAGAGCAAAAATATAAAAGTTGAACTAAACCAACACCACCTTTTATAAAAAAAACATCAACACCATCCCTTGGATACTTAATTTCTAGAATGACCCCTGCCTTTTTTTTTGACGTTTAGCCCTACTCCATTGTTGTTGGTCTAATTTTATTCTCCTTGATACCAAAAATATTAACATTTAAGGATAACTGTAGTTATTGGTTATTGCTTGTTTAGGTAAATTCAAAGCCGATAATTCCAAGATAATCAGAACCAAACAACCATAACAAGTTGGTTACATTATGAATCTAATAGATCTCTCTATAATCATACTATACATGCTCATAACCTTTGTGGTGGGCATATGGGTTTCCAAAAAAGCCGCTAAAGGCTTAAAATCTTACTTTTTGGGCGGCAATAACATTAAATGGTACTATCTGGGCCTAAGCAACGGATCGGGTATGTTCGATGTTTCAGGAACCGCTTGGATGGTGGGATTACTTTTTCTGTACGGAGCCAAAAGCTTTATGTTCATGTGGTTATGGCCAGTTTGGAATCAGATTTTCATCATGATGTTTTTGGCAGTTTGGATACGTAGATCTAACATAATGACAGGCTCCGAATGGATATTGACCCGTTTCGGAAATGGAAAAGATGGTAGGGCTTCACATATTATTGTGGCCATTTTTGCCGTAGTCTCCTCCGTAGGCTTTATTGCCTACTTTTTTGAAGGTATCGGTAAGTTTATGACGGTAATTCTCCCCTGGAACATTCCTCTAGAGTTTGGAGACCTACTTATACTTACCTCAGAACAGTCCTACGCGCTTATTATCATCTTTTTTACCACAATTTATACCATTAAAGGAGGTATGTTCTCTGTGGTTGCTACCGAGGTATTGCAATATGGTATTATGGTGGTGGCCGGAATCTTAATTGCTGGCTACGCATTTTTCACTATTACCGATGTTGAATTAAGTACGGTAATATCTGCAGAATGGAAGAGCGTCTTCTTCGGAAGTGAGTTAGAATCTCATTGGGGAGAAAAATTTAACGCATTCAATGATCTTATTGACTCCGAAGGCTATAAAATGTTCGGGGCGCTCATAGGGATGACATTGTTCAAAGGCTTTTTTGCCAGTATTGCCGGGCCTGTTCCCAGCTATGATCTACAACGGATTCTATCGACCAAATCGGTAAAGGAAGCGGCTTATATGAGTGGTTTTACCAACTTAGTACTTTTTATTCCCAGATACCTGTTCATCGCTGGTATTGTAGTGCTGGCTTTGGTTTTTCTGGCCCCCGATATAGCAAGCATCCCCGGATTAACTGGGCGCGATTTGGAAGTTATCTTACCAAAGGTCATTAATAACCATATTCCGGTCGGTATTAAGGGATTGATTTTAGCTGGTCTTCTGGCCGCTTTTATGTCTACCTTTTCAGCCTTTGTAAATGCCGGTCCGGCATATATCGTAAATGATATTTATAAAAAATATTTCAAACCCAAAGCAACTAGTAAGCACTATATAAAAGTGAGCCACATAGCTTCCTTTTTGGTAGTTGCCCTCGGAGTATTTATGGGGTTTTTCGCAGATTCCATTAACTCATTGACACTATGGATCACAAGTGCCCTTTTCGGCGGTTATGTAGCGGCCAATTTTCTTAAATGGATATGGTGGCGGTTTAACGGCTGGGGCTATTTTTGGGGCATGGTGGCCGGTTTGGCCGTGGCTACATTACAATTTGTTTTAGACCAAAACAAGGATGGCTTTTTGGAGGATTCACTATTTTACGAATTGTCCCATGTACATGCCATTTATTTATTTCCTCTCATCTTTGGATTTTCCTTGCTAGGCTCTTTTTTAGGCACCTATTTTACAAGACCTACCAACATGGAGGTATTAAAATCTTTCTATTCCGATGTAAAACCCTGGGGTTTTTGGAACCCCGTTTTCAAGCAATTGAAAACAAAAGATCCGACCTTTAGAAAGAATAATGACTTTTGGTTGGATATGATGAACTGTGCCGTGGGCATTGTTTGGCAATCCAGCATGATCTTATTGCCCATCTATCTAATGATCCGGGATTATCCCAAGTTGATGGTTACCTTGGCCGTATTTATCTTTACTTCGGTAATTCTAAAATATACATGGTTGGACAGGGTTCGAAAAATTCCGGATTAAGACTAACAACGCAGTAATCAACAATATAAAATATTAATAAAGTGAGTAAAATTCCTTGGCAAGAAAAACCTGTAGGCACAACGGACGTAGTATGGAGATATTCAGAAAATCCTATTATAGACAGAGATGCAATACCCAATACCAATAGCATTTTTAACAGTGCGGTAGTACCGTTTGAGGGTAGATATGCCGGTGTCTTTAGATGCGATAATAAAGCCGTGCAAATGAACATTTTTGCAGGTTTCAGTAAAGATGGTATTACCTGGGATATAAATCATAACCCAATTACGTTTAAGGAAGGAAATACCTCCATGATCGATTCCGACTACAAATATGATCCTAGGGTAACCTTTATAGAGGACAGATATTGGATTACATGGTGCAATGGTTATCATGGACCAACCATAGGCATTGGGTATACCTTCGATTTTAAGGAATTTTTTCAGTGCGAAAACGCTTTTTTGCCTTTTAACCGAAATGGCGTACTATTTCCGCAAAAAATCAACGGTAAATTTGCTATGTTGAGCAGGCCCAGTGATAATGGCCATACACCGTTTGGAGATATATACATAAGCTATAGCCCGGATATGAAATATTGGGGTGAGCACAGATGTGTAATGAAGACTACGGCATTTGAGGATAGCGCGTGGCAATGTGCCAAAATTGGCGCCGGGCCCATTCCAATATTGGTAGATGAAGGTTGGTTAATGTTCTACCACGGTGTTATAAACACCTGTAACGGGTTTAGATATGCCATGGGTGCGGCCATTTTGGATAAGGACAACCCCCATACATTATTGTACAGAACACAACCGTACTTGCTGGGGCCTCAAACAAACTACGAGTGTGTGGGCGATGTCCCCAATGTTATTTTTCCATGTGCCGCCCTACACTCCATTGAGGAGGATAAAGTAGCCATTTATTACGGGGCTGCAGATACAGTGGTAGGTATGGCATTCGGAAAGCTTTCAGAAATAGTTTCCTACACCAAAGAAAACAGCATTATAAAATGACGCTATGGAAAGTGCTCCTTTAAAAAATAAAAAAATAACGGCCTTTATACTCGTAATTTTATACTTGGGCTGTATTTTTCTGTACGCACAGGACACTCCAAAAACATACATAGCCCAGAAAACGATAGATACCATCATCATTGACGGAAAACCGAACGAAATTTCATGGCAAAAAGCGAAATGGACCGATCTTTTTATAGATATTGAGGGCGAGCTTCAACCTAAATACCATACAAAATTAAAGATGATCTGGGATACCGGTTACCTATACTTTTTTGCCGAACTTAAAGAACCTCATGTATGGGCAACACTAAAACAACGCGACACTGTTATTTTTTACAACAACGATTTTGAAATTTTTATAGACCCCCAAGGAGATACTCATAATTATTACGAATACGAAATGAACGCCCTAAATACAGTTTGGGATCTGTTTCTATCCAAACCCTACCGAAATAATGGCACTATATTGGGCGATTGGGACTTTAAAGGATTGCGGTCTGCCGTAGATATACAAGGAACATTGAACGACCCGTCGGATACAGACGAAGGTTGGTCCTTGGAAGTTGCAATTCCCTGGTCCTTCACTACAGCTCCCGGAGGAAAGACCAAAATTCCAGAAAATAAATTCTGGAGAATGAACTTCTCCAGGGTCAATTGGGATTTCAATCTAACAAATGGTACATATTCTAGAAAAAAGAACGCCAAAACTGGGGAATTCTTACCTGAATACAACTGGGTGTGGTCTCCGCAAGGTGTTATCAATATGCACGAACCAGAACATTGGGGCTACGTATATTTTTCTGGGGACACTGTTGGGGATAAATCAGTATTCGAGATTCCAAAAGACGAACATATCAAATGGTATCTGTATGAGATTTACAGGAACATTAGAGCAAAGGATTCCAAAACTTCCAAATGGCAACCCATTAACACGGAAGTTTATGTAAAACCTAAGGAAATATTGGGTAAAACGGTGGTACCTATTTTGGAGAACTGCACCTTTGGGTATGTGCTTTGGGCAAAAAGTCCATTCTCAAAGAAGACATTAACTATACATAACGACGGTAAATTTGAAAGCCATGAAAATAAATAATAAGATTCTCCTTAGCCTTGTACTACTTTGTTCAGTGCTTAGCTGCACTTCGTCCGAGTCTAAAAAGGAAGAGCAAACGAATGAGCCCAAAACAGCTTTAGTAGATTATGTTAACCCGTTGATGGGCACAGACTCTTCCTTCGACCTGTCCAATGGAAATACCTACCCCGCCATTGCATTACCTTGGGGAATGAATTTTTGGACGCCTATGACCTCCAAAATGGGAGATGGTTGGACCTACAAGTATGATGAGAACAAAATTAGAGGTATAAAACAAACCCATCAGCCTAGCCCATGGATAAACGATTATGCCGCATTTTCTCTAATGGCCGTCACCGGTGATCTAAAATTTCAGGAAGATGAACGGGCCTCTTGGTTTTCACATAAGTCCGAAACGGTAAAACCGCATCACTATAAAACCTATTTGGCCGATTACGATACCTCTGTGGAAGTTACCCCTACAGAACGGGCCGCCTATTTTAAGTTTACCTTCCCCGAAGATCAGTCCTATATTCTTTTGGATGCTTTCTTTAAAGGTTCCATGGTGAAAATTATCCCTGAAGAAAGAAAAATTATTGGATACTGCAGAAATAACAGTGGTGGCGTTCCCGAAAATTTTCACAACTACTTTGTTGCTGAATTCGATAAGGATTTTGAGATAACTCATACCTGGGGAGATAAATGGGCCTTGGCCGAAAACACATTGGATAATAAAGGAGAACATGTAGGTGCCATTGTTGGTTTTAAGACCAAAAAGGGCGAAGAAGTCCACGTAAAAGTAGCATCGTCCTTTATAAGTCCGGAGCAAGCACAACTAAATTTAGACCGGGAGATTGGCAAGGCTTCATTTGAAGAAATATTTGATAAGGCGAAACAAACGTGGGAAACAGAACTAGAAAAAATTCTGGTGGAAGATAATAATATTGACAATATTAGAACTTTCTATTCTTGCTTGTATCGCGTACTCTTGTTTCCAAGAAAAATGTACGAATTTAATAATGCCGACGAAATTGTTCATTATAGTCCTTACAACGGAAAAGTCCTTCCTGGTTATATGTTCACAGATAACGGCTTTTGGGATACATTTAGGGCGGTCTTTCCCTTTTTCAATATGGTATATCCAGAATTGAACGGTACTATAATGGAGGGTCTGGCAAATACATACAAAGAATCTGGTTGGTTACCGGAATGGGCCAGCCCGGGACATAGAGATTGCATGATAGGTTCCAATTCTGCGCCTATAATAGCCGATGCTTTTTTGAAGGGAGTAGATCTTAAAGGAACCGAAATTTTATTGGAAGCGATGGTGAAAAATGCCACCACGGCCGCAAACCGACCCTTGTCTAATGGAAACGTCATAAAATCCGTAGGGAGGGAAGGAATAGATTATTACAATGAATTGGGTTATGTTCCCTACGACGTTGGAATACACGAAAACGCTGCAAGAACATTGGAATACGCCTATGCCGATTTTACCATTGCCAAAATGGCGGAAAAGCTGGGAGATGAGAAATTAGCAAGCCAGTTCTACAAACGTTCATTGAACTACAAAAACCTATTTGATCCTACTACCAAATGGATGCGGGGAAAAAATAAGGATGGTAGCTTTCAATCTCCTTTTAATCCTTTGAAATGGGGAGATGCCTTTACCGAAGGCAACAGCTTACACTATACTTGGTCTGTTTTTCATGATGTAAATGGACTGATAGCTCTAATGGGCGGAAAACAAGAGTTTGAAAATCAACTGGATTCGGTTTTTGATATGCCACCGGATTTTGATAATTCGTACTACGGATTTACAATCCATGAGATTCGAGAAATGCAGATTATGAACATGGGCAATTATGCTCATGGCAACCAACCTATTCAACACATGATCTACCTCTACAACTACGCTAACGCATCATACAAAACACAAGAAAAAATAAGGAAGGTGCTCACAAAACTGTATTCCGCAACCCCCGACGGATACTGCGGTGATGAAGATAATGGGCAAACTTCGGCATGGTATGTTTTTAGTGCTCTTGGTTTTTACCCCGTAACGCCGGGAGTAAACGAATATGTCATAGGGAGCCCCTTATTTAAAAAAGCCACTATTCATTTGGAGAATGGCAACAACTTTGAAATAAACGCCCTGGAAAATTCTAAAAGCAATTTTTACATTAACTCATTGAAACTAAACGGTGAAAGTTATTCCAAATCCTATTTAAAATTTGAAGACGTACAAAAAGGAGGTATCCTTAATTTTGATATGAGCGGCATGCCAAACAAAAGCTGGGCCTTGGGCATAACCGATGTACCTTATTCCTTAAGTTTAAGACAAGAAATAAACCCATGAAAGTAAAGTACACGTATTTTTTCCTCATAATAGCGGCTGTGGTTTCTTTGGCCTCTTGTGGTGAAAAAGAAAAAAAGGAGAAGCAAGAACTACCGGATGTTAGTTTACCTGACTTTACGCAATATGTAAACCCGTTTATCGGCACCTCCAATTTTGGAACCACCAATCCAGGCCCAATAGCGGTTAGGGGTATGGCCAACGTATCTCCATTTAACGTAGCAGGCGAAGAAAACATGCCCTTGGAGAAGGATAGTCGCTGGTTATCTACCCCCTATGTGCACGAGAATACATTTTTAACCGGTTTTAGCCATGTAAATTTAAGTGGCGTTGGTTGCCCAGAATTGGGCGTAATTTTGGCCATGCCAACCACTGGAGCATTGGAAACAGACCATTTAAAGTATGGAACAACCTATTCCGATGAGATTTCCAAGGTGGGTTATTATGCTACCCATCTTGGCAAATACAATGTTAAGGTGGAAGCCACAGCGACTACCCGTGTGGGAATCAGCAAGTACAGTTTCCCTTCTGGCGAATCTAATATATTGATTAATATGGGGCTTGGGCTTACCAATGAACAAGGGGCATCTATAAAGGTGGTATCCCCCACTGAAATTGAGGGTGTCCGTTCCGTGGGTTCTTTCTGTTATTATAAGCCAGAGGAAGCCTATCCCGTATATTTTGTTGCCAAATTTTCCAAGCCTGCAAAGGAATTCGGCATATGGAAAACGCCCAACACCCACAAAGGACCCGAAGCGGTATGGATGGGGTACAATGGTAAGACCCGATTAATGAAAGGGTACACCAAAGAGGTTGTAGGTGATAGTATTGGTGCATATATGCGTTACTCCTTTGAAGCTCCAACAGAGGTAACCTTAAAAATAGGGGTGTCTTATGTTAGTATCGCCAATGCCAGGGAGAATTTGGAAAAAGAAACCGCACAACGGACATTCGAAGAAATTCTAAAAGCCAATATTGAGGACTGGAATCGGTACCTATCCAAAATTGAGGTGGAGGGCGGCAGTGAAGAAGATAAAACGATATTCTACACAGGCTTGTACCATACATTGATACACCCTAACACCTTAAATGATGTAAATGGGGCATATCCTAAAATGAAAACTAGGGAAACACTTAAAACCGAAGGTACCAGATACACCGGTTTTTCGTTGTGGGACACCTATAGAAACCTGCACCAGTTAATGAGCTTGGTATATCCCAAACAGCAGTCCAATATGGTCAATAGTATGCTTCGGATCTATGATGAAAGTGGATGGTTGCCCAAATGGGAGCTAAACGCAACGGAAACTACCACAATGGTAGGCGATCCGGCAGGGATTATACTAGCAGATACCTATCTTAAGGGAATACAAGATTTTGACGTAGAAAAAGCCTATGAAGCGATGACCAAAAGTGCCGAGAAGCAGGTTAACAACCCGTTAAGACCAGGGATAAAAGACTATTTGGAAAAAGGGTACATAACCACTAAAACTACCAAAAGCGGTTCTGTGTCCACTACCCAAGAATATAATATTTCTGATTTTGCCATTGCCCAGTTGGCCAAGGCCCTGGAAAAACAGGAAGACCACAAAATATATACTCAGCGCTCGCTCTCCTATCGAAAGTTATTCGACACGGAATTTAATCTGCTTCGGCCTAAAAATGACGATGGCAGTTGGTTAACTCCCTATAATCCGGAATCTGGTGCCAATTTTGTAAAAAATTTAGGTTTTATTGAAGGCAACGCCTGGCAATATACCTTTATGGTTACCCATGATACCGAGGGTTTAATTGAGCTTATGGGAGGACACGACGCATATGCAGCAAAACTCCAAGACGTTTTTGATAGGAAACAATTTGATATGGCCAATGAGCCCGATATTGCGTACCCTTACCTCTTTAATTATGTAGATGGTGAGGAATACCGTACTCAAGAATTGGTTTCTTACTTGTTGGATACTCATTTCAAAAACGCTCCGGACGGACTCCCGGGTAATGATGATACCGGAACTATGTCTGCTTGGGCGGTCTTTTCCATGATGGGAATTTATCCGGTTAGTCCGGCGAACCCTATCTATGCAATTACATCACCGAGATTTGATAAAATTACATTACATCTAGATAGTGATTATTACAATGGGAACACGCTAGAGATAAGTAGCAATGCGTCCGAAGGACATAAAATTATTGAGGAGATTTTAATAGATGGAAAACAACACCAAGGCTACTTTATTTCGCATAATGATCTAATAAATGCCCGCTCTCTTCAATTTAAACTAAAATAAGGGCCCACTATTTTAACCGTTAACGACAATGAAGATTGATTACCATCCACAATAAACAAAAAGCACACTCATGAAAAAAAGCGTCTTTACCCTGCTTATAAACCTAGTTTTGTTTCTTACCTGGTCGTGTACCAACAACGCTATTGAGCTCGTTAAAAATGGAGCTTCGGATTATGAGATCGTACTTTTGGACAACTTTACCGAAGATACCCGTAAGACCGCGGAAAAACTACAGTATTATATCCATAAAATAAGCGATGTAAGTATAGAAATTGTTGATGGATCATCACAAAATAAGGATAAGTCCAAAATTTTTGTGGGCTTGTTAGATGCACCGAAACAATTGCCGCGTCAAATAAATATTAAAACCGAAGGGAAAGACCTATTTATCACCGGGGGATCCGAAAATGCCGTAAAAAATGCCGTGTACGAATTTTTGGAAAATTTCCTGGGTTGTAAATGGTATACCCCTGAAGTAGCGAAAACTCCCAATACCAAAACCATATCATTAAAACCAATCGATTATACTTACGACCCTGCAATAAATACAAGAACAGTGCATTCTAGACTCTATTATGAAAACAAAGAATTTGCAGATCAGCAAAAAGTCACCTACGAGGCCTTTCCTTATTACGTTCCCATAGCCAGAGTACATACCTTTCATAGGTTTATGCCTGAAGAAAAATTCTACGGCGACCACCCGGAGTATTATGCCTTGCGTGGCGAAAACAGACTACCTACCCAGCTATGCCTTACCAACGAGAAGGTTTTGGAAATTGTAAAAGATTCTGTATCGGCGCTTTTCAGTAGATATCCGGATGCGGATGTTGTTTCGGTAAGTCAGGATGATAACCAACAATACTGTCAGTGCGAGAATTGTAGTAAAATTGATAAGGAAGAAGGAGGGCCATCTGGGACCATGGTTCATTTTGTAAACAAAGTAGCAGCAGATTTTCCGGAAAAAACCATTTCTACTTTAGCTTATCAGCATACAAGAAAACCACCCAAGGTACGCCCTGCCGATAATGTACTTATAACACTTTGTTCCATAGAGTGCGACCGTAGTAGTCCTATAGAGGCTAAGTGTACAGATTTCGCAGATGATCTTAAAGGTTGGGGGAAGTTAACGGACAATATCAGGATTTGGGATTATACCACACAGTTTACAAACTTTCTGGCTCCTTTTCCCAATATCCATACATTACAGCCCAACATTCAATTGTTTAAAGATAACAACGCTAAGTGGGTTTTTGAGCAACACAGTAACAACCCAAGTGAACTTTTTGAATTGCGGTCCTATATAACGGCCAAATTATTATGGAACCCAGATTTAAACCTCGATGCTTTACTCAGCGAGTTTACCGACGGATACTACAAGGAAGCTGGGGTTTATGTAAAAAAATATATAGATAGAATACATGCCGAACTTAAAAAGAACGAGGATTTTTTCCTTTTTCTATATGGAGACCCTTCCGAGGCATTTTCTTCATATTTAAGTCCGGAATCGTTGGCGGAATATACTCAGATTTTTGATGCCGCTGAAAAGGCTGTGGCCTATGACCCGAAGATAGTGAGTCGTGTAAAAATGGCTCGTCTTGGGGTTGATTATGCCGTTTTAGAGGCCAGTAGAAAGAACATTTCCCCCACATACAGCCTTACTGTTCAGGATAACGTTATAAACCCAAAGGTTACCGCTCTGTTAGATAATTTTATGGAGACCACCTCCGATAACAATATAACACTAATGAACGAAATGGGTTTTACCGCTGACGAGTATGCCACCAACTATTTATCTGCCTTAGAAATTGCTCAAAAACCCAATAAAGCGAAAGGGAAAAAAGTAATTTCCGTTACCCAACCCAAAAAGTATGCCGATGAGGATCCCATGGTCTTAACGGACGGGGCCTTGGGCGGAAGCAGTTTCTATGCCAATTGGTTGGGATATGAAGGTAACCGCATGGAGGTGATCATTGATTTGGAGGAGGAACAAACTCTTAGTACTGTTTCCCTCGCGTTTTTGCAGGTTACCAACCATGTAGTGTTCTTTCCATCCTCGGTAACGTACCAAAGCTCTTCCGATGGAAAAAACTACCAGCCTCTGGGGGTTGTTGAAAATCCTTCTCCGTTAACCAAAACAAGTAAGGTTAACGACATACAATATTTTGACATAAACTTTAAGCCAACAAAAGCCAGATACATTAAGGTAATTGCACAAAATACCGAAACACCATATTGGCATCATGCTGCAGGATTACCATCCTGGATTTTTGCCGATGAGATCATCATCGACTAGCATATTATCATTTTTTTGAATTAATCGTAAACTTCTACGATCATCTCTATCTCCACAGCAATATTGCTGGGAAGGGATCCCATACCAACCGCTGCCCGGGCATGTTTCCCGTGATCTCCAAATATGGCCACCATTAGATCGGAATATCCATTGATAACTTTTGGGTGATCGGTAAAATCGGGAGCAGCATTTACCATCCCCTTAACTTTTACAATGCGTTTTACTTTATTAAGATTTCCCAATTCATGCTTCAAGACAGAGAGTTGGTTTATGGCCGTAGTTCTTGCGGCCTCGTACCCTTCTTCAATAGTAAGGTCTGCTCCTAGCTTACCTTTAATATATTCGCCATCTGATTTCAATGGCCCCTTACCGGACAGAAATATGAGATCTCCTGTATGCACAGCATTTACGAAATTAGCCACAGGAGCCGAAGGAGGGTTTAACTGAATTCCCAACTCCTTAATTTTTGCTTCGGGATCGTAATTAGGATCTGCGGTTTCTACCTCAACAGCCTGTTTTTCAACTTCCGCATTATTTTTTACTTCCGTTTTGCAAGAAATAAGCGCTAAAAACAGCGTTGCTATTATTATATTTTTCATTTGAAGAATTCTTTCTATTTAACTTTTATCCTTAAGCATTGGACAGGATTTCCTTAACCCTGTTGGCAACAATACGTTCTTGGCCAGGAGCCATCATCCAGGTGGTGATTCCTACCATTTCCTCGTTCCCAACAGTTTCTATGGACGGATGTCCATCTCGTAGTTGCTTCCGCATTTCGTCCTTTGTTATTTTTACTACATTTTCATCCCACATAATTTTTAAACTAGGCACATGGTTGGCATGGGGAGGTACATGTATTACCGTCTCCACGCCCTTAACGGATGCAGCACTATCACTGATCAGTTTAATTTGGTTCTCCCAAAGTGCCCATTCTTCCTTATGATCCCGGGCCAAATATAATTCTAAGGCCACCAACATACCCAGTACCTCTTCTTTATTTACTTTCATACCCCTGGCAATAGTAGTACCGCGTGGCGGTGTATGTAAGCGTGCTGCCTCAATGTACTTTCTTTTGCCCAATAACAAGCCTGCACTCTGTGGTCCTCTAATGCCTTTACCGCCAGAAAATGCTACAAGATCGAAGCCCATTTTAGTAAATTTAAAGAGATTTTCCACAGGTGGCACATCCGCTGCACAATCAATAAAGGTAGGAATATTATGTTTTTTTCCCAAGGCAACAAATTCTTCGCGCTTTATCTGCCCATCGTCTGTATTGGCATTTAAAAACCAAAGCATTGCCGTATTTTTATTGATAGCTTTTTCGAGATCTTTGGTAGTTTCTACCTGAACTATCTTTGATCCGGTATTGATTAAGGCATGGGTATATCCTATATCATGTGCTTTCTGAACGATAACTTCGTTTTTAAGTCCGGTTGTATCTGGTAACTGTGCTACTTTTTTATTATCCATACCACAAATAACCCCGGCCAAACCAATAGTCATTGCACCGAAGGCTCCGGAGGAAACCGTGGCATACTCACAATCCAACAAAGTGGCTATCCTTTCCCCTACCTTATCATGGAGCTGGTCTAAATTTACATATTCCGTTGCTCCGTATTTAATGGCCTCAACAACTTCTTTTTGCATCAAAGAACCCGTCATAGAGGTGTAAGTGCCTGCGGCGTTTATAAATGTCCGTACACCCAACTCCTTAAAAAAATCGCGGGCCAGAGGTGGTGCAACCGTACGTTCCAAAACGTTTGCAGATACTATTCCCGTGCCCAACATACCGCCCACTAAAGGTAGGGCAGACAATGTTTTTAATACTTTTCTTCTACTACTCATGATTGTTTTTTTTATGTCCTTTAATCAACAGCTGCTATGCAGTCCATTTCTACCAATGATTTCCCCGGTACTCCGCCGTATGTGGCAACGGTAGTTCTTACCGGTGGGTTTTTTCCAAAACGCCCTCTAAAAACTTCGTTCATTCCCTTGTAATCGGCAAGATCTGCCAAGTAGACATTTACTTTGAGTACCTTGTCCATGGAAGAACCGTTCTTTTCCAATTCCTTTTGTAATTCTTGTAATACAATTTCGGTATGGGCCTTTATCTCAAAAGGCTCTACATGCGCGCCCTTTCCTGCAATGTAAAGTGTATTACCATGTTTTACAGCTCCGGAAAAAAGTGGAATATCCTGATCTGTCTCTATTTTCCCCACAACCTCCTTTTTTGCCTTAGAGGTTTTGTCCATTGCCTGTACCGACCCTATTCCGAATAGAGCCGCTAGGCCCATTCCTATCTTTTTAAATGATGCCCTTCTTGTTGTTTTTGCTTCCATTTTACCTATGTTTTGATTTAATATCTATTGTTGTAACCTTTTATGAAAAAATCCTTTGCCCGGATCTGGTAATTTTGATTACCACATTCTGTTTTTCAATAATTCTTGAATCTGTTCTTTGGGAACCGGTAGTTCATCAATATGGTCCTTTAACCATTGTGAAAAGTCCTTTTCTATTTCATCTGTCCATTTATTATCGATTTGTCCAGGTGTATATTTACCTTCTTTCAATCTTCCTATTCCGAATAAATCGCGCAAGCGAACCACTTCTGAGGTAACAACCACTTTCTCTGCCAAATGGGCCGGTATAAACATAACTCCCTCTTTTTTTCCTAAAACGATATCTCCGGGAAGTACCGTGGCCGCTCCCATACGAATAGGCGAATTAATACTTTCTAACATTACTTCTGTTAGGAACGATGGGTGCCATCCACGTACGAAAGCATTAAAACCTTCAATTTCCGAAAGCCCCTCCATATCTCTGCTCGATGCGTTAAAAACTACACCATTCTTGGATTTGACATAAATGGAATTTCCTAGATTATCGCCTATTAATGTACCATCCACAATTTTACCAAAGCCATCGGCAACATATACATCGCCCTCAACAAGCATGTCTATGGGCCAAGAATTGGTATTGCCTATTTGCCCTTCTTCCTTTCCCTTTTTCTTAATCTGATCGGAAACATCGGGTCTATTGGGCATGTACTGTACCGTTAGGGCCCTACCTACAACGGCAACATCATCGTGCAAGGGTTCCCAACCTCCTTCAAATTGGTTGTGATAGCCTTCGTTCCTCAATACTCCCCAAGCCTCTTCTATGGTAACGGTTTTCATACGTTCCAAAACGTCATCGGCCACTTTGGGTCGGCCATCGTCAAAACGTTCGCCCTGCCATTGTGGTGTTAGAAAGATAATATGTTCCTTGGATGTTGTTTGGGCAAAACCAAAGTTGCAGATCATTAGTAGTAATAGTAGTGGTCTTATCAATTTCATTTGTTCGTGTTTATTTGTTCAGTAGTTCGGATATGTCCGTTAACATTTAGGCATTCACATTTCAAAATGCTAATCCTCAGCATCTAACTCTATTTCTTCCAGTGGTTTTTTGTTTTTTTCTGATGGGTCTTTATCACGCCAGTAAGTTGCAAGCGATGAGCCCGAAATGTTCATCCATGGTCCAAATACGGCCGGTGCAAGTCCTACTGTGGCCACTTTCCCCATTTCCAGAGCTATTCCCGATGCCAGCCCTCCATTTTGCATCCCTACTTCCAGTGCAATAGTGCGGCAATCCCGTTCATCCATCTTAAACATTCTGCAGCCCCAATATCCCAAGAAATACCCAGCAGCATTGTGTATGATCGCTGCAAGAATAAGAAATAGGCCTATAGATAACAGGCTATCTCTTCCGGCGGCAGTAATCACCATAATTATTAGGGCTATGCCTACCATGGAAACTACAGGCATGGCCTTGTCTAACCATTTGGCCTTTCCATGAAAAAAATAGTTGAAAGCCAGTCCTAAAATTATAGGTAAGATAACTATTTTAATTATGCTAAGCATCATTCCCCAGAAGTCGATCGGTACAAACTGACCTGCAAAAAGCTCCATGAGCAAAGGGGTCATAAAAGGTGCCAATAAAGTAGAAACGGCTGTGAGTGTAACGGATAATGCCAAGTTGGCCTTTGCCAGGTAAGACATTACATTGGATGCCAACCCGCTTGGGGAAGAACCTATTAAAACCACACCAGCTGCAATTTCGGGAGGAAAAGAGAATAAGGTGGCAATAGCAAAACCCAAAATGGGCATAATGGTAAACTGACAGATTAAACCCACCAAAACGCCTTTCGGCATTTTTACCACCCCTACAAAATCCTTTAGACTCATGGCAGTCCCCATACCAAACATAATAATCTGAAGCAAAGGAACAATGAGCCATTTCATTTGAAAACTACCTATTTGTCGTAGATATGCTGGGTAGAACATAGATACGGTAACGGCAGCAAAAATTAATATGGTAAAGGAAAATCCTTTGAAAGTTTTATGACCACGGGCTGCCAGTGCTAAAAAAAGGAAAAAGAAAACCAGAAATGGTCCGGTTTGTATGCCATTTCCGGTACCTGATAGTATTATTATTATCAGCAAGCAAACTAAGGAGGCAATAAATAAACCCTTGTACATTTTTTTCATTCTCTTATGCGTTTCGTTATTTATTTTTGCCCTTGATCCCAGGCAGGTTTGGAAATACCGTTTAGGTCATAAACCACGTTACCATCTTTTATCGTTATTTCGCACTCTAGTTTTTTGGTACCATTCATTCGTTTGTTCTTGGTGTCTATAAAACCAAAATTTCCCTCCCTAAGGTTCAAGAGGGTAACATCGGCGATGGCACCTACCGATAAATGACCCAAATCTGTACGCTTAATAACTTGGGCCGGGCTCCAAGTTACGGTGGTAACAACTTCATTTAAAGGCATATCTAGGTTTAAAAACTTAGACATTACGTTGACGATATCCTTCATACCTCCGTTCATGCTCCCTGTGTGCAGGTCTGTACTGATTGTATTGGGTTTAAAACCTTGTGCCATGGCCGGAATCGTCTGTTCGAACAAAAAACTTCCTCCACCATGACCAACGTCGAAAATTATTCCACGTTTTTGGGCATTAATGGCAAAATCCTCTACTTTTCCATTTTCGTCCACGACAGGGGTACGTCCTTTTACATGGGCATAGGCGTGGGTAAAAATATCGCCTGGGCGTAATTTTTCCATAAACAAGGTTTCTAGGGAAAGTTCTGGGTCGCTCCCCCCAAAATCTATCATCACGGGAATGTCGCCCAATTTACCTGCCTCCACCGCTCGTTCCGTTGGTGTCCAATCGAAACCGCTGTAATGGGCCAGCTTTATCCCTACTACAACACCAGGATGGCGTTTGGCTACCATGGCGGCGAGCTTGGGGTCCATATCTGCAATATTCTGCTCTATAGGGCCACCCTTCATTCCCGAACCTACGATATTGAGAAAAGCCAATACTCGCGTTTTGGATCGGTCTATGACCTGACTCTTAAATTGTTCAAAATTACGCCAACCGGGACCTCCTGCATCTACCAAAGTGGTTACCCCACTTTCAAAACTAAATCCGTCTGGCGGCACTGCGTAGTAGCCGTTGCTTAAATAAGCGTTATCTTCGGTTCCATAAAAATTATGACTGTGCATATCTATTAGTCCAGGACATACATATAGCCCTTTGGCATCTATAACCGTAGTAGCCGTATTTGCCCGAATGTTGCGTTCTACGCTCATTATTTTGCCATCCTTGATGGCTACATCCATTACATTATCAATACCATTTTTAGCATCGATAACATGTCCGCCCTTAATTAGGATATCATAGTCCTGAGCAACGGTTGTGGACGAAACAAATAGTACCAAGAGCGTTACCAGCAAAGTATATTTTTCATATGGTGTTTTCATAATCATCTATTTTTGATCGATCAATTTTAGTTTTTTGAATTTTAATGGGTAGTTCTGCCAATAGAAGTCCCAACCACTATGGTTTTTCTACTGATAAATTACTCCTTACGGCTTCTACTTCCTCTATTTCTACCGAACTGGCCTCATTGCCAAAATTTGTTCTAATATAGGTTAGAATTTCTGCTATATCCTCATCGCTTAAGAAGCTGTGTTGTGGCATTACCCCGTTATATACCTCGCCACCTACTTCTAGGCTTCCGTCCATTCCTTCCAAAATGACCTTTATCAACCTTTCTTTATCCCCCGTAACCCAATCGGTTCCATAAAGTGGTGGAAACCTGCCCGATGCGCCACCACCATCTTGCTGATGACATGCACTACAATAGGTATAGTATTTTTTAGCACCTTCTTCGAACTCTCCCCGCATAAGATTGTCGTTGGTCTCATGTGGCGTCCTTATATGGGATAATTGTTTTCGTTCTTCCATGGCAAGTAGTTGCTCCTCACCAAAATTGGTTTTATCACCGTTATAGGTAATCTTCCATATTTTGCCTTTTACAGAATCGGATAGGTACATTGAGCCGTCTGGCCCTACAGCAAGCCCCATTGGCCTATAAACCGCATCCTTAACGCTTACAATGGGGTCTATACCGGCGAAACCATCTGCAAAGACCTCTACCTCTCCGCTTGGTTTGCCATCTTTGAAAGGTACAAATCCAACAAAATATCCGGATTGGGGATACGGGGCGCGGTTGGTAGAGCCATGAAAGGTAATAAAAGCACCGTGTTTATAACGTTCTGGAAACTGATCTCCTTCATAAAAAACAAGGTCGTTAGGTGCCCAGTGACCTGGAAAACCAATAACAGGATCATCGAAATCTGCGCATCGCCCTATAATTTCACCATCACCGCCATATTCCGGAGCGAGTACTTTTTTGCCCTTCATCTGATCATAATAGCAATATGGCCAACCAAAGTCCGAACCTTCCGTAACACGCATAAATTCTTCTGAGGGTAAGAGCGCACTGTCCCAAGGAGAATATTTATCGGGCCATAAACGCAATAGATCATCTCTTCCGTGCATCACTATGTAAAGCTCGTCATCCACAGGATTCCAATTCATGGCCACCACACTCCTAATTCCTGTAGCGTACTTATACCCATCTTTTTGGGTCTGTCCTGTTTTGTTGGCATCAAATCTCCATACCCCACCATGGTGTTCCAATTGCGGACAAGGGTCTACTCCCGGAGCTCCAGGTGTTCTTTTGGGATCTTGACAGGCATTGGACGGTGCGCCAAAAGGCACATACATATGTCCTTCATTATCAAAGGCAATGGGTTTTCCAATATGTTCGTGTTTTCCATGTTCATGATCATCGGTCAACACTATCTCTATTTCACCATCAGGAATTAATGTTCCCGGTTTTAATTTGTAACGATAGACGACCAAGTCTGAACTGAAGTAGATATATCCATTGTATACCCGCATTGCGGTAGCGTAACTCCACTTCTCCTTTTTGGCAAGACCTCCAAACTTTTCGATTACATCTGCACTCCCATTGTTATCCGTATCTTGCAATGCAGCCACGGAAGCCTTTTCATGGGCATTTCTAAGTTTGGCATACAAGATATTATCTGAGGTAACCGCCATGTGTCTAACGGTCTCCGCAATACTATCGACAACCACTACGGATGAGAAATCATCTGGAAGGAAAAGTCCTCCATCCTTGGGTTCATTTTTGCATTGTATAAAGAACAAAATAATACCGAATAAGAGAAAGTAATTTCTAGCGTGAAGTGTAAAGGTCATTCGTATACATATAAAGATTTATTTGACATACCCAACCTCTTTCACCTCCTTCAAACATTGCCGATACACCAAATTTTGGTTTTAAATTTGCAGCATTTTCTGCTTGTTTAAGGTAAAATCCTTTGTTCTATAAAGCAACTAATTACGACGAAACGTGTGCCAACACACCCCAACGACATCGCTGTGCCTATGCGCAGCAAAATTTACTCAAACACCAATTTTCCGAAAAAAGAGGGTTGGTGAAAATTTGGTCTTTCTCCACCTACGGGATTCCAGGTTAGATAGTGTTTTTCCGCGGTATCGTCGCCGCATTTATAGAAATTGGCGTTGGTTGTTAAACCTCCTATTTGAAAATTCTTTTCGTGGACAAAAATCTCCGCAGGTATCACAACGGTCATATCCCACGAATGTCCTCCACGTTTTTCTTCAAAAGACGTAGTTCCCAGTGAGGAAACCGTCTTAATTTTCTGTTGAATAAGCTCGGGGTCTATAAATTTTCGTTCCCTACCACTTGGCCCATAGGCTAAATGCGTAACGCCTATGCAGTTAAATTCAAAATTGTAGTAATTGCCATTTTGTTGTGGATCTATAAAGAATTCTACGCAGCTATCCCTATGTGTGGCACTATTGGTTTGGGTACGTTGTGCCAGAATGTTGTCTTCGGTAACATAGAATTTAAGCCAAATTTGATCATTATTATGGGCAATTCTGAACTTGACATCGGGTTTATATGGAAATTCTTTCCAATTTATCAAATCTATGGCATGTATCTCCGTAAGATCTTCGAGCAAATTAGAGACTTTTTCCAGACTTGCCTGTCCGTCGTATTCAATTTCTTTTACTATTAACTTTTTGGTATTCTTATTTGCTGGGGTACATGCAACTAGGGTCATACAAATTATATAGAGGTAGATTTTTTTTTCTTTGATAAGGTTCAAAACTTGTATTTATTTATGGAAAGCCACTTAGTACTTTCCTTAGGTTTATCTAATAAAAAATAAGCAGAATGATTATGTGAAATACAGGTATTGGCACATAATACCCATCCTTCGCAATGTTCAATAAAAGTTGAGGCAAGGTCCTAAGGTACAAAAAATGTGGTAAGTATTTCCCTGGCTGTGAGGGTGAAATCCTAATTTAAACACTCGGTTTTAATACCACGGTGTTAAATATACTTGGCGTACACTAGCTCTTTAGCGAACACTGTTTGTTCTTATTTAATTTACAAAAGGAAGGTAATCCAAATATCACTTCAGTATTTCGAGCATTTTTTTTGGAGGGATATATTCAAAATATCTTTGCGTTACCTGAAAAGATTCGTTAAGTACTACAATAGCAGGGAGTGAGAAAGGTACTCCATCCCTAGAAGCTAACAGCAAGGGGATTTCATGAATTGCATTGCGCTTTTTCCCAAAGTCTTTATTCAGATATTTTTGACCATCAAAAACTATGGTATCCGAAGTTTCTATATCCATTTTAACTGCGTAGTATTCTGAATTGAGCTTAGAAACAATTTCACTTTTTCTGAAGGAGGTCCTATCCATTTTTTTACAATAAGAACACCATTCTGCATAAAAGTCTATAAAAACCTTTTTTGGTTTTGCGGTTAAAGAGTCTTGCAACTGTTCAAAGTTTAACCATGCAACAGTTGCATCTTGGGCCGATAGCTTTGCAGATAGAGTGAACAATACAATAAGCACTACTACGTATTTCGTAACATGCAAGGCATGGGTCGTTGGACCATGAAAATGGTTGCCCCTTGTCATCGTCTTTACACGCTTTGTACTAATATTAGAATGAGTTACTTTCATCTAAGAGCATTAATTGTTTTATACTTTCCTAATGCAGTTTTCCAAATTTGATACCAAAGAAAAAGGTTCTAGGGGCATTGGGGCCATAAATGTAATCCGAGTCTCTAGTAGGACCTATATCAAAGTCATCTTGGTAACTATTAAATATGTTTTTAACACCTGCGGAAAAGGTTATCATAAAATTCTCGTTAAAGTCTATATGGGATTCCAACTTTACATTAACGTCAAAAAACGAATCCACTTCATTCAGTTGTAAAAAACCGGTATCGCTAATAACGCGCGGAACGGTCATCCCACCTGTATAGGTCCCTGTAACATCCAAATTGAACACCTCTCCGGGTATCCAAGCGGCATTCAAATATCCATAAAAATTTGGGTTTCTAACAAATTCATCAACGGCCACATCAGATTCACCCGGTGTACCATCGGTTTCAAACAATAGCTGAGGCTCTTCGTATTCGGCTTTCTGAAGTGTGCCCCCCAATTGAAACTGCCATTTTGGATCAGGAGATAGTCCAAACTCAAAATTGGTTCCATAGACCCGTGCCCCGGAACCGTTGCGAACTTCCTCTAGAATTGAACCATTATCCAACACGGCGCCCGTGCTCACTAGCGTAAAAGGGTTTTCCAATGTGGTGTAAAATCCTTCCAACAGAAAATCCAACTGCAATAGGTTGATATTTCTGGAATAATTTAAAGATCCGGTATATGCATTGGAATATTCCGTGTTTAGGTCATTTGAAAGAATTACAAACTGGGGTTCACCTCCCACACTTGAAATGTGGAGATCTTCATTAAAAGCTTGCGGGGCACGAAAACCTCTGGCATAGCCACCCCTAAATTTTAAATCCTCAGCTAATTGGTAGGCAATCGTCAACCTGGGCGAAAAAGCGGTCTGACTTATATCCACAGCTCTTTCAATACCCCCAATGGAATACTGGCCGTCTACCGAAACATTGTCTAGTCTGGCTCCAATTAGTGCCGTAAATTTCTCGTTTGGTTTCCATTCATATTGCGCGTACCCCCCCAAAGAGTTTACACTTTGGTCTATTAGACGATCGTACCCCGGTATTTGGTCTTCGGTTTCCGTATGAATGAACTCTGTACCAACGGTAAGCACATCACTATTTTTAAAAGCATGGGTATATTGCAGGCCGTTGACCCAGGCCAAATCTTTAGTGGTTCCAAAAGCGTTGTTTGCCAAAATACTATCTTGACGTGTTCTTCCCCCTCCCAATCCGCCATAAAAACTGTCTCTATTGGTATAGGAGGCAGAAGTATATATTTGAAATCTTCCCATATTGTCTTTGCTGGTAAGTTCGTAATCTGCACCGCCCAAAAAAGTGTCATGATCCAATTCCTCGGTAATATCTGTAAATTGCGGGGATAAATCCAGTCTGTCTCCACCACGGCGGTATTCTCTAATTGCATTTAAGTTTACGGACACTTTACTACGATCAGTAGGTCGTAAAAACGCCTTGGCCCCAATGGTGTTGTTTCTTAGCTCTACCAATTCGGTAAAGCCGTCACCATTGGCATCGTAAGACTCCCTATTTCTGTAGGTTCCAAAAAGAGTAATGCCACTTTTTAAATCATCGGCGACCACCGAAGTATTAAAAGTCAATATCCGATCTGCCGCCTCGCCATCTACCAAAGCCAAATTAGTACCTATTTCCCAAGTGTTCAATACAGGGTCTTTGGTTATTACATTAACTGTGCCTGCAATTGCATTTGAACCATAAAGTGCAGAACCTCCACTACGTACTACTTCTACCCGTTCTATGATATTGGTGGGAATTTGCTCTAAGCCATAGACTCCTAACAAGGATGTAAATATAGGCCTGCTATTGAGTAATACTTGGGTGTATCCCCCATCTAGACCATTTAAACGTACTTGGGTAAAACCACAATTTTGGCAGTTGGTCTCCACACGAACTCCGGGAGCATAGTTTAAACCGTCTGCAAGGGATATGGACTGAGTGGCGGTCAATAGCCTGGGCTTTAGTGTAGAAACCACAACAGGAGCGTTTTTCCGCGCTACCCTATTTCTGGTAGCACTTATGACCACTTCCTCCAAGCCCAATGCATCTTCCAAGAGGGAAAAGTTTAATGTAACGCTCTTATCCTCTGGGATTGTTATTGCCTTGGAAGTACTTCTATAGCCTTGAGAGCTAACCTTAACTACCAACGGACCCGAAGGAACATTTAGCTCGTAATAGCCTTCGGTATTTGTGGTAGTTCCCCTGCTCCCATTCTTTAAGTATACAGACGCAAAAGGAACCGCTTTGTTCCCTGTTGTAATCTTTCCCTTAATCATCGGTAACTTACTTTGCCCATAAAGGCCAAAAAAAGGAAAAATTAGCAAATACAAAAAGATTTTTTTTATGGGTGTCATTATGTATTTTCAGTTGTACTAAATAAATTTTTAGACAAATCTAATAAATAATTTTACCATATTAAAATATCCATCCGTTAAAACCCAAAAAAAATAGTTTTGGTAGAAGAAGGTTGAAATATGTTCTTTCATTTTTCGAATTCGCTTTCCCTACTTGGTATTTAAAGCAAAAATGGCCAAACATTGGTGTTTGGCCTTTGAAACTGTGATGCTATGATCAAAAGATAAGGTCTAATATGGTATTCCTAGTTGTTCTTCAATTTCATGGATTGGCTTAGGTATTTGATTTCAAAAAATCAAATCACAAAAAGTAGGTATATTCCTGTTAAATTATTATATTTATAGTACTATACGTGTAAGTTATATCTTTATTTTTGATAACCCCAAGATTTAGATCAAATGAAAGATTCCTTGTCATATCTACTCAGAAAATTTCTTTATTCCGAGGATATAAGAGTTAACTTTGAAGAATTAAATTTTCAACTTTTAAGTCACCCTTCATACCCAAGTTTGCATTCCGTTACCGGGGTCCTCAATCATTTTAATATTGAAAATATTGCCGTTGAGGTTCCTAGAAACATTGATACATTAGACCACCTGCCCAAAAGTTTCTTAACGCTTACTTCAAATGAAAAACAGTATCTCCTAGCAACAAAACAAAAAAACGGTATAAAGTTAAGTTTTGAAAACGGTTCCAAAAAAAAGGTGGGATTTGAAGAATTTTTGAACATCTGGAAGCCCTATGTGGTTGTTATTGAAAAAGACAATGACGCACATAATAATCGATCGAGGAATACATCAATTTTGAAAATCGGAACATTGGTTTTGTTCGGTTTTATTTTGGGTTACTTTTTTTACACCAAACCAACGGTGTTGGAGTCCTTTCATTATATTTTCTCTATAATCGGATTTTTGGTCAGCATGGCCATTGTTAAACACGAATTAGGCTTTAAATCAAACTTTGCCGATAAAATATGTACGGCTACGAAGTCTACAGATTGTGAAAGTGTTCTTACTTCTAAAGGTGCTTCTTTATCAAAACATATAAAACTCAGTGATTTATGCCTAATATTTTTTGCGAGTTTGTTATCGGCCTGGCTAATCCATGCTATCTTTTCGATAACCGGTTGGGGAATCTTCGCTGCATCAATATTTGTAATTCCAATTACTATTTACTCCATTTATTATCAATATAAGATAGTTAACAAATGGTGCCCTCTGTGCTTGTCTATAACCGCCGTCCTATGGTTGCAAGCTATTTTCGCTTTTTCCGATATAAGCGGAATCAAGGAGAATTTGCTAAATACTTATAGCATTCTTGTTGTGATGACAACAATTACGGTCATTACGGTACTTTGGTTATTTATAAAACACTTTCTACATGAATGGATAGCATTGAAAAAAGTAAAAATTGCGTACTATAAGTTTAAGAGAAATTTTAGCCTTTTCAAAAGTGCATTATTAAAAAATAACCCCATTACGTCCCAGATAAATGAAGTTGCCAAAAACGAAATTGTGCTGGGCAACAAAAATGCCTCTTTGGAAATTTTGCTTGTTACCAACCCGGCCTGTCATTATTGCAGCTCTGCGCATTTAGAAATAGAGAATATTTTGCGTCGACATTCAAAGAATTTAAAAGTTATAATCCGTTTTAATATCCCTGATACCCATAGCATACCTGCCGTTGTCGCCAAAAAATTACTGGAAACCTATGATACGGGTTCATCTTCGGAGTCGTTCGCTACATCATTGCATGATGCTTTTGACTCAAACCAAGATTTAAATAAATGGCATCTAAAGTGGGGTAAACCATTATCTAATTATTACGATTTTGTTTTGAAAGAGCAAATAAAATGGTGTCGAGAAGAAGGAATTAATTTTACTCCGGGATTATTTCTCAACGGCCGCCTATATCCAAAAGAATATCCCAAGGAAGATCTAATTTCCTTTATTGACGATTTGATTGATGAATATAGTTTTATCCCGGACCCCGCTGTCAAATTGGAATCCACGGAATAAATACCAATGGAAGGACCTTTCCGCATTAAGCGGAAAGGTCAACCAAAGGGAACAATATCTTTTCATTGAAGATAGACACAAACCTTGAGTGTCTTTAATTGTTCAAGGCCAATATAATCTTAAAATTATTTATTATGAAAAAATTATTGAGTCTTAAAGATGTAAAAGTCTTAGAGAAATTTGAACAGCAAAGTATTTTCGGAGGAAACTCCGAGTTCTGCGACCCATGTGCCGGGAAAAGTTTCGGTGAACGTTGCTTAACCGGATGCATTCCAGGCAATGTTGGTGAATGTACCCAGTGGGGTTGTATGACCCATTAATGTTAATTGGGCCTAGGGAAGACTATTCTCTGGGCCTAATATTTTATTCTTCGCATTAAAATCCTGGAAATCAATAACTCTTTATTTTTCCTATAATCTTTTTGTTTTTTAAAATGTATGTTGGTTATCTCCCCTAAGCCATTTTTTTGCTCAATATCATAAATGGTCTTTAACAATTCGGTGAAATCTCCTTGAAGGGTAAAGTCAAAAGTATTTACTAGACTACCATTGTTATCAAAAATATGCGGATCATTGAAATCCATGATCTTTATATTCCGTTTTTCAGCTTGCAAATTTAATATCCGAAGCAAGTTGTTCTCCATAGAACTGCTGCCAAGATTCATTTTTTGCAACATTGAATCGTTTTCTTTTTGTTGACTTAATAATACTGAAATTTGCTTTGGGCTATTCTTATAAAGCAGATTTTCTTGTATCAAACTATGATACTCCCGCCGAAGTTTCAAAGTAGGGGAAACTGCAAATTCATAGCTCAAAAGTAGACTTAAAATTAGGCCGCTTAAAAGCACAATATTTTTTGTTTCGCTCTTCATTGAATCTGAATTTTTAATGAAAAGTTATATGTGCTGCTATTCTCATAGTCGTAATCCGTTGTCTCTATGCGTTGTACCCAACCTAGCTTTTCCAAACTTTCAACCCAAGCATAATACTCCTTGCTTTCTCTTGTCTGCCCAGACAGAGTAATCTCATTTATTGCGAGCTCAACCTGCTTGGTATCGCGCAAAGGTTTCATCAGGGGCTGATATTCCAATTCTGTCAAAATTATGGAATGGGGCATTTTTTTAATTATTCTATCCAGTAACAAAGAGGATTTAGAGTTGGAGCTTGATAAAATTGCTTGAATGCGCTCTTCTTTTTTCTTAACATCCTCCTTTAATTTTATCAATTTACTTTTATTTACATTCTTTGCGGCCAACGTTTCTTGAAGCGTATTCACCTTATCAAAATAGTGGCTGAAAAACAGAAAGTTAATGAGTAAAGTTCCTAAAATCGTTATTAAAGACGCCCTTAGCAACAAAGTGAAGTGCCTCTTATTTTTGAACTCTCTTTGGAGATTGTTTGTATAGTCTGTAAAATTGGAAGTGCGGTCAACCGTTTGAAGCAGGTGTTTTAAGATTGAAGCAAAGCCTAGCAAAAAGTTGCTCTTTACCTTTATACCGTTGACATTATACTCCAATACGCTCTCATTATCCTCATCTGAAATTGGTATTATTCTTTCTATACTTTCACCACTCAAGTCCAAATTAGAATTTGAAATCCTGGTTGTTCCCTTTTGAAGAAATTCAGTGACGGAAGTTATTGCGGAAACACCCAATGAAAAATCCATCAAATTTATATCCAACTCCAAAAGTTGGCTCAGAATTGTGTTCACTTTTTCCTTAGAACAAATAGAAATCAATAAAGATTTTTTACACCAAGTCAGTTCATAATAAAAAGCATTAAAGTCTAAATTAGGAAATGCATTATGTACCAACGCTTCGTCAGAAACGGACTCCAAGGTCTCAACAATCTTAGTGAGCACCTGACCCGTATTCAAGATTAAAAATACGGGGGCATTTTTTTTTAAGTTGCTAACGGCGTCATTTAAGGTACTGTGTTTTTCTTCCCGCCTAATAAAAAGCTCTTGTTTTTTTCTTTGGATTTCCAGCAAATAAAAATTTAAGTCCCCACGGTTTTCTGAGATTTCGAGGCCGTAATAAAAAGAGCCCTCATTTAAGTATGTAGAAAGATCTTTGAACACTAGTAAATAACTGTTGGTTTAATAAGAATGGTCAATTTTTGTTTAGAGTCTTCACGCTTTTTTTTGCTGAAAAGCCATTTAATTAACGGAACTCTTGCTAATAGCGGAACCCCACTACCTGTATCATTTTTGACTTTTTCCTCCAAACCACCCAAAATGGCCAAGTCTTGGTCTTGCATTCTGATTATGGAACTAAATTCGCGCGAGGTTAAACCTGGAGGTGCTTCCTCTTCGATACGTTCTCCGCTAAAATCTGATTGTATAACATTGATTTCAAGAGTAACCTGTCCGTTTCCAGAGACCAGTGGCTTTATACTTACAGCGAGTTCCGCATCGATAGGTTGATAATTCCTTATCTCCGAGGTTGTCGGAATTTGAGAACCGAAGAAATTTTGATTGGTAACAACGTAATACGTGGTCTCCCCAATCGACATATTGGCTCTATGTCCGTTAAGGGTAGATAATTTGGGTGTGGATCTTATTTTTAGATTACCATTTGCCTCCATGGCTTTAATGGTGGCAAAAAACTCGGGTACCACCTTGCCAATATTAAACGACCCAAAACCATCAAACCCGCCGATTATCTTATTCACTGTTTTTGCACCAAGAGTTAAATCGGCCTCCGGAAATAGTTTTCCAGAGGTATTGACCGGCTCATCCCCAATTCCCCAACTAATTCCAGTTTCGACCGTAGCCGATTTCTTTACTTCAATCAGCATTACTTCGATCAAAATTACAGGTACGGGTTTATCTATATGTGCAATAAACTTTTTAAACCTATTAATATTCGCCGCTGGCCCACTCACCAGAAAGCTGTTTAGTTCAAAATCCATTCGAATATCCAAATCTGCGGTAATATCATCCGGCAAGATGTTTATCAGGGCCTCGGCTTCCGAATTATAGTTTCCGAAATTATTGGAATCTGTATTCAATCGTCTTGAGTTCCCAAATCCCTGTTGGGTATTTCCAAAACCCCGGTTATTACCAAAACCTTGATTATTGCCGAGTCCGTTTTGATAACCTCCACCTAAATAATTGACCCCGCTATTTACCGTTCTACCCGAGACCCTATTTCCAAAAGACGACTGTTGCGGATCGGCCAACAATTGTACTGATCTATGCATAAGCTGTACAACCTCAACTTTACGAACGCTTAATTGATCGGCAGTTCCAAAATAGTATATGTCGTTTTCTTTCTTAAAGGTAAAATGAACAGGAATAGAACTTAAAAGATTTGATTGTTGGCCCCTGTTGTTAGATACATTATTTTGATTGGTGTTGGCTCCATTTCGTAAATTTACAGTACTCAAATTTGTAGCAATTTTAGCCTGTATGCCACTTTCGAATATACGTTCCAACAATTCATCGTAATATATTTGTTTTGCCTTAAAGGTAACATTACCTGCCTCTTCAAGGGGAGCGGCAGTATATACATCTAAATCCAAATCATAACTTATTGAACTTATTACGTCTACAATTGGGGCATTTTCAAAATCTACGGTAACAATTCTCTTAAGTGTATCGATTACTTGATAATAAAAATCACTACCTCCAGAATTTCCTGCAGTTCTACCAGATAAGTTAGCTTCCTCATCAGAAGTTGAAAGTTGGGTAAATAGATAAAAACCATCCCTTGATTTGGACAAGGAAAGATTGTTCATCTCAGCAAGTTTATCCATTGCAATATCAAAGGGAACATTCTTTAAGTATAGGTTTAAAGCAACGTTCTCCATACCATTGTTATATAGCAAATTCTGACCTGAGACATCCATAATGTTCCGGAACACCTTTTCCAATGGAACATTATCCATTTCCAAGGAAATAAGATTGTTCATTGCATCGAAATTTACAAGTGGTTCAGGTTCTACAATTTCAGGCGGTGGTTCATTGTATTTTTTGATGGAAAGAATATTCCCTGTGAAGGTGATATCCAAATCGTATTCCTTTACCAAAAACAGTAGCAAGTCCCCAACGGCCACGTTAGAAAAATTGTTGACCAGGTTAATACCTTGTAGACTTTGGTCTATATTGATATTGATTAGGTGTACTTTGGAAATGGCTAACAAAAAATTTGCTAACGTAACATTGGCAACGTTTATTTCGAGCTTTAGATTCTCCGTTAAACCCGCATTCTCCATTGCCAATGCTTCCAAGTTGTTTTGGATATTTTGAATTCTACCCTGTTCTTGCCCATAAAATAGGGAGGTGCAAAGTAGTAGAGCAATAAGTAGTAGTTTCTTCATTTCTTTAAGGAGTTAACAACGAGTACACTTCTTCAATGGTGGTTTCACCCGCTTCTACCATCTCCAAAGCATTTTGACCTAGTGTGATTATTTCATTCTCTTCCAAGTAGTCATCAATTTCCAAAGCGTTGTTCTTTATTAGCTGAACCAGTTCTTTGGTAATCGGAATAATCTCATAGATAGCTTTACGCCCTTGATAACCTGTATGGTGACACTTTGTACAGCCTATAGCCTTAAAATGTTCCGTCATGGTTATTGGTAAAACAAATCCTTCTGGGAATAGATCCATCGATACCCTTTCCCTTTGCTTACAATGTTCACATAGTTTACGTACCAGGCGTTGGGCTACACTTAAGTTAAGGGTAGTTGCAATTAGGAAAGACGGAATGCCCATATCTATTAACCTTGAAATGGTAGCCCAGGCCGAGTTGGTATGAATCGTTGATAGCACCAACCGACCTATCAAAGCCGTTCTAATAGCCATATTAGCGGTTTGTACATCCCTGATTTCACCAACCATTATTATATTGGGATCTTGCCGAAGAAATGTCCGCAATGCCTTGGTAAAATCAAGCCCAATGTTTTCCCTAAGCTGAACCTGATTAATACCTTCCAGGGTGTATTCAATGGGATCCTCAATAGTAAGTATATTGGTATCGCCAGTGTTCATTAGTTTTAGTGTAGCATAAAGCGTAGTTGTTTTTCCAGATCCCGTAGGACCCGAAATCAGAATAATGCCACTGGGTTTGCGAAGGGCTTCTTTATAAATCCTTAACTCATCATTTGTGAATCCAAGGTCTGTTATATCCAACGCTGCGGTATCCTTACTTAAAATCCTCAATACAATTTTTTCCCCGAAAAGTGTTGGTAAAGAAGATACCCTAATGTCAAATTCATCCAAATCTGATTTCATTGTAATTCTTCCATCCTGTGGTAACCGCTTTTCTGAAATATCCAGATCAGCCCTGATTTTAATCTTGTTTATAATTACTGGGTATTCATGTATTGGAATATTGAATTGCTCAACTAGCTTGCCGTCCAAACGAAAACGAATCCTACATCTGGTCTCATAGGGTTCAAAATGAATATCGCTGCTGCCGACTACTTTGGCTGTTAGTAATATCTTCTCTAGAAAATCAGGGGTATAGCTTAGGTTTCCCTTGTTTACGTTCTCTGCCCGTCTGTAATTTGTGGTTAAATAATCTTGTAATTCTTGCTTTCCACAAGTTTCTAATTTAACCTGTCTATCCAAGACTATTTTTAACTCGGAGAACAAGGAGTCCAAATCGACCTGGTCAGTCTTAAATATAAGTGTCCCGTTATCTTCGTCAATAGGTACAATTCGATAGTGAAAGGCCTGATCCGAGCTTATCAGCTGCTGTAATTTTGTTGGGATACTATAATCGTTCAGCATGCTTATAAAGTATATATTGAAGGGAAATAGTTACACAGGTTTATGCTAAGCACTACTATCAAAAAAAGCGACATCAAGCCGGCCAAAGGAACCGTTTTCACTTTCATTCTTGGTTTAAGCACTAAAAAGGTCAAGAGTGAAAAAAAGATAGCATACGTAAACAAAATAATAAATGTGGTCGTGGGGAACCCTGTACCCATGACAAAGAAAAAAAGTATATCTCCAAGACCCAGACTGTGATTCATAAACTCTTTTTTAGCAATGATTCTCGAATAGAAATATAGTACCAGTAATACAACTGATACCAGTATAAAATTCATGGCCAAGCTTCCATAAAAAAGGGTCATTTCAACTTGGAGATAATGAATTATCCCAAGTATTATAGCCAAGAGCGGAAACAAAAACCAAAAAACAGCCCTATACCTGAAATCTTGATAGCATATTATTAGAAAACCTGCCACGGCTATAACTGTGAGCAGCAAAATCAATCCTTAACGATTTGTTTTGGTGTACCTGTTTCATCCACCTCCCAAACATTTAGTATTCCATCACCATCAAAGTCGGTAATTGCCTCTGCTCTTGCTTTGAAGGTTGCATTATCAGCACTTATGATAACATAGGAATAGTTGGCCGTACCATTTTCTTTTACAGTTTTTGGAGCTTCAAAATCAAGGGCATTAAAATCATGGCTGTATTTGCTATGCATATACCTATGAGTGGTTTGCGCATTGTAGAGCGCCTTTAGCTGCACCTGGGCCTCAACACTTTTGGCCTTTGTAATCAAGGGCATTAAATTTGGAAGGGCCAATAGGAGAAGAATACCTATTATGGCCAGTACAATCAGCATTTCCTGTAAGTTGATTGCGGGAATTTTTGCGTTTAATTTCATCATTTATTCCATAGGGGTTTCTACCTAATAAATGTCTCAAACTACCTTTATGTTACCTGTTTTTGAGAATAAATGTTGTTCAACTACCATCCATGGCGGATGATAGATCCAACAATCGGTTAATTTTAAAGTATTTAACTGGAAAAAATAGTAGTGGTAGCTTCTCGGAAAGACGAAGTAGGAAACAAGTTAGAGATTAAGCTTTTGTAATAACTTTTCAGCCTGCTGTTTATGAATACCATTATAATCTATCAATTGCTGTAATTCCTTTGCCGCCGCTTTAGAATTACCTTTTTTAAGCAATGACAAGGCAAGATACCACCGTGAATTTTCGTAGCCCCCACTTTTTACTGTCACCCCTTTAAAAAGTGCAATAGCGTCATCTTCTTTGTTAAGGTTCATAAGGCAATTGCCATAATAAAGAAGTAGGTCGGCATCTTCTGGGTTTTGTTCATGCAAGAATTTAAGGTCTTCCACGGCGTTTTGAAATTTGCCTACCTTGTACAGCTGCATAACCGAGTCTCGCCTTGTTAAATCAGCTCCACGGAGTCTGTCTTCCACCGGATATGGGGTATAATACTCCTCAAAAAGTTGATTACCCCCAATGTCCTGGTTTTGAAAATAAAAATAAACCGAGGCCCCCACCAACAATGCCAAACTAGCCACAATTCGCCATGGAAAAACTCGCCTTTTAGAGTTAATATTCTGTTCTTGTCCAATACGGTACAATAGGTTTCTAAACTGTAACTCTTTGGCATTGCCAATTTCGTTATGAACAGACATATGAAGGGCCACTTCTTGACTAAGTTCTTCATTTTTGGACATACGTTCTTCAAAAGCTTCCTTGGCTTCCGGTGAAAGCTCTCCCTTAAGGTAACGTTCTATTTCCTCAAACAATTCTTGGCTACGATTCATCAGCTGTGATGTTTTTGTTATCGTAACGTAACTCTTGGTAGATTGGGTCTTTTTCAATCATAGAAAGCAATTTTTCCTTGCATTCAAACTTTTTCTTACGCGTATACCCCTCAGAATAACCCATTAACTTTGATATTTTGGACATGCTGACACCATCAAAAAAATGTATGAGTAAATTTTTACATGATGTACCCAATTTCGCAAAGTGCCTCTGATATAACAATTTTTTCTCAGATTTATCAATTGTTTCTATTATTGAGGCCTCAAGGTCCTTTGAAATATCCAAAATCGTATCATTTAACAACATTTTACGTCTTTTTCTAAGAACGTTCATCCATAAGTTTCTACTAACAGCATAGACATAGGTAGAAAGTGAACATTCTAGTTTCAAGGTATTATTGCCAAGTTTTTGAAAGACCAACATCATGGCATCTTGAAAAACGTCTTGGGCATCTGTCTCATCGCCCGAGTTCTTTAAAATATATCCGGTAACTTTTGGAAGATTATCTTTATAGAATTGGGTTACCACTGTTGCCTTGCCTTCCGAAATTCCTTGTATAATCTCTTCTTCCTTAAAAATACTCATTTATCACTATTGGTCAATGCCAAGGGGTTACAATTAAGCCATGCTAATTAATGAACAAGAGTAACTTTTTGTACATTGGGGTCATTATTATATTGGACAAATTCTTGGGAAAAAGTAACATTTTATACCTTGGAGTTATTAATACATTGGACAGACTAATAAGGGAAAGAATTTCATTTTAAATTGAATTCTATTGTGTTTTATATTTATTTTCTTACAAATTTATTGCAAATTTCTTAAATTATATAATTTAGAACCCGTCCAATTCTTTTTTATATGGCCCCAAAACCAATCAAATTTACCTAGCACGTGTTCATGTTCGCAAAGCAAATAGTTTTTCTAATTTTTTTATTTTTTTTCTATCTAAACAGTTTTTGTGCGTTCGCTCAAAATCCTAGTACCACTAAAGCTGAAATCAAATTTTTAAAAACAGCGGACTCTCTTTATAAAAAGAAGGCCTATGTCCAATCTTTAAATCAGGTAAAAAAGGCCCATAAGTTGTACAAATACGCAGAAGATGGTAATGGACTGGCAATATGCTACAACAAATTTGCGGAGAACAAAATCGCTTTAGGCGAAAATGAAATTGCAAAATCGTATCTAGACAGCACCTTAATATTTATCGATTCCAATAGTTTGGCCGATAAAGAAATTTTTGGCAAATACTATTATTTAAAAGGTTATTTGGAACACCGAGAGCGCAATTTTAAGACCTCTTCACAAAGTTTAAAAAAGGCATTTGAAAACTACGAATCTGCTATAAAAGTTGATGAATTTGATTTGGCATTAGTTAGCGAATGGCAAGGTGCCAATAACTATCACCTCTGGAATCTTGGCAAAGCAGAGAAGCACCTTCAAAAGGCGTTGAAAATTTATCTAAAAAAAGGACAAGGCAATGAAGAAAGAATTTCAACTTGTTACTCTTATTTATCAAGAGTTTATACGCGTAGTGAACAACACAGTAAAGCCTTGCTGTACAATAAAAAAACTTTGACCCTCAATCGGCAGATTTATGGGGAAAATCATCCCCAAGTAGGATTGGCATATGCAATCATGGCCATTACTTATGGGAGAATGGTAGATTTTGAAAAAAGTCTTACCTATTACAAAAAAGCCAATGCCATTTTCATTCCCAATTTAGGAGAGGGACACCGATGGGTCGTTACAACCTATGAAAATATAGGACGAGTGTATAACAGACTTGGTAAAAATCAAAAATCACTCATAAATTATGAAAAAGCAATATCGTTAGGCAAAAAACATCTCGGTGAAGATGATCTTATAGTCGCCCATGTATATTTAAATGCCGCTGACACCTATGCCTCAATCGGTAATAACCCAAAAGCCCTTGAACTTTATCAAAAAGCACTGGAGGTTCAAAAAAAAACATATGGCGAAAAACATAGAGAAGTAGCCCAAAATTATATCGCACAAGGAAATTTTTATAAACATATAAAGGACTACACCTCGGCTTTGGAAAAATTTAATTTAGTTCTCGACACTTATAACGTTGAAATATCAAGAGCAATTGATTCCGATTTAATTTTGGAGGAAATGAACGTGCTCTATAAAATTGTTGAGGCCTTGGAGGGGAAAGCCGTTACCTTAAAATATTTGTACAAGCAAAAGGGTGATATTGCAAATGTTACAGCTTCAAAAGAAACTTTCGAGCAAGCACAAACGATCATCGAAAAAATGCGTTTGGCAACTACGGCCTATGAAGATAAAGTTTATCTAACGTCATCCAACCAAGTATCGCTAAGAGGTATTGTGGAGACGAATTTTCTATTGAATGAAGCTCAAGGCGAATTAACATCTTTGCAAGAAGCCTTTTTCTATTCGGAAAGAAATAGGGCTCGAGTACTTCAGCAGATGTCACAACAAAATGCCACTGCCAGTGACGATCCGCAGTTAAAGGAGCTTTTGGAAAAAGAAATAACAATTAAGGAAAATAAGTCTGCTTACCTCTCAAAAATTGAAAATGAAAAAAACAACAAACCTCGCTTTGATACTTTGAAAATTGCGGAATATGAAAATGAACTGTTTAAAATCAACTTGCAACACGATAGTTTAATTGTTCAGATGCAAAAAAAGTATCCGAACTATACTAATATTGAATTCGGAAAAGGTCCAGATAAGTTAAGTGAAATCCAATCTAGATTAAACTCAAACACCACTCTTTTGGAGTATTTTGTTACCGATAGCAGTACAACTTATGCCTTTCTAATCTCCAAGAAAAAATTTGATGCCAGGAAACTGAAAACCCCTGCGTTGGTTCAAAAAGTAGCAAAGTTAAAGCAGGCTATTCTTGAGAAGAACATACCTATGTTCAAAAAATCGGCCAACATTCTTTATAAAGATCTTATAGGGCCAATAGCCAAAGAGATTGAAGGAAATGAACTGGTTATAATACCCGACGGACCAACATGGCATATCAATTTTGAATTGTTGTTGCCAGATAATGAAGTTTCGAATAATCCAAAGGACTTTGAATATCTATTGAGAAACTATGTTATCAGCTATGCCAATTCAGCTAGTTTACTATTAAATAAAAAAGGAAAAGGAAAGGAGTATGAGGATGGAATGCTGGCTTTTTCTTTTTCGGACACCGTCCGATCTGGTAGTAAGGTCAGCCTCGCAACTTTGAGAAATCAGACCATTGACCTACCTGGTACTCGAAAAGAAATTAGGGAGATTGCCGAGTTAATTGATGGCGATTACTATTACGGAAATCATGCACAAGAGGCTAATTTTAAACGAATTGCTAAAAACTACAAAATAATTCATTTGGCACTTCATGCGGAAGCAGATAACGAAAATCCAAAAAATTCAAGGCTTTATTTTACAAAGGGAAAAGACACCATACAAGATAATATATTGTATGGTCATGAACTTTTAAACCTTGATATTACTTCTGACCTGGTCGTCCTAAGTGCATGCAATACCGGAACAGGCAAAGTAACGGCCGGCGAGGGCATAATGAGTATAGGTAACGCCTTTCAATATGCAGGTACAAAAAGTCTTCTGATAAGCGGGTGGGAAGTATCCGATAAGACAACTCCTGAGCTTATGAAGTTGTTCTATACCAATCTTAGAGCAGGTATGAATAAGCCTAAGGCATTACAGTTGGCAAAACTCACCTATTTGGAAAATGCAGAAGCGGCCCAAGCTAACCCCTTCTATTGGGGAAGCTTTTACCTGGTTGGCGATACTTCATCCATTGATCTGGAATCGTCAAAGAAATGGTCCTATATCTTGGTAGGTCTTATTGCTGTTTTGGTCGGTATCTTCTTCTGGTACCGCAACTCCAAAATTCGATATAATAACGTTGCTTAGTTATTTCAAAAACAGGTCTTTTATATCACAAAATCATTCCTTGGAGAAGCAATTTTGAGAGCCAATATTCAACTTGTCATATTTTCTTACTAAAAATGCAATTTTAAGGGTAACACTTTCTCATTCTCTGACATAAAGGTTTCAAGAACACTGTCTATTCGAAGTAAAAATCCATCTTCGAAGGGGTGTTTTGTTCAGTTCTAATCTAAAACCAATAAGAAAATGAGAACAAAACTTCTACTATTCTTTTCCCTCATTATTTCAGCAGCATCAGCACAAAACAATTTCCTCGATACCTCTACTTGGACGATAAGCAGTGGATCCGCAACCGGCTTTTCTAGAAACGGATCCGAAGCAGAAAACGTTCGGGAGTTGGGAATAAATCCACATGGTGACAATGAAATATTATGGAAGGCCGTTCCGGATGCCTCATCAAATGCCGACGGTGGCTGGAATTCAATGTACCACAATATTGATCCCAACAAAACATACCGATTAAGCGTATGGATAAAAAAGACGGGGAATACCAACGGTAGCACCTATTTTGGGTTGAATGCATTGGACGACACTAGCTCACATGCAACCCTACTTCTCAACGACACCGAAAGATCCAATCCCTACTTCTGGAGTGGAGACCTTCCTGAACTTGATAAATGGTATCTGCTTGTGGGGCATATACACGGAAGTGATTATACAGGTGGCAATGACACCTCTAGCGGAATATATGATGGTGTCACAGGGACAAAAATGCACTCTACAACGGACTATAAGTTTCACGCAGATGCCGAACGTCTACGCCACAGGTCTTATCTATACTACAACACCGACACGGCAAACCGCCAATACTTTTGGGGCCCAACCCTATATGAAGTCAATGGAAGTGAGCCTCCCATTCTAGAACTGTTAAACCCTGTTAGAAGTTCGGGTAGTGTAGAATCGCTATGGAGTGTCTCTGGTAACGACATTAACTACATTGACGGCAAGGTTGGTATCGGCACCTCAACTCCCGATTATGAATTGACAGTAAAAGGCAAAATACATGCCGAAGAGGTGAAAGTGGATCTTTCCGTACCGGCACCAGATTATGTTTTTAAGAACGACTATCAACTGAAGACGTTGGAAGAAGTTCAAAACCATATTGATGCTCACGGACATCTTCCCAATATTCCATCCGCCAAGGAAATGGAAACTCTCGGTATAGAGCTGGGAAATATGGACATGAGGCTACTTGAAAAAATAGAAGAGCTTACGCTTTACATTTTATCCCAAAATAAGAGAATCAATCTGTTGGAAAAACAGATTAAAGCCAATCATCAATAAAATGTTGGAACTATGAAGGAACGTAGGCCTATTTGCAACCCAAAGGTCTGCAAGTTCCTTCATATTACAATTTAAAAGAAGAAGTAAAAGTGCAGCTCCAAAACCATTGGCCCGATTATGTTTTTGCGGAAACATACCGGCTTCCGAGCCTTGACGAGGTTAAAAAAAATATTGCCGAAAAAGATCATCGGATCAATGTTCCTTCTGCTAAGGAAGTTGAAGTCGATGGTATTGAATTGGGTAAAACAAACCGGCTATTCCCAGAAAAAACGAAGAATTGACTCTGTACTTATTAGCGCAGAACGAATCGCTAAAAGATTTTAAACATAAAAACCAGCACCTGTAAAACCAAGTTCAAGAATTGGCCAATAAAGTCGATTAAGCAAACAAAAACACCAACGCCTTATGAAAAAATATAATCTCCCCATCATTTTTCTATTTGTTACCACTTTTTCTTTTGGCCAAATAGATTTTAAACAAGTAGTGCCACCTAATCCGAATGTTGCATCATTATTTAAGTCGGTAATTACCCCCATAAATGAATATAGTGGATTACCTAATGTATCTATTCCATTATACACTATTTCAGAAGGAAATATATCATTACCGATTTCTTTGAGTTATGCCACTGGGGGTATACAGGTATCGGAAGAATCAGGAATAGTTGGTCTCGGTTGGGCATTAAATGCAGGAGGAGCGATTACCAGGTCAGTAAATGGCGTTGACGATTTTAATCCTTCATGGGGGTACTTGTCTAATACACAACCTGTACCGGATTTAGGGTTATTTAACCCTGGAGTACCTCTTTTTACAACGGCGGACAATCTTTGCAGATTCCCTGTAAATGGTACCCCTACTCTATTTTTAACTCCAACTGGCGCAGAACTGGATTGGGACTATCAACCCGATATGTACCACTTCAATTTTAATGGGTACTCCGGATCTTTTGTTATGAGAAAAGACCGCAGTGTTGTTTTATTAAACAAACAAGGTATCGATATACAAATAAAAGGCTCGGGAACAAATAACCTCTTTAATATTGAATTTATAGTAACCGTTGAAGATGGTACCGTTTACCAATTTTCCGAGAGAGCCTCCACACAATTTCCAAATGGAAATCTCCCATCCTATACTTCAACATGGTATCTCACAAAAGTTACAGATACCGCTGGGAACTTTGTTGAATTACAGTACACCGATTATGGTTTTATGGAGCCTCTGCCCTCCTTTACACAATCTTGGCAAATACCTACCGACCTAAGAAATAGTAGCAATCCTAGTAGGGTATATATAAACACCAGGGGCCCTAGAACTGAGGTAGAGGATATCTATTTATCTGAAATACGTTTCGGTCATAGCGCTGATTTATCAAATTATGACAAAGTGGTTCTCAACTATTCAGCCAATGGAATACGTAAGGATGTCAAAACACGATATCTAGAGTCTATAATCGTAACCAATAGAAATGATCAGGTTGTAAAAAATCATAATTTCAATTACAGTTATTTTGGAAGAGATTATGGTGTAACCTTTGATTATAACGACATCTCTATAGGCAATGGAGACTTTGGACAGGAAATAGCCGCATTAAGCCCGCAATATCCACATTTGAACTTCAGGTTACGATTAGATTCTGTGGTGGAAGACAATACCAAAACTCATTCTTTTGACTATTTTGAGCCCGGTAATATAGCAGATACTCCAAATAAAACCACTTTCGGACAAGATTATTGGGGTTTCTTCAACAACGAACCCAACTATGGTTCTTTTATTCCAGAAATTCGAGACGAATATGGCAGCCCTGTCAATTTTGACCAATTCAACAAGGCAAAGAGATTTCCCAATGAAAAATTCGCTAAATATTTTAGTTTAAAAAAAATCACATATCCTACTAAAGGGTCTACCGAATTCGACTTTGAGCTAAATACTTATGATGCCTCCAACTTTCCCAATGTAACCGAACCACCAACGGTACCAATGGATGAAAGAGCATCTGTAAACCCTTCAAAACCGGATGATCAAATAGTAATTAGGCCCAATCGGAATGCCAGTTTATTTTTAGATTATTCTGTTGTAATTATAGGATGGAATAGAGGTAACGACGGCACTTTGCCAAAACCACAATTAACAAATTCAAATTTTGCCAACTCCTTCTACGTAACGTTAGAAGATCTAGATGGAAATATTATTGTCAAAAAACGTATTCCAACCGATGCAGGTGATAATCTTTGGACCGCATTTAATCCAGATACAAGACCTTGTGGTGTTACAGGAAATGGCAACAATGACTGTAGCAGGATTATTGATTGCAACCCTTTTGGAAATACGGATTATTGTACTTCTAACAACTGCACGCCCGGTGGGGGTCAACCGGCTATTATTTTTACATGTTCCGAGGAATGGAAATACAACAATCCCCTACGCCAATTAAACTTAACGGAAGATGAATACGTGCTTAAAGCACACTTCGATGATCTTGGAGGAAAAATCTATGGTCAGGCATTTATTCGTGCGAGATGGGATGATGTTAACGTAAGTGAAGAACAAATGTATTCCATGGGAGGTGGCTTGCGTGTAAAATCTATAATCGATAGAGACAATGACGCCAATGAAACCATAACAACCAAACGTAATTTTAACTATCACTACAATGAAAGTGTAGACGGTCAGGTGGTGGAAAAATCCTATGGAAGAATCAAGACTTTACCCAATTATTTTACTGATCATAAAACTATTTACTCCCTCGAATTAAGACCGGCCGGTAACTTTAGCAACTATTATGCAAATATTGGTTTACCAAAGATTACAGGAAAGGCCACATCACACAATAGTTTCTCGAAAGATGCTGGAAGCTACGTTACGTACGATCAAATAGAAATCACTTACGAGGGATCCGGCGGTGATAACGGTAAAACCATCAAGAAATTTCACAATGTTGAAGATTTATACCTAGCAAATAATCCTATAGAATACATAGACGATTATTATAAATATCCTCCCGTTCGACTGCCTATCAATGGTCTACACTATAAAACTGAGAACTATCGCAGAACGAATAACGATCCCGCAAACCCGATCTATGACCTAGTATCGGAAACGAGTAACAAATACACTGTCAACGGTTTTGATGCAGCTCAGTTTGACTTCTTTGACCTATGGACAAACCCAGATCTGTTAATGAGTGCAGTGAAAGAAATGCCAACATCCACTCCAATTTTTATAGGTGGCAGTATGCTGGATTGTAATACTTTTAAATTCCAGTTTCACCCTTACTTTTCGAATTTAGTTCAGCAAACAGAAACCACAGAAGTTGTTTATGATACCAATAGTGCCAATCCGGTAACGACGGCTCAACAATTTGCCTACGAAAACGATACTCATTTACAACGCACTAAAACAACCATGACGGAAAGTGATGGGTCCGTGGTAGAGACCAAGGTATATTATCCGGATGATATCACATCGGTAAACTCATTGCCAGAAGGAGGCCCTTTAAACAACTACCCTTACATCCAATTGTTGCAAAAAGATATGCAACATCAAATAGCAACACCGGTTCAGACCACTACAAAAAGAGATGGACAGCTGTTATCCATTCAGCGAACAGAATTTGGCGTTTATGGGCAATATACCCATCCGATAACAAATTTAAATGCAGACGTAGTTCTTCCGAATATTACCCAAACTGCAAAGGGTACGACTCCGTTAGAAGATAGGCTTGTTTATGAAGATTATCTAATGGGCAACCCAATACAAATGCGAAAAGAAGATGGGACTCCCATTTCTTATATCTGGGGATATAACAATACCTATCCAATTGCAAAGATTGAAAACGCATCATACGATGATATCGCTGATGCCCTGGGCATTTCTACCTCGGCCCTTAAGAACTACGATCATTCTAATTTACCGGCAATCAATGGTCTCCGAAGTTCACATCCAGAATTTATAATCACCACTTTCACTTTTGACCCTTTAGTGGGAATGACCAGTACCACCGACCCCCGTAACTATACAATGACGTATTCCTATGACGAGCTCAACCGCCTGAAGGAGGTCAAAGATGCCGATGGGCATTTAGTTACTGATTATAAGTATCACTATAAAGGCCAAAACCAACAATAAATACCGACGACACGATGAAAACGAACCATAAGAACATTAATCCAGTCTATTCCATTTTTGTAACCATATTCCTATTTTTTTGCACGGGAATGTCAACGGCCCAACAAATTTCTGGTAGGAGCACTGTTGACGAAGGTAGTACCAATGTTTATCTCCTCAGTGGAGTAACAATTACTTCATGGAATGTTTCCGGGGCGGCAAGTTGGACTACAATAGGTGGTGGGGTAAGAGTTACCGCTGGTAGTAGTAATTTTACGATCTCGGCCAATTTTACGCAAGCACCTGGTTTTACGGCAAAATTTGTAACGGTAAACCCAACAGGACCTACACCTCCTTCCAGACCGCCAACACCAAGCGTGACAAAATTCTGTGACTATACAAGACTTACAAGGGCCAATCCGCCTAGTGGAGTTACCTACTATTGGCAAAGTAGTTCTTCCGGAACAAGTAGATCTAATGCTTCTTCATCTATAAACAGATCAACCGGTACCGTATACTATCTCCGTGCAAGGAACAATAGCTCAGGCTTGTGGAGTCCGATAAGAAGTGTGAGCTATACGATTGACTATGCGCCTAGTGCGCCACTCTCTCCGACTGTTACCAATAATTGCGGGAACACCGTTTTAACGAGGTCCAATCCAAATCCAACAAGTAATGTTACCTGGTACTGGCAAAGTTCAGCAAATGGAACAAGCACTTCCCAATCGCAGCTTACCAAGACCCTTACAAGCGGTACCGTTTACTATCTAAGGGCAAAAACCAATGGGGTCAACTGTTGGGGACCTGCCAGAACCATTAACTATACCGTGGACAACGGGCCGGCAACCCCGGCAGCACCCACTATACAATCTAGCAGCTGTGGTAATGTGGTGCTGGCACGTGCCAACCCACCAAGTGGGGTTACGTATTATTGGCAGACATCAGCTACCGGAACAAGTAGGTCCAACTCCAGCCAGACCATATCCCTTTCATCTGGTTCCGTTCGCTATCTTAGAGGAAGAAACAGCAATGGCTGTTGGAGTAACGCATCTAGCAGAACTTACAATATAAGTAGTCCGCCAGCAACACCGACAGCACCTACGGTATCGGCCAACAACTGCGACAACACCGTTATAACCAGATCAAATCCACCTAGTGGCGTCACCTGGTATTGGCAAACCTCGGCCAACGGCACAAGCACCTCGGATTCCGCTAGTACAATTACTAGAACCAATGGTACTACCCAGTATCTAAGAGCACGAAATAGTGCAGGATGTTGGAGTACCAGTTCTTCTAGTGTTTCTTACGATATTACCTATTCGCCCAGCGCACCTTTAACACCCACAATTGATGCACAAAACTGTGGTAGCACGGTCTTAAGAAGAGACAACCCCAATCCTACCGCCAACGTTACTTGGTATTGGCAAAACTCATCCAACGGCACTAGTACAGGAAATTCGCAACCGACGATCTCTCTAAACAGCGGAACTGTTTATTACCTTAGGGCAAAAACCAATGGAACAAATTGCTGGGGTCCTGCAAGAGCAATAAATTATACTGTAGATAATGGGCCGGCACAACCAGCTGCCCCAACCATACAATCCAATAACTGCGGCAGCGTAGTTTTGGCACGTACCAATCCTCCATCCGGAGTTACCTTTTATTGGCAAACTTCTGCCACTGGTACAAGTACATCAAGTGCCAGCAGTACACTTACTGTTTCTAGCGGGTCTACCTATTACTTAAGGGCTCGCAATAGCAATGGCTGCTGGAGTAGCGCCTCGAGCAGAACGTACAATATAAATAACCCACCAGCAACACCAGCAGCACCAACGGTATCGGCAAACAACTGCGATAATACGGTCATTGCAAGATCAAACCCACCAAGTGGGGTAACTTGGTACTGGCAAAACTCGGCCTCAGGTACGGACACCATAAATTCTGACGCTACCATAACAAAAATAAATGGCACCACTCAATACTTAAGAGCAAGGAACAGTGCAGGATGTTGGAGTGATAATGCGTCTAGCGTTACCTATGATATAATGTATTCACCCAGTGCACCACTAACACCAACTATAGAGAACTTTTGCGGTAGTACTGTATTAACCCGAGATAATCCGAATCCAACCGCTCCGGTAACATGGTACTGGCAAGATACCGCCGATGGCACCAGTACCGCCAACGGGGACCTTACAGTTACGCTTACTAGTGGCACTGTCTATTACCTAAGGGCAAAGACCGACGGAACAGATTGTTGGGGAGAACCAAGAATCATCAATTATACCGTGAATCAAGTACCCGATCTACCAACGGGGTCCGGAGTTTCACAATGTGGGGAAGGAACTTTTGACTTGGTCGCCAGTGTAGGCGCCAATGGCAATACCTTAAGATGGTATGACGTTGCCAATGGCGGAACTTCACTAGGTACTGGCGAAACCTTTACCACTCCAACTATTTCGGAAAATACAACCTACTATGTAGAAAGCTATAACAGTGTCACCGACTGCGTATCGCCTACTAGGCATGCCATAGTGGCAACGGTTACGAGCGGTATTACTTGGTATCTTGATGCCGATGCCGACGGCTACGCGCCTATTAACAATGGAACAGTTAGTAGTTGCGATAGTCCCGGACCAAACTATACCCAAAACGTATTGCCAGAAACAGATTGCAACGATGACAATCAAAATATCAACCCAACGACCATCTGGTATGAAGATGATGACAATGATGGACTGGGCGACCCAAACAATCCAAGTTCGCCAAGTTGCACACCTCCTTCGGGTTATGTAGCCAACGATGACGATCAATGTCCTATGGTTACCTCTAGTTCCAACGACTGCGGAGGTGGACCGAACGATCCTCTAGATCAAAATTATGTGTATACGAGGACTTATCAGGCTGAACGAACCGATGCGACAGCGTTTTTTACCCCTAATGATAGTCTAATTCAGACCATTGGCTATTTTGACGGACTAGGAAGGCCTATTCAACAAATTGGTATTGACCATACCCCAGATAAAGCCGATGTGGTAACATTTATGGATTATGACGATTACGGCAGGGTACTACAAGAGTTTTTGCCCTATCCGGAGACTGATTCCGATTTGGGTACCTACCGCCTTACTGCTGAATCAAAAACGATGCTGTATTATGACGATGTAAAATACCAAACCACCAATCCTTATTCGGAAATAGCCTTTGAAGTTTCTCCTTTAAACCGAGCTTTAAAACAAGCTGCACCCGGGAATGATTGGGCTATGGGGAACGGCCATGAGATCGAATTTGATTATTTGGCGAATACTTCAGCAGATGATATTAAACGGTATCGCGTAACTCTTAGTTTTGCTGATAACACCTATTTCCCTACCCTCATTTTAGATGGTGATTATGCCGCAGGTGAATTGACCAAAACCATTACTTATGACGAAAACCACACTTCAGGAAAAAATCATAGTACAGAAGAATTCGCCGATAAACAGGGTAGGATCATCTTAAAGAGAACTTATGCAAATGCCCAGGCACACGATACGCAATATGTGTATGACGATTTCGGTAATTTGAGTTACGTATTGACCCCTAAAATGGAACCTAGCACGGCAAGCTTATCAGAGATCATATCCAATATGGATGCATTAGGATATCGCTATGTCTATGATCAGCGTAATCGTATAGTAGTAAAACAAATTCCTGGCAAAGAAGAAGAGCACATTGTCTATAACACCCTAGACCAGCCCATTATGACCCAAGATGCCAACCAACGGTTAATCAACGAATGGTTGTTTACAAAATACGATCAATTTGGCAGAGTGGCATACACTGGTAAGGCCATTGATACTAGTACCAGAGAAACCATACAAGGCATAGTTAATGACTTAACAACACCTTTATGGGTAGTTCAAGGCAGTGAGGATAACTACGGAGGTACCGACATTTTCTATAACAATGGTGCCTACCCAATAGATTCATTGACCGAAGTTCTGACCATTAACTACTATGATAATTACAATTCGGCACGTTCTGGCACAGCTACTTCGGTTACCTCCTTCGGCATAACCAGCACTTCAGATGTGCAAGGTTTGGCTACTGAAAACAAAGTCAAAGTTTTGGATGTTTCAACCGCACACTGGATTACTTCTGTAAACTATTATGATGAAAAGGCAAGGCCTATTTATATATACACTGAGAACAGCTATCTAAGTACGGTAGATCTTGTAGAGATGAAATTGGATTTTGCAGGACGTACGCTTAAAAGCCGTATAGCACATACACGCGATGGTAATACCATTGTCACCATCGATAATTTTACCTATGACCACGTGGGTAGGCTTTTGGTGCAGACCCAATGTATCGGAGATGAAACCTTAGGATATTCTTGTGACGGTGCTTCCGGAGGAAGTGCACCCGCAAACCTTATATTGGATGGCAACATCAATGATAATCAAGTAGCCACCACAAGTATTGTGTTACAGCCTAATGCTACGGTTGTACCTAATGCTATTTTAAGCATCGATCCCAATGCAATCGGAAGTGGAAGCACTGAAGAATTAATTGTACTGAATACCTACGATGAACTAGGGCGATTGGATGAGAAAAAAGTAGGTGGCATTGTTGATGCGACCGATGTGCTCAACTCAATTGGTTTGCAGACAGTAAATTTCAATTACAATGTTCGCGACTGGCTTACCGGCATCAACGATCAGGATAAGTACGACAACGACCTCTCAATTGATGCCAACGACCTTTTCGCCTTTAAGATTGATTATAACAACACCGTAGCTGGAGAAACACCATTATATAATGGCAACATCTCAAAAACCCTTTGGCGCACCAATAACGATAGCCCAAGTCTGCGGTCCTATGCCTATAGTTATGACCCCCTAAACCGAATAACAAGCGCAATCGATGATACCGCCGATAGTAGATACAGCCTAACAAATATCGAATACGACAAGAACGGCAACATCGAAAAACTTAGAAGGAACGGGCACACCGATACGGGTGCTACCGCCTTTGGTGTGATGGACGACCTTACCTATGCCTATGCGGGCAACCAGTTGCAATCGGTAAGTGACACTGCCGAAAGCACAGGGTTCTCCGACGTTAATTCTTCGGGATCGGATTATACTTATGATCAGAACGGGAATATGATCTCCGATACCAACAAGGGGATAACTTCCATTAGTTATAATCACCTCAATTTACCGGCGCAGGTGGACTTCGGGAGCGATAACATTCAGTATGTTTATAGTGCGACAGGTTCTAAACTTAGAAAAATCGTGAGTACTGGAACCACCACGGATTACGCGAAAGGATACATGTATGTCAATAACCAACTGGAATTTTTCGGACACCCAGAAGGCTATGTGGCCCCTGACGGTTCGGGAGGATATGACTATGTGTATAATTACACAGATAATGTGGGGAACATCAGATTATCATATACGGATGCCAATGGCGATGGTAATATCGATTCTTCAAACGAGATAATAAAGGAGAACAATTTTTATCCATTTGGGCTCAAGCACAAGGGATATAATGAAGTAGTTTCTTCGCTAGGTAATTCAACTGCAAAGAAATGGCAGTTCAATGGAGTTGAATTAGAAGAGTCGTTCGGGATAAATCTTTATGAAATGGATTTACGCCGATACGATCCTGCTATTGCAAGATGGACGGCGATCGACCCGGTAGTACATTATGATTTTTCTACGTATAATGCCTTTGACAACAATCCTGTTTTTTGGACCGATCCGAGTGGGGCCAACTCATTTGAGGATCGAAAGAGGGCAAAAGATAATGAGAGTGAGAATATTTGGAGAGATAGATTTGGTCCGCAATATATAGCAGGTAATACAGGAGGTTCAAATGACGGCTGTTGTCCCACTTCGTATAGAGGGTCGGGAGTGGCAATAGGGGATAATGTAGTGAATGTACTTGACGAAGTTGTCGTTACTGGAACAAGAAATACCGGTATCGCTGGTGACAATGTTCTCGGAAATGCTATTCTATTCGGATCTACTTTGACCAGGAGTACATCGACAGTTTTGGAAACATTCCCAACTACTTTTCCAGAGCAAAAGTTTGCGGACTTTTCTGAATTAGATGATATTGCAAAAAGAATGAGAGGTTTAGAAAGTTTGAATAAATATAAAGGACTTAGTTCATCCCTAACAAAAGGCCTTGCGGGATTAAGTATTGCTAATGATTTAACTAGATATGGATTGGGTCTGCAATCTGGTGCCAGGACTACATATCACCTTACTGGTACTGGTATTGCCTTGGGCGTTGGGTATTTAGTAAGTGCCCCTGCTTCATTGGCAGCTACCGCAGCGTTCATAGCAGGTGAAAAGTATTATGATTCGGTTCAAGCTAGTAAAGCATTCAATGCAAGCAATCGAGCAAGTATAGAAATAGGTGGGGGTAATCCTGATGCAAATATAATTTCAGTTAGAGCAATGGAAAATTTTATCTCAGGTGGAGAATTTCAATAAATAGGTTTATGAGTTACACTTATTCAATCAATTTTGAAAGGAAGAGGAAGTACTTCTATAACTTTTTGTTAATGGCTTTATTCATAGATTTTTTGATAGTTTGCTTAATTGCATTTACGTATAATCTATCTTTAAATATTTCGATGAAGGTATTTTTTATATTGTTCTTGTTGACACTAATTTTTTACATCATACCTTTAGTTTTTTTGTATATCAATTATATGAGATACAATAAAGACAGTAGATTAATGATAGAAAACTCTCTCATGAAATTTTCTTCTAAGAGAAGAGAAATTGATTTTTCAATTACTGATGTGGCCTATATTTCTATTCATATGTCTGTCACACTCTTTGAAAAAAGGATTAGATGGTTTTTTTGGGATGAATTGTTTTATTATAAGATTCACCTTGAAAATGGGAGTCCAATTTTGATATCCTGTTTTTTATGTGATGATCTATTAAAACATTTTCCGAATGTGGAGATTCAAAGAAAAAAACAATTTTTTCCTAGAGTATTGGTACCCCCGCTACGTTAATCTCACAAATTAGCGCTATTACCTGTATTAGTGTATAACCTGTTTGTTATCAAGGAAACATATTTATAAGAGGCCGTTATTAAACGGCCTCTTGTTATCTGCTAAAGAATGGAATTTCTCGTAAAGCCCAAGTAAAGGCGGTTTGCTTTCTCTTGGTGTTTCAAACTAGCACCTAACTGTATATGAACATCTATCTTGTCACGGATGAATTATTTAACTTTAGCCTAAGTCATAACCAAGGATCCAACCCATTGTACAACGGAAACATAGCACAGGCCCAATGGCGTACTGCAAATACGGACAATGTATTGAAATCCTATCAATATTCCTACGATGCCCTTAACCGGATTACGGACGCCGCGGATAACATGGGCGGCAACTATGGGATTTCAGACCTTACCTATGACAAGAACGGCAACATCATGACACTATCACGTCAGGGACATAACGTTGGCACCCCCATCCTGGGATACGATAACAACAATGACGGTCAGGACGACCATTTCGGCGCTATGGACGTACTGGACTACGCCTATCACAATGGCCAGATGAGCAACAGGCTCTACAAGGTCCGAGACGACGGTGAGGACGCCTATGGCTTCAAGGACAGTAGCGGGGATACCCAGGACTACTGGTACGACGATAACGGGAACATGACGTCCGACCTCAATAAGGGGATAGCCGCAGGTGGGATAGAGTACAACCATCTGAATTTGCCTAC
>NZ_JBHEBG010000009.1:0-35141 GCF_046557915.1 Spongiimicrobium sp. 3-5
ACGGGTGCAAAAACAAAAAGCCACCGACTTTTGGTCAATGGCTTCTCCTAGTAGCGGGAACTGGACTCGAACCAGTGACCTTCGGGTTATGAGCCCGACGAGCTACCTACTGCTCTATCCCGCGATGTGGACAGCAAAGATACAACCGTTTCTTTCTTTTATCCAAATCTAGACCTCATTTATTTTCGCTTTCCTTAGCTTGTTTAAATTCCATACCTTCGGGTTTTACAAGTTTTATGGAGGTAATCAACAACTTTTTATCGGCAGTATTACCCTACACCGAATGGGTAATGCTTTTTTTGGTTATTGGGGGTGGTCTTTACTTGGTAATTTACTCCAAACTATTGCCTTACAAGTATTTTAGGCACGCCATAGGTATAACCTCTGGCAAGTATGATGATCCGAGCGATCCTGGTGAAGTAAGTCACTTACAGGCCCTATCTTCGGCGGTAGCCGCTACCGTAGGGCTGGGGAATATCTCGGGCGTGGCCATTGCTATTTACCTAGGCGGCCCAGGAGTGGTTTTTTGGATATGGATCACTGCCATTGTTGGGATGTGCATAAAGTTCTATTCCTGTAGTCTGGCCGTTATGTTCAGAACCAATGATACTGACGGCAAATTGCAAGGCGGTCCTATGTATTACATTACCCAAGGCATAGGGAGCAAAGCCAAACCTTTGGCCGTTTTTTTCTGTATAGCAGGCCTTTTTGGAGTGCTACCCGCATTTACCACCAACCAATTTACGCAAACCCTTATGAGCGTCATTAACCCAGATGAAACCCTGATGGCACTGGGCAATTTTAACTGGAAATTCGGCATCGGGATTGTACTTTCCATAATCACTTCTTTTGTGATTTTCGGGGGGCTAAAAAAAATTGCCGCCGTGGCCACTGCCATCGTACCTTTTATGGTATTGGTATATCTATTGGCGGTTATTTTTATAATGATAATGAACGCGGGGGAAATATTACCTTCCTTAAAGTTGATATTCACAGAAGCGTTTAATCTAAAAACAGCGGCACAAGGCGGTCTTTGGGGACTGATCATTATTGGGATACGACGAGCAGTCTTTTCTAACGAATCTGGTGTGGGCAACGCGCCTATGTACCATGGGCAGTCCAAAACCAAGGAACCTATCCAAGAAGGCCTTGTAGCCATGCTAGGGCCCTTCATAGATACTATTGTGGTCTGTACCCTTACCGCCGTGGTAATTATTCTTAGTGGTGCTTATCTAGAAGCCGAGACCAATGGTATAGCTATGACTTTGATTGCCTTTAAAAAATCTCTTTTTGGTGGTGATGTCTTATTAATGATCATTGTGTCGGCCTTTGCTCTTAGTACCTTGTTTACCTATTCCTATTACGGTACCAAATGCCTTTCATTTCTTACCAATGCAAAGACGGGTAGGTTTTATAATGTTATTTATATCCTTAGCATTACCTTTGCGGCCGTTGCTTCGGTAGATTTAGTGGTTAATTTGATCGATCTTTCGTTTGCCCTTATGGTTATCCCCAATATGATTGCCGTTTTGTATCTGGCACCCAAAGTAAACCAAGCGATGAAAGTGTATTTTTCAAAAACAAAAAATGGAACAACATAAAGCAGGTTTTGTAAACATTATAGGAAATCCCAATGTGGGGAAATCTACTTTAATGAACGCCTTTGTGGGCGAAAAACTGTCCATTATTACCTCCAAAGCCCAGACTACAAGACATAGGATACTTGGTATTGTAAATGGAGATGATTTTCAGGTTATCCTTTCCGACACCCCGGGAATAATAAAACCGGCCTACGAATTACAGTCCTCTATGATGGATTTTGTAAAGTCGGCCTTCGAAGATGCGGATATATTGCTTTACATGGTAGAGATAGGTGAGAAAGCCCTAAAAGACGAGGCTTTTTTTACCAAACTTGAAAATAGCAAAATACCAATATTGCTGTTACTTAATAAGATTGATATTTCGGAGCAGGAAGTATTGGAAGAACAGGTGCAATATTGGCAACAACAGTTACCCAAAGCAGAAATACACCTTATTTCCGCCCTTCAGAATTTTAACATTAAGGAAGTTTTTGAACGCATTATAAGCTTGTTGCCCAAAGCACCACCGTACTACCCCAAAGATCAGTTAACGGATAAGCCCGAACGTTTTTTTGTTAATGAGACCATACGGGAAAAGATTTTGCAGCATTACAAAAAGGAAATTCCATATTCGGTAGAGATAGATACCGAAGAGTTTTTTGAAGACGAAAAGATTATACGGATGCGTTCCGTGATCATGGTAGAACGAGACTCCCAAAAAGGTATTATTATTGGTCATAGGGGTAGCGCCCTAAAAAGGGTTGGTGTAGAAGCTAGGAAGGACCTGGAAAAATTCTTCGACAAACAAGTTCATTTAGAACTTTATGTTAAGGTAAACAAGAATTGGCGAAGCAACCCTAGACAGCTGAAACGTTTTGGTTATAATAGCGGATCATAAGTAATATTGTGTACGTATAAGCGAAAATCACCTTCGGACTACCTTATTGCAAAATCTCTTGCATAAAATGATAAAGTTGGTTCATCTGAGGCCTGCCTTTTCGCTTTCCAGCCCTTCCAAAAGCGTATAGTGCAAACCAAATAAGGATAAGTAAGGTCATAAGCCCCACTTGTATTCGGTAGTCATAGCCCAAACTCCAGTTTACGTAGGTCCAAACAGCTAAAATTATAAATAGGGTGCCCACCCCAAAATGAAGGAACATAAAGAAGGTCCAAAGGGTAGGATTAGGGCCAAACAAACCATAAAGATCAGCTTCATTTTCATCTTTTTCCACAATCTCCAAGTGCAATTGGGGCGACCAAAAATGGGTTTCCACCTTATTGAATTTTATGAAAACATGGTCGTCTATGCGCTTTACCAAAAACGGTTTCTTATCCGATTTTTCAAAAGCTTCCAGATATTGCTCCTTGGGTTTTTTCAGTAATAACCGAAATCGGGGTCGTAATACAATTTCGTTGCCTAACGTTTTCACAGTATTAAGTAATTATCTAAAAATAAGATAGCATTTTTTCTTCGGATAATAATAGTACTTTTGTCGCAAATTAAGAATATGAGCGCTATCGTAGCCATTGTGGGAAGGCCTAATGTTGGTAAATCGACTTTTTTTAATCGATTGATTCAGCGCAGGGAGGCCATTGTAGATGCCGTAAGCGGGGTTACAAGGGATAGGCATTATGGGAAGAGCGACTGGAATGGTAAAGAATTCTCCCTTATTGATACCGGAGGTTATGTAGTGGGAAGCGATGATATCTTTGAGCAAGAAATAGACAAACAGGTAGAGCTTGCCATAGAGGAGGCCGATGCCATTGTCTTTATGGTAGATGTGGAAACTGGGATTACCGGTATGGACGAGGATGTAGCAAAACTCCTTAGACGGGTAAACAAACCGGTTTTTCTTGCGGTAAACAAGGTAGACAATGCCAAGCGCTCGGAAGATGCAGTGGAATTCTATGGTTTGGGCCTCGGAGAATATTTTACCCTCAGTAGTATAAACGGTAGTGGTACAGGGGATTTGCTTGATGCACTGGTAAAAGTATTGCCAGAGCAAGAGAAACAAGAAGAAGAACTACCCCGTTTTGCAGTCGTTGGAAGACCTAATGCCGGAAAATCATCTTTTATAAATGCATTGATAGGGGAAGAGCGATATATTGTTACGGACATAGCCGGTACTACCAGAGACAGTATAGATACAAAATACAATCGTTTTGGATTTGAGTTTAATCTTGTGGATACTGCCGGAATTCGACGTAAAGCCAAGGTTAAGGAAGATTTGGAATTTTATTCCGTTATGCGCTCGGTACGGGCCATAGAACATTGCGATGTTTGTCTGTTATTGCTAGATGCCACCCGTGGTTTTGACGGGCAGGTTGCCAACATCTTCTGGCTGGCACAGCGCAATAATAAGGGTATTGTAATCTTGGTAAACAAATGGGATTTGGCCGAAAAAGACACCAATGCGGTTAAAAATTATACCGAAAAAATAAAGAAGGCCATAGAACCATTTACGGATGTGCCTATTCTGTTTGTTTCCGTACTTACCAAACAGCGTATTTTTAAGGCTATTGAAACTGCTGTTGAGGTCTATCAGAACCGATCAAAAAGAGTTTCCACGGCTAAGCTCAATGATATTATGCTACCCATTATAGAACATAATTCGCCACCTGCTTACAAGGGCAAATATGTAAAGATTAAATTTTGCACACAGTTGCCCACGGCTTATCCGCAGTTTGCCTTTTTTTGTAATCTACCACAATACATTCGGGATCCTTATAAGCGTTTTCTGGAAAATAAGTTACGCGAGAATTTTGATTTTACCGGTGTTCCGATAACTATTTTTATGCGAAAGAAGTAATGCCATAAAACACTTGGAACTAGTTTACAGCTGACCTTTTATCTTTATCAGTTCTGCCTTAACGTGTTCTAATTTTTGGATTACTTCAAAATTGGAAAGCGTCTTTAGTTTTTCTTCTTTCAGATGCGTTTTGGCACCTTCAAGGGTAAATCCGCGCTCCTTTACCAAATGATAGATCAATTGGAGGTTTTTTATATCGTTAGGGGTAAACTTTCTGTTGCCCTTGGCGTTCTTTTTTGGCTTAAGCACATCGAATTCTTTTTCCCAAAATCGGATCAAGGAGGTATTAACGCCAAAGGCCTTGGCCACTTCGCCAATACCGTAATACCTTTTTTCCGGCAATTCTATATGCATTAATCCAAGGATTGATTTTCTTGTGTGGCAAATTTCAACATATTTTCAAACTCTTCGGCCGACAAACTGCCGTAGTAGAAATTTATGGGGTTGATACGTTCGCCGTCCTTCCAAACTTCATAGTGAAGGTGAGGTGCTTCCGAACGACCTGTACTACCAACAAAACCAATAAGATCGCCACGTTTTACCTGCTGCCTCTTTTTTACGTTATATCTACTTAAATGCCCATAAAGGCTCATATAACCATAGCCATGGTCTATACGTATGTGTTTCCCATAGCCCGAGGAGTTGTTGTCTGCCCTAATTACCTTTCCATCTCCCGATGCATAAATGGGCGTTCCTTTAGGAGCGGTAAAATCCATGCCCCAATGCATTTTTCTGGCTTTGGTAAATGGATCTGAGCGCCAGCCGTACCCCGAAGCCATCCTTGTAAGTTCCTCATTGTTTACAGGTTGTATTGCAGGTATGGCGGCAAGCAGTTTTTCTTTTTCTTTGGCCAGTTTAGTGATCTCGTCCAAGGATTTGGATTGGATAACCATCTGCTTCTGTATAATATCCAACCGCTTGGTGGTAGAAATGATCATTTCGGAATTGTTGAAACCTTCAAGGGATTTGTATCTGTTGATACCACCAAAACCCGCCCTACGCTGCGCTTCGGAAATGGGATTGGCCTCAAAATACAAGCGATAGATATTATTGTCACGATCTTCAATATTCGCCAATACCTGTTCTATTTGCTCCATTTTTTTGTCCAACAACTCAAACTGAAGCTCATAGTTCTTTACCTCTCGCTGTAAGGAGAGTTCCCGAGGGGTGTTCAATAAGTTGGTGTTCAATAAAAGGGTAAGTCCTAAAAAGCCAAACAAAGCCGCACCCAAAACAAAGAAAAATATATTTCTATATTTTCTAGATTTCTTGGGCTCTATTTTACGGTACGAAAGTGTATCCGGGTCGTAATAATATTTTACCTTAGACATGTATGGATTTTGTCCTATTTTTGTGCTTTCGTCTTATCAGAACAAACAAATATAAAAATTGTTTTACACAATCTGTTAAATTTACAAAAAGCTTACCTTTTTCCTATGCATTCCAAAGAGATTAGAGCAAAATTTTTAAATTTTTTTAAGAATAAAGCCCATAAGATAGTGCCATCCGCACCTATGGTGATCAAAGATGATCCTACACTGATGTTCACCAATGCGGGCATGAACCAGTTTAAGGAGTATTTTTTGGGAAATAGTGTAGCCAAAGACGTACGAATTACTGATTCTCAGAAATGCCTTCGGGTAAGCGGTAAACACAATGATCTGGAAGAGGTGGGCAAGGATACTTACCATCATACCATGTTTGAAATGTTGGGAAACTGGAGTTTTGGTGATTACTTTAAGGATGAGGTTATTCATTGGGCATGGGAACTGCTTACAGAGGAATATGGTATAGATAAGGAAAGCCTGTATGTTTCAGTGTTTCAGGGAAGTGATGATGCCGATAAGCTAGAAATGGATAAAGAAGCCTATGAGCTTTGGAGTGCTATTGTGCCCAAGGATCGTATCATCATGGGTGATAAAAAAGATAATTTTTGGGAGATGGGCGATCAGGGGCCTTGTGGCCCCTGTTCGGAAATCCATGTGGATATACGTTCTGCTGAGGAAAAAGCAAAAATCCCCGGTGCTTCTTTGGTGAACAAGGATCATCCCTTAGTGGTAGAAATATGGAATTTGGTGTTTATGCAGTACAACCGCAAGGCCAATGGTAAACTAGAACCACTACCTGCCAAACATGTGGATACCGGAATGGGTTTTGAGCGCCTGTGTATGGTATTGCAAGGGGTACAATCTAATTACGATACCGATGTTTTTACGCCCATAATAAAGGAAATAGAGGCCATTACAAGTTCCAAATACGGAAAAACCGAGGAAACGGATATTGCTATACGCGTTATTGCCGACCATATCAGGGCTGTGGCCTTTTCCATTGCAGACGGACAACTGCCCAGCAACACAGGGGCCGGATATGTGATAAGACGAATACTTCGGAGGGCCATTAGATATGGATTTACCTTTTTAGGGACCAAGGAACCCTTTATGTACCGTCTTACCAAAGTACTTGCCGAGGTTATGGGAACGGCATTCCCCGAACTTAAAGAACAACGTAATTTAATAGAGAATGTAATTAAGGAAGAAGAACATTCTTTCTTAAAGACCTTGGAGCAGGGCTTGGTACTCCTAGATGAAATATTGACAAATACCACTTCCAAAAAGGTAGATGGTAAAAAGGCATTTGAGCTATATGATACCTTTGGTTTCCCTATAGATCTTACGGCACTTATTCTTGGTGAGAAAGGGTATACGTTAGATGAAGAAGGTTTTGAATTGGCCATGAAGGAGCAGAAAGATAGATCGCGATCTGCTTCTGAAGTAGCTACGGAAGATTGGACCATGCTCTTAGATGATGTTACACAGCAATTTGTAGGCTACGATGTTTTGGAAACTGAAGTGAAATTGGTTAAATACAGAAAGATTACCTCCAAGAAGGAGGGAGAACAATATCAGTTGGTGTTAGATGTAACACCGTTTTACCCAGAAGGAGGTGGGCAAGTTGGCGATAAAGGTTATATAGAAGTTCCCAATGGCGATGTGGTATATGTATTGGACACCAAAAAGGAAAATAATGAGATTGTACATTTTGTGAAAAACCTACCAAAGCATTTAGAGCAGACCTTGAATGCGGTGGTGGATAAAAAACAACGTCAAAGAACAGCCAGCAATCATACGGCTACCCATTTACTGCATCAGGCGTTACGGGAAATTCTTGGCCCCCATGTAGAGCAGAAGGGCTCAGCGGTGCATTCTAAATATTTGCGTTTCGATTTTTCGCACTTTTCAAAACTTACGGCCGATGAATTAAGAGAGGTAGAACATTTTGTGAATGCGCGTATAGAAGGGCAATTGCCCTTTGAGGAACAAAGAAACATACCTATGGAAACCGCTTTAAAAGAAGGTGCCATGGCTCTTTTTGGGGAAAAATATGGAGACTCCGTACGTACGGTTCGCTTTGGTAGATCCATAGAGCTATGTGGCGGCACCCATGTGCAGAACACAGGCGATATCTGGCATTTTAAGATAAAATCCGAGGGGGCGGTAGCTGCTGGCATAAGGCGTATAGAAGCCATTACTTCAGACGCTGTAAAGGACTTCTACTTAGAGAACAATAAGTCCTTGGTGCAAATAAAGGAAGCGCTTAATAATACCAACGATCCGCTGAAAGCCGTAACGTCTTTGCAGGAGGAAAATGCAAAACTAAAGAAGCAAGTAGATAAATTGCTAAAGGATAAAGCCAAAGATTTAAAAGGATCTCTTTTAAATGAACTTACCGAAATAAACGGGGTATGCTTTTTAGCCAAAAAAATAGATTTGGATGCCGCGGGGATAAAAGATCTATCCTTTGAAATGGGCCACGCGGGCGATAACCTCTTTTTGGTATTTGGAGCGGAACAACAAGGAAAAGCCCTATTGTCTTGTTATATTTCCAAGGAAATAGTTTCCACACGAAACCTCAACGCAGGAACCATTGTGCGAGAACTTGGGAAATACATTGAAGGTGGAGGAGGGGGACAACCTTTTTTTGCTACTGCAGGGGGTAAAAATCCGGCCGGTATTTCAGAAGCCCTGGACAAAGCAAAGGAATATATTTCCCAATGAAACTGCAGACCCTAATACCTTTGGCGAAAGAGGACAACCCTATTACTTATCAAAGTAGATTATTACTATTGGGTTCTTGTTTTTCAGAGCACATAGGGGAGAAGTTAAATTACTATAGGTTTAAAACTTTTCAAAATCCATTAGGTATACTTTTTCAGCCCAAAGCCATTGAAAAGTTGATTTCATATGCCGTAGAGGGAAAGGTTCTGGGTAAACAGGATATTTTTGAACATAATGGACTCTGGCACTGTTTTGATGCACATTCGGATTTAAGCTCTACTAAAGAGGACGATACAATAAAGCAATTGAATGGACAGCTTGAAGCTACAAGAGAGGCCTTAAAGCAAGCTACCCACATAATCATTACTTTAGGTACCGCTTGGGTGTATAAGCATAAAAAAACAGGGAGTTTGGTGGCCAACTGCCATAAGGTACCGCAGAAAGAGTTTTCAAAAGAACTGCTTACCATCCGCGAGATTGCCCAGAGTTTGCAAAAAAGCATGCAACTTATTAGATCCATCAACCCTAGGGCGCTAATAGTTCTTACCGTATCGCCGGTTCGGCATTTAAAAGATGGCTTTGTACAAAACCAGCAGGGCAAGGCCCATTTAATAAGTGCTGTACACAATGTACTTGCCAATGAAGACGCTGTTTACTTTCCTTCTTATGAGATTGTAATGGACGAACTTCGGGACTATCGTTTTTATGCAGCGGATATGGTACATCCAAATGCCTTGGCAGTTAACTATATCTGGGAGAAGTTTAGAGATGCTTGGATCGCAGAGGAAATGTTTTCAACAATGGATGAAATCAACACTGTGCAAAAAGGGTTGTTGCATAGGCCTTTCAATCCGGAAACGGAACAACATCGGCAGTTTATAAGTACGCTAAATGCCAAAATTGCGTATCTTAAGAAGAAGTACCCATTTATGGAGTTTAATTCATAATTTATTAATGAGAAAAATACTGATAGGTGCAGTAATTACCCTTGCCGGAGTATTGATCTTTAGGTCATGTTCCGAAGATAATAGTAATAAGGCCTTGATAAAAGAAGAGTCCATGCTTATTCAGCAGCAAATCTCCCAAGTAGGAAAGCTGGTGGTTACAGAAGGGCATTTTGCCGAGGTATATAACTATAAGGATTCCCAAGAACTTTTTGGAGCACTTATAACGGCGGATAAGAAGGCTTTAGTGGTTGTAAATGCTGAGGTTACTGTGGCCTATGATTTAAGTTTACTGAAATTTGACATAGACAGTACTAGTAAAACGCTTCATATTCTAAGTGTTCCGGCCCCTGAAATAAAGATAAACCCCGATTTTGAGTACTATGATGTAACGGCAGATTACTTCAATCCTTTTAGTGCAGAAGACTATAACAAGATTAAGCGTAATGTTAGAACTTCATTGCTTAAGAAGATAGCAGCATCATCTTTAAAACGTAATGCCGAAAATAGATTGATGAGCGAGTTGGCAAAATTTTACGTACTTACCCATTCTATGGGATGGACCCTAGTTTACCAAAAAACGCCCGTTTTGAGCTTAAAAGATCTAAAATTAACTGACTAAGCTTTTGTTTACCAGTGCAAGGCCATCATCTATCAAATGTCCTAATTTGGGATTGCCCTGTTTTATGGTTTCCAGGTGCTCTAGGATAGCCGAGGCAAAATCAGTGTCCATATTGTTTTTTGCCAGTTCGTATAGTTCAACGGACAACAACCAATCTTCGGGGAAATGGGTTTTTAGCTCATGGAAAACCTTATTTCTGGAGATGGTAGTATTTCTCCCAGCCCTAAAATCACGAATTTGCTGGTACAATTGTTCTAATTGGAGCCTTTCTTCACTCTTTTGGGGTTTTATGGTTGCTTCAATAATTTCGTGTGATACCAGATCAAAACTATCCAAATCTGCCGGCCCATTAAAAGCCGATACTATTTTTTCTCCAACGGCCATATTGTAAATGCCCCATTCTGGCTTAAACAAATCTTCTTTACCATGGGTTACGTGGCAATTCTTAAAAGTGATCAATATAATTTCTCCCCGGAGATTTCGGGTGCCTGTAATAATTTCTCCGGTAACGGTTATACCTCCTTCAAACTCTAGGGAAATTATTTCTCCTTCGTAGATTTTGTACGCCTTTAAATCGCGTGGACTCATATCTTCAATGGCCAGGTTAATACCCTTCAATTTACCTAGGGGTGAGCCAAAGCCGTCTGCATGGTGACTAGTGCTATGTCCTACGAGTTCTTTTTCCCTATAGGCCAATGCAGTTTTTCCCTTGGTTTGTATATATGCTGTTTTGCCTTCAAAAGGTATCACCCTATCAAAAACTCCGGAGACCTGCAGTCCCGTGCTCAATTCTACCGTGCCTAATTCTTTGGAATTTATAAGTTTGGTAATGCCCTTTAGGCCTCCTTTGCGCAGGGCCATGGTATTGGCGAATTCTTCCAATACTTGGCTTAGATATGCAAAATCGGGGGTTACAAACAGCTGAGGTTGCGGTCTGGTAATATCAAAAGCAGTATGTGTTGCTTCGGCGTTGTAGGGTATTTTTTTTACTTGGTCGGTCATACACCATGCACTTTCACCTATGGAAGATAGTAGTCCGGCACCATATATTTTTGGCTGTTCTACGGTACCAATAAGGCCATATTCTACCGTCCACCAGTGTAAATTTCTTATAAGCGCCATTTCACTGGGTTCTCCCATGTTTTGTTGTAATTCTTCTATATGCAACTCGGCTTGCTCAATTTCTTCCTTGGGCGTACCCATGGCTTCCTTTATTATGGACAAGTGTCTAACAGCTTCGTAAAGTTCATAATCTTTGGCACTGGAAATGGCTTTACAGCCTATTTCACCAAAACGCCGAAGGTATTCTGCATATTCCGGGTTGGCAATAATAGGGGCGTGCCCCGCGCCCTCATGTATAATGTCTGGGGCCGGAGTATATTCAATATGCTCCAATTGTCTAATATCGGAGGCAATTACCAGCACGTTGTACGCTTGGAATTCCATGAATGCGGAAGGAGGGATAAAGCCGTCTACAGCTACCGCGGCCCATCCTATTTCCTTTAAAATTCTGTTCATCCCATACATATTGGGAATATCATCAACGGAAATCCCTGTTTTTCTTAACCCTTCCAAGTACGAAGTATGCGCTACCGCGCTGAGGTAGTCTATGTTTTTACGCATAACATAACGCCAAACCGCCTGATCTATGGCGGTATAATCCTCATAGTTCTGGGGTTTTATGTATTGTTTTAAATGCTTTGGAAGCTTATCGAGAATGGGGTTACTTTCGTAAGACATTGTTATTTTTTTACCACATAAAGGTACAAAAATGGAGGCAAAAAAGTCTTAAGAAAAGGTGAACGGCCAAAGGAATGGGTTGTTCTTCAAAAAAATATACCTGCTCAGATGTTCGTATTTTAAAATACAACAAGTGAGCAGGCATTTATATGTTATTTGCTATCCTAGTTTTAGTTGGCCGCTATAGCCGGAGGATAAGCCTGCAATATTTCGGAAACAAACTCTCTGATGCGCTCTTCTTTCTTTTCTAAATTCTTGGTATTGGCCAAAGTACCTTCACCCTTTCCTTGCCATATCAATTCTTTCTTCTTGGCATCGATCAGATCTATGTACAAAGAACCTTCCGTCCTTGTACTTACATTGCTGCCACCCCAGCCAAATCCAGGTCCTCCCCATATCCAAGGGTTGTAAAAGCCATATCCCCAACCCCAACCCCAGCCGAAGTTGTTATTGTACACATCAACACGCTCTCTTTCCTTGGTGAAGATACTGACCAAAATATCAGGATTCTTAGACTTTGCGAACCCTCTTGCCGTCATTTCGGTCTCAATAGCCTTAAGGATCCTTTTTTTATCCAAGTCCGAGATTTCTGCTTTATCTATTCCGGTCTTATAAAACGCATACGTTTTATAGGCATTAAAATCTGCCTCCCTATCATAATCCGAAGCCACGCGCACGGAGGTGCACGAACTCAAAATGAGGAGTCCAAGTATAGGCAGCGCCATAAGTTTGATTTTTTTCATAACAAATCTTTTTTGGAGTTTAACGATATCTTTTTTATTTAAAATTGTCTCAAGAACCGTGCCGAACCTAGGCTTTCTTGTTGGTCAGACCGGTTTTTTTATCGAACCCATAAGGGCAATGCCTACAACCGCTTGTGCAACAATACCCTCTTTTTAAATGGTACTGTTTTGTAAAAACTTTATAACCCTCGGGCGAGAGGTAAAAATCGCCCTCTTCCAAGGGGATATGTTCCTTCATATTCGTAAAACTAATGGATTATCCCTAAAAAAGGAACGCTGGGGGTCATTTTAACGCAACAAATCGGATAAAAGGTAAGTCATTATGGGTTTTGGTCGTTTTTGTGCGTATTAAAACGAAAGCCTGTGCAAAAAAGATGCTAAACAATTATATTTGAGACAGTTCGTTTTAACAAGGATATGATTTTAGTATTCAAGCACTTTTTCTATAAGAATTATGTTGGCCTATCGCTTTGGCCTTTTATCATTCTTAAAACCGATGCCCATAAAACGGATACCGTACTTATTAACCATGAAAAAATTCATCTAAAACAGCAGCAAGAGCTGTTGATTTTACCTTTTTATGCGATTTATGTAACGGAATGGCTTATTAGGTCTGTGCTTTATCTGGATAGTTACCGCGCGTATCAGAACATCAGTTTTGAACGCGAGGCATATCACAACGAAAAAAATCTGGATTATTTAACCACACGCAAACCGTGGAGTTTTATTGGATATCTTTAAGGCCGTAAATCCAAAAAAGTGAGCGTTTTAAATCAGCAGATTCAATTACCCCTTCTTTCGGATAAACAACTTTCGCTACATATTAAGCGAGAAGATCTTTTGCATCCCCATATTTCCGGAAACAAATATCGCAAGCTAAAATACAATATCATTGCAGCCCAGAAGTCGGGTTTTGATTCGCTACTGACCTTTGGAGGTGCATACTCCAATCATTTGGCTGCTACCGCTTATACAGGAAAGGAGTATGGGTTTAAAACCATTGGTGTAATTCGCGGAGAGGAAATAAAAAGTAAATGGAGGAAAAACCCAACGCTCTCTCAGGCGTATGACTTTGGAATGAGGTTTCATTTTGTGTCCAGGGAAGTCTACCGTCAAAAAGAGAACGTAAACTTCTTGAATGATTTGGAACAACGGTTTGGGAAAAATTATGTGTTGCCCGAAGGTGGTACTAACAGCTTGGCAGTTAAGGGTTGTGAGGAGATTTTGACAAAAGAAGATAAAGAATTTGATGTAATCTGCTGTAGTGTGGGGACAGGAGGTACTGTAGCAGGAATTGTCAACGCCTCGTGTCCGGAACAACGTGTTTTGGGATTCTCGGCCTTGGCGGGTAATTTTTTAAAAGAAGATATTCGTAGATTTGCTCGGAATAACAACTGGGAATTGGCAAATGAATACAATTTTGGTGGTTATGCCAAGGTAAATGAAGAACTTATTGGTTTTATAAATAACTTTAAAAGCAATACCCAAGTACCCTTGGACCCTATTTATACAGGAAAAATGATATATGGAATTTTGGATTTGGCCAAAAAAGGATATTTTAGACCTGGAACCAAAATATTAGCGGTACATACTGGTGGATTACAAGGAATCACTGGAATGAACCTAAATTTGAAAAAGAAGAACCTACCCCTTATCAGTATATGAGAAAGATTGGAATACTATTGTTTATGGTGTTTTTTGTAATAAGTTGTGGTACAAAAAAAAGGACCACTTATGCAAAAAATAAGGAGGAAACCTCAAAAACAACACCTACGGCCCAAACGCCTTCAACAGAGAACAAGGACGATGGATTATATCCTATGCCTGCGGATACCGGCAAGTTTGTAAAATTTCCTATATCCTCGGTAGAGGAATACATAGAGACCTTTGCAGAAATAGCACAGTTTGAGATGAAAGCTTACGGAATTCCTGCAAGTATTACCCTTGCCCAAGGGATTTTGGAAAGTGGTTTTGGGAGAAGTGAGTTGGTCCGTAAAACAAACAATCATTTCGGAATAAAATGTCATAAAGGTTGGAAAGGGAAGTATGCTTATCATGATGATGACGAAAAGGGCGAGTGTTTTAGAAAATACAATCACCCTATGTATTCCTTTAGGGATCATAGTGAATTTCTGTCTTCCCGGGCCAGATATGCGTTTTTGTTCGATTATAGAAGGGATGACTATAAGCGATGGGCCAAAGGCCTTAAACAAGCGGGTTATGCTACAGATAAGCGATATCCGCAAAAACTAATTTCGTTTATTGAACAATACAGATTACACAAGTACGACAAGGAAGTTTTTAAAGAAGGATACGTGGTAGAAACCACGCCCAAAACATATGATTACCAAACGTACATTGTAAAAAAGGGAGATACGCTATACTCTATTTCCCGTAGGTATTTTGTATCCGTAGATGAATTAATGCGGATGAACAAAATGAAAAACAGCGGTCTTTCCATTGGTCAGGAACTTATCGTTAAGTCGGCGAAAATCAACAAATAAAATGATCTACCAAAGAAGCAGTGCACTCTTTAAAGAGGCAAAACAATATATTCCGGGTGGGGTAAACTCTCCGGTAAGGGCTTTTAAAGCGGTCGGAGGCGATCCCATTTTTGTAAAGGAAGCCAAAGGAGCCTATCTCTATGATGAAGACGGAAATCGTTTGATCGACTATATTTCCTCCTGGGGCCCCTTAATTTTAGGACACGCCCATGAGCCTGTTATCAGTGCGGTAATCAATAAGGCAAAGCAAGGAACTTCTTTTGGAATGCCTACGGAAATAGAAACGGAGCTTGCAAAATTGGCCGTCTCCATGGTTCCCAATATCGATAAAATACGTTTTGTAAACAGTGGTACGGAGGCTTGTATGAGTGCGGTACGTTTGGCAAGGGGGTTCACAGGAAAGGATAAGATCATTAAATTTGCCGGGTGTTATCATGGCCATTCAGATTCGTTTTTAATACAGGCCGGTAGCGGTGCGGTAACTTTTGGAAGTCCCAACAGCCCGGGTGTTACCCAGGGGACGGCAAAAGATACGCTTCTAGCTCAGTATAACGATATAGCAGGTGTTAGGGCCTTGGCAGAAGCCAATAAGGGTCAGATAGCAGCGGTAATCATAGAACCTGTGGCTGGGAATATGGGATGCATTATTCCGACCGAGGATTTCATTAATGGATTAAGGGAGCTTTGCACTTCCGAGAACATACTTTTGATTTTTGATGAGGTTATGACCGGCTTCCGATTGGCGGCAGGAGGAGCACAAGAGGTGCTTAATGTAGCTGCGGATATAGTAACGTTTGGAAAAGTAATCGGTGGTGGATTACCCGTTGGGGCATTTGCGGCACGTTCGGAAATTATGGACTATTTGGCACCGGAAGGTCCTGTATACCAAGCCGGTACGCTAAGTGGTAACCCGTTGGCCATGAGTGCTGGTTTGGCCATGTTAAGGGAGTTGAACAACAAGCCCGAAATTTTTACAAGTCTCGAGGAGAAGACCCAATACTTGCATAAGGGAATAGCCCATGTATTAAAGAGCAAGGGAGTGCCTCATCAAATTAACAGATTTGGCAGCATGGTTTCTGTACATTTTACGGACCAACCCGTTATAGACTTTGTTTCCTCCGCAAAGGGAAATAACGAAACTTTTAAGAAATACTTCCATGGTATGCTGCAACAAGGTATTTATTTGCCCCCAAGTGCTTTTGAGAGTTATTTTCTTAATGATGCCCTTTCTTATCAGGACTTGGATGATACCATTGCTGCGGTGGCGACAATTTTTTAGGACTATTGCTCTTTTTAGTTAAAGAACATTAAACCAAAGCGCTCCTAAAACCATTTAAGAGCGCTTTACTATCTATTTGCGGCCATGCTGCTTTTTCAAACCTTTGTGGCGCATACCCTTTTTATGTTGCATCCGTTTCCATTGGTCATATTGCTTTTCAGATAAAATTTGCTTTACTTTTTGTTGATGGGCAATCTTATCGTCCAAACGAAGATTCAACATTTCAAAACGTTCATCAGTTGTGGGTTTTTGATTTTCGTTCTTTTCCTTTAACGCCTTCCGCTCTTCAATTTTTGCTTTTCGGCTAATGGCGTTTTCCAAATTTAGCTGTTGGATCTGCTGCTGTTGAGTTTCATTGAGGTCCAAGGCCAGAGTCATTTTTTTGGTATGCAAGGTAGCTACCTGCTCCGGACTCATATCCTTAAAGGCGTTTCTATGATGTTCCCTGCCTTTTTCTTTTTGTGCCAAGGCGGTTACGCCAACACATAACATTACTACTAAAACTACTTTTTTCATCTGTTTAAATTTTATGATTTTAAAGTAGGACTGCAATAGGTTTTTAAGGTTTAGCCTTGTTATTTAGTTTAAACAATTTTTAACAGATGTTGGCCTATCAAAATTAACCGAAAACAACTAAGGCGTGGTTAACAAACCACGCCTTAGCTCTATAAACATAAATGGGTCGTTATTCCGTATCTAAGATTCTGGGTATGTTGGAGGTTGATACCTCATTAACCGAAACCTTGGCCAAACTTGTGGTGTTGGTTTCAGAATCCAAATCCTGATCCATTGAATAGTAAGTAAGTGAAGCGGCAACAAAGCAGCTAAAATATACGAGACTTTTTAATTTGTATGACATAACTGTGGGGGTTTCAGTTCTCTAACTAAGTTATGGCCGTTTGTAATTTCATTTGGATAATTGTTGTCAAATAAGCCTTTTTTGATGTCAAAAGATCAATATCAGTGGTTTAAATCATGAGGGAACAAAATTTTTTTAAAATCACCTTTTAAAATCTTCGATGTATGGCTTTAATTAATGGATAATAGGAGTCGCCATTTTATGTATATACAACCAAATAAATCAATTATTAAGAAAATAAACGGGTGATTTAGGGAAGGTGTTTTTCATTTTTTCCTAGGAAAAACCAAGGTGATGTTCATTACCGCATTGTTAAGTTAATCATAAGTTGTACTAAAATCGAAATCACACTAATTTAATACAATTTATTGATAATCAGTACTTTAAAATTATTTTATTGCCATTTTATTGTAGAAGATCAGTTGGCCTCTTTGTTAAACAAAATAGAAAGATGTAACAATTTGGTTTTTGGATAGTCTTATTTACAAAGCGTTTAATTAACGACATCAATCAAAAATCAATCATAAAATGAACAAGTTATTAGTAATCTGTGGTTTGGTATTCTTGGCGAATACTTCCACTCCCGAAGAAAAAAAAGAGACCTTGGCATGTATAGTGGACGAGGTTGAAATGAACGAAAATCAAAATTTATCAGAAGCCTTGGCGGTGTTAAGCACCATTGGTAAGGAAATTGAGGTTAAAACGGTGGATTTTTCTGCCGCGGCAAGAGTTGCTCCGTGCGAGTTAGATTTAGATCAGGTGGTTTATATTGAAGAAGAAGCCGAGATAGATCTTGGGTTTGATGTAACCGATTACCTACCCGAAGGTTTCGATCCAAACAAGAGCTATGTAGATCTTAATGGTATTGAATATCTTGAAGAGGAGGAAATTGAACTCGGTTTCGATGCAAACAGCTATCTGCCTGCTTCATTCAACGCCTATGACGCCCCTACAGGGATAGAAGGGATTGTATATGTTGAAGAACAAGAACCAATAGATTTGGGTTTTAATACCTCGGATTATTTACCTAGCAACTTCGATCCTTATAAATCCTATGAAGATTTGGATGCGATAATCTACCTAGAAGATGAGGAAGTCATAGAGCTTGGTTTCGATGTAAACGAGTATTTGCCCTTAGGTTTTGATCCACACGCGGAAGATACCACGACCCAGAACGCCTACATGTATTAATTTCAGCCGCACCTTTTAGGGCGCAGGCACTTCAAAGCATTGTTTCAACACAAACCGTTTTTTACCAAAAAGGTAAAATATCTAACATATAATCTTGGTTTATTATTATGTTGAATTAGCGAAGCAAAACCTCTATATTTTATAGGGGTTTTGTTTTTTTGGCTATTTCTCACATTAGATGGAGGATTGGGGTCATATTAACAAAAAAATAACATTAAATCGTCAGATTTTTTTGTGCAAGAAACCATCATTAAAAATGACTACTCCGTAAGAATTAATATGTTAAAATGCGAAGTTGATAGTGTTTGATCACCGAATCTGATGAAACCGTTTTTTGCCCTTAAATATTGGTTCGTTAAGGAAAATTTAAAGACAACAATTTATAATAAATGCTGTTCTATCTTTGCTTTAAATTTAAACTGTAAAGGTTATGAACAACAAAAATTTGATTTTGATCGCTATCCTAGGACTTTTTGCCTATACCGGCGTTTATGCCTGCTATAATGGCAATAATATAGATAGTTCTGACTTTCCTTGTATCGAATATATTGAGGAAGAACAGGAAATAGATTTGGGTTTTGATACTGCGGATTACCTTCCCGAAGGTTTTAACCCCTACGAGGTATATGTAAACCTACATGCTATTGAGTATTGTGAGGATGAAACCATAGAGTTAGGATTTGACACCAGCAATTATCTACCCCAAGATTTTGACCCTTATGCAGATCCAACTGGTATTGATGGGATTGTATATGTTGAAGATGAAACCATAGAACTTGGTTTTGATACGGCGGATTACCTTCCTGAAGGTTTTAACCCCTACGAAGTATATTTTGATCTTAATTCAGTGGAATACATTGAAGACGAGGAAATAGAATTGGGTTTTGATGTAAACAAGTATTTACCTAAGGGTTTCGACCCCTATGGGGATGTAAGTATCTAATATTAACATCAAACTAAAATTTTATAATAAGACCCCGCTTTTGTCGGGGTCTTTGCTTTTAGAACAGCAGTGGTACAACAAATTGAAACATTAAGATCAATAGCCCAACCGCTATTAAATTAAGAATAATTCCTACCCGGGCCATTTCATGAACTTTGATATAACCGCTAGCAAAGACAATGGCGTTTGGCGGTGTGGCCATAGGTAGCATAAAAGCGCAACTACTGGCCATGGTCACCGGAATTAATAAATAGAGCAAAGGTATTTCCAAGCCAATGGCAATCCCTGCTACAACAGGGGCAAGTACCGCTACTAGGGCAACATTGCTCATAAGCTCGGTCATAAAGAGCATTAATAAGATCAGCAGGGCCGCTGTAAACAAAACACTGATCTCGCTGGCAGCAATAGCTGTGGCCACCATATCCACAATGCCGCTAACCGACATGCCTTTGGCCAAGGCAAGCCCACCACCAAAAAGGATAAGAATACCCCAGGCGAGTTTTTCAGTATCTTTCCATCTAATTATAAAATCGCCCTTTTTCATGTCAAACGGAATCGCAAAAAGGGAAACGGCCGCCAACATGCTTATAATAGTATCGGACAAGCCCAAATCGGGGAATACACTGTTGATTAAGGTCCTAAAGATCCAAAGGAAAACGGTAACACCAAATATGGCCAATACCATTTTTTCCTTCCCAGAAGTAGGGCCTAGTTTTTTAAGTTCTGCTTGTATAACATCCTTGGAGGCGTTGAATTTGAGTTCTCTATTGGGAAACATCCATTTTACCAGAACCAAATAACTGATACCGATCATGGTAATGGAGAAGGGTAGCCCTATAACCATCCATTTTAGAAAAGAAATTTCGATATTGTATTGGTTCTCCAAGAGCCCTATCAATACAGAATTGGGCGGAGTGCCAATTACGGTCGCTATGCCCCCCGCATTGGCGGAAAATGCAATACCCAGCATAACGCTGAGAGCAAAATTACGATCGTTTTTGGTAAACCCATCGGCGTCGTTTACCAACAGCCCTATTACTGACATAGCAATAGGAAGCATTACCACCACACTGGCGGTATTGCTTATCCACATACTTAAAGCGGCAGTGGCGATCATAAAGCCCAAAACCACTTTATTGGGGGTGGTGCCCGTTATTCTTATAATATTTAATGCTATTCGTTTGTGTAGATTTACCTTTTCTAATGCAAGGGCCATAACAAAGCCACCAAAAAATAGAAATATAATGGGACTTCCATAATTGGCGCCAACATCTGCAATAGGCATAATTTTCAGTAATGGAAAAAGAATTAGTGGAAGTAATGCAGCTACAGATATGGATACCGCTTCGGTAATCCACCAGATAACCATCCAAGCTGCTACGGCAATTACTGCGTCACCTTTTTCGGAAATTAAATCAGTTGGAAAATAATGTAGTACAAAAAACGAAATGGGGCCGAGAAACAACCCAATTTTTTTGCTGAAGTCCATGTAACAAATTTGTTGCCCCCTAAACTATACTTTTTCCAGTAGTTTTAAAAATAAAATTGACGTTCCATGACAAATGGGAAATTTTATGAAGCACTTGGGTAGTTTGCCAAGCATTTACCTTACCGCTATTGGTTTAGATTAATAGGGTTTAATGCTTCGTCAAAGAGAGCATAAAACAGTTTTTGTTCGCCCTCCATGGTATTGTAGGCCGCCACAAAAAAGAGGTTGTCATTAATCTCCACGAATTCTGGCAGGTAATTGCCGTTGTACGCAATTTCTTTAATCAAACCGCCGTTGGCATTAAATTTTTTCAAATATAGGTCGGTGGAGATAACGAAAGAGTCGCCAAGGGAGATTAACCCTTGTATGTCCGATCCATTATTGAATGTGTCATGTGCAACTTTATTTCCGGTAGCATCGGTGACCATTAATTCTCCTCTGGCATAGCATGCGATATTACCATTAGACAGTTGTGCCAGATGGTAAGGGCCGTTAAGGACATTAAGATCGGTGGGTGTGGTAGTTAAGCCCGAATCTTCATAGATAACATGCGCCGTTACGTTTAAACTGGCATCAAAAAAGACGAGCAAGGGTTTGTAGTCGGTAACAAAAGGGGCAACTGCGTTTTTAGTAAACACCGCGCCATATGCTATAAAACCGGTACTTGTCTGAATCATATCGCCGATCATGGCATCCGCACTGCCAAAGGCATTAAAATGTTCCTCAAAGGCATCGCCACTGCTGTTTCTTCTTTCTACTGCGGTTTTATAGACACCGCCATCTTCCTTGGTCCCATAGTATAGGAAATCGGTTCCGGAAGGTAAATATCCATAACTGTGCCTTGTGGCAGAATTTATACCATTAACAAAACCCCAGGCACCGGTATAGGTAACTTCCTGAGTCCCGTAAAGGCTAGGTAAAGTTCTGGAAAAATGAAAATTTTTGTTTCCGGTAGGAAGGAAGTTTACAAAAGCACTGTTGGAATTGAAGGGCTTGTCCGCAATATAATTGGATGTTGCACTATAGTCCCCATTTAGTTCCTTATAATAAAATTTGGACCCCTCTGCACCAACCTTATCCTCTAGCAACTCTATAAAATAAATATCGTTGGTAGTATTAAGTCCGGTCTCTAAAGGAATAGATATAAAGCCGGTTTCAATTTCGGGGAAAATATAATTTATTTCAATGGCGTCCGTAACGCTGATAGACCTAGAAAAAGTGTCTTTATTATCTTCTACGTCCGTAACTTCCAAAACAATGGTAAAATCGCCCGCTTCTTGCAGTAGAATTTCAGGATTTTCTTTTACGCTGGTTTCCCCGTTTCCAAAATCGTAATGGTATGAGGTGGCACCTTCGGAGCAGCTCGTAATTTTAATGGATTCACCGACCGCACCCGAGTTTTTGTCCAATGAAAAACAAGCTTTGAGGGTAATTGGGGAAGTAGGATCTTCTTCTGGATCACCGGTGGTTGAAGTGTCCTTAGAACAAGAAAAAATCATAGTAAGGCAGAAGCCTAGTAGGTATAGATGCTTCATACATATAGATTTGGGTACAACTAAGTAACTGATTTTTAGGATAATTTAGCGTAAAAACTCGATAAACTGCCCTAAACTTTAACAAAATCGGTTATAAATGACCCTATCGTAAAAAAAAACAACGGTTTGAGGAGGTTTATTGTATTTAAGGCAAGTATGCCATAATTAGAGGTTACTGAGCCCATTTTTTCCCTTAAAAAGATATGGATACGGATTAGTATTTAAAGCAGAACTACATTCAATGAATCGTTGGTTTTTTCAACCTTTGCCACCTGGTTCTTTGTCAATTCTTTTATGGTTTTGTCCCATTTTTTGTTGGAAAGGCCAGATTGTACCTTCAAATCGTTCAAGGGCAGTGTTTTAACTTTTTTTAGTAGTTCAAAAACCATTTTCCCCTCCTGGCTTAATTCTATTTCGGGAGCCACTTTCTTTTCAGGCCTCATTTGTGGAAAGAACAGTACTTCTTGTATAGAGGAGTTATTGGTAAGTAACATCACTAAACGGTCTATGCCAATCCCGATTCCACTGGTAGGAGGCATACCATATTCCAAAGCCCTCAGAAAATCCTGGTCAATGAACATGGCTTCATCATCTCCTTTTTCCGAAAGTTTTAACTGATCCTCAAAACGCTCTCGTTGATCAATAGGATCGTTTAGTTCCGAATAGGCATTGGCCAGTTCTTTACCGTTGACCATCAATTCAAATCGCTCTGTCAGCGCTGAATTACTCCTATGCTCTTTGGTAAGTGGACTCATCTCCTTGGGATAATCTATAATAAAAGTAGGCTGAACATAATGGTGCTCACAACGTTCACCAAAAATCTCATCGATCAGTTTGCCAATGCCCATACTGTCATCTACTTCCAGTCCCAGCTTTTTGGCCACCTCACGTAACTGTACTTCGTTCATTCCGGCGACGTCATAACCGGTGTGTTCTTTTATTGCTTCTAAAATGGGTATCCTCGGATATGGGGCCTTAAATTCTATTTGCTTGTCCCCAACGGTTACCTTGGAGGTTCCATTGGCATCTACAGCTACTTTTTCCAATAACTGCTCTGTGGTATCCATCATCCAATTATAATCCTTGTAGGCCACGTAGAGCTCCATAACGGTAAATTCAGGATTATGGGTACGGTCCATACCCTCGTTCCTAAAATCTTTTGAAAACTCATAGACCCCATCAAAGCCACCAACAATTAAGCGTTTTAGATACAGTTCGTTGGCAATACGGAGATATAAGGGAATATTCAATGCATTATGATGGGTCATAAACGGTCTGGCCGCAGCTCCACCCGGTATGGGTTGCAAAATGGGTGTTTCTACTTCCAAATAATCCCGATCATTAAAAAATTGCCTTATGCTATTGGTAATTTTGGTCCTTTTGATAAAGGTTTCCTTTACCGACGGATTTACCACTAAATCTACATAGCGCTGCCGGTATCTAAGCTCAGGGTCGTTAAACTCATCGTAAACATTCCCATCTCCATCAACTTTGGGCAGTGGTAGGGGACGTAGTGCTTTGCTCAACAAAGTGAAATCCGTAACCTTTACGGTTTTTTCACCTACTTGTGTGATGAACAATTCACCTTCTATCCCTATGATATCGCCAATATCTAGTAACTTTTTGTAAACTTCGTTATATTTTGTCTTGTCTTCACCTAAACAGATTTCATCGCGGTTAAAATAAACCTGGATACGGCCTTCACTATCCTGTAATTCTGCAAAAGAGGCTTTGCCCTGAATACGTCTAGACATAAGACGACCGGAGAGTATTACTTTCTTTCCGTCCTCAAAAGCATCTTTACAGGTTTTGGAAGTGGCATCTACAGGGTATAGGGCCGCAGGATAAGGGTTAATTCCCATTTCCCTTAGTTTGGTCAGTTTTTCCCTTCTGATTACTTCTTGTTCGGACAGCTGCATATACATATAGTTAAAGCTGCAAATATAGCTACTCTTAGGTAATCTATCAATCCAGTGAAAAGAATGTTTCTACGGGTATATTGGTTTGTTCATGGTTGTAACAAAATGGATATTTTTGCGTCAAATAAGTATATCGATCATAAATCCTACAAGAATGAGTTTTTGGAGAGTCCTACTTGCCATTTTGTTTCCGCCCCTGTCCGTAATTGGAAAAGGTTGCGGGTCTATTTTAATCGTATTCCTTTTAACGCTATGCGGCTGGGTACCAGGTGTCATTGCGGCCTTGGTAATCCTTAACAATCCCAACTGATAGTTGTATCTTTGTATTTCTAACCATTAGGATCCATGAGAAATACATTATTGCTTTTATTGACCGTTTTAGGTATGGCGAGCTGCCAAATTAGAGAAGAAATAATCTTCAGTGAAGATGGTAGCGGTACTTATAAGATGGGGTTTGATATGTCCGAATTTATGAAAATGGGCAATGAACAAGATACCTTACCTCCAGAGCCCGCTATAGACACTTTGATAAATTTCGCCTCCTTTTTAGACGAAAAGAAAGATAGTATTGCCACCTTGTCCAAGGAAGAGCAAGGAAGGTTGGAAGCGTTAAGACCCTTGCAGTTTTCAATGAAAATGAACGAGGAAGAAAAGCAGATGGATATGCAATTGTCCTATGTGTTTACCACCTTGGACGATATTTCCAAATTTGCCGACGCCATAAAGAAAGCAGATATTAAGGAGTTGGATCAAATGATGAACCCCATGGGAGATGCTGCTGCCCCGGTGGCCTCCGATACCGTACAAAAAAAGGATGATATGAGTGCCATTTTTTCCATGGCAGAATCCTTTACCACCAAATTTAGCAACGCTGGGTTTAGCAGAAAAGTAACGGAAGCGGCCATAGCAGAGATGTCGCTTAAAAAGGATACCACCTTAACTGCGGACGATCCTTTTTCCGATATGATTCGTTTTAAGCAAGTATACCGTTTTCCGTATCGGGTTAAAAGCGTGGATAATGACAATGCAAAGATTTTATCGGATTTTAAAGGGATAGAGATTGAGGCCAATATGTATGAAATGAACAATGATCCCAAGTACTTTAATATAGAAGTTAGTTTTGAGGAATGAATAAGGATATTTTTTTACAAGATCTAGACCTTAAGGATTATAAGGAGACCTGGGACTACCAGGAACTTTTGTTCCAGGAGATTTTGGATATCAAGATTAAAAATAGAAGGGAAGGGACCAAAACACCCACACCCAACCACTTTTTACTGGTAGAACACCCGCATGTATATACCTTGGGGAAAAGCGGGAATAAAGATAACCTGCTGATCAATACCGAAGATCTAGCGTTAAAAAAAGCGAAATTTTATAAAATAAATAGAGGTGGGGATATTACCTACCATGGTCCTGGGCAAATTGTTGGTTATCCCATTTTGGACTTGGATAATTTTTTTACCGATATTCACAAATACCTAAGATTGTTAGAGGAAATGGTTATCCTAACCTTGGCGGACTATGGTTTAAAAGGCGAGCGTTCTAAAGGTGAAACAGGTGTATGGTTAGATGTAGGTACTCCTTTTGCCCGTAAGATATGTGCTTTGGGCGTTAGGGCAAGCAGGTGGGTAACCATGCACGGTTTTGCACTGAACGTGAATACCGATCTGAGCTATTTTGATAATATGATACCCTGCGGTATTAAAGATAAGTCCGTAACTTCTTTAAGCGCGGAATTAGGCAAGAAAACAATACCTATGGAAGCCGTAAAAGAAAAGCTTTTGGCACATTTTGAAGGTCTTTTTGAAGCTAATTTCAAGGAAATAAAAACGACGATCCGTATATAGGACTATCCGGGCTTCTAGTGCAAACACTCTTCCATCCGATCTTCCACGCCCATGGCTGTATACATTTGACATTCAACACGGGTTATGTCCTCTTGTAACAGTTCCAATTGACGCTCAGCATTTTCTCTACAAGCGGCACTACCGCATCTTCTTTTTCTTTCTTCTAGGCGTTGTTTTCTGTCATATAAATCCATGAGCCTAACTTTGAAATCTTCCATTTGATTGGCAATGCCCGTACCCGGAGATCCGCCCAAAGTCATTTTTTTATAACCGGAGGCAACGAAGACGGTCATTTTTGGTTCAATGGAAAGTAGTTCCGACTGTATGTATTCACCTGTATCTAGCATTTCCATTTTGGAGAACACGGCCAAACGGTTACAGTTATGAAAAACAAAATCTTTAACCACCCCGGTAAGAAACCCTACTAATGGGACACTGGTTTTAATTGGAGGTATATCGGGGTCCAAATCAAAATATATGGTAATCTTGGCCATGGAGCCATCGGGCTGGGCAATTTCACTTACAAATCCTTCTGTGGCGCCCCACGGTAAATCTGCAGGTATGGGAGCGGGAGTGCTAGTTGCATCTCGGATACCTGCCATAAACTCACCTATAAAAGAGAGTTGTCCCGTAAAGACATTATCAGCGGTTTGGCCAGTCTCGACCACTATGGCCCTTTTTTGACCATACATCGCATCAAGGACATAGGAAACCATTTGTCCGTCAGATTTCCAGATAGCGCCATTAATGGAACCTTGCCTATTGGAAGTCCTTCCAAAATTTGACATGAAAAAACCACTGGGAAAGTAAGCAGAACCGTCGGTGGTATTTACATAAAAATCCACATTATACCTAGTTGTCTTGGGCACAACCGCTCCGGCATCATTTGTGTAGTTGGCCCTAACCTCTATGTCGCATTTAATTTGATAATCAAACCTAAAGTTTCCGTTTATATCCGTTTCCGGATTGGCGGCAAAGGTCCCGTATTCTCCAATTGGGGCAAGGCATTGTGCGTTTGTAAATTGAAATAAAATAAGTGCTGTTAATAATGCTGCTGCCCTTTTCATATTGGCCTATTTATTTGTTTTTCATGTCATTTGCTAAAGGAGGTAAGCAAGCTGCTGCTCATTAGTTTCCCTTTTTTGTTGTAGTCTTCCTGTTTTACAAGTCCCACTCCGGGTGCCATCCATTGTTTGGAACTGTTTTGTTGTTTCATTCCCATTTTAAGTTCGGTATCGTAGGTAATTATGGAGCAGTCGAACGTTCCTGCCGGTGTGGTAACTGTTTCCTCTCCCACGACTTTGCGATTTAGTATATGAATATTCATATTCATGCTCATGCCGGCCATATTCATGTTCATTTGCAGGTCGGCATCGGGCAATTGTTGCCCTACGGAAAGATTATTGGGCAAGTCCAGGTTTGTACCGCTCATTTTAACATCTATATCCTTATACTGCTGCATAAATTGTGGGGACATCAAGGAGGTAAAATCCATGGATACCACTTCACCGGCACAGCTGATCCCGATCTGGCTTTCCATGATCACTTTTTCTTTCTTGTCCTTTACAGATGTAAAGAAGGTTGCGGTTTCACCACTATCGGTGGCTTTTACATCCTTCACTTTATAATCCACTATGGCACTTACCTTGTTTTTGTTGTCATAAGTGGTTACCTGGAATTTAACATCTTCTTCAAAAGGATAATATTTACTGCAACTGTCTTGGGCATTGCCAAGGGCAACATATAAAAATGCTAGAAAGAAACTAATAGTGGTACGGATCATTTATTTAGATTTTTATGAATTCTACTCTTCTATTTTGTGCTTTGCCGTCTGCAGTGCCATTATCGCCCACCGGCATGGTCTCGCCCTTGCCTTCGGTCTCTAACCTACTAGAAGATACGTTGTAAACCGATACAAGCGCGTTCTTAACGGCGGCAGCGCGTTTTTTGGAAAGCTCCATATTGGCAGCATCGTTTCCGTCTGCATCGGTATGGCCCACAATTCTTAAGTTCATGCTACTTTCTTGTTGCAAGACCTGGGATATTTGCCTAATAATGCCCATGGACTGTGGCTGAATATTGGCAGAGCCTACATCGAACAAAATACCATTGGTAGAAACTTTACCTGTGGAAATTAGTGTTCGTCTTAGGTCCAGACCACCTTTGGCTACTTTTAGATTGCTAAGAAAAAGACGTTCTTTGCCATCCTTAAAATTGCTAAGTTGAAATTTTAAGGTACTTAGCTTTCCTGTGGGTACCGCACGCGGAATATCTACATATTTTTTTTCGTTCACCCATAGCCTAAACCGTTGCTTATTAACCGCAATGGAAATATGGGGCTGGTTTAACACTGCATTGCGCAAATCCGCTTTTACCACATTATTGATTTCGCCTTCCTTACCACGGTTTATATAGTTGCGCATCCTTATACCAATCGCTGAATATTGGCAAAAGGGAATATGGGCCTCTACGTAGTTGTCTCCGTATTGAAAATTAAGGTCATCGCTTAGCAAAACCTCCATAGTAGCCGTAGACGATGTTTTATTGTCCAGTCCTACAGCCAATAAATCAAATTCTATAGTGTATTCCTCGGGTAGTTTGGGTACATCGGGGACGTAGAACGTTTTGTAACCGGGTAAGATCTGCATCCATCGTTGAGGGCTATCATCTACCGTAACAACTTCGCCACTGCCATTGGTATTCCATTTGGAGGGGAAATCTCCTATAAAATCATTGGCGTAGTCATCAAAGAACAGTAGTTCGTCTCCCGGAACAAAATCAAATTTACTATATACGGTAATGGTCTTCTGCCCTGAAGGTCCGCCGGCCGTGCCTCCATTCTGCCCCCCAGAATTGGAGCCGTTGTCGTTTGATGGTGGGGAAGAACCCCCATTGGAATTAGGAGTGTTGCTCGGTTGTTTGGAGCCTGGCTCCAAAATACTATCCAAGGCAGCGTCGGTTTTCTTCGATGTTTCCCTTTCTACGCGTCTTTCTATGGTACGTTCGGCAGCTCTTTCTGCTTTTTTACCTAGCTTTTTTAAAAACTGTCCGTTTACATTGGTACTGAAAAAAACGGTGAGGGAAATTGTTAAGCTTATTCTTAACAATCGTGTTAGGATTTTCATGATCAAGAAAGTGTTAGAAGTATCTTTAAAAATACAATTTTTAATACATATAATTGGTAATCAAATGATTGCCTCGATTGTTGGAAAAATCTCTCAAACTATCGAAACGGTCAATCTTAACTCTGAAAATAATTAAAATCAGTCCCTGAAGTATAAAAATTGTATGCTTGGCCTGTATTTATGTGTAGTTGGTCTTCTAACTTAAACTAGTTCATTCTATAAACGATTAGCGAATTTTCCAGGTCTTTGGCTACCAGCTCTAATTTACGATCATTGTCAATATCCGTTAAATCGATTACGGAAGTGCCATAAACTGGGAAATTTTGAATAGGTTTTGCCATACTATCGAAGAGGTAAATCTTTTGATTTTGGATATCCGTAACACTTACATAGATTTTATCATAGATATAAAAAATCCGAGGTTTGGTATAGACGCCCAATTCCAACTCTACCTTTTTCCCTTTTATACTAAGCACGTTATCGTTCATTAAGACCAACGTTTTACTTGTGGCGTCCATTCCATGGTCTTTATTCAGGTTAAAATTGGTCTTGGACAATTTACCCTTTTGATCTACTTGGTAGAGCACACCCTTTTTATCACTTACGGAAAATTTATTTTTATATAGGTAGATGTCGTTTTCGGAGAAATCTATTTTATCGCTGACCTTAACCCGAACGTCACCTACTCGGTTCAGTATTTTAAAGCTTCCGTCCTCTAGCGTAAATACCAGATAATCCTTGCCATTTATTCGAAAGTGTTTTGGCGTACCAATTGCAGCGCTTTCGGCTAATTTGTACTTAAATCCGTCAACTATCGCACCTTTGCTGTTGTACATAAATATTTTGCTCCCCTGACTTACTACAAAACGATAGTTCTTTTGTCCATCATAGTCAAAAACTGCGAGTTCGTTTAGGTTGCCTCCATCATAAGACATCACAAAAGGTTTAACTGCCTCCCCGTTACGATCTAGGATGTAGAACTGGCTATCTGTGGTAAACGCCAGTTGTAAGCGGCCATTTTTATAGATATCTACCTGTTTAACCTTGCCTTGTATACTACCTTCCAATTGTTTTTTCCAAAGCACTTTTCCTTCGGAAGAGATCAGATACAGGTTTTGCTCCGTGTCTTGTACTATAATTTCCTTTTTGTTGGTTCTATGGTTGATGACAAATTGCGGTTCGGTGGCAATATCATTATCTAACTGTACCGTAAATAATGGAGCTGTGGTATTACTTTTTGCCTTGCTTTCAATTTTTTGGATCAATACATTGGCATGATAAAAATTGTCATCGGCAACCATTTGCCCGGCAAACACATAATCGGAAAGTTTCGCATTTTTAAGGTCTTTGGTGGTAGTGGCGTTAAAATCATCTCCCCATACCTGTTGCAATCCCGTTTTATTGCCCATATACAGTATGTTGGCTTCATCTGCCAGTCTTTGTTGGGCAGTTTTAAAAACTTGGGTCTTGTTATAGGTAGCCCCATTTTTGTAATTCCGTATTATCGTTTGCAACGGTTCCCTATTTTCGGAGAACACAAAGGCGTTGTCCAAAATAGAATAGTGTTTGGCCGTAAAGTTCTTTACCAAAGGATTAAAAAGGGCATTTAAAAAATCTGTGGACCTAAGTGTAGCAATTTCGTTTCCTTGATAGTCCTCTGACGATGCTTTAATGTTATCCAAAAATTGTGAAATGCTTTCAGCTCCATAGGTATTTAGCACTATAGCTTTCCCGATGCTTAAATCAATAAAACCTATTTCCTCTACCGTATTAAAAATAGTGTCCATTACGGTAATCCTATCTAAGTACTTTTGCTGATTTTTAGCAAATATGTTGTAGTCCGAAAAGGTATAAGATAGAAAACCGTTGGCATTCATGGGGGTAAAGGAGGGGGTAGTATTGGTTAAGGCGCCCGAATTTCTAAACAGGTTGATGTAATTTTTAACCGAGTCGTTGGCAACCATTACCCCACTTAGATTAATATGATCTTGCCCCATTTTCATATCGAAAGAGATCCAGTCGGCAAAAGAAGAGGTATTTAAAGCAGTATCTTCCTTCACCAAGGTCGAAACCATGGAATCGCTTATATTCACATTTATGAAAATTGTGGTTGAGGTGACGGAACCACTGGTTTGGTATAATTTTTTTAGGGCAATATTTGTTTTTGCCTTTCCCGGTCTACGAATCACATTTTCCGTTAACAGCTGAGATGAGCAAATTATAGTTTTACCATCAATGTCAGTGCTAAAAAAGGAGATATCCCCAACTGTATATTTTTTAAAACTTCCATGTTCGTAAGCTATGGATTCAACAGATTTGTCGGCAACGTCTTCCAAGGTAAAGAGTTCGGGAGATGATGAGGTAACCAACATAAATTCAAAATTATCTTTCCCAAGTTCAATAAATGCCAACAAACATTCAGAGACGGGGTTTAAATAATTGAAGGCAGATACTCTTTCCTGGATAGACTTGTACATGGAGGTACTTTCTATTTTAGAAAGGAAGTCATTATTCTTAAGTTCGCTCTTTAATACGGCAAAGTCGTTTGTTTTAACTAGGATTGCCGCATTTTGAGGAAGATAATCTAGCAGGGGAGAAGTTATGTTCTTTTCTTTTTCACAGGCAAGAGCCAGAAAGGCCAGCAAGACAATTAGAAATCTGAATTTCATGAATAGGGATTTGCACAAATTTAGGATTTTTATATGTCAAGAGTCAACTGCTCGGGCAATTGTCTAAAACTTTTTCTATGGTATTTGGTAAGGCCAAACTTGCGTATGGCATCCCTATGCTCCTTGGTAGGATATCCTTTGTTGCTTTTCCAATTATACATAGGAAACTCGTCATGTAGTTTCTCCATATAGGCGTCCCGGTAAGTTTTTGCAAGAATAGAGGCAGCCGCAATACTCATGTATTTGCTATCTCCTTTAATTATGCAACTGTGAGGCACACTTTTGTAGGGAACAAACTTGTTTCCATCAACGATTATAAATTTTGGATTAAATGATAACTCGGCGAGAGCACCGTGCATGGCTAGGATTGAAGCATTAAGAATGTTTATTTCGTCTATTTTTCTCGGGTTTATATGTTTTACCGCAAAGCAGGTAGATACCTGTTCAATAATAGGCCTTAACAAATCTCTCTTTGTTTCCGATAGTTTTTTGGAATCGTTGAGGATTTCATTTTCAAAATCTTGGGGTAAAATTACTGCTGCGGCGGTTACCGGGCCGGCAAGACACCCCCTTCCCGCCTCGTCCGTACCGGCTTCTTCGGGATGATAAAAAAACGATTTAAGCACCTAATTTAAATTAGAAGGTTGTTATTCTTCAAACTTAATGACCATTTCACAAAATGAAGGATAAAAATTTGTTTTTTTTGAGATGGTAATTGGATTAGGTTTTACAAGCATTTATACAGAAAGCCGATTCTTGTAAAAACTTTCACATTTCGTTACGAACAAAAAAATTAACTTTGCCCCTGTAAGTTGCTACAATGAGATATATCTTTCCGGTACTTTTTTTGTTTTCATCCCTACTTTTCGCCCAAGAAGATTCCATTGCACCGGTAAAAAGAATAGATACTACTCGGTTGCAAAAAAAGTTACCCGAAAAAAAACCACCAAAGAAAGCAGCTCAAGAAACCATAGAAATAGGGATCAAAGATTATAAGATCATTTCTCATGCCCGCGACACTACTTTTTTAGATACCACACTTACGCTAAAAAAGGAGTATACCTATAATTACCTAAGAAAAGACGACTTTGAACTTTTGCCGTTTCCCAATGTTGGCCAACCGTATAATCGTTTAGGGGTAAATTTTGAACGAATATCGCTATACCCTAGGATAGGGGCAGAGGCCAGGCATGCCAATTATATGGAGGTTGAGGATATTACCTATTTCAACGTGGCCACGCCCATGACCGATCTAATGTTTAAAACCACCTTTGAACAGGGACAGTTGTTAGATGCCACGCTTACCTTTAACACCTCTCCACGTTTAAATTTTTCCATTGCCTATAAAGGGTTCCGGTCATTAGGTAAATACCAATTTAACCAGACAGAATCTGGTAATTTTAGAACAACTGCCAATTACGAGACCAAAAACGGTAGGTATAACTTTAGGGCCCACATTGCGGCCCAAGATTTGGAGAGTCAGGAAAACGGGGGTATTACCAATCCTATAGATCAATTCGAATCGGGAGAGGCAGAATTTACTGATCGCTCAAGGATAGATGTTAACCTTACCGATGCTACGAACAGGATTTTAGGGAAACGATACTTTTTTGAACATCAATACAAACTTGTAAAAAAAGAAAGGGACTCCGGGCAATCAAAGGCAACTTCGCTTGCTTTTGGACACTTGTTCAGTTATGAGACCAAATTTTATCAGTTTGATCAAACAAATCAAAACGATTTTTTGGGAACCAATACCTTTGGAGCCGAAATTATGGATAGGGCAAGGCTTAAGACCTCCTTTAATGAGGTAAGTGCTATATTCTCCAATAATACCCTTGGAAACCTAAAAGGGATTATTAATTTATATGATTATAGTTATTTCTTTAATAGTATTCTCATTACCGATACCGGACAAATAGATAACGGGCTTAATGGCCAGGAGATTTCAGCAGGCGCGGATTATTCTAAACAGATAGGAGGTTTTAAAGTAGACGGAAGAGTGCGCTATACCGTGTCGGGAGAATTAACGGACAATCTGTTGGAAGCTTCAGCAAGCTATTCGCTAAGCGATAAACATAAAGTCACTGTTGGGATACATTCTTCTGCCGCTATGCCCAATTTTAATTACTTGCTGTATCAGAGCGATTATCAGAATTTTAATTGGCAAAATTCGTCAACATTTGAGAACCAAAGCATCAACAGTCTACGGTTCAGTTTGGAATCTCAAGTGTGGGGTAACCTTACAGCCAAGTATACTACTGTGGACAATTATACCTATTTTGCCTCAGAGGCCACTCAGGAGCAGATAGATGCCGGGCAGGAAAATGCCTTTATTAAACCTTTTCAAGAAGGCAATAGTGTAAATCATCTTAAGATAAAGTACGAGAAAGAGTTTCGCTTAGGTAAATTTGCTCTTGCCAATACCGTGATGTACCAAAATGTTTCGCAGACCAATGAAGTGCTGAATGTGCCACAATTGGTAACAAGAAACACACTGTATTTTTCCGATGAGGTCTTTAAAAAGGCGATGTATATACAGACAGGGATAAACTTTAAATATTTTACTTCCTATAATATGAACTCTTACAATCCTTTGTTGGGAGAGTTTTATATTCAAAACAGGGAAGAACAGGGAGGGTTTCCCTTGCTGGATTTCTTTATCAATGCTCGGGTGAGGCAAACCAGAATATATCTAAAGGCAGAACATTTTAATTCTTCTTTTTCAGGTTACAATTTCTATTCCGCTCCCAATTATCCGTATCGCGATTTTGTAATACGATTTGGTTTGGTTTGGAATTTCTTCTCCTAACTAGGTATACTTACCATTTTAAAATACCACCATTGGCATTTTGCTAACTGGCTTTATTTAAGGATGTTATTTGGAGTGATATAGAAGCCCGTGGTGTTGTCTTTAGATTCAATGGCAAATTTGTAACACTTTGATATGCAGCTCGAAGGCATATATTGGTGAGTTGTTTGGGGTTTGTTGAAATTATTTTCATACATAAATAGCTTATAATCAGATAAGTGTAATTTATTTGACAATTCTATTTAAAAATTTTGATTTATGTATTGTGTAAGCAAAAAAACGGTTATATATTTGCACCCGCTTTGGGGGACATGATTTAGGTTGTTCCCATGAATAGAGCGGTATTGTTAAAATAAAAGTTCATTGATATATTGGATCGACAACAAAAAGGGGCCGCCGTTTGATCGGCGGTCCCTAGGATTGGAACAACAATGCGATAATGATATTTTTGTGCCGGGATCTCGGGCATCGT
>NZ_JBHEBG010000010.1:0-20908 GCF_046557915.1 Spongiimicrobium sp. 3-5
TCCGTCGGAGGAGAAGTACAGTTCGTTGTCCTTGGCAAGGAAGGGGAAAGATTCCCTTCCCTTGGTATTTATTTTTTCCCCCAGATTTTTTGGAATGCCCAGGGAGCCATCTGGGTTTATATCCACGGTATAGATATCCGTAAGGCCCAGGGATCCCGGTCTGTCAGACACAAAGTACAATTTGTCCTCTTTAGGGCTTAAAACGGGGTGCGCGTTGGAATAATCGTCCCCATTTATGGGCAGGTCCTCAACATCGGTCCATTCCCCTTTTTTCCATGTGGCCCGATAGACCTTTAAACGTAGTACGTTTTGTTTGTTTTTGCGTTTAAAGGGTGTTACATTGTTCCTTGTGAAATACATGGTGGTACCATCCTGGGTAAAGACCGCACTGGATTCATGATACTTGGTATTTACATCACCTTTGAGCCTTACAGGGGCCCCTAAAGATCCATCATCATTTATAGAGGCCTCAAATAAATCCAAAAACGATAGTCCGTCCCATGGACTAAGACGTCTCCCAGCTTCGGAAATGTCCTGTGTAGAAGCGAAGATTAGTTTTTTTTCATGAAAAGCGGCCCCGAAATCCACCCCGGTAGAGTTAATATTGGCGGGCTCCATGGTGTATCGTCCGGAGTTCTCCTCAATGATCTTTAAATAGTCTATGGCATTTCCCAAGGTTTCGCTCACTATGCCGTTCTTTTTAATATAGGCATTGAACCAATGAACGGAGAGTTCTTCGTTGCCCAATGCCTTTAATGACTGTGAGTAGCGGAGATAATATATGGGTTCCAAATCTTCCGTCATGGAGAACAATTCCTTGTACCAATGGGAGGCCTCTACATATTTGGCATTGAAATAATAGATGTTCCCCAGCTTCCTGAAGAGTTCCTCGGACCTGTAGCCAGATTCTGCAAGATCAAGATAAATCTCCGAAGCATCGATATAAGCAAGATCGGCATATTTTTTATTGGCACGGTCCAGTTTTACCTCTTGCCCAAAACCGGTAAGGGCAAGGACAAAAAAGAACAAGGTACATAGATATGGAGTTTTTAGATATGTATTCATAATCGGTGTATAAGGTGTTAAAAGAATCTTGGATTTATAGAGTTTCTAACTCTTTTGGTAAACTCAAAGCGCAAGAAGAAATCGTGGGACCCGGAATTGTAGTTCCCCAGTTCGGAGGTATCGTAATCATAGGCATAGCCCAGCATTAAACGATCGTTTATTTGAAAACCGGCCAATGCACTTATCGAAGCATCCAAGCGATAGGAAAGCCCTATTATGAACCTATCGTTGAACAGAAAGTTAGCAGAAGCATCAAAAGCCAAGGGAGCACCCTTTACCGCTTTTGTAAGTATGGCCGGTTTAAATTTAAGTTCTCTATTAATTTCAAGAATATATCCCGCAATCAGGTAGAAGTGTGCTACTTCGGATGCAGTAGAAGATATAGAATCATCATAATGGTCGGTAGACAATATATTTGGAGATGACAATCCAACATACCATCTATCGTCAAAATGGAGGTAAGCACCCAGACCTACATTGGGTGAAAAACGATTCTCAATGTTTTGAGAAAATACTTGTTCACTGGGATCTCTTATGTCCAATTTTCTAAAGTCGACATTTAAAAGGTTCATTCCTCCCTTGAGACCAAAAGACAACTCGGTATTCCTGCTCAGGGAAATGGTATAGGAAAAATCCACGGTTACATTACTTTCAGTGGACGGGCCTATCTCATCATGGATAATGGAAAGGCCGAGGCCCACACCCCTTTCCCCAACCGGACTGTTCACGGAAAAGGCAAGGGATTTGGGAGCCCCGTTCAATCCAACCCATTGGGAACGATAAAGGCTATTGAAGCTTAATACGCCTCTGTTGCCGGCATAAGCAGGGTTTATTGTTGTTGTATTGTACATATATTGGGTGTACTCAGAATCTTGTTGTCCATGGCAAAGGATGGGGAGGCCTATTGCCAATAGGACAAGGAACAAGATTTTTTTATGGTTGTGATAGATTACTTTCATGGTCTTTTTATTTTTATGGATATGGATCACTTGTCGCTCGTTAGGTATAAATAACCGGACTGTTGAATGGTTCGTGATTGACCACTGCCCGTAAATTGATACTGTAATATGTAGAAATAGGTTCCTGTGGGCAGTTTTTCACCCCTGGCGATTGTAAGCCTACCATCTGAATAACCTTTGAATACCTTGTTCAGATTATCGTATCCATTTGCTTCAAATACTTTTATTCCCCAGCGGTTGAAGATTTCAACTTGGTTGTTAGGGAAACAATCGATACCCTCTAACAAGAAGATGTCATTTTGCCCGTTGTTATTGGCAGATACGGCATTGTAGACCGTAAGGGGGCAGGTAAGCTGCAAGGTTTGCGTATGGGAGGTCTCGTTCCCACACTCATCGGTGGCCGTCCATGTCCGTACCAAGGAGTATTGGGAGCTACAATTTCCTGGCACTTCGGTCTCGGTAAAGTCTACGGTAACAGCACCGCAATTGTCCGTGGCCGTAAGTATCGCAACTTCGGGAATGGTATCGCACTCGGCGAAACCGTCCTGTGGTAGCGCTTCTACAAAAACCGGAGCGGTTGTGTCCCCTACGTTTATTGTTTGTACATGTATGGTTTCAATACCGCACTCGTTGGTGGCGGTCCATGTCCTTTCGAGGCTATAATCCGAAGGACAGCTTCCATCGATCCTGGTCTCGGTAAAGGCAACAGTGGCGGTACCACAGTTGTCGGTAGCTGAAAGGGTTTCCGCTACTGGGATCTGGGCATCGCATTCCACGGTGATATCCGCTGGCAATGTCCCCACGAACACGGGGCTTGTGGTATCCTGTACGGTGATGGTCTGTATGTGTACGGTAGTAAGTCCGCACTCATCGGTGGCGGTCCATGTCCTCTCCAGGCTATAATCCGAAGGACAGCTTCCATCGGTCCTGGTTTCGGTAAAGGCAACAGTGGCGGTACCACAGTTATCGGTAGCCGTGAAGGTTTCCGGGGCAGGTACGGCATCGCATTCCACGGTGATGTCCGCTGGCAATGTCCCCACGAACACGGGGTTTGTGGTATCCTGTACGGTGATGTTCTGTGTACATTCCTCTGTATTGAGCACGGTATCCTCACCAAGGTCTCTTATGCCATTGCCATTGGTATCGCCATATTCGGTTATGGTATAGGTACGGACAACGGTGACATTGCAATTTCCGGTATCCGGGCCATTGACGGCGGTAATTTCAATAACACCGCAGGGAATATCCCCAATGCTTCCATCGGCATTGCCCAAGGCCTCGAATTCGGTTTCTGTAAGCGTGGTGGCCGAAGGCAGCTCTTCATAACATTGCACTGTAGTGGCGGGGAAGGTGGGGCAGGTTACCTCAAAGACGCAGCATACCGGCGCCACATCGGCCACTGTAACGGTATTACAGTTGTTGATATCCGTAAAATCTATGCTATAATCCGTTCCCGCGGGTATAGGGTCTGAAGTCCAGGTATTGCCCACAAAGGTACCGGGAGCCCCGTTTCCTGTTGCGCTAAATGGAGGTGCACCGTTTAGCAGCACTGTAAGTACGTAGCTTTGGCCATCCAGGGCACATGAGATAGTCTCCGTACCTGTTTGTGCCAATAGTGCAGTTACGTTAATCTGTGCAGTATCGCTACTGGTACATCCGTTGGCATTGGTAAATTCATAGGTAAGGGTGTGTGTCCCTGTTCCGGCCGTGGCGGGGTCAAAACTGTTGCCCGTTACCCCGGTTCCGCTAAAGACCCCACCGATGGGGTTTGCCAATGTAGTCAAGTCCAAGACATCAGCATCCACACATATATTGGCAGGGTCAGTAAAAGTGACTATGGGCAGGGCGTTTACGGTAATAATCGCTGTAGCAGTGTTGGTACATCCGTTCGTATCGGTAAATTCATAAGTAATAGTATGCGTTCCTACTCCAACAGTAGCCGGGTCAAAGCTATTGCCTGTTACCCCCGGTCCGCTAAATGTTCCGCCAGTTGGGTTTGCCAATATGGTAAGATCCAGGGCACCAGCATCCACACATATACCTGCAGGGGCATCAAAGGTGAGCAGGGGCAAGGCATTCTCTATTAATTGTATTGGTGTGCGTGTAGTACTGGTACAATTGTTGTTTGTATTCCTAGCTTCCGCATAATAGGTTCCGGCGACCGTAGGAGTATAACTTGTATTTCCACTTAACAGCGGAGTACCTCCCGAGGGGGAATCATACCAGTCAACAGTTTCTCCTAGCTCCACGTTTGCTGTTAGCGTAGGGATCGTGGTTCCGGTACAATAACTCTGATCACTCCCACCTATTGGAGCGTTTACTATAGGGCAGTTGCAGTCAGGGGCCATTACTTCCAAGGTACTGTCGCAGCTATTGGCATCGGTAACCGTTATGGTAATATTGGTTGCTGCCGGTACATCCGTAATGGACCAGATGTTCCCTGAGGTGTTGATTACACTGCCTGATGTACTGGTGACCGTTCCTGAGCTTACCGACACATTCAATGAATAGCTAAGCAAGTCTATGGAACATGTAGCAGCATCGGTTACGGAAAGGATAGGTAAATCGTTTACCGTAATAGTGGCTGTTGCGGAGTTGATACATCCGCTTGTATCTGTAAATTCATAAGTAAGGTCGTGTGCTCCCGTTCCGGCTGTGGCTGGGTCAAAGCTGTTGCCCGTTACCCCTGGTCCGCTAAAGGTGCCTCCAACAGGGCTTGCGAATGAAGTCAGGTCTAGGACATCAGCATCTACACATATATCGGTAGGATCCGTAAAGGTGACCACTGGTAGAGCGTTTACGGTAATTTGTGCAGTATCGCTATTGGTACATCCGTTGGTATCTGTAAATTCATAGGTAAGGATATGCGCTCCCGTTCCGGCTGTGGCGGGGTCAAAACTGTTGCCCGTCACCCCTGGTCCGCTGAAGGTACCCCCAATGGGGCTTGCCAATGTAGTTAGGTCCAAGGCATTGGCATCTACACATATATCACTAGGGCCTGTAAAAGTGACTACTGGCAGGGCGTTTACGGTAATGGTGGCTGTTGTGGAGTTGGTACATCCGTTTGTATCGGTAAATTCATAGGTGAGGATGTGTGCTCCCGTTCCGGCAACGGCCGGGTCAAAATTGTTGCCCGTTACACCTGGTCCACTAAAGGTACCCCCAACGGGGCTTGCCAATGTAGTAAGGTCCACGGCATTGGCATCTACACATATATCGGCAGGATCGTTAAAGGAGACCACCGGCAGATCGTTTACGGTAATTATGGCTGTTGCGGAGTTGATACATCCATTGACATCGGTAAATTCATAGGTGAGGTTGTGTACTCCCGTTCCGGCTATGGTAGGGTCAAAACTGTTGCCCGTTACACCAGGTCCACTAAAGGTGCCTCCAACAGGGTTCGCCAATGAAGTTAGGTCCAAGGCATTGGCATCCACACATATGTCCGAAGGATTATCAAAGGTAACCACTGGTAGATCGTTTACTGTAATGGCGACTGTTATGGAGTTGGTACATCCATTGGCATCGGTAAATTCATAGGTAAGGTCGTGAGCTCCCGTTCCGGCTATGGCAGGGTCAAAACTGTTGCCCGTTACACCGGGTCCACTAAAGGTACCCCCAACAGGGTTTGCCAATGTATTTAGGTCCAAGGCATTGGCATCCACGCATATATCGGTAGGGGCGTCAAAAGTAACTACGGGTAGGGGGTTCACTATAAGATCCACAGTTTCGTCTAGCATGGCGGAGGCACATCCATTGCCCGATATCCCTATAGTATAGGTAGTTGTACCGGTAACGAGTTGGTCGGATGGAATTGTGAGAACGAGATCTGCTCCTGTTCCTTCCCCATTTACTTCTGGAGTAAGTGGATTACCGCCCAATAAAAGTTCATAAGTAATCCCAATTTCCGTATCGGCTATGGTTACTGTTGCATCATCACCTTCACAGACCGTGTCTTCAGTAACTTCCAAAGACGTAATGGGTACGGTAATGGTAATGGTGGCAGTGGATGGTGTGGTACCCGAACACAATCTGGCTTTTGCAACATATTCTACTGTATACGTCGTTGTTTGTTGCACTGGGACTATAATGGATGTATCACTCTTGTCCGTGTTTAGGATATTGCCCTGACCATCTTTCCATGTAATGTCAAAAATAAAAGGAGATACATCGTCAATTGTAAGTGTTACTTCCGTACCCGGGCATACCATGTTTTGATCCGGTACTATTACCGGCGAAATAGGCGAAAAAGATAATGCTGCCGCTACCTCACTTCCACCGCATCCGGTAGTTGTTCTTACTATATAATCTCCATCGCTTAACCCTTCAAAAATATGAGACCTTTCCGGACCATTGGGTATAGTAATTTGAGATATCGCATTACCTATAACCATGCCATTTGGTGTGGCATTGAAAAGCTCAAAAGTAATTGGGTAAACAAGATTTGTTAGGCCACTATCCGGAATTTGAGCAAGTATAACCCCGGAAGAAGAATTGTTAAAATCACAAAAAGTACCTGCCGTGTTTACATCAATAGGTTCTGGCTCTTCAATGGTCAGTACATCTGTTATATATTCCCGATCCTCATTGCTAGCTGTTACAGCAGAATATAAAAGATCCCTTTCAGTAGACTCAAAATTAACACTACTGAACCTAATTATGTATTTCCCTGGTGTAAGACCACTAAAAGAACCATTAAGTAAAGAGGATGTGTTTTCATCTGTAAGCAGTAGATTACCCAGTTGACCAGTGCCATCATCTGTCCAAAGTTCAACAATTATATTGTTCATTGGCCTACGAATAGTTCTGGCAACATTAATAGTGTTCATTTCATATTCGATGGTGTTGGAATTTCTACATCCCGGAATTACCCTGAGCATAGGATTATAGCGTGCACGCCGACTATTTGGAATTGTAAATCTTTTTTCTACCGAACTGTTGTTTGCTCGGGAACAATCATCAGAAGCAATTATTTTATATTCGCCAGGAGGTAAATCCCCTATGATGGAATTATTTGTGGTGGTCGTATACACAAGGGGAAACTGAATGGTGTAAGATCCTGCCAGGGTATAGGGTTGGGTTGGGTTAATGGTAATGCTAGACTGGAACGGAACAGGTTCTATACTATAGGTCGTTTCCGAAATGGCCGATACATCCGGTAGTCCGGGGGTGTTAAGAATTTCAAGGCCTACGGTTCCTTCTAGAACAGATTTAGCCACCGTTATAATAATATCGTTCAGAGGATTGGTTTCTTCTTTTGTGTCAAAAACTATCGGATCCGTCGTATGACAATCGTCTTTACCGGAAACCCTGTAACGTCCTCTCCCCGGCAAAATAAAAGGATTGCCTACTGTAACCAAAGGATTATTGCTACCACCACCTAATCTCGCTGTAACATCTTCCCAAACACCAGGGGATGTTTCTTGTTCCACTATTATTTCATTCCGCTCCAGGAACATAGCATAGGTATCTGAAGGTTGCGGATTTGGATTATTCTGAAAAGCAGTGGCCAAGACGTTTAATAAATGGGTTGACATACAGGTAGTTGAGTCAAAACCAACTTGTACATCGATATTCATTAAATTGTTATCAATTGGCAATGTGGTATTACCTCCCGAAAAAGTGGAACATCCATCATTAAAGGACAAGTTGAAATCAACACCGCCGGGTAGTCCTGGTGGGTATTCAAAAACAACATTATTACCGTTTATGTTAGTTAACGTCAAGTTTACTGGCGCGCCCCCATTAATGGCTATGGTAGCATTGCCCGCCTCTTGTATTTTTGCCCTGCCCTCGGCAGAAAAAACCGAAAGCCTGAATAGCACATCATAAAGGTTACAGTCTCTATTGCTCCTTGCAAAATTGGCATTTCGATATAGAGAACTTGCAGTGCTGTTGGGAAGAACAATGGCCTGGTCCCTTTGGTTTAGGTTGCATCCTAAATCCGTTACCCGGTATCCATATGTACCTTCTTCCAGACCTACCGAGAAGATATAGGTTCTATCAGTAATCTCCCCAGAAGACTCGATTAGGCTACCCGAGGTATCCAATAGTTCGTATATAAAATTGGGCCCTGTGCCCCCGCTTGCTATGTTTACGATTATTCCCCCGTCTGTTCCCCCTGGACACGATGGTGAGCTCGTTTCACTATTGAGAATCATAGGTATATAAGTAGTTGGTATAGTCATTAGGGGGAAATCCCTTTCCTCAGAACCCAATATCAACTTTAAGGTATAGCCCTGATCCGGACTGGAAAGAAGATTATCAAATTCTACACTTCCGTTGTCAGGGATATTTTTTATAATTGGCGTGGGATTACCTACTATAGTAAGAATGGCTTGTACTCCTATACAATCCAGATTTCCGGTATATTGTAGGCTAATGACGCCATCGTTTGGGCAAGCTCCCCCATTGACCTCTATATCAAAATCGGTGAGATCGCATTGTGCGTAGGTTAATTGGGCGCTAAAGACTAGTAAAAAAAATAAGATGGTTTGGTGGTTAAAGCATAATCTTTTTTTCATACTGCATGGGGTTATGTTAAAACTAAATGCTGCATTATTAAGTATTGGAGGTAATTCCTTGCTGAGGAATCACCTAAGAAACTTGCTCTTTAGTATTTAGACCCCTTTTTTTATTTAGGTAACTAAAAAAATAAAATGAGTGCTTCAATTGCTTGTTGTTAAAAGCTGTTTTTGTGCAATTTTTAAAGGAAAGACCGAAACATATCAATGGGTAAAAGATCAATTTTGTGTTGTTGTGTTTTGCTGGCAGTTTACGGTACAATACACATGATATTCGCTATTAGCCCGGTAAAGCAACGAAAGAAAATAAGTAAGGATATAGAAGTGCCAATGATTGGGAATACAAGTTGGTGAGGATAAAAAAAATCCGGTCTATGGTTACTAAAAAAAAAAATCCGGTCTAAACAATATAAGGAGGTCTATATGATATTAAAAAGCTATCACATGGAATGCGAATTCTAAAAATATGAACAATTGATTTATCAAAATGCTAGATAATGAACGAGTTAAAATATTATGTCGGCACTGGGATTAAGTTTTTTATTAATCTTAAAGGTAAGTCTGTATGGGAGAAAAGAAGTTTAACGGGAATTACATACATTAATTCAGAGGTTACCATATGGTTTGACGAGGTAGGTTATTCTAGTGAAAGGTTCGACTTTAAGCCCATTTTAAAACCGCTAACAGAATTAAAACAGTTTCTTACCGGTTTGGAGAAAGTTGGTGCCGATCCAACTTTTTTTTCTACTAGCCAAATGGCGGCTGACCTGCAGTCCATTTCTAATGGCGGTATAACAGATCGCAACCATTATAAAACGAACGTTTTCCTTTTTTTGATAAAAGGGCAATATGATGTTTTTGGCCTTATCGAAAAAGGTTTGGCCATTAGTAGTTTAGATATAGAAGATGAACCTTCGGACAGTTTATAGAATTAATAGACAAAAGAATGCACTAACGAAGTGCAGTTAAATTTATATAACGGTTATCAAGACAACGAATCGCCTTTCCTATCATTGGGGTGACTGTGTCTGGGCGAGGGAGGGAAATATTTTCCGCCCTCCTTGTTGTCTTGATATACTAATCAACAGAGAAATGGTTAAGTTAAGACCAACGGTTTACCTTGCTTAAAAGAACAATGCTCCATACTTTTTTCATAAGTGGGCAACCAGAACCATCAACGAACATTTACCTGCCAAATACCCGATACCTTTATCTATAGGGACCAAAGAGTACCATAAAAAAGACCGTGGGTAAACATTTCTTCAACCCTTGGCATACTCCGCGGATAATCCGCGAAATAAGCTTATATAACACTACACATCTTTTATTATTTCCCTTAAAAAACGGAGGATGATTGGGTCAAACCTGTATTGGATATACCCCCGACCAATAGATTATAAAGTGCATAATCCGTTTTTTGAGGGATAATGACCCATTAGCAAATGAGACCTACCGTTTGCTTAACGCGAAGTATATCAAGGAGATACCCTTATTAATTTTGGTGAGGAGTTAACCTGGGATAATCAGAATTTTTAAATGAATTCCCTTAGAAAAAAGCATGTGGCTCCTTTGTTTTAATCGACTCTCGTTAAAAGCTATTCTTTGGATGAGTCATAGTTTTAGGCAAATACCTTTTGTTTCAAAAGAACAATGGGTTGCCTCTTAACAGAAATTGAGTTGGATAGATGTATTGTAGCATGCATTCCACAGTGCGAATAAAACAAAAACTACCAATAAAAACCCAAATACTTATACCATGAAATACTTTTTATTAATACTACTATTATGCCCTTTTCTTACACAGGCCCAATGGAGCCAGGCAGGACAGGACTTGCTCGGGGAAACCATAGTTGAAGTGTTTGGATCCTCAACTAGCATTAACGCGGACGGATCCGTGGTTGCTATTGGAGCTCCAAGCGATTCGGGGCCTGGGACCGTACGAGTCTACAGAAGAAACTCTGTAGGTAATTGGGACCAAGTGGGTCAAGATCTAAATGGGGAAGGAGGTTCGGATATTTCTGGAAGTGCTATAAGCCTTAGTGCAGATGGGTCCATGATAGCTATCGGTGCTGCCAGAAATGATGGGAATGGCATAGATTCTGGTCATGTAAGGATATTTAGAAATATATCGGGCACATGGCATCAGATTGGCCAGGATATTGATGGAGAAAGTGCGGGCAGCCTTTTTGGCACTTGGGTAAGTCTCAGCGCGGATGGAGCTATAGTGGCCATCGGAGGACCCGGTAATGATGGGAATGGCATAGATTCTGGTCACGTAAAGATATTTCGAAGGAATGCCCTGGATGTTTGGGAACAATTGGGCCAGGATATAGATGGAGAAATAGGATTTGATCAGTTAGGAATTTATGTAAGTCTTAGCGCAGATGGATCTACCTTGGCCACTTCCAGTCTTAGTTCCAATGACGCAAATGGCTTTAGTGGGGTAAGGGTGTTCGGAAGAACAAGTTCTGATAATTGGGAGCAACTAGGCCAGACTTTGTATGCCGAAAGGACCGATATTGTCTCTGGCAGTGTTACTAGTCTCAGTGCAGACGGGTCCATTCTAGCTATTGGAAATAGTGGAAACTCGGATAACGGTTCTCTAGCGGGCCATACACGGGTATTTCAAAGAAATGCCCTAGATATATGGGAGCAAATAGGTGAAGATTTGGATGGAGAAGCTGCCGGAGATCTCTCGGGTATTTCAGTAAGCCTAAGTGAAGATGGATCTATTGTAGCGATTGGTGCTTTTGGTAACTCGGGTAATGGCAATGCCGCTGGCCATGTTCGTGTATATAGGAACGCATTGGGCACCTGGGAACAGCTAGGAGAGGATATAGACGGCGAGTCCGAATCCGATCAGTCGGGCTTTTCGGTAAGCATAAATAACAACGGTTCTATAGTAGTTATTGGCTCACCTGGTAGTAGTAAAGCCACATTTTTATCCGGTAGGGCAGCAGTATTTGCCTTTTGTGATTTAGCGGATACACCAACCTTGTCTGCCTCACCGCAGACCATATGCCCAGCGGATTTGGCTACACTTACCATTAATGGTAATCTTAATAGCGCTGATCAATGGTATATTTACTCGGGGTCTTGTGGCGGTACCTTGGTGGGTACTAGCGCCAATGGGGATTTTCAGGTAAATCCATCTACCACCACCACCTATTTTGTGCGAGGAGAAGGAGATGGATGTATAGGGAGTTGTAATGCAATAACCATAACCGTGAACGCGGCTAACATAAGTTGCCCCGGTGATATTCTGGTACAAGCGGATGCCAATAGCTGTTCGGCAACCAATGTTACGTTGGGAACACCTAATACCAATGGTTGTTCTTCACTCAACATAATCAATGATGCTCCCACAGAATTTCCGTTAGGGGAGACACTGGTTACTTGGACCGCTACCGATACCACTGGGAACACCACAATATGTACACAAAAAGTAATCGTAGAAGACAATAGTACTTTTACGATCACCTGCCAAGATAATGTAACCGTACAAACAGATATAGGCGGCTGCACTGCTACCAATGTTGTTCTAGAAACACCGGTGGCCACTACTGGATGTTCCATGACCGCAGTGGCAAATGATGCCCCCACAGAATTTCCCTTGGGAGAGACACTGGTTACTTGGACCGCAACCGATACTTCGGGGAACGTCGCAATATGTACACAAAAAGTAATCGTAGAAGACAATAGTACTTTTACGATCACCTGCCCAGATGATGTAACCGCACAAACGGATATAGGAGGCTGCACCGCTACCAATGTTGTTCTAGAAACACCGGCGGCCACTACTGGATGTTCCATGACCGTAGTGACAAATGATGCTCCCACAGAATTTCCCTTGGGGGAAACTTTGGTTACTTGGACCGCTACCGATACCTCTGGGAACACCGCAACATGTGTACAAACGGTTACCGTAGAAGACGTTCAGATGCCCATGGTAATAACCCGGGATATAACTGTAGCATTGGATGCAGAAGGGCTGGCAGAACTTACTGTAGATGACATTGACAATGGAAGTAGTGATAATTGTGGGATTTCCGATAGATTCTTGGACAAAAGTACTTTCAATTGCCCACCTCTGGGTACAGAAACCGTGACCCTTACCATAACTGATATCAATGGCAATATCTCCACCGATACCGCTGTGGTCACCTTTACGGCCCCAGATGAAAATCTAGATGGAATAGCCGATATGTGCGCAAATGAAACCCTTGTTTTAATGGAGCCCCAGCGAGGAGTTTCCCCCAACTCGGATAACATTAACGATACTTGGTTAATTAAAAATATTATGGACTACCCTCAAGCGCAGATACGAGTATTTGACAGAAAGGGAAAAGAGGTGTTCCGAACTAAAAATTACCAAAACGACTGGGGTGGCACACATGGCACAGATGGGTCGTTATTACCCGTAGACGCTTACTACTATGCTATTGACGCTTTTGGAGATAACCGCACTGTTGTGTCGGGATGGCTCTACATTAACTATTAATCTACCATATAAAATGATGACACAATATAAACTAATAGCACTGGCTTTTTTTCTAATACAAACCATGGCCATGTTCGCTCAATCAGAACCTCAGTACGCCTTGTACAGGCATAATATGAGTTTTTTTAACCCTGCCCTTGTTGGAATTAATGATCAGATTGAGTTTAAGCTCAATTTTAGGAGTCAGTTTGTGGGTATAGAGGATGCACCAGAGACACAAAGTTTTTATTTGGGTATTCCGGTAAATGACAAAATTGGACTGGGCCTTACAACCATTGTGGACAAGGTTTTTATTGAACGTACTACTTCTATATTTGCCGGATTCTCATATAAGATTAGACTGGGCCTTAATTACGATAACCCTACCTATCTTCATTTTGGCGTACAGGGCGGTGGTCGTTTTAACAACGCGGATTTTAATAAATTACAACTGCCCACAGATCCTTTGTTTTCAAGAAACGTAAACAGTTTCAACCCCAATATTGGAGCTGGTCTTTACCTAAAGCATAAAGATTATTACGTTTCGCTTTCCATTCCAAAACTGTTGACAACCGATAGGTTGGAAGATCAAAATGAGATTGTTACCGTTGCCGACAACCGGTTACAGACTTACCTAGGTGGCGGGGGGTATGTTTCTTTGAATAATACTATGGTATTTATACCATCTTCCCAAGTACAATTCTCCAATACGGAAACCACGGTAGACCTAACCGGTACCCTTAAGGTTATAAATACTTACGACGCTTTTTTGGAGAGCTTCGAAATAGGTATCAACTATAGAGTGAATAGGGCTTTTGGGGGATTGTTGTATTTACACATAAAGGAATGGCTTGAACTGGGCTACGCTTATGAAGCTTTCACAAGTAATATCAATCTATTTGAAAAAGGCACCCATGAAATAGGGCTTGTTTTTAAGCTCTAACCTATGATTCACATGATTTAAAAAAAATCAATTCTGTAGTGTTTTTAACCCAACATGATCTTTTTGCATGGACAAATAACCGTTCGTCAAAAAAAGAGATAAAGGGACCGGCAACCCCAATAGTCAGTTTTTCCTAATAAAAAGAACCTCGATTAAATTATAAATAAGGGGTTACCTCATCTAAAAAGCCGGTCTAAATATACATAGAACCAATCTAAAAATTAAAATTGGAAACTGATGGAACATTCCATGAGCTTACAGATGAGCAACTCGTTCAAAAAATTGTTGAGATGAATGATACCTTGTTATTTGGCCAACTATACGATAGGTATGTAAAGATTATCTATAACAAATGTTATAGTTTTTCCAAATCAAAGGACGAAGCGGAAGATTTAACACAAGACGTGTTTCTTAAATTATTTCTTAAGCTGAACACCTTTAAAGGAAGGTCCAAATTTGCTACTTGGTTTTATTCATTTACATATAATTTTTGTGTGAACTATGTAAGCAAGAAGAAGGTGGTTAAGACCGATGGAGGCATATATGAAGGATGTTTAGACTCGGTTGGAGAACCAGAGTACCTTCCGCTACAAGAATCCGAAGAGGAGCTTATGCAAATTAAGTCTACCAAATTGAAAAATGCGTTAGAGCTTATAGATCCGGAAGACAAATCAATATTATTGCTTAAATATCAGGACGATGTAACTGTTAAGGAGTTGGAAACACTTTTGGGAATAACCGAAGGAGCCGTAAAAATGAGACTGAGGAGAGCAAGAAGTAAGGTATTAAGAGCATATTACAAATTGGTATAAATGACTGGAAAAGGAAAGAATCCATTTAAAGAAATGGAAAGATCGTTATTGGAGGTTCCGCCTGGATTGAAAAAAAAGGTGATGAAAAATATAGCAATGGCCAAACTTGTAATGGATATGGCTTCACTTTTTTCTACCAATTATTCATCGGCCCTTGAAAATTTATTCAAAACAAGAAAATAATAGAACAATGGAAGAAATTAATAAATGGAAAGTACTAACCTTTGAATCCCTTAAGGAAATGGTCGATGGTATTGCTGCTGTTCTTCCAAATATCATTGGAGCAATAGTAATTTTAATTTTGGGATGGTTAATTACACAAGTAATTGGTTTTCTGCTTAAAAGGGTTTTAAAACTTTCTCGTGTAGACCGGCTTACAGACAAGATCAATGCAATAAATCTGTTTAAAAAGACCGATTTAAAATTTAAACTATCCAAGGTAATTGTAAGTTTTGTAAAGTGGATTCTGTTTTTGGTATTCTTAATCATTGCCTCCGATATAATGAATTGGCATATCGTATCAAAAGAAATTGGAAATCTGGTACAATATTTACCAAAACTCTTCAGTGCCGTCGCCTTATTTATGATAGGGTTATATATAGCGGACTTTATCAAAAAAGGTATAAACGGCCTTTTTGAATCCTTTGATTTAAGTGGTTCTAAAATAATAGGCAATGTGGTATTTTATTTTATCGTTGTTTTAATCACTATTACCGCATTAAATCAGGCAGGTGTTGATACTTCCGTCGTTACCAGTAATTTTTCCATTGTACTGGGAGCTTTTCTTTTGGCCATATCCATTGGGTTTGGTTTAGGCTCTAAAGATGTAATTGGGGATCTTTTAAGGATGTATTATGCCCGAAAAAATTATGAAATAGGGGATAAAGTGAAAATAAATGGTTCCGAAGGAGTTATAAAAATGATAGATAATATTTCCCTTACGTTAACCACGGAAAAAGGAAAAATAATTATCCCTATAAAAGATGTAGTACAAAGCGAGGTAGAGGTTACATCATAATTTGCGATTGCATGCAATTGGAAAACTAAATTAAAACCCATGATTAAACAGTGTAACGTGTGTGATAGGAATGTAACTCCTGGAAAAAAATTCAATTGGCTTTTGTTCATTTTTTTATGTGGAATATTTTACGTCCCTTTTTACTTACTAGCTTCAAAAACATGTCCAATTTGTGGAAGTAGATCTTTCTCAAAAGCCAGAGTTAAATAATGCATAAAAGACAAATAAGATGGTCCATGTTGTTCTCACACCATCCACCATCCCAATATTGTAGAACCTATAGTATTTTGGGAATTAGAGTTTGCGCAAGATGTACAGGATTAGTTTTGGGAATAACGGTCGGAATAGTCGCCAATACGCTTATTGAGTATTATATAATGTTTTTATTACCATTTCCTACGTTCCTAAACTTTATGCTGCAAGAACTAAAAATTATTCCAAGTTTGAATAAACTGAAAACAGTTCTGACAATGCCGTTGGGTGTTTTTCTTTTAAATACGTTTAAGTTGCTTTTTACAGATTATAAACTGGGAATTTTCTTATTGACGTATTTGGTTTCTGTTCAATTTTTCGCCGCGTACCTGCTATTCAAAGCCGGAGCATTGGAAAAAATGGTAACTGAATATGAAAAAGGAATGTATAAATAAAACTTTATATACCAATGTCCATAGTAGCTAAAGATTAAGACTCATTGTTTTGAGACCTTAGATAATTGCTACGTACGATCTTTGCTGTTTTGTGTTCCCCTGAATGATGCCACCCGGGAGGCATAAATAAGTACTTCAACTTATTTATGATTCCGGGGGCTTTCATTACATCTTTGGCCAGTGCAACAATTTCTCCAAAATAAACATCCATAAAGTTTCCCGAATTCATTTCGCGCGTAATCCCATATTCAATGGCAACATCGTACTGTTCATCTTGATAGGTGCCAAAAACCCTGTCCCAGATGTTGAGCAGATTACAAAAATTGGTATCCATGTACAATGGATTGCGTGCATGGTGAACCCTATGATGGGAGGGTGTTAATATAAGTTTGTTTAGAAAGCCCAATCTTCCATTCTTGATGAGGTTTTCCCCAACATGGATAAAAGCACCGTAAGTACCATCTATAAACATGATCAAAAATAACAACTCTGGTTGTACCCCCAATAGAATGCAAACTGTGGTCCTTATAGTATCCGCATAAGGGGCTTCTAGAAAGAAGTGGGCGTAGGTAACCGAAAGATTCATATCCTCCGGTGCATGATGAGTGGAATGTAGACACCAAAACAATCTTACCTTATGGCCCCAATAATGATATAAAAAATGCCCAAACTCCCAAACAATATATCCATATATAAACCAATACCAAGTAAGACTGGTCTGGAAAGGGGCATACCTTTGAAAGAGCCCAATGCAAAAAGCTACCATGGCTATGGCTATAAACCTACCCACAAACCTATTGAAGATATAAATGAGGAAATTTACCTTATAGACCTTGGTTTGAGGTTTTTTATAGAGCAACCCCATAATAAGCTCTAAAAGAACAAGAAGGGGAATAATTGGATAAATAAGGGATATAATGCCATCATAGGTGGTAAAGGCACTGTAATCTCCCGTTTTTAGAATTTCCAAGACCTGCGTTATTCCTAAAAAGCCAATGATTTCATTATAAAGTGTTTCCAAAATTTCCATACGGTGGGTAATTTAATCGATGTAAAGAAAGTAAGTAACAAAATGAAAGTGTATTTGTCCAAGAAATTCGACCAGCGACATCCACGTGCTACGGAATATCACATAAACGTAGGTCAGCGCCAATGTGCATAAGGGCTTTGGTCTGCGTGTTAACCTCCAAAAACACAAATGGTTTGGCCTCAATATAACCTATTTCTGAATGCTTCTTTTTATATCCGCGCCCCCTTTCCTTTGGAGTTTACATTTCCATGTTTTATATTTTTTGGCTATCTAAAATGCAGATTTACAACATTTTACCAATATCGATAAAACCATACCCTTTATCCCAAAACAAGATTTTAAACGATAATAACCTTGACCACAACGTCTAATTTTTGATAGAATAGGGGTTGCATTTTTCTTTGCAAGAGAATTTAAAACCCAACTCTTATCCTATAGCAATCAATTCTTTATGAACCACTTGGCCAAGCGTAAATTTACTCAGTTAGCTTTTTTACAGTAATAAATGGTCTTGCAATTCATTAGAGTTTGGATTTGGGAACTGCCTTAAACCAAAGCCCATGAGAAACAAAACTACCTATTCAATTAAAAAACCGATTCTTTTTATGTTGCTGTTGATTTCAATGGCATCTTTTGGTCAAGTAAAGGAAGCTTTTACACCAAGGTATTCGGAGACTGTTAATGGTGACATAACCATTATTGCCAACAACGTACTTTCGCGTCATGCCACAAATGCATATACGGGTGCCCATGGCAATCACGATTTTTACAATAATGTATTTGTAGATATCGATTTTGATTCAAGCACCTTTAACTCAAGTAGCGCAAACTTTACAAACCCCGAACCGGGGGTATCCTGTTTAAATTTCAAAAAGGTATACTTGTATTGGGCCGCAGCGGATAAGGAGTACGATGATGATACCGGTACAGGTGAACCAGAACCCAATTGGAACTACAATCAGGTTAAATTGATGCTTCCCGGCCAATCTAGCTATAATACTGTCAGCGCGGATGAAGTAATATATAGAGGTAGGAGCGAACATTTTATAAACGATCCTTACGTTTGTGTAAAAGATATAACCACGGAAGTGGAGGCCCTGGCAAATCCCTACGGAAAATTTCAAATCGCCAATGTAAAAGCTACTGAAGGGGATTTATATTCCCATGGAGGCGCACATACAGGTACTTCAGGTGGATGGCAAATCGTATTTATATATGAGAGTACCGAACTAATCGGGAAAAATGTGACCATTTTTGATGGGTATGTTCACATTTCAGAAGACGATGGCGAGGTAGAATTTGATTTTAGTGGTTTTCAAACAGTACCGAACGGAAATGTAAATGCAGATATCGTTTTGGGTTCTTTGGAGGGTGACCGTGACATTAGTGGCGATCAGTTGCAGATCTTCGATACCAATAGTACATGGTCTAACCTTTCTACGGGTATAAGAAATGAAAACAACTTCTTTAACAGCAGAATCACCAAAAATAACCTTGACTTTGTAGACAGAAACCCTGCCAGTACCAATACCTTAGGGTTTGATGCTGCGGTTTTTGATTTAAACAATACCGGCAATAAGTTTATTGGCAACAACCAGACTTCAGCAAGACTTAAAATAACCTCCGACCAAGAAACTTACGGTGTGTATCTATTGGGTCTAAGTGTTGAAGTGTACGAACCTAGTTTGGGAGCTTTAAATTTTACATCTTCCTCATCCGGAGGAGGCTTCAACCCAGGTGATAATGTACAAATGACTTTAAGTATAGAAAATTCTGGTAACGATGATATCCAAGATCTAGAAATTTTTACCACGCTTCCTGTAGAGGTCGATTTTGTGGATACCGAGACTTTGCCATCCGGAGTAACACACAGTTTTAATACGACCACAAGAGAATTACGGTTTTTTGTGCCCAATGGAAATACAGATGTTGGCGACCCTTTATATACGTTGGATTTCAATGTACAGGTAAAGGATCAATGTTACTTTTTGGAAACAGCTTGCTCGGCCAATTTTGCCATGCAGGCCACCGCCAGTTTTAGAGGTGTAACCAATACCAATCCGGTAACCACCAACAGTTCTGGCACAACAGATGATTGTGGGATTGGGAACCATGATGCTACTGTTGTAGATATCAACGAGCCAAACCAAGTTAACTGGACCACGACCCCCAACGAATTGGATAGCACCATTTCTTGTGATGATACCACCGCTCTGAATGCGGCCCTGGCATTGGAGCCACAAACCGAATTCTGTAATTTTACCTTGAACAAGGTGGCCGGAAGTTTTGTTCCAAATCCCGGTTGCGATAGTGAAGGTACCTATACCAACACTTTTACATTTACAGATGCCTGTGGTAGGGTTAGTGACACATTTACACAGGTAATTACCATAGAAGACACTACGGCACCTACTTTCAATGAAGCTTTACCTCAAAATACGGTAGCAGCTTATGATAACATTCCCAGTGCCGAAACTTTAACGGCTTCCGACAATTGTGATACCAATGCTTCCGTAAATCTTAATGAAAGCTATATTGGGGACAATACAAGTACTACGTATATCATAGTACGCACATGGACGGCTTCGGATTGTGCCGGAAACCAAACGCCACACGAACAAAGGATATATGTTACAGAAAATGGAGATCCCATTGGATTGGTGATCAACGATATCAATAGCGATGAAGATGCCGGTACGGCCATATTTGAGGTTACACTTACAGGGGAAACCACAGCTAATTTCACATTGGACTATATTGGTGCTAACGTTACTGCCATTGCTCCTAATGACTATACCCTTGCCGGAGGTTCCTTGGGCTTTAACGGTACCCATGGTGAAACTCAAAATATAACGGTTACTATCAATGATGATACGGTTATTGAGGATACCGAAGAATATACAGTGGAGTTAAGCAATCTGTCAACCAACGAAATTCCGATCAATGATGGTTCGGGTCTTGGAACTATTTTGGACAATGATGCTGCTTCAATAAGTATTAATGATTTAAGTATCGATGAAGATGCTGGTACGATTAACCTTCAGGTTACCTTGAGCGGTGCTGTAGAAGAATCTTTTACTGTAGATTTTGCAACGGCAGATGGTACAGCTTTAGCTGGAAGTGATTACGTTAGCGATAGTGGGCAGGTTACCTTCCCACCAAATTCCACAGATGGTAGTACGCAGAATATTGCACTGACCATTACGGATGACAACTTTATTGAGCCAACCGAAGATTTTGTGGTTAATCTAAGTAATATCAATGCCACAGGAGCTATTACTATTGCCGATAGCCAAGGTACTGTAACGATCACGGACAACGACGGTGGCGCCGGCAACGGCATCTCGTTCGATTCCAATGACGTGACTGTGGACGAGGGCGCGGGCACGGCCACCTTCCGTGTACGCCTTACGGGCAACGTACAGGGGGG
>NZ_JBHEBG010000011.1:0-7313 GCF_046557915.1 Spongiimicrobium sp. 3-5
CCGTTATCGTCGTACTCTATGTAAAAAACCAAGTTGCGGCACCGTTTTTTGACCTAATAGGCCGCTAAAATTGTTAAAGAACGTGCCTTAAAGATAGGTGGTATGGGAGGCTTTTCCTACCTTTTTCCGAACAAAGTGAGCAGGGTTTTTGTTTACATAAACATGGCTTGCTAAATGGGTTCCCGTTGGGATTGCCAAAGCTATCTTTACATAATGCGCTCTTATGGTACTCTGTCCAGGTAGCCATAAGCACACTATGTAAAATAGCCGCTACGGCCAGCGCACACATCGGAACTGCCAAAGGCACTTCATAGGTTTGTTCCGGTAAGATTGGGACTGGTGGATGCTTGGTCGGACGTATGTACGTATGCGCCCTTTCCCAATGTCGGCGGACCGGTTTCCCGCGGTTACGTTTTTAAAGATGGCTAACCGTGGCTGGATCTGGCGCAAAGGCGTTCGCCAGATTTAAAAATGATAGGCCAAGCGGCGATTGAGCGTCCCGCAGGAGTAAGCCGTTTGTGGCCACAGACACACATCTCGAAGAAGTAGGTGTTTTTTCATCGGTCTGTCATGACACGCACACATCTTGAATAAGGTTTTTAAAGATTGTTAACAGGGAAGAACCGAATGACTTATCTATTTATATTTCTAGATTTCCATCTTTTAATTTAGTCCTCTTACCCCATAAGTCTTTACGCATTGATTTTACAGTTTTTATGAATTGCCCGTTTGAAGGCGACGATATAAAATCACGGACATTTTTAATTACATCATCAGGCGCGTATAGTAACATTTCGTAGTATTCGGCTTTTAATGTTTCTTTGAGGTTATCTTTTGAAGTGATGTCAGGATGAGAGTCACGAATAAACATCATATTATCAGGTTTCAGATAAACGTTCATAAAAATCATTGCTGATTTGTACCGACGAATCTTATGCTCAAACTCAGATGCGGATTTCTCACGTTTTTTATCTAATATATATTTGATGAATAGTGTAGCAACAGAGCCGAGACCGAACGAGATTAGTGCAACCAGTATATTTTCAGGCATAACTTGAACTAATTGATTTACTGATACTTTCTTCCAAATATAAGGAAGTATGTTTATCGTTTTAGCGTTGGCATGGCGGCAATTTTACATAGCGTTATTATGCGCCGTCAGGTGGTAGCATAATGCAACGTTATGTAAACATTGCTTTGGGCAGGTTTTTATGCATCAGATTTTTCCGTTGGCGTAGCTGATCGGAGTTGCGAGGCACGAGCAAGCTGCAATCTGCTGCAAGTGCGCTGGCGCATAAAAATCTGCGGAAGTGTGGCGTGCGGAAGGGTAAAAAGAACAGGGCGAGCCGTGAGGTACGAGCGGCGTGGGCTTTTTGCCCTGGGGACTTTTCAGTTTATCGGATGGAAGTTCTCCACGATGTCATGTAGGTTTTCAATATCATTTTGTAAATACTTTTCGGTGGAACTGATGTAGCGATGCCCCGCCATAATCTGGACTTTTCTAAGACTGTGGATTTTTAGCCAGTTGATGATGATACTTGTCCTAAGTGAAGAACAGCCCCTTACCTTTTGATTGTTCTCTTTCATGTATTTCAATATCCTACTGGTAATGCTGTGCATCTGGTCAATGCTGCCGAAGAACAGTTTTTCGGGGTTGTTCCCCCTGTCCTTTTCCGACAGATAAGGTCGGGCTTCTTCCACATATTGCAATAGCTCCATCATTTGGCAAGGTTGTAGTTTCAAGGTACGTGCATTGCCCCTTCGGGTACTTGGAACATCCACTTTTCCCTTTTTCAGTTGTAGATGTTCCTCTTGCATGTGGTGCAGCTCCATCACAGTAACGCCTTGGAATACCATCAGCCCAATGACAACTTTATCCCTCAGTTTGCTTGCCCTAAAAAAAGTGTCGTGGTGCTGCGTTTGGTAACTGTAATAGAGGTCTTCCAGTTCCTCGCTGTCCAATAGTTCGCCGATGGCCTTGGTACGTGTTCCCCGTATGGTCATATCGGTGGCGGGGTTCTCCATGGCAATATTTTCCTCGATCAGATAATCGTGGTAGAGCTTTATCGCCCGAAGCTCATTGTTGATGGATTGTCGTTCATAGCCCTTTTCCGTTTGTAGGTACTTGGTGTATTGCAGCATCTGGGGATAGGTCATCCCGCTTTCTTCGATGCCTTGATTTTTGAGCCAACTCTGTAGCCGCCTGATTCGTAACAGGTGTACCCTGATGGTGCTTTTGCTGTATCGGTTTTTCAATAGGTATTCGGTAAAATTCATAGTTCCTCTTTTATGAGATGTGTATATACTTGGGTGCTTTCCAATGAGCTATGTCCTAGGAAGCGGCTTACTGTTTCAATGGCGACCCCGTTTTCCAGTAAGTGGGTGGCAATGCTGTGGCGCATCTTGTGGGGCGTTATCCTTCGCTCCATCAATTCGGGATTTCCCGTGGCCTTAATGATGGCACGCAGGCGTAGCTTAAAACTTTGCCCGCCCATCCGTCCGCCCTGTTGGTTGACAAAAAGGGCTTCGGTCTGGTCGGCCTTGTAGAAGATGGGGCGCCCGTCATAAATGTATTCCTCCAAAATTTCCATGTTATGGTCATTAAGGGGTACATGGCGTTCCCTACCGTTCTTCGTCCGACGTGCCAGTATGCGGTTACGGCCAAAGAGCACATCGCCCAGGTTCAGGTGTACGGCCTCATTGCGGCGAAGGCCGCAGCTATATAAAACCACTAGCATAGCTCTATCTCGCAGGCATACATGGGGCATTACATAGCTGTGATGTGCCGCCTCGAACATTTCCCTTATCTCCTCTTGGCTTACGATATCGGTCGCATCGAGTTTATCGGTCTTTTCGGAACGCAGGTGTATCGATAGCGGTCGGGCATTGTGCTTTTTCAGGTATTCGTTGAAGCGTTTGATCGCGCTGATATGGTTGTTCAGGGTATGGTTGCTGAGCGCACCGCCGTAGCTTTCATTGGGGCGTTGCTTTAGGTACTGGTAATAATCGGATATGACTTTATATGTAACCGTATCCAGTCCATAGTGTCCATGATTTTCAAGCCAATGGAAGAACTCCCTTAGGTACAGCGGAGAGTATTTTATGCAGCTTCTGCTATATCCGAGGATACCGAGCCACTCCTTGAAGGAGAGCAGGAACGCTTTATAGGTACGGTTATGTATGGGCAGTTTCTTCATAATTGCTTGTCGGTGCTACCGACTGTTTTCATGGCCCTTGATGTTTTTTGCAGTTTAGTGGAACAGAGTGGTTAACTGGTTCTCTTTCTTTGGGTTGCCCGTTCCATTTTGGCAGTGGAACGCTTTGGAACATTGGAACGCGGTGAGCCACCGCAAGCATTGATTTCCAATAGGCACTTTTGCAGGGCTTGGGCTATGGCGGCTTCCAGTTCTTTGTACTCGTCGGGATCTGTTACTTCGTAACGGGTCAGGTGCTCCCCCTTTACCTTTACTTTTTTGATGTAGTTGTTTTCAAGCAGTTGTTTGTGGTAACGCCATTGGGTGGTCTTTTTTACTTTCAATTTTCTGCGCATTTCAAGGGCGGTAAATCGGGTGGCATGCTTTTTAAGTTCTTCGAGGTAGTTCCTACATGCGCCCGTGATGATGTCGGATTTGCGAAGCAGTACATCAATGATAAGTTCGTTGGCCTCCTTGATGTCCTCTATGGTGGTTTCAATAAATTCCTCACCTGTCTGCTGGTCATATTTCTTTTCCCGCCCAAATTGCTTGTAGAAGGTAATCGCCTCGATAAATTGTAGGTAATGGCTGTTCGTTCGTCTTGGTTTAAAGACCGATCCCGGAAGTTCCAGGTACAGGGCATATGGGTTCACCACTTTTATCGGCTTCAATGACCGTTGTACGTTGCACAACAGATTCGCAGCTTCGATTTGCTCCTGTTCGTCCAGTTTTCCCGCACTTGCCAAGCGTTGGTAATCCATGATGCGCTTGTCCTGCTCGGCGGATTCGTCGATGTAGAGCAAGAAGCTTCTATTTGAGTTATCCTCGTAAACCGATTCCTGTGTGGTACAGCCCGCCACCGATACAGGCCCTTCGACAGTTAAATGGATGGTCTTGGTCGTTCCCTTGGCATCCTTGTGGACGACCGTTTTTGTGATGCGCTTTTTGGATTGGAGTTCACGCAATGGGTACAACACGGATTCCGCCCCGTCCAAATCCTCAATGAGTATGAGCTTGTGTTGCAGTTCGGTACGGTTGAAGTAGTAAAAGGCGTTGGCCGATAGTACCGTGATCTCGACTTTGTCCTCCTGGGGTATGAGTTCGGCCACTTTCGATTGTAGGTGCGTTTTTCCGACGCCACTACTGCCCAAGCTGATACAGTGCAATGGGTTGTTGGTCTTTCTGCTCGTAAATATCAGGTACATGAGCAATCTGTTGGTATGTTCCCCGATGACACCGCTTTTTCCAATGAGTTCGTTCGTTTTCTCCAGTAGGTTTTTCTTCTTTAAAAATGCTTCTGCGGCTCGCAGTTCACTAGCGGTCATTTCCTTGATTATGGGCTTTGCTGTTTGTTCCTCTAACAATAAGAATCGATGATTCTCGAGTTCCCTTGTCAGTTGTTGCAGGGTGCGCCTGACGATGGTCGTGCCCACTTCCAACCGTTCGGCGGTTTTTCGCACCAGCCTTTCGGTCTGGTTGTCGTTGTACAGGTCTATCGAGTGCCTGAGCACATTGTGTTGTTTTAGTTTTTGCAGCGATAAAGTGACCCTTAGGGTCTCGAGCTTGGCGGTCTTGATGCCACCGAGAACGTGGATTTCCAAGTACTGCGTTTTATAGCCGTAGTTGTTCGGGTTGGTCGTGTCGAGTGCTGGCATGTTATTTCTTATTTCTGAACATATATTCAATATTAATACAAATATATATTTAAAAATATATTATCGGCAACACTATTTACGTTACATTGTATAAAATCGGTTATTTGATTAGCTTTGACATATATTTAAAGCCTCTATGAGCAACATCAACGGTATAATAGCGGAGAATATCAAACAATTGAGGGCACTCAAAGGACTTTCCCAAAAGCAGGTGTCAATGGAGGTAGGTATTCCGCAAGGTCAGTACTCGCTCGTGGAAAACGGCAAGGTAATGCCCACCATTCCCACCTTGGAGAAGATTGCGGGCGTGTTCGAGGTTTCCGTTGCGGAGTTCTTCAGGGCGAACAACGAGGAAGATGTCGTGAACCTTTCCCTATTGGAGAAGATCAAGATCATCGATACCCTGGATGATGACGAGAAAGAGGCACTCTTGAAGCTCATCGACATTGCCGTGTCCAAGAAAAAGCTCAGGGACAATCTCAACAATCTTATCGCCTCTTAAAAATTTAACATATTTTAACAATACTACTTATATGTGTCTTTTAATACACATAAGTAGTGTATCGTTCACATAAAAAAACCGCCCCGGTGGGCGGTTTCTTGATAATTTAGTTTCCTACGATTAATTTATTTTTGGTCAAATTAGCATTAAAATATTCCATGTTATCGTAGTAAAAGCCATCAAAACCAACTACGTACTCTGTTTTCCAATTGGAAAAATATTTGTTGGCTTTTCGTTTGTTCTTGAAGTTTAGAAGATTGACACTGATAATGGTATCACCGGTTTTGGCGATGTAACCAAAATATTGACGTTTGTATTTACAAAGCTTTCTCTTCACATTATTAGCTGGTTTTGGATAGACAAGATTCTCATTTGGATTCTTTTTTCTTAAACTATCGACCATACTGACTTTAGAAGAATTATACTGTGCAATCAGCATTTTTTCAACTTCTTTGATTTGCTCCTTGGTAGGCGTAAACGATTCCTTAAAATTTGACCTGTTAACAAGAGGGGTATAATCCTTTTTGAATATTACAGATTCACCTCGATAGTAATCCTTTAAAGAAATTAATTCACTGTTCCCCTGTGCATGACCAAATAGAACTGTCAAAAAAAATACACTTATAAAACTTATTTTCATAACTAATCATATTTATAAGGTAGAACCATAGTACTGCTGCCAGGCACTGGCACCACCCTAAAAGTACCATCTACAGTATTTCCTTGTGTTTGAAATTGAATTGTTGGCATAGTTTGGCTTTGTGAAAAGTGCCTACTTGTACCATTATTATTCAATAGACCACCAAGATTCGTGCCTCTATCAATACTGTAGTGTGTCCTCAGGGATAGTCCATTCTCTCCGCGAACCCTATTTTCCCAATGACTGGCGTATATCTCAGCGTTTGGAATTGCTGTTCCGTCTGATGTTGTTACCCAAGTGCTTCTATCTACAACTCCATCCAAAGCATCGTGCGCATGACCTAATTCATGTGCCAAGCCGATAAAAGAAGGCCTTCTAGTACTGCCTGATTGGTCGGGCCCTCCGCTTTTATCCGAAGGATTCCAAGAAACTCTTAGTCCTCTGGTAGAATTGCTGCCTTTTCCAATAAAAACATGCTGGCCTGAATCTTGTAGGTCTCCTACGAGCTCATTTCCTGCATCTCCACCAGTTCTTATGGAATTTAGAGCATCGACTGTTTTCCCCAAAAACCCTTTTAGTTTGGTAGAGCCATCTTTCTTGGTTTTGAGTCCTTTTCCATTATAGGCCGTTCCATCCCTATTGTACAGCTTGCCATCCTCGTAACGGATTTTTTCATTCTTGTAATTTATCCAAATGGTATCACCTGCAATCTCGGTAAACCTAATCGGATTATTTGCAGCAAAATGATAAGGGGTTTTATCGTAATACTTCTCCGCAAACCTATCGATTTTGTTGAAACGTGCAATCGCTGGGTCGTAGTCCCTCCACTGGAAGGCGTAGGTCTCCTTGCCCAATTCTTCCTCGTGCTCCTGGCCCTGGTAGGTCATATGGTCGTTCTCGGCCCCTTGGATATTCCCGTTATACCCCTTGTGCTGTAAACCGAAAGGATAATAGTTCCGCTCCTGGAGTATCTCGGACTGGCCAACAGAGCCGTCATTGTCGGTGTCCTGATAACTCAAACGGACAGAACCGAGGTGGTCCCTGTACTGGTATACATAGTCATAACCACCGGAACCATCGGGTTCGACATAGCCCTCGGGATGTCCAAAGAACTGCAATGCGCCGTTCTCGTAGACGTAGTTCCCCGCGTAGTCCGTGGTATTGCCCGTGCTTACGGTCTTTCTCATCTTTACACCTGTTGCATCGTAAATATATTGAATATTGTCGGTATTTACGTCTATCCGGGTAGGCAAATTCAGATGGTTGTACTCTATCCCACCTGCGGCTATCCCCTTATTGAGGTCGGACGTCATGTTCCCGTT
>NZ_JBHEBG010000012.1:0-5245 GCF_046557915.1 Spongiimicrobium sp. 3-5
ATAAACATCGATGTAAGATCGCATACCGATAGCCGTGCCAATGATGCCTATAACATGGCATTATCCGGAAGAAGGGCTAAATCTACCGTAGATTATCTGATATCTAAGGGCATTTCAAAGACCAGACTAACGAGCAAGGGCTATGGCGAAAGCCAATTGGTGAACCATTGTTCCAACGGTGTGCCCTGTACAAAAGCCGAACACCAGCTCAACCGAAGAAGTGAGTTTATTGTTGAATTAAAAAAATAGAGTAATATGAAAATTGGCTGTGTTATGCCTATATCATATCCATAGAATATCATCCACGAATCAATATGGAATCCTCAATCTTAAGGACTGTGAAGTATTTCATACAATATTGTTTGCAAAAACTTCTTTTCTTAAGAAAGAATTGTTTTAACAAAAAACACCGTCTATTCTTTTATAGTTATCAAGTAGATTCCAATAAAGACTTACTGAATGACTACAGCGGCCTCCTGATAAGGTACTATATAAACCAGTATTGCCATTTGAAGGTAATGGATTATAAGTTGATCGCAACAAAAGAGTTTAAGGAAGAAAACACCAAAGAGTCAGATCCCACCAAGCACCTTTTTTATTATATGCTGATAGATCATGAGCAGACCACTGTTGCTATAAAGAGTCTACCTGTATTGGATACCTTTCCATTCTTGGACAGCGACTTTTTTGATATCAGAATTCCATTAAGAAATACAGCAAAACGGATAAAGATCTATAGGAATAAGAATCTACTGATATCTCACTTCATTCCTACATATCATATGAGAACCCCTTGGCGATATGCCTTTAAGTAATTTCCTTTTTCGGCCTTAATACAATCCATATTAAATACATCGCTATAAGGGATTCATAGGCCCTCTTGCCTTCGCTTACGCAGCATCTAACTTGGACGCATCCAATACAAGTAGTACATATTATCCATAACTGTACATCCCAATTATAAAGGGGGCAATTCTTCAAATACCGGAAAAGGGATATAATTACCTATTAGCAAATGAAACAAACCGTTCGCTGAACACGACCTTTTTTTGGAGGGGTACCACTTTAATTTTGAGTTCAAATAGCGCTAACAAATGATCTGGCCTTACCAGCTCTTATGTTCAGACTATGGAAAAATCAATTTCAATATAAGTAACCCAATCATGAGAAAAAAAATGCACTTTAATGCCGTGTTCCTTTTAGTATTACTATGGGTTTTTGGCTCTCAGACAGTACAATCACAATGCGATCCTAACAATTTTACGGTAACCGTTACCGATGGTACCTGCCCAAGCAATGGAAATATTGCAGTGGCCTTGCCAGGTGGTTCACCTTGTGTAGGATGGCAAGCCATCCTTACATTCCCAGGAGGGTTGGAAACTGTACTTAATATCCCCGATACGGGAGGGCCAATTAATTTTGACAATCTTGCTGCAGGTAGCTATATGGTTAGATTGATAAATGGCGCTACAGAAATACAATCCCCAGATAACCCCATTACGGTAACAAGTAGTTACCAAGCCATGGACATTAGCAGTACCAACACGGCACCCTCTTGCCCTGGTGCTACCGATGCAACACTAACTATTAATATAAACAGTGGAGGAAACGGCCCTTTTCAATATACGGTTACCCCTCCTGCACCCGGCCTTGTACAAACCTTTGGCCCCACCCCAGATACAGCACACACATTTACAGGTATGGACGGCGGCGAAACCGTTTCTTTTGAGGTAACCGATCTGGGATGTTCCGTATCTCAATCACAAAACCCTGTTATCGATGATAATACCACACTGCCATCCGAATATGAAAATGCTACGTTTCAAAGGAAGTGTAGCCCCGACTGCAATTCATATGATGGTACATTTTTTACAACCGTTAATTCTGCAAATGGCAGAACTACGATACAACAACCCGGTAACGCTACAATAAGCGTTAATGGAGGTGTTCCACAAAATTTGGTAGTGCTAAATGTAAATGGCAGCTCCGTATCTTTTACTTATCCTCCCGGACTGGACGAAAATGTTCCTTATGTGCTTGCTTTCAACGATGGATGTAGCACTTTTGGTGCATCCAAAACCATGCTGCCGGTTGATGATACCCTATTAAACATAGATCAACAAATTACTTATGCCCTCGACTGTTCCCCTATCCTTACCGTAGATGCAATTAGTCTAGATAGCGATGGATCGGACACCTACAATATGTTCTGCGCAACCAATAGCATCACCATAGAACAGGAAACCCCTGCCGGTTCCAATATATGGGTAAATATACCCTTGGTAGGAGGTACTCCCAACCCTTTGAGCGCAGGTAGTTTTTCCGATTATTATACACTGCCCGGGGAAGGAACGTATCGGATTACGGGTATGGATAATTGTCATTCGGTACCTGTTGAATTTACTACACCTCCACTCTCGGATCCGTTGAATGACATAAGAATAGTTTCTGCCAGCTCCATTTTGGAAGGGACCGGAGCTTTTGTGGTAGATAGAGTTCCGGGTCAGCCTAGTTCTAATCCCATTCCGGAGACCACGTATACCATACGCCCAGTACCATTTCAATCCAGTATTACCATCAACCCTACCCAGCCCTTTAACCTGGGGGGTGCATACACCCTAAATTTCCCATTGGCTTACACCACAACCACCAATCGTTCCATTATAGGTGATCTTCCTCCTGGGGAGTATGAAATTACGACAACCGATATCTGTGGCAATTTAGCCGTACAACTGCATACCATTACAAGGATCGCCCAATATACCCCAGAAATTGTACCATTTAGTGGGTGCGCCAATTCGGGCAGGATCGAATACGACATGAATACGATCAACGTAGCTAATTCTATCGGTCCTCCTAGAGTGAACACCATAGTGGAGCTATGGACCGATGATGGCAGTGGCAATCCAGGAACACTTATAACGGATGATATTCCCGAATCCGGATTGGTAGGATCTTTTAATAACCTTGCCGCCGGGGATTATGTGATACGGTTTTCAGGGATCAATTTCCAATCGAACAATGCCAATGAGGTTTTCTCAGCTACTACTGGAAATAATAATGATCGCGAATATTGGACAGCAGTAACTATTGCGCCTTTTCAAAATATTACCGCAACTACGGCGGGTGCGTTCTGTGATTTTACCAACCCCAATACCGGGATTGTCTATACTGAAATCATAAGTGGAACACCCACCTATCCTATTACCTATGAGTTGTTTGCAACTTCGGATTTGCTCAATCCTGTGCAGACCTATCAGGAAACGGACAATTCCACAACCAGTCATCTTTTTGAAAATATTTCGGCAGGAGATTATGTAGTCAGAATAACGACACCCTGTGATGGTGTAGATTTAAACGTAAATCTAATACCTGCTCCCATAACAGCCGTATTAACGGCAGATAACAATCCTATTTGTGCTCCAGGAGGTGATGTGGAGTTGTCCATAAATTTACCGGTAAGTATTTTTGATATTACTTGGACCGATAATCTTGGCAATACGGTAGGATTGGGTACTCCGATTACGGTAACCGTCAATGCCACCACAACCTATACGGCAAGCTATGCTATAAAACCGGCGTTTTGTCCTGCTGCGCCTATAAACAGCAACGATATTACCATTACGGTTAACCCCAATATTACGCAAGTAGGAACGGAAACCAGCAGCTGTAACCTACAAGGTACCCAATACACCCTTGTGGTTGAAGTGGCCGGAACTGGACCCTACACAGCTATAGGTACCGGAGCTCCAGGTACTTTCGCAGGAAATATATGGACCTCAGATCCTATCACGGCAGGAATCGATTACAATGTTGACTTTACAGATGTCAATGCCTGTAATACCCTCAATGTGGCCGGAACTGCCCCCAATTGTTGTTTATTGGACCTAAGTCTTACGGCATCGGATATAAACCTTTGTTTGAATCCCGGGCCATTCATTACCACTATTGCAAATACTACAATTGGGCTTACCTACGAGGTACGCGATCAAAACGGTATTTCTTTTATCCCCGCCCTAACAGGCGTAGGAAACGGTGGAGATCTTTCAATTAATATTCCACCCTTAAATGTTCCCCCGGGTGGTACCGATTATCAGGTATTTGTAACCAACGGTATTCCGGGTTGTATTGGCATGCTTGTAGACCCAGTCTCATTTATAAATGGCAACCCAAATACATCGTTGAACGTAACCGGAGATACCGTTTGTGCAGGCGATGCTGCCACAGTCACTATATCCAATTCGCAGTTTGGAGTTAATTATCAACTCTTACTGTTTGGCGCTCCCCTTAACCCAGCAGTAACAGGTGCGGGTACGGGAGGAGATTTACTGCTTACCATACCTGCCGGACACCCACAGCTTGTTACGGGAATATATGACGTAGAGGCTTCTAGCCCAGGATGTAGTACAGTAACCCTGAACCAGTCTGCGACCATTACGGTAAATGCCTTGCCTACCTTTTCAATATCCGTTCCGGCAACGTGCTCGCCAGATCTTACAACCTATTCATTAGAAGTGATAGTAAGTGCGGGGACAGTGAGCAGTACCTCGGGAAGTGTGACAAATACCTCAGGAAATACCTGGACTATTACTGGTGTGACATCAGGAACCAATATTACCATAACATCCACGGATGCCAATGGTTGTATTGCCACCTTAAATATTACAGCACCCGACTGTAGTTGCCCTGTAGTTAACGCTCCAATAAGTGGGGGTGACCAGAGCTATTGTGTGGGAAGTGCAATTCCTGCATTAACCGCAGTTGTAAGTCCTGGAGAAACTGTTGATTGGTATGATGCTCCAGTAGGAGGTTCCTTGATACTGGCAGGGAGTACAATTTATACACCCGCGGCCCCAGGAAGCTATTATACGGAAGCTAGAAATACTACAAATAATTGTATTAGTACTTCGCGTACTCAAATAACATTGACCGAGAACGCCTTGCCAATAGTTATTTTTACTGACCCTGCCAATATATGTGTGGATGCTAGTGCCCTAGATCTTACAACGTTTGTAAACCAGACTGGAGGGACCTTTAGCGGAACCGGGGTAACGGGCAACAGTTTTGACCCCGCCACGGCCGGAACAGGGACACAAACCCTTACCTATGAATTTACCAATGCCAACGGATGTACCAGTAGCGATACTGCACAGATTAACGTAACTGCACTATTGGCACAAACAGGTACGGAGACTATCTCATGTGCCCTGGATGGCCAAAGCTACGTACTTACAGTGCTGCTAAA
>NZ_JBHEBG010000013.1:0-1526 GCF_046557915.1 Spongiimicrobium sp. 3-5
ACGGTAAAGGATGACTATGCGTACCATTAGCTAGTTGGTAAGGTAACGGCTTACCAAGGCCACGATGGTTAGGGGCCCTGAGAGGGGGATCCCCCACACTGGTACTGAGACACGGACCAGACTCCTACGGGAGGCAGCAGTGAGGAATATTGGACAATGGGCGGAAGCCTGATCCAGCCATGCCGCGTGCAGGAAGACCGCCCTATGGGTCGTAAACTGCTTTTATACGGGAAGAATAAGGGGCACGTGTGCCCCGGTGACGGTACCGTAAGAATAAGGACCGGCTAACTCCGTGCCAGCAGCCGCGGTAATACGGAGGGTCCGAGCGTTATCCGGAATTATTGGGTTTAAAGGGTCCGTAGGCGGGCGATTAAGTCAGTGGTGAAAGTCTGCAGCTCAACTGTAGAACTGCCTTTGATACTGGTCGTCTTGAGTCATGGTGAAGTGGCCGGAATATGTAGTGTAGCGGTGAAATGCATAGATATTACATAGAACACCGATTGCGAAGGCAGGTCACTAACCATGTACTGACGCTGATGGACGAAAGCGTGGGGAGCGAACAGGATTAGATACCCTGGTAGTCCACGCCGTAAACGATGGACACTAGCTGTCCGTCCGCCTCAGGCGGATGGGCGGCCAAGCGAAAGTGATAAGTGTCCCACCTGGGGAGTACGTTCGCAAGAATGAAACTCAAAGGAATTGACGGGGGCCCGCACAAGCGGTGGAGCATGTGGTTTAATTCGATGATACGCGAGGAACCTTACCAGGGCTTAAATGTAGAGTGACAGGACCAGAGATGGTTTTTTCTTCGGACACTTTACAAGGTGCTGCATGGTTGTCGTCAGCTCGTGCCGTGAGGTGTCAGGTTAAGTCCTATAACGAGCGCAACCCCTGCCGTCAGTTGCCAGCATTTAAAGATGGGGACTCTGACGGGACTGCCGGTGCAAACCGCGAGGAAGGTGGGGATGACGTCAAATCATCACGGCCCTTACGTCCTGGGCTACACACGTGCTACAATGGCCGGTACAGAGAGCAGCCAGTGGGCGACCACGAGCGAATCTACAAAACCGGTCACAGTTCGGATCGGGGTCTGCAACCCGACCCCGTGAAGCTGGAATCGCTAGTAATCGGATATCAGCCATGATCCGGTGAATACGTTCCCGGGCCTTGTACACACCGCCCGTCAAGCCATGGAAGCCGGGAGTGCCTGAAGTCCGTCACCGTAAGGAGCGGCCTAGGGCAAAATCGGTAACTAGGGCTAAGTCGTAACAAGGTAGCCGTACCGGAAGGTGCGGCTGGAACACCTCCTTTCTAGAGCTGCCCCCCTTGGGGGGCACCGAGATGCCCGATTTCCCCGTGCACATGATATCGGGATTGGATTCTTGTTCTTTTTCGATGTTGTCGGTCCAATTTTTATAATATAAGATCCAAGGAGAGCAGAGTCCCGTAGCTCAGCTGGTTAGAGCGCTACACTGATAATGTAGAGGTCGGCAGTTCGAGTCTGCCCGGGACTACAATGTCGCTTC
>NZ_JBHEBG010000013.1:1624-3186 GCF_046557915.1 Spongiimicrobium sp. 3-5
TGTGGCATGTTTCCGGATCTATAGGAATGGAAATTCTGGAAGTTGTGCGACCATCGCCCAAAGTTCGGGCACGTTTATGGCCAACAGGCCTGTGTCGGCGCATTTTTTTGGGGGATTAGCTCAGCTGGCTAGAGCGCCTGCCTTGCACGCAGGAGGTCATCGGTTCGACTCCGATATTCTCCACATGGCACAGGGTGCATCCGGTGGCGATCTTTACAGATCGTTGCGAGGGGCACCTGCCACAAGTTCATTGACATATTGGGACAGAGCGCGTACGGTTGATACCGTACGGCTCGTAAGAATACGAAAGTAGAGTACGAATAGAATAGAATACAAGGTCTGGCGACAAGCTGGAAAAGGGCGTATGGGGAATGCCTAGGCTCCCAGAGGCGAAGAAGGACGCGATAAGCTGCGAAAAGCTGCGGGGATCGGCACACACGATATGATCCGCAGGTATCCGAATGGGGCAACCCGGCATGTTGAAGGCATGTCATCCCGCTTTTAGCGGGAAGCAAACCCGGCGAACTGAAACATCTAATTAGCCGGAGGAGGAGAAAACAAGAGTGATTCCGATAGTAGCGGCGAGCGAAATCGGAACAGCCCAAACCGATGTTGTTTCGGCAACATCGGGGTTGTAGGACCACGATCTTCGATGCGCAACGAACTGGAACCGTTTGGAAAGACGGGCCGTAGAAGGTGATAGCCCTGTACAGGCAAGGAGCGTTATCGATAGTGGTATCCTGAGTAGCGCGGGGCACGTGAAACCCTGTGTGAAACCGGCGGGACCATCCGCCAAGGCTAAATACTCCTGGGAGACCGATAGTGAACAAGTACCGTGAGGGAAAGGTGAAAAGAACCCTGAACAAGGGAGTGAAAAAGATCCTGAAACCATACGCCTACAAGCGGTCGGAGTTCGCCTATGGCGAATGACGGCGTGCCTTTTGCATAATGAGCCTACGAGTTACTTTTACCAGCAAGGTTAAGTCCTTAAGGGACGGAGCCGCAGCGAAAGCGAGTCTGAACAGGGCGCATCAGTTGGTAGTAGTAGACGCGAAACCGTGTGATCTACCCATGGGCAGGTTGAAGCTGTGGTAACACATAGTGGAGGACCGAACCCGTTGACGTTGAAAAGTCTTGGGATGACCTGTGGGTAGGGGTGAAAGGCCAATCAAACTCGGAAATAGCTCGTACTCCCCGAAATGCATTTAGGTGCAGCGTGCAAATAGTTTTATAGAGGTAGAGCTACTGATTGGATGCGGGGGCTTCACCGCCTACCAATTCCTGACAAACTCCGAATGCTATAAAATGTTTTTGCGCAGTGAGGGCATGGGTGCTAAGGTCCATGTCCGAGAGGGAAACAACCCGGACCACCGGCTAAGGTCCCCAAGTGTGTGCTAAGTTGACAAAACGCGGTGGAACTGCATAGACAGCCAGGATGTTGGCTTGGAAGCAGCCATTCATTTAAAGAGTGCGTAACAGCTCACTGGTCGAGCGGTTCCGCATGGATAATGATCGGGCATAAGCACACCACCGAAGCCGTGGCTTCGTCCGCCTATGGCGAT
>NZ_JBHEBG010000014.1:0-4658 GCF_046557915.1 Spongiimicrobium sp. 3-5
ATATAGGACAATATGTGCTTACCACACCAACGGGCTGTGCGGCCGTAATAAACTTAAATGTAGTAGCAAGTTGTGATTCTGGGGATACACCCATAACTGCCGAATATCGGATCAATGGGGTATGGGATAACGGAGCTTCTCAAATTGTTTTGGATGCTGGGAGCGATTTAATTATTAGTGCCCTTCCAAATGAAGTAGGTGGAAGTCAACTAGGTATAACTATAACGCTTCCAAGCGGAGGTACAGTTGGTGATGATTATAATATTGCAGGTGTTTCCGAAGCCAATGAAGGCACCTATATCATAACATCGGAAGAAGGTTGTTCCGTTACTTTGGATGTAGTTGTTAATCCGGTAGACTGTGCAGGACTTGGTCTTTTAACGGAATACAGAATTAACTTGGAACCTTGGGTACAAGGCGCCTCTGCTGTAACGGTAGATGAAGGGGTACAACTTATGCTCAGCGTATTTCCGGATGACCTTCCGTATACTATTACTGGGCCAAACGGATTTTTCGAAAACGTGGGTCTTGGAGATTTTACCATTCCTAATGTTACCGCAATACACGATGGTATCTTTACATTTACCAACATTGGATCTGGTTGTACTGTAGATTTGGACGTAACCGTAGACGTAGTAGACTGTAGCGCGGTAGTTTCCGAACATCGAATTAATTTTGATCCATGGATATTAGACTCCCCAACAGCCACAATAACCGAGGGAGCTCAATTGATGCTCAGTATTTTTCCAGATGACCTTCCGTATACTATTACCGGACCAAACGGATTTTCTGAAAATGTAGGTCTTGGGGACTTTACCATTCCCAACGTTACTTTACTACATGATGGTATTTTTACCTTCACTACCATCGGCTCTGGCTGTACTGTAGATTTAGATGTGACGGTCAATCCCCTGGATTGCGGTAACGTGCTTTCAGAATATCGGGTTGGCATTACCGATCCGTGGACACAGGGAGCTCCTACAGCCGTAGTGGATGAAGGTGATTTGGTAATGTTAAGTGTTTTTCCAAATGATTTGCCCTATACCATAACAGGTCCGAACGGATTTTTTGAGAACATAGGTGTAGGTAATTATACTTTTCCCAGTATTACACCTGCAGATAGCGGTATCTATACATTTACGACTATCGGAACTGGCTGTACTGTAGATTTGGAGGTAGTGGTAAACGTGGATTGCGCAGCACTAGGCCTGCTTACGGAGTATAGCGTTAACGGCGGAATCCCGGTTTCGGGGCAATCTCAATTAACGGTTACCGAGGGAGATGATTTGGCCCTTAGTATAATACCAGACGCAAAAACATTTAGTGTTACCGGACCCAATGGCAACAATAAGCCATTGGATGCTAACGACCTTCTCATTACTGGCAGCACTATTGCAGATAGCGGCACATATACTTTTACAACAGAGGAAGGTTGCTCCGTAGTACTGGAACTGACGGTAGAACCTTTTGATTGTGTTGGACTTGGATTGCTTACGGAATATAGCGTCAATGGAGGGATACCGGTTACCGGACAGACCCAGTTAACTGCCACCGTAGGAGATGATTTGGCCCTTAGTATAATACCAGATGCAAAAGCCTTTAGCGTCACCGGACCCAATGGTAATAGCAAGGCATTGGATATCAACGACCTTTTAATTACAGGCAGCACCGTTGCTGATAGTGGTACGTATACCTTTACAACAGAGGAAGGTTGTTCGGTTGTACTGGAACTGACCATAGAACCTATTGATTGTATTGGACTTGGGTTACTTGTAGAATATAGCGTCAATGGCGGTACAGCGGTTACGGGGCAATCCCAGTTGAGCGTTACAGAAGGGGATGCCTTATCGCTAGGTATTTTGCCGAATGGTAAAGCTTTCAGCGTTACCGGACCCAATGGAAACAATAAAGCCTTGGATCTCAATGACCTTGAAATAGCTAGCAGTGTTTTAGCAGATAGTGGTACCTATACCTTCACTACAGAGGAGGGTTGTACAACTACCTTGGAATTAACAGTAACTTCAGTGGTTTGCGATCAAAACAGTGTAACACCTGAATATGCTATCAATGATCAACCAGCACAGAGTGGCGCTGGCGCAATCACGGTGAATGTGGGAGATAGCGTAGATCTTGGCATTGTACAAGAGGTTCCGTTTACCGTTACATTGCCAGATGGTTCTGTATTTGATGGTGAATATTTCCTTGAAAACATAGAATTGGCGCAGGCTGGGGTATATACTTTTACCATTGAGAATGGTTGCACCGCTGTATTGGTCATAAATGTTGATACGGCAGCACCTTGTACCGCAACGAGCATTGTTGCTAGCTATACGGTCGATGGTGAATCTGGGAATAGCGAAAGTGAGATTACTGTTTTCGAAGATTCCGAAATTTCATTGGATGCCATTACTGAAAATAACCCTGTTACAATTACCTTACCGGGTGGTGAAGAACTTTTAGCACCCTATGCCATTACAGCTATTGGCATGGAGCAAGCAGGATTGTACACCTTTACCTCAGATTCTGGTTGTACTACCACGTTGAATATTGTAGTATTGGAAAGACAAACTCAAGGAGTAACACCATTGAAAGATTTGGTGGTATATCCTAATCCTGTACCTAATGGTATCTTGAATTTCGTTCTAACAGATTATATGGGCGAGGGACTTCAGGTTCAACTTAATGATATATATGGTAAAACAGTGTTGCAGCATATTATCCCTTCAAACCACGATAACGAAGAAGCATGGGACGTCTCGGGATTAAGTGTAGGAACATACATACTTATCATAGAAAGAGTTGATAATAATGATGTCGAATTTAAAAAGATAATCCATCTTGGGTTATAAGTAAAAACCCAGAAACAGGGAATTATTTAAAAATAGTTAAGAATACAGATAGTTTTAATTATGGAAAGGGAACCCGGCCGGGTTCCCTTTCTTTTGTTAGATCAATAAGTAAGACATCCTGTATTACACTAAACGCTCCAATTTTCTAATATAATTGGAGAATGGTAAGCAAGTAGCACCTAAGATATTTTATGCTTAGGCTGCACTTTATTTATGCTTTACCCGTTTAAAACTGAAGCATTCTTTCAGGTCCATCCACTGCAATGTTTTGTTTTAATGATGTTGTGTTGTCAATTAATCACCAAAGAGAAGGACTGCTATGGTGAACCGAAAGAAATAAAATATTAGTATTTTAGCCCGTTATGTGCGGAAGCTATTTTCCGTGTTATTTGAAAACCGAGTTTAGAATTACCAATAACAGATGCAAATAGTAAGGATTATAAAAAGAGCGATTGGTTTAATTACTTTTGTAGCGCTTATCGCGTATTTTACCGAGATCCTTAGGTCTGCGTTATATTTTGCTACCGAGTATTTAAGCGCGGATAAATCCTTAAGCAAGGAAACCACGGCAATGGTCGAAAACTTTACAATTTTAATGATCCTTTTGGCTCTAGTGGTTTCTGTGGTTTATTCCTTTGGACTAATGGGGAAGATTAAGACTTTGACCGATAGTTTTTTAGACAAGAACAAGGTTCTTTCATTTTTTGTTAAGGATGATGCGTGTCCTAAAGTTGGGTTTTCCTATTATACATTTTTTATAACCATCGTTTTGTGCGTCTTATTGCATTTGCATCAGCTGACATTTGGAGATCCCAAAGAAGAAGGTTTTATAGAAGGTTTTGCCGCGTTGTTTTTTTTAGTGGCTTCGGTTGTGTTCCTGATTACAAGTTTCAAGATCAAAAAAAGCGACCTACTTCATCTTAAAGGGAAAAAAGCAACCATTGCTTTAATTGCCTTATCATTGGTGTCCTTTTATATTTTTGGGGAAGAAATTAGTTGGGGCCAACATATTTTTGGATGGGACTCCTTTGGGATATTTGAAAAATATAACTTCCAAGCGGAAACGAATATGCACAATTTTCTAAATCCAATCTTTAATTTTGTCTATCCTTTCATAGGTATGTGCATGTTTATTTGTATGTTCTTAATTTGGTTTTTCCCAAAAACCAGTCAATCATATTTGTTCAGTGTTTTTTCTCCCCATAGAAGTTTGTTCTTCTTGTTTCTATATATGGCATGTTCAACATTTTATGGGCATAGTGAGATTTTTGAGATTTTACTTTCGATTTTCTTCTTGTGCTATGCCTTCAGGATGTATTTCTGCTTGGAAAATGGACGTTCAAAAGATGCCGGTTTATAGTTTGACATAAAACACCTTTTTAAATAATAAAGAATACTTTTTTCGGCAAAAATTTACTTTGATCCAAACTGGATATTAATTCTCATAAACTATTGACAATGGGGGGTTATTGAAGTAACCTCCATGGAGTTCGAATAGAAGAACATATTTGTTGGCTTACCATTTACCGAGTAATTATGGTGTTTAATCGAGATAGTTCTTATTGCATCAATAAAATACTTTATAAGTCTTAATTTTAACATAAATGTTTCCCCGAACAGTTGAAATCGAAAGATTAAAGAATTTTTTATGGGAAACAGTTACCTCACGCGTTTTTTCTTACTGATCATCATATTCTTTTCCGGTGTTTCCGGAGCATATTGCCAAGACCCGTCCCAGGACGGTCAATGGAGCGATCCCATCGGATTCGGGATAGTTCCTGTCGCTGTTGCGAACCTTCCCGACGGACG
>NZ_JBHEBG010000015.1:0-3256 GCF_046557915.1 Spongiimicrobium sp. 3-5
TCCGTCGGAGGAGAAGTACAGTTCGTTGTCCTTGGCAAGGAAGGGGAAAGATTCCCTTCCCTTGGTATTTATTTTTTTCCCCAGATTTTTTGGAATGCCCAGGGAGCCATCCGGGTTTATATCCACAGTATAGATATCCGTAAGACCCAGGGATCCCGGCCTGTCAGACACAAAATACATACTATCCTCGGTAGGGCTTAAAACGGGGTGCGCGTTAGAATAATCGTCCCCATTTATGGGCAGGTCCTCAACATCGGTCCATTTTCCTTTTTTCCATGTGGCCCTGTAGATTTTTAAATGTTGTACATCCCTTTCTCTTCTGTTCTTAAAGGGTGTTACATTGTTCCTTGTGAAATACATGGTGGTTCCATCTTGGGTAAAGACCGCACTGGATTCATGATACTTGGTATTTACTTTACCTTTTAGTTTCTTAGGAGTACCGAGATATCCATTTGTTTCTATAGGTGCCTGATAAAGGTTTAAAAATGACAAACCATCCCATGGGCTTAGACGTGCGCGACTTTTCTTGTTTTGCGTGGAGGCGAAGACCAAATTTTTTTGGTTGAAGGCAGCCCCGAAATCCACCCCGGTAGAGTTAATATTGGCGAGCTCCATAGTGTATCGTCCGGAGTTCTCCTCAATGATCTTTAAATAGTCTATAGCGTTTCCATAAGGTTTGTTCATGGAAACTTCTTTTTCTACATAGGTATTGAACCAATGAACGGAGAGTTCTTCGTTGCCCAATGCCTTTAATGACTGTGAGTAGCGGAGATAATATATGGGTTCCAAATCTTCCGTCATGGAGAACAATTCCCTGTACCAACGGGCGGCCTCTGCATATTTAGCATTGAAATAATAGATGTTCCCCAGTTTCCTGAAGAGTTCCTCGGACCTGTATCCCGATTCAACAAGGTCTAGGTAAAGCTCCGAAGCATCTATATAGGCAAGATCGGCATATTTTTTATTGGCACGATCCAGTTTTACCTCCTGCCCAAAACCGGTAAGGGCAAGGACAAAAAAGAACAAGGTACATAGGTATGGAGTTTTTAGATATGTATTCATAATCGGTGTATAAGGTGTTAAAAGAATCTTGGATTTACGGATTTTCTTATTCTTGTTCCCAGTTCAAAGCGCAAGAAGAAATCGTGGGATCCGGAATTGTAGTTCCCAAGTTCGGTGGTATCGTAATCATAGGCATAGCCCAGCATTAAACGATCGTTTATTTGAAAACCGGCCAGTCCGCTAATGGCTGTATCCAAGCGATAGGAAAACCCCATAGTGAACCTATCGTTGAACAAAAAGTTAGCGGATGCATCAAAAGCCACGGGGGCGCCCTTAACGGCTTTTATCAGCGTGGCCGGTTTAAACTTAATATTTTTACTAATGTCGAACACATATCCGGTAATAAAATAAATATGCGCTTGTTCCGATGCGGTAGAAGATACCGTATCATCATAATGGTCGGTGGACAATATATTTGGAGATGACAATCCAACATACCATCTATCGTCAAAATGGAGGTAAACACCCAGACCTACATTGGGGGAAAAACGATTGTCGATATTGTTTAAAAAATTTGGATCGGTTGGATCTTCCGGACCTAATTTTCCAAAGTCGACATCGAGAAGGTGTACCCCTCCTTTTAAACCGAAGGATAGATGGGTCCTTCTGCTCAAAGAGATGGTATAGGAAAAATCTGCGGTCACCGTACTTTCAGTAGATGGGCCTATCTCATCATGGATAACGGAAAGGCCAAGGCCCACACCCCTTTCCCCAACGGGGCTATTAAGTGAAAAAGTGAGTGATTTGGGAGCCCCGTCCAATCCAACCCATTGGGAACGATAAAGGCTATTGAAGCTCAATACGCCCCTATTGCCGGCGTAAGCAGGGTTTACTGTAACCGTATTATACATATATTGGGTGTATTCCGAATCTTGCTGGCCATGGCAAAGGATGGGGAGGCCTATTGCCAATAGGATAAGGAACGCAATTTTTTTATAGTTGGTATAGATTACTTTCATGGTCTCTATTTGTTTTTATGGATATGGATCAATTGTCGCTCGCTAAGTATAAAAAACCTGATTGCTGAGTTGTTTCTCCACTGTCTTCGGAGGTGTACTGTATTACATAGAAATAGGTTCCTGTGGGCAGTTTTTCGTCCCTGGCGATCGTAAGCCTGCCATCTGAGAATCCTTCGAATACCCTATCGTTATTATCATATCCATTTGCTTCAAATACTTTTACCCCCCAACGGTTAAATATTTTTACATTATTGTTGGGGAAACAATCAATACCCTCCAGTTTGAAACCATCGTTTCGTCCATCACTATTGGCCGATACGGCATTGTACACCTTAAGGGGGCAGGTAAGCTGCAAGGTTTGCGTATGGGAGGTCTCGTTGCCACAATCATCGATGGCCGTCCATGTCCGTACCAAAGAGTATCGGGAGCTACAATTTCCTGGCACTTCGGTTTCGGTAAAGTCTACGGTTACGGTACCGCAATTGTCCGTGGCCGTAAGTATCGCAGCTTCGGGAATGGTATCGCACTCGGCGAAACCGTCCTGTGGTAGCGCTTCTACAAAAACCGGAGCGGTTGTGTCCTCTACGTTTATTGTTTGTACATGTATAGTTTCATTACCGCATAGATCGGTGGCCGTCCATGTCCTTTCCAGACTGTAGTTGGATACACAGTTTCCATCGATCCTGGTTTCGGTAAAGTTCACTGTAGGCGAACCACAGTTATCGGTAGCTGTAAAGGTTTCTGCTACAGGGACCTGGGCGTCGCATTCCACGGTGATGTCCACTGGCAATGTCCCCACGAACACGGGGTTTGTGTTATCCTGTACGGTAATGGTCTGTATGTGCACGGTAGTAAGTCCGCACTCATCGGTGGCGGTCCATGTCCTCTCCAGACTATAATCCGAAGGACAGCTTCCATCGATCCTGGTTTCGGTAAAGGCAACAGTGGCGGTACCACAGTTATCGGTTGCCGTGAAGGTTTCCGGGGCAGGTACGGCATCGCATTCCACGGTGATGTCCACGGGTAATGTCCCCACGAACACGGGGCTTGTGGTATCCTGTACGGTGATGGTCTGTATGTGCACGGTAGTAAGTCCGCACTCGTCGGTGGCGGTCCATGTCCTCTCCAGGCTATAATCCGAAGGACAGCTCCCATCGGTCCTGGTTTCGGTAAAGGCAACAGTGGCGGTACCACAGTTATCGGTTGCCGTGAAGGTTTCCGGGGCAGGTACGGCA
>NZ_JBHEBG010000016.1:0-804 GCF_046557915.1 Spongiimicrobium sp. 3-5
GCTGGAGGGACCTCGAGCCAAAAGACGAGCATCTACGATCCTTCGACGGGGCTATGGAGCGTGGCTTCTGAGATGAACGTTCCACGTGGCTATCAGGGCAACGTGACGCTTTCGGACGGTTCTGTTTTCACTGTAGGGGGTTCATGGAGCGATGCCGACGTTCCCGAGACCAACGGCAACAAGGATGCTGAACTCTGGACGGAGTCCACCGGCTGGGTTAACCTTCCCGGTATAGCGGCGGACGATTTCCTATGGAACAGCAACGATGCGAGCCAGGAGGGTGAGGGAATTTACCGTTTGGACAACCATGTATGGCTCTGGCCGGCTCCCAACGGGGAGCTTTTCCAAGCGGGCCCCGGTGAGATCATGCACTGGATCGATGTTGACGGCAACGGTGGCCTTGGCAGCTGGACCAGTGCCGGGCAGCGCGGCAGCGATACCTATTCTATGAAGGGCACCACTGTGATGTTCGACATCGGCCGCATACTCAAGGTCGGCGGTTCCCGGTCCTATGACAGCAATACCCCTGCCAAGGACAATTCGTACGTCATCGATATCAACGTTCCCTACGGCAATGCCCCCACGGTAACACAGACCTCCAACAACCTAACCTTGGAGCGCGTAATGCACAACAGTACGGTACTTCCCAACGGAGAGGTATTGGTTACCGGCGGTCTGGACCATGCGGAGACCTTTACGGACGTTGGTGCGGCGCTAACGGCGGAGCTCTATAACCCTTCGACGAATTCTTGGCGCACGGTAGCCGGTATGGTTACCCCCCGTACCTACCATAGCGTTGCGATA
>NZ_JBHEBG010000017.1:0-665 GCF_046557915.1 Spongiimicrobium sp. 3-5
CCGGGGACCATTACAAGGACCTATAGCGTAACGGACGAGGCGGGCAACAGCATCACCGTTACCCAGGATATAACGGTCGACGATACGACGGATCCTGTGATCAACTGTCCGGCGGATATTACCCAGAACGTCGATGCGGGGCTTTCCACTGCGGTAGTTACCTATACGGCCCCTGTTGGCACGGACAATTGTGGAATAGCCAATACGGTACAGATAGCGGGACTTGTTTCAGGTTCGGCCTTCCCTGTGGGAACGACCACGAACACTTTTGAGGTAACGGACGATGCGGGCAATACGATGACCTGTAGCTTCGATGTCACGGTAGTGGACAGTGAGGCCCCTGTTATCAATTGTCCGGCGGACATTACCCAGGATACGGATGCTGGCGTGTGCGAGGCAGTGGTTACCTATACGGCCCCTGTGGGCACGGACAACAGTCCTGGTGCGGTGACGGTACAGATAGGGGGACTTCCCTCCGGGTCGACCTTCCCTATAGGAACGACGACGAACACTTTTGAGGTAACGGATGCTACCGGACTTACGGCCACATGTAGCTTTGATGTTACGATAGAGGACAATGAGGACCCGACGGCGAGCGATCCTGCGGGTATCACGGTGGAATGTATCGGCGACGTACCGGCCAGCGACATCACGGTGGTGACCGA